>DASTXH010000035.1:0-29276 GCA_035758575.1 Saccharimonadales bacterium (SeqCode)
TGTCCAATGACCTGAAAGCATCTGTAGAGGACCAATATCACAAGCCGCAGGACCGTTGCCTGACTGTTTAGCGCTTGATGGCAGCGGTGCAGGGCTGGCGTGAGATAAAGCAAGGGTATACCATACAACACCACCGCCAACTACGATAGGAAGTGCTACAAATGCCATTTTCTTTATAAATGATATTAAGTTGCTCTGTTGCCTCTGTGACATGCTTGCGGGCCTCCGTTACCTAATTGCAAGCTGTCCATAGAGATAAAAAGGACAGCACTGCGGCTGTCTAGACCTTTCAAAGCAGGGATATACCCAACTAAGTGCAATGCTGCCCTTTTACTGGGTATGAAAATGCCCTGCTTCGATGAAAAATCTAGACAGGGTTATTGTAGCATGGATTCAGGTAGCGGGGTGAATCCGCATGCAGTATACTGAGAGCGATAAAGAGGAAATGCACATGAAGCCGAGCATACAGGACAATTACCAGAACATACGCAACCTCATTAAAGGCAATGTTGATACTATCATAACCCTGGTACAACAGGCGCAAGGTTTAGAAAAGATTGTCAATTCAATCAGTGATAGCGAAACGGAAAAAGAGCTTAAGCAAAAGCTCGAAAAACAAATCGCTGACCTACGTAGCACCATTGCCCAACTAGTTTCCCAGACCGAAGATTTATTTAAGTCATACGATGAGATGGTGGAATCAGCACTGAAGTAGGGCTAAGTAATGACCGATCTGGACGAGTCGCTTAAAAAGCTTCAGTCGCTAAAGAAGCGGCCAGATGGTGTGACGTCTAACGAATGGCGTACCATACAAAAGGGTGTTGCGGAACTCATAAGACGTAAAGACTTTGATCCAAAACAGCATAAAGCGCAGACCCAATCCGATCTGGCAAAAATGTTTATCTGTTACTATTTCGACTTCTTAGCGTGTTTTCTCTTATTCGTACTACTATACAACCTCATATCAGTACGTTATTTCCAAGCTAAGGATACTATAAGCCTGCGGGACGGTTTCATGATGATTTCAAGTGCTATTACCCCGATATTGGCCTTTGTTCTCGGACACTACTTCAAGGGTAAAGATTAGCCTACACAGCGTCCATATGCCTTTAACCCCAGCAATCTAACTTTTATTTACCTACCTAAAGTGGATATGTGCCCAATTACGCGGCACATATAAAGTGGTCAACGAGGGCGCAAGCCCCAAGGCAAGCACAGAGGATGCAGGATCACTCTTTTCCTTGCGCCGGCGGATCGATGACATCATTGCTGATATCAATTACCGTTCGCAGAGCCTCTTCCTCAGAAGTCAGCTTCCCGAGATATTTCTGCAGTCTCCCAATATTGCGGTAGCGCTGCTCTATAAATCTGTGAGGTGCTGTGATTGCCGGATCTGACAGGGCGCTTTGAGCAGATCTTAGCTCCAGCTCTATCCGTTCACGCATGCGCGCCACTTCACTACCCTGAGGCTGTTGCTCCATAGAAACACGTACCCTTCCTTCTTGCTTGAAGTATGTATTGTACACGAGTCTGGCATCAAAAACACATAAGCAGCTCCAGACAGCGACAATGCGAAATATTAGGCAACTTTTGTAAACGATACCTTACAGCAGCCTATAAGCTGCGACGATACCATATAGTACGTGGTGCACCACATGCCAGCATAACGAAGGAGGAACATGACAGGAATAACAATTGGCGTCGCGCTTACTGCTTCCGTAACGGCCGCACTCGGCCTTCTGCAGGGCTTGCTGCCAGGTGGCAGCGGCCAGTAGCATAAAACACGGTAATATCCATAAGTAGCATGGGTATCAGGAGGGTCTGCCGCAGACCCTCCATTTATTGTATGGTCACTAGTTGCTAGATGTAGTTGTCGGGCCAGTCGTTCTGCATCAGCACTACATCGCCGGCAGACACGAAGTGCGTCAGGCTGGTATAGAACTCCAGCGGGTTTGGCTCTATGCGCACTTCGCCGGTATAGTTGGCGGCCGCTAGACCTTTTTGGATAAGCGGCGCAACGGAATTATCCATCAGCACCACCACGTCAGCGCCAGAGGTGGCGATCAGTTGGCCCATCTCTTCGTGCACGGCTACAGTCATGGCGCCTTGGTCTACCAGACCAGGCGTCACATACATCTTGCGTTTGGCGGGCAGCTCACGCAACAGGTCAGTACCAGCGCGGATACCCTCTATATTACCGTTATACGTATCGTCAATAATCCAGGCGCCGCCTAAACGGTAAGGCTGCATGCGGTGCTCGAACGGCTGTGTCTTGCCAATGCCGGCAATAATCTGCTCAGAGCTCAGCCCAAATTCATGCGCCAGTGCCGCCGCCAGACTCAGCGGCCCCAGCTGGTGCCTGCCCAATAGGCCACTGGTCAGATGGAGGGTATGCTTGCCTTTTTTCAGCGAAAACCTCAGGCCGCTGATACCCACTTCTACGCCGTGCACCTTCCAGCCCAATGCGCCTTCGCGGCTATACTGTATGAAACCAGGCTTAATGAACGACTCGGCGGCAGGGGATTCGGCATTCACATAACACTTATCTTCACTGGGCAGCACCGCAGCAACACTAAAGATGTCTTGACCTGCCGCGGCGACCGTCTTGTATCGATCTAGGTGTGCGGCAGCCAGACCGGTAATAACAGCATGCGTGGGGTGGGTACGCCGGGCGAACCGGGCCACATCGCCAGGTGCGCCTTCGCCGTATTCTATAAGCAAAATGTCCTCGGTACCCGTCAGTGTGCGGGCAAACCGGGCATGGCTGATGGACACATTTTTGTTTGCAGGAGTGGCTGCCACGCGCTTGCCCTCGCGCAACACAGTCAGCAACAATTCCTTCATGCTGGTCTTGCCGTAGCTGCCAGCGATGGCTACCTTGGCACCCTTGTGGTTTTTAAATATCTGCTCGGCGGCCAGTATGGCACGATGCTCGCGCGGTTTTACAATCAACACCCGCCCCAGCACTAGCGGCACAATAAGCAAATGCGCCCATACTACCGGATAGGATACCAGTAGCGCCAGGCCGAACGCCCAGCCGCCCGCCAGACCGCGCCAATGCCATAGCGCGATCAACAGCACACCCAAAGCGATCTGTAGCAGCATACCGGCATATACCGCAATCAGCAGCAGCTGTGCGGCACGCGTTCGCCACAGTTGACGACGCTTGGCGACTTTAGAGAAATCCTGCGTACGCCAATACCATGCCAGGTATGGCCGGGCATGGTATTCAGTGCTTTGCAGCATGTATACCAACGTGACTGCGTATTGCGGCAAATACGGGCTGGTGATGGCGGATAGTATCATCGCAAAAACTCCTCTATGGCGCGCATTACTTCGTGCGGGCGGTCTAGGTGCGCAAAGTGCCCGACGCCCGGCAACACTTCCAGAGTAGAGCCCTCAATCAGCTCATGGAACCACTCGCCATAGCGCACCGGTGTGGCACGGTCGGTTTCACCATAGATAAGCAGCGTAGGTACTGCCACCTTTACAGCGTCAGCCCGGACATCATCGGTCACCACCCGTTTGAATGTTTCCTGCAAATGCTCGGCCACCAACATGTCGGAGCCAATGGCGTCATACACTTTGCGGCGCAATTTTTTCTTTATGCCGGCCGGCAAGGGCATTGTCAGCGCCTTGCCTGCTTTGGTAATGTAGCGCAGGGCGCGGTTGCGCCCCTGGTATTCGCCGCGCACTCCGGCGCTGGCCAGCAGCACGAGCCTATCAGCCTTCAACATGCCCTGGCCAATACCGCGCACGGCCATAGCGCCGCCGTTGCTGTGCCCCACAAAGGCGTATATCTCGCGGCAGCCAATTTTCGCCAAAAAGTGATCCACGAATTGGATATATTCGTTCAGACCCCATACATCCTTTGGTGCCTGCGTACCGCCAAAGCCGGGCAGATCCGGCGATACCACATCGTACTGCTTGGCGAGCGCCGCCTGTATCGCATGTAGTCCAGCAGCGCGGTCGCCCCAGCCGTGCAACAGCACCACCGCTTTACCCTTGCCGCTCCGCTCGTACGTAGTCAGCAGCCCGTCAACAATAACTTGCATATGCAATAATTATACCGTAGTAACGCCAGAAAACAGCGGCTTGACGGCTATATATTACAGTGCGCCATGGCTGCCTATTTTTGGTTAGCGTAGTCTTGCATCCGCTGCTGAAGACTTCGCTCAAACGGCGTCAGTTGCTCATCCGCCGTTTCGCCCTGCTGTATCTGCCGCTGGTATTCCCCAGGTCCGTGTACGTAATCGTAGATTCTACCGATAAGGCCTTCGCCGAACGGCGTACCATCGGCTGGCTCCAACTGCTCAATAATGCGCTGTTCTTCGGGTACCCATCTAGAAGGGAATACCGTTAAACGGTGAGATTCCGCTGGAACGTCAGGCATGTCGGATCCGCATAATAACGCTGCCCACGAAAGCCGCTCTTGCCTGTTGCGCCCGTTCCCGTATTTCACGCTGCATCCTATCAGAAAACGATTCAGACATTTTCACATTCCTTACTCACTACCTTAGCCGTATCGTGCGGCATTGTATTATACTAAACCCCACATTGCAAGTAGTGCCTACGCTAGCAGCTACGCATGAGCAGCGCTACTGTTCAGGGCCTGAATGCGGTTTTGCAATTCGGTAGTGGGGATAGTATGCGTGGGTATGGTGATGGGCGTCTGCAGACCCCAGTCACTATAGCCCTGAGCAAAGCCGCTACCCGGATATGCCACACGAACCAGCTGGTGCGATGCACGGTCAACCGACATGGTCACCGTAATGGGCGGCACGGTTGAATACTGACTGGGATCAAGTGTATCTAAGTCGCGCAGCCCAACGTAGTGGGCGAAGGCCTGCATCATGCGCACATACGCGCCCAGTTGCACTGCTACCTGGTAGGTATACACGTCGTGCCCGTCTACTTTCTCACGCTTGGTTTTGCTGTAATCGGGTGAAAATATTTTCTCGGTCTGCATGTATGTCAGAATGTTCTGGCGCTGGCTATCTGGCAGGTTGCCGATGGGCGGCGTGGGCGCACTGCTGATGTCCAGCAGTGTTTGGCTGAAAAGGTGGTTGAGCGAGGGGTCTGTCTTTCCATCGCTCTTGCCCCATACGTCCTGCACCTTTGAGAAGTCAAACGGCTTGCCGTTATTTTGGATCACGGTATCTATATGCGCATAGCGGATATAGCCGGTAGTTGGGGTACCGATGTTTTCGGTAGTCACCGACGAACCTGTCTGCGCCACCGTCACCAGCCAATCGGCGGCGTTGGTACCACCCATTTGCAGTCTTGCCTGTTGGCTGACACTTTGGCCATTGTCCTTCGCACTAACCGTCTTGAGCACACTGGCAGCGGACAGATTTGCCGACAGCATATCCATGAATACACGCTGCGGCCGCTCCCATACCACCCGCCACCACAAAAAACTGCCCAGGATAATAGCTAAGATCGCAGCAAGCACACCGCTCACCCGCGGATGTTTGAGTATAAATCCATAAACCATATCAGGCATGCACTTAATTGTACAACAGGCGACAGAGAAGTATCTGAAAATAAACCAAAATGGTGGAGCGTACCGGATTCGAACCGGTGGTCTCAGCAATGCGAATGCTGCGCTTTACCAGCTAAGCTAACGCCCCACGTCGAACCTTGCGCCTAAGCCTCGTTTTGCCCGCCGTTGTCGGACAAAAGCTTCGGCCTATGGCTAGGGTTGTCCTCTCAAAATATCAAACAGTCGTCCGCCGGCTGGCGGACTCCTTGGTTTGATATTTTGGGAAATCGCAATATTAAGATACGTGCTTATATACCTTACTTGCAGGTCGCAAGCTTGAGGTGTGACTCTGATTCGAACATTCAAACCAGCGGAGCGTTTGAATGTTTGTAAGGAGCAGTCCTGCAAGGCCTACAGCCGCTTGGCCGGAAACTTGTTTTTCGGGCAGGCGGCTGTAGGCTGGAAGGTACTGTGACGTGGAGGCGCCTACCGGAATTGAACCGGTGTAAAAGGTTTTGCAGACCTCTGCGTAACCACTCCGCCAAGGCGCCAACTGCTTTCCCTTCGGATTATACCGTGTGGGGTCGCTGGCTCATAGTATTGCATAAAACAGCCGAAACAAAAAGCGCACCCGCAGTCCGCGGATGCGCTTTTTTAGAATACTGTTCTCTATGCGTCGCGTTTCAGCACCAACGCATAGGTCCCGCCCACCGCTACCGCCGTCGCGGCAACATATATCCCGGCTTCAATCACCTGGAACTTCCAGTACCGGTCGGCCGGTTGATATACCGTCTTCCATTGATAGCCGTGTGCCGCCAGACACGTCACAAGCGTGCCGGTCTTACGATCGTCCTGCCTATCGACTCCGCCGCACTCAGGGGTCGGCTCTGCCAGATTTACTGGCTGGTCGTGCGAGTTTACTATATCATCGTGCAGAATCCATACTTGCCCGCTGGGGTCGCGACTGTTTTCGACCGAGGTACGTTGTATCGCAGGCGCCTGATATAGCGGCCGCAAGCCAAGCGCCATACCAATCTGTATCACCGCCAGCACGCCTAGCGTCACTGCCAGTGCCAGCATCACTTTCTTAAACCAGGCGCCAAACAAGGCGCCGAGGGCCACAGCAAAAACGCTGTACACCACCGGCATAAGGTTTGCACCATCAAACTCCACGGGTGAAAACTGTGACATGTGCAGTGCGTTGGGCGTACGGCCCCACCAGGTAGCAATAAGGCTGGTAGCCGCGCCGAATATGGCCGCCGACACAAGCATCCACACAATATTTGCGGTTAGCCATCGCCGGCGCGTCACACCTTGCGTCCATGCAAGCTTGTTTGTGCCTTCCTCGTACTCTTTAGCAATCAGTGGCGCGCCCCAAAACAGCCCTAGAAGGAACGGAATAGCCACTGGTACCAACGCCATACCATCAAACAATGCACCATCACCCTGGAACAGTATGCTGCCGAGGTTGTCGCAAGTAGCCGTCAGCGAACAAGTCGTTAGCGCATGATGATATACATCGGTGATATGTATTCCCACGGGGATCGCAACGGCTGCAAATACGGCCAACGCCAGTAGGGCAAAGCCAAACTGCTTGCGGTGCAATTGCCATAAAAGCCAGTTCATCGAGCCCCTCCTTTCATGATCATTTCACGTTCCAATTGTCCCTGCCCCATATACGCCAGGACGACTTCCTCAATATTCGGAACGTGCACCTGCCAATGAGGGTCTTTGAAATGTGGCTGATGTAAACGCACCACCAGCGTAGATTGCCGCGCTGTATGCGTTGCCTGAATCACCGTATATGCGTCATTCGCTTCCTGGCGCCGTGAGCCGACTAGCAGGCGGTGTGTTTGCAGTACATGGTCGATGCTATCGCACAGCTGCGTTTTGGCTTCAGCCAAAATAATAACGTGGTCGGACACCCGCTCTAGGTCAGCTAGTAAATGCGACGACATTACGACCGTCAGCTTGCCCTCTGCTTCAGCAACCGCCTGGGCGAGTGAAGACAAAAACTCCACGCGCGCTAGTGGGTCTAAAGCCGCTACCGGTTCGTCCAAGAGTAACAAGCGCGGGCGCTTTGCTAATGCCAGCGCCAACGCAACTTGCGCCCGCTGACCACCCGACAATTTGGCAACAGGCCGATCAAGCGGAATACGCAAATCGTTCAATCGTTTTGTAGCATAGCGAGCATCCCACCGTACGTTCAGTTTCGCACCCATAACAATATGGCGGGCGGCGCTAAATTGCCGGTACAGCGGCACTTCCTGTGCTAGATAGCCCACATCCGCCAAAAACTCCCCACCTTGCTGCGGTGTTTTACCAAGCACCATTCCGGTTCCAGTGCTGGGCATATTCAGCCCAACCAACAGCTTCAACAGCGTCGTCTTACCGGCGCCATTTGGCCCGACCAACGCCGATATACTACCCTCCGGTACTGTAATAGAACAATCTCTCAGCGCCCAGAACGACCCATACTGCTTGCCAAGGCCATCGGTCTGAACGGCACTATGTACTGTACCCACTACTTCTCCTTCCGCTGTACAACAGCCTGCAGCAACGCTTCTATCGCATCATCGTGCATACCCACACTTTTGGCGCGGCGTATCCAAGCCGCCAGGTCTGCCGCCAGCGCTGCCTGCTCGGCAGGCGGCGGTCCGGCCGGACGGCCCAGCACGATGGTACCAACGCCCGCGCGTGGGCTCACCAGCCCCTCGCGTTCCAGCTCGCGATATGCCTTGAATACCGTATTAGGGTTGATAGGCACATGCGCCACTACCTCCCGAACCGTCGGCAGCTTGTCGCCAGCCTGGAGCATGCCCACTTGCAAAGCGTGCCGAACCTGCTGCACTATTTGCAGGTAAGGCGGCACGCCGCTATGAGTATTGAGACGAAAATGTATCACGTTACTACTATTTTACTAGTTACATAGTAAAAGTATACCTATGTGTGACCTGTGTCAAGCTAATCTAGAAGGATTCTTTGTCACCTTCTCGGCCGGCACAGGAGTAACCGAACGGCGCATTAGCCGCGAAATAATCGCGCTTACTAGCGCGGCAACAATGCACACTGCCCCAACCGCCAGACTCAGCAGCATAAGGTTACGGACAATCTGTTCGATTATCGCCTTTATCGCCACTTCGGTTGTGGCGTCTACGCGCGAGATGGTCACCAGCCACGGCAACGCCAGCAGCAAACCTTGCAGCAGTGCCAGGACGCCGCCGGTCATTAGAACGCGCCGGATTGTCTTACCATGGTTCACCGACAGCAACGCTGCTACCGCAAACATCGCCACCGCTCCGGCAATAACAGCAATCGTCCATGTTTCGAACTGCCGATAGTACCGGTAGATATTGGCAAACGCCTTACTCGGCACCGTAACCTTACCGAGATCAGCCGGGATGTTTGCCTGGGCGATAACCGGGCCCAACTCGGTCGTCCGCAGCTGAGTCACAACCCCGGCGACAGCAGGCGAAAGGTCCAGCACCATGTCCTGCTTGTTGCCGCTGTTCAGCTGGCTCATAAGCGTCTGGTGCGCAGTGGTAAGCGTATTCGTCCACAGCGCGGCGAAGCCTGGGGCCTGCACCACTTGCAACACTTGCGCCTCCAACGCAGGCTCCAGCGCCGCCTGCAATTGCGGACCCGCAAGCCCAGTCAGCGCCGGGCGCACAGCAGCCGGCAACGTAGCAGCGACCTGCTCGGGCGGATTGCCGTTCAGCATCGCCTCGGCCACGGTCTTGGCGACAAATTTTTGTATTGCCGGCTTCGTTGCCAGCGGTGCCACCGTCCGCACGAAGGTGGGGGTATCGGTAAGCGTGCGGTTGAGCCACACAGCAGTAATACTCGTTAATAATAAATACACCGCAAACGTGCCAGCCAGACCGGCAAAAAATGTGCGCATTCCATGTGAGGATGAGTTTGTGTTTATAAGCATAAGCCTATTAAACCACCTATGCTGTCAAAAGCGCAACAACACGCTAGCTCACAAAATCGCGTAGCTCCCCACTTGACTCGGGTGCACGCAGCTTCAACATAGCCCCGACCTCTATCTGCCGGACGCGCTCACGCGTGATACCCAGCTTTTTGCCTGCTTGCTCAAGCGTATGCTCCTCCGTGTCGCCTAAGCCAAACCGAAGCCCTATAACTATGCGTTCCCGCACACTAAGTACTCCCAGGCATCGTTCTATCTGCTCCAATAGGGCTTGTCGCTCTGCCGCCACCACCTGGCCGGGCGAGCGGTCCGCTAACCGGTCGCCGAGCGTGCTTTCGTCTTCGTCGTCGCCCCAGGGCTGGTCGAGCGAGGCGACCTGCTCCGTATCCTGCGCGGCCTGCAGCAGTTCGCTCAGTGGTCCCAGCGCTGCATCTATCTGCGCAGCGCTCGGCTCATAGCCGTTTTCAGCATAAAACTCTTGTATGAATCTGCGTTCGTCACGCTTTCGTTTCGCAAGCCCCTCTACCGTATGCACGGGCGCCCTGACAACTCTTCCCTGTTCAGCAATTGCCCTGGTTACTGCCTGCCTGATCCACCACGTAGCATAGGTGCTAAACTTGAAGCCTCGCGTATAGTCAAACTTAGCCTGGGCGCGCATGAGGCCAATATTGCCCTCGCTTATCATGTCTTCGAGTGAAAGCCCACGACCAACGTATTTCTTTGCTATGCTCACGACCAAACGCAAGTTGGCTTCTATCAGCTGATCCCGGGCATCGGCGTCGCCGCCTGCAGCACGTTCTGCTAGGTATATCTCCTTCGCTTTGGTAAGCAGCTTAACTCGGCTGATCTCTTGAAGATAAACCCTTACCGAGTCAGAGCTATAGTAAACGGACTGCTTGGCAGTATCTTCACCCCCAGAATCTTCCTCATCGCCTTGCTCCATATATGCCTCTTCGTCACTCGTAATTTGATCGAGCCGCCGCTCGGTCGCAAGCGCATCAAAAGTGCTTGCCGGCTCCTCACCTGCATTGCCGTTTGCCTGAAGCTTGTCACGATAAAACGCAGCATCAACTGTTGGAGGCCTGCGCCTTATATCATCTGCATGTTCCATAATGATACTATTCTACATCTATGTGTAGTCTACGCAACTTTGTTGTCCTAGTTGCTCGGTATACTATACTAAACTCAAGCATACCCTGTTATGGACAAGTATCAGGCCGCTATACCACCGAAAGGGGATACTACCAAGCGACGCGTTAGCCAAAACAGAGCCCGTGCCAGGACGGTTTTGCGTACGTCAGTGTCGTCACTCGTGATTATACCGCCGAAGCTCCATGGCCCGACGGTAGGAGCAAATTCTTTACGGGTTTCGTGGTGGCTGAGCCGGCACAGGTATTCTATCATCTCAAGTAGCGACTGCACCCCATATTGTTCGGCAAATGCGGCAAGCACTTCCTGCGGCTGTTCATATCCCAAAACGCTCATTAGCTTTACTAGCTCACTGACCAAACGCGGCGACAAACGGTCTGCAAGCTGGGGCTCATCTGCATGTTCAGCATATGCATTCCTCAAGTTAGCGACAGCTTCTATTAGTTCCTGGGCCGCCGGATGTTCCTGCACGTTTGCCCCTATATTGTCGCCTGCATCTTCAGCCTTCAGAAATCGGGCGACATGTGCAAACGCCACCTCCAAAGGCTGATCCTGCATAGACGTGCCGATCTCTAAACGAACACCGCCCGACGGCGCAGTCACCGGTTCGCTGCTGCGGGCGCTTTCGGGAGTACTAGCCGTCGCCCTGCGGATTGGAATAATATCTTCGGGTCGTAGTTCTACCGGGTCAGACGCGACCACATCTTCTTGTAGCTCACCTGCCGCCAGTAGGCGCTCTGTCCCTTGTACTAGCGCCAACCCGGAGCCCTCCTCAACTTCCGTAAGAGCCTCTGTCAAAGCGACAAGCCGCTGCTGCAACTCTATAACTTCACTTGCGAATATTTCTTCTGCTGGCTGTTCCGTCGTGGATTCTACTACTTCCAGATTAGACTGCTCCAGATCATTCACTGCAGACACTTCGGCATCCTCGGATACACCTTCAGCCACATCTAATGCATACAATTCAGCAATCTCCGTACGCAACTCCGAGAAGTCTACGACCTCGACATTTTTGTGCGTAACCATTGGCTGCTCCACAAAATCGGCTGCTGGCATGGCCGGCCGTTCAACAAGTGCTTGCGGCCCAACCACAAACTGGTCAGCCTGCTGCATGGCATACTCGGCGGCCACTTGTGGCAATTGCAAAACATTAGGCGCCTCGGCAATACTAGGCAGCCCTGGATGCGCCGCCCGATCCACCGCCGGCTCACTTTGTGCTGGTTCGCGCAGCTCCTGCTTATGTCCAAACACTGTGGTGGTGACCATCGCATCCATGACGGGGCGCGCCACTGCCTCAATTCGATGGCGAACCTGGCTTTCAATATGATTCCCGATGCTCGCCGTCGCTTCGTTCCTCACAACAGCATTGACCGCACCCGCTTCTTGCTTTGCTGCAGATACAGGCACGACGGCATTATCCTCAGATGCGCCCACCTCCTGGCCATCGTTAGCTGCGGAAGAGACCCTCTCGCTCTTCTCCGATGACTTAGCTATGCTTGGCCGTTCTGCTGGTGAAGCTTTATCCGCTGCCTTAGCCGCATGCAAAGCCTCTCGCTTTTCCCGACCACGCTGCATCATGCGTGCAGCGATATCCTCATTTTCTAACGTATAGCGCACGGCCTCAAGCGGCATATTCGCAAATGCCGGACACCCACCATTGGCAATATCTGTAATAGTACCCGAATATACTCGGTCACCATGAACGCGTGTATAGACTTTCGTGAGATCGATCTCGGCAATCTCTGCACCGCCCGCAACCAAATGCGATTGAGTCTCAAGCTCTCCGGCAACATCCGCCGGAGCAATTGGCGCTTGAAGCGCTTCCGACACCTAACCCACCCCTACCGCAACCGACTAGTTATGCTTTCGCCGGTGCTATAAAAAAAGGATCAATCATACGAACTAAATAGTCACTCGACTGGGCGTATCCATCTTCGGTTGGCTCCATACCTGCAAAACCCTGCAGCATATCCTCAGTGGCCTGCCTATGCGGCGAGCCTGGTGGGTAGGCATCTAAAAAATTCCGGCCGCACACTAATTCCGTACCATTATATACGCGTCGGCCACCAATCTGGACGGGCATAGGTATATAATGCGACCTACCGATCTTCGTTAGCACTTCTTCTTCTAGCCGCTGTTCAACAACTTCGGCAGAGCCTAACGTTTCATTATGTGCTAAGTTTGCGTTGTATTCTCCCATGACGATGGTACCCTCCTGTGCGTTTAATTATTTCACATCACACATGAAGATGCACTGAATTTATCTGCAGAATAAGAATAATTACTACGCGAACGAACCGGTGACAACATCACCAGCGCGCTGGTAAGAGGCAACTATGACGCCGCTGGGAGATGTCGTACAGTCCAGCAATTTGAACGCGGCAGGAATAGTACCTTCACCAAACAGACGCTTGCCGTGACCCAGTGTTACCGGAAAAATCTTCAGCCACAGTTCGTCTACCAGGTCGTGTTTCAGCAGCGTCTGAATGAGGTTACTGCTGCCATGCACCTGCAGCACCGGCCCCTCCTCTGCCTTCAGGGCACGTAACCCCGCAGCCACATCGCCCGTTATAAGGGTCGAGCCCTTCCACGCCAGCTCCGCAGGTTCAGCCGACACTACATACTTGTGCGCGTTGTTGATAACTGTTGCCGTAGGGTCGGTTTCTGGCTGCTTGGGCCAATGCGCCGCAAAGATATCGTACGTCTTTTTGCCCAACAACAGATCGAACGGCGGCGCCATCTGGTCGCCCATTACTTTGCCTAGCATTTCATCAAAATAAGGGAACGTCCAGCCGCCGTAGGTAAAGCCACCCTCGCGGTCTTCGTCCGGCCCGCCCGGAGCCTGCATTACCCCATCGAGCGACATAAACGTCAGTACCGTAATTTTCCTCATACTTCTATGGTACCGGCTTACGCCAAAACGCTCAAGCTAAGAAACCGCTTGACGTGCCGCAGTTTGCAGAAATAACAAATCGCGTGCACGCACTAACCTACCGTCAAACGCTTCGGGGCTGGCAGCCTCCATAAGGACGATAGCGGCTTGCAGACTCGGCATCCACACCGTTTCATAGCCCTCGTCCCTTTCAAAGTCGGTCAAATCCATAGCAGCGCCGTCGCCAATTTTGCGCGCCATAAAGCAATAGTCGATCTGCCGCTGCTTCCAGCGGTCAAAATATACTTCTATAATCCCCACCGGCCGCAACAGCTCAATGTGGCAGCCCATTTCCTCCTGCACTTCCCGCGCCAGGCCGGCCTCCATATCGTCGTCGTCCAAGCCGCCACCCGGCAGCATGTAGTAACCAGACGCCTTAACATGAATAAGCGCCACGCGATCGCCATCAAAAATAACCGCCCGACCGGCAGTGCGTCCTTTATAGACCGTACCGTTTGGCACTTCAGCCAAGCAGCCTACGTCAGCGGATCGCAATACCCCAAGATGTTCCATGCGCTCATCATAGCAAAGCGACCTACACTTTTGTAGTCGACGCCGGAAGCGGCGGATCAGATACGCGGGGATTGCTGCCGAGATTCAGTGACTGGTCCGCCTTTAATTCCTCAATCAATGCAGCGCCACTTGTCTGATAGTCTGCCGCCGACAGCACTAAGGCGCGATATACTGGCTCGCCGCTTCCTTGCGGGTCCAAACAGTACACCGGTTGGTTGCAGGAGGCACCGGCCTCAACCGTAGACACGTCACCATCAATCACTATAGTCAGGATCTGGCCCGTATAGCCCTCGCTTGAGTAGTTGTAAAAAGGCGAGTCAGTCGTCACCCTATTCTCAAGCGTGGGCTCATCACCGTCTAGTCGTCCATATTGCACCGTGTTGCCACCAACAGCTAAAAAGAGCACATCGCCCTTATGTAGCGCCTCAATTTGTTGACCGCTCGAACCCTGCGGCGCTATAATCCACCCCGTTGATCCATCCCGCAATGCTACAGATTTGCTGATAACATCCATCGGCTTAGCCTTACCACTTACCGTTTCGGGCTGCGAGACTGCCGCTGTTGCCGTACTTACAGCGTCACAATTCTCACAATGTGAAAAATCGCGCAAAGAGGCGACATAGTTAACTGCGGAAACGACACCTGCTCCTGCGCCCACGACTCCCGCAATCTTGAGTACGCAGCCTGCATTACGCAAAAAACGTCGACGCGTCATGTTTCTCTCGTTGTGATCGTGAAGGGGTACGGGTGGTTGGGTAGGACGGGCTTCGTGTGAATATCTAGTCATGACAACACACTATAACCGCACCCCTTGTGGTGACGCAACCATAAGGGGTGTAGCACCGCTACATCGTACGCCGCCAAGTATACAAATAAGCTACCTGACGGCCTCAGAAATGCTATAGGCCGAGTGCATATCGCTTCACAGCGTGATAGAAGCTAGGAAAGTGTGTGTTATACGCATGCGACATGCCGGGGATCATAATCACTTTCACCTCAGCGTGTTGCACGGTAATCGCCCGAAGCAACCGTTGAGCTGCAAAATGGCTTTTAGCTAAGCTTTCGTATAGTGGATCGGCCTCAGCCATGCCGAAAGCAACCGCCGCATCCGGCTGACGCTCAAGCAACGCGTTCAAGTCTGCCGCAACAGGGTTATTACGACCGTCGGGACCCTGGGCCAACGCACAAAGGCTCGTCCACAAGCTCCCTACCTGCTGCGCCATCCGCACACGTTTGGCGTCCAATTCTATGTGCTGCGGCGTATCCGCATATGCGTTAAAGGCTCGTGCAAAGCGCGCCACCTTGGCCGCATCCATCTTTTCCGTATCAGGAGATATCGCTTCGTTATCTTTCTTGTTTCGTATGTTTTCTGTATATAACATCCCGACGGCCAACCGCCCGATGCCCAAGTTGATCATTCCTGATGTTTCACTAAAGAACGCCCGTTCCAGTTGCCCCGGTTCCATGCCAGCAGCCAGCGCACGTGCATAGTGGCCGCCAGCCGAATCCGTGCTCAATATATCCGTTACTATCAGTCCGTGCTTTTCCAGTGCGGCCTGTAAATTGCGTATAGACCGTATTGGCTGCACCCCGCCTGGGCCTTCTTTCGTAAAGCGCCCCGTTCTGCGTACGTATGACGTATCCTCGGGCAGCAAAGGCGATGTACCGCCATTACCAAACGAAGCTACATATACATGACGATGGTCCGGATAGCGTACCGCCTGCGCAGCAAACTCATAGCCGTTCCCGAATTCGTAGAAACCGCCGAACTATACGTAGAAAAATGCAGCATATATGCACCGGGTGGGGCGGCGCTATTTGCCGATGCAACCTCAAATGTACTGCCGTCATACTCTATAACGCGCAAGCTACGTGATACCTCATGCATGGCTTCGTCAACAGCCTGAGGGTCAATGTGTTCACTATGCCGCAGTGGCGCCGAGCGGCCAACGATAACTCCGTCGACGCCTGGTATACGCCTATACTCAAGCAATGCAATACCGTCCGAAGATTGGTAATACTCCTGTACTGTCTGCTCAAGTCCGGCGCGCGCCATACGATCTAGTATCCTTACGAAGTAGTAGTACACATTAATAGCATGGTCAGCCCATGACGTACAGTATTATATGTACCTTGACTATCATAGTACTTTGCTATACATTATACTTCATGACAGACAATAGGCTCACCTCGGACCTGCTGCGCGGACATACGGATACCATCATCCTACGGTTTCTTCATGGCGGCGACAAATACGGCTATGAGATCACCAAGCTCGTGCAGGAATATTCAAACAACCGCTACGAGCTAAAAGAAGCCACCATGTATTCCAGCCTGAAACGGCTAGAACACGACGGACACATTACGTCATATTGGGGTGACGAGACTCAGGGCGGCCGGCGCAAATACTACCGCATCACCCCGAGCGGCCAAAAGCTGTATGAAGCTAATAAACACAACTGGCAACATGCCAAAGCAATATTAGAACAATTATTATAGGAGACATCATGAACGACCAACTCAAACAATTTTTAGACGATGCATTCCGCCCCTACGGCAATTTCCCTGCCCGCGGTGATGTAGAGCAAGAGCTGCTGGCGAACCTGACCGAAAAATACAACGACCTTAAGGCTGAAGGCAAAACCGACGAAGAAGCCTACCGCCTGACAACCGAATCGTTCGGCGATGTGTCTGAAATCATGGAGCAGGTAGCGCCCAAGGACTCAGCAGCAAAGGCCAAGCAGGCATCGAACGGGTCAATCGTCGACAGTATAAAAGGCGTCTTCCTGGGCAACGACCACCGCTTTTGGGCGACGGCGCTACAGAATGCCGACCTTGGCGGTACCGACTTGCCCGGCGCCAACTTCAGCGCCAGCGCACTAATGGGCGCCTCGTTCGACAAAGCCGACTTACGCGATTCCAAATTCAAGGCCGCAGCGCTGAAGAGTGCCAGCTTTGCCGGCGCAAATCTTGCTGGGTCCAATTTCAACAGCAGCGATACCACTGGCGTAGCATTTGATGGCGCGGACCTTACCGATGCCAAGCTGAACCGTTGCGCACTGGCGGGTGCATCGTTCACGGGAGCCACACTCGACAATACCGAATTCAAGCAGTCTGCCCTGGACGGCGTATCGTTCGATAACCTCACGCTTCGTGGAACTTGTTTTGACAGCTCATCACTCAAAAAAGCCACATTCAAAAACGCAGTTCTGGAGAATGTATCGTTTCACCACTCTAAAGTAAAAGACGCCGTATTCGATGGCGCCACCATGGACAAAGTGACCTACGCTCTGCTAAAGGGCGCAAAAGCCAACCTAGATGGCGTTCATATTCGCTAAAACAAAATCCGCGCCATCCGTTTGGCATATAGCCCAAAAGTCTATACTTCGCCGTTCTCTATAGTCTGCAAGACGGCGCAGAACCATGAGTAAAGCCCTTCCAGAATGATCGACGCTCAGTATCTTGCCTCCACCTAGTGAGCCTTTTCGCTCTACGAAGACCCCAGCTTGTTCAAACCCGTCACTATGCCCTCGACATCTTTCTGGTTTAAGAATACGGCAAGATCATCAAGCGAGACTCTTCCACATTCCCAGCGGTTACCACTTGGTGCGTCATGCGTGATACTAAAATCCCTGACAAACGTCCCATCAGCTAATAAATACACTGTCTCACGATGGTCATACAGATAGTCCTCTTTGTGTGAATCGGCGTATACCTGCCACCCTGGCTCAGTAGTCGTAATCGTCTTAAGCTGCCTAAACAGGCCCGACCTCACTTCCTTCTGAAAGCTAACCATCTGTACGTCCGGCAGCCCCTGGGCGTCAAGCCTTGTAAGGGCAGCTTCCTTAGCCATCAACAGTTGCTGCCGATTATACGCTCCGCGTTGTAACTCCCTAGAAACACTAGCCTGCTCCGCTTGCACAGCAGACTGGCCAACCCTCCGCTGTGTTTGCTCGTATGCCTCTCGGGCTCGCGAAGCTCGCTCTTTTCCTTTTTCATTCATTGCCTTCTCCCATAGGTCAATACAATTATGCACGAAACCATATCTTAGTCAAACTATCAAAAACACGATAGATCAAAGCAGAAAAGAACCCCCTGCAGTGCAGGTGAAGCTGAAAAGCCTATGCGGCTTGCCTGGATTGGCCACTTCGCTACTACGCCATATAATAAACTTGATTTCGAATGCTTACTGATATCCGAATAACTTGATATATCAGTAGTAGCATCTACTGCTGCTTCTGTAGGATAAGCCATTAGATTTTGCTGCCGTCCATTAAGACTGCCTTCTATATGAACATCACAGATCCACTAGGATTCCGGGACAATAGGCATTACTGTAGGCTTGAACTTGATCGAACGCTAGGCGACATCGATACTGCTGCATACCATTTGCGGCATGCCACTAGACCGATCTGGACAATACGGCCACATCAGCAGGCTCATAGCAATGCATGCCATCGATTGAAGGCAATGATGTTTTGTATTTCCAGCAGCGCTTCGCATCTCCTAAACTACGGCCCGGATTGGCCGCAAAAAAATCGCGTAGGTACTTGTTTTATTGGTTGTGCGCCTTAATCTCTGGCACGTATTCACCGCGCCGCATCCTTTGATGCAGGATAATGTAGTAGTCCACTGCATCGCTCATTTTCTTGCCTGTATTTGCCTTCATCCATTCCATAAACGGTATATTGAAAGCAAAGCCTGGGATCTTCGACTGCATATACCGCCGGACGTTCTGCGAGTTTCTGTAGCTATCGGTAATGACCGTGTCATCGTGGATGACCTCTGTTGACCAGTCAAACCGAGACGAGGCTGTAGCGCCTTTAGACTCGTTAGATGGCAGACCGTCCAGTTTGCTGGCGATACGCTCCAGGATACTAAACTTTGCACCAGCAGCACTCACACTTTTCCGTTTCGCCATTTGCTGCAATTGTAGTTTAGTCCAATACCACCGCCTTAATTCGGCACCATTTGTAATGTCAAAAATCGAAGGCCTATCCATGGCGATCATTATACCGAACTCTATGCCAAGCCAAAGATTATGTGAAGTATTGTGGCAGGCGCCTTGCTTATTGAGGATACCGGGTCAAGAACCCTTGCTTGGTCAGCAAAAAGCGTGAGCTACGCTACGCGGCAAGCTCTTTCTGGAGGATGTATAGGAGGCGCTTCCGGGATTCCGCCTCATCGAAATTATGGTTGCCGTCCAGCGCAACAAGCGAAACGCTAGGGTCAATTCCCCCAAAGCTAACATCCCCAAGTACCTCATCTTGCTTTGCCTTGATAATTCGCAGTGCGGTAAATTTTGCCATTCGATTATAGAGCCTTACGGGGTTGATACCCGCCAGGCTTTGCCAATACTCCGGGCGTACAACCGTAGCACTACCGTCTGGGCGCGCCACGCGTGTCCTGATGGCCGTATCAATTTCAGCCTCCCCTTGCAGCTGCTTTGCGACGGCCGCCTCACTTACGTCGTCAGGAGGAGTAATCAGGATGATCTTGCGTATATTACGCGGCTTTAGCATGGCCGCTACAACACAGCCCTGTGCGTGGCACACCAAATCGATAACTGCACCTGGATGTTCAGCTCTGGCAGTATTGATAACCTTGCGAAGCTTCCGCATCTGCTCAGTGAGAGGCTCGGCAGTCAGTGTGTTGGCCGCTTCGTTGATGGAATTATAGTTGAACATTACATGTTCGGCATCTGGCAGCGACCGGGCGATAGCAGTAAACAGGCCCCGGTCTTCCTTGCGCACACCAAAACCGTGCGAGTAAATAACGAAATGTGTTGGGATAGAAGCCATGTATACATCATAACGTTAAACTGGTCTTAATGTATGAGCAATAATAAAAAGACGACCAAGAATCCCAACCGCGTTTGTTGAGTCTATCTCGGTGCCCTTGATGCGCTTCGTTTTGAACACCCAGCTGAATGGCTTCTGCGTTTGCTGTTTGTGGATATTCAGGCTGATTTCTTAATCTTAGGTATTGCCGCTTCCGGCACCTTTCGCACTTTCACTGTGCGTTTATCCTCAAGTGATTGTTTCATGAGCCGATGCAGCCCATCGAGAATCAACCATTTACCACGCCAAAACATAATGTCTATCGGATAAGTAGTATCAGCCTGCATGGTGCGTTCGTACTCTTCAGGGTACGTATTTGGCTGTTCTAGTATCCAGCGAGGATTGATGTCATAAAAGCCGTTCGGCTTGGACCACAGGAACGGGGTATCGAAATGCCAGGTTAATTCTTCGATTGGCATGTCTTCAGTTGGCAAATCAAGTTGCCACACTTTTGATTCATCCCAGCTAAAATCAAAGCCAACCTCTTGGATAATTTGTGGAGGAGTACGGCGTTGTATGTATCCTAGACGCTTAAATAGTGTGGCTGATGGCGGTGTTAATTTGTATTCGTTGAGCCGCTTTAGATTGACCCACTCCAGCTTTACTAAATCGTCACTGGTTTTGGTTTCGATATCCACCGCATCCTTGTCGATATCAACACGGTAGACATTGAACTGCATTTTGCACAGAACTTGTTCACCAGTATCTTTGAGGGTCTTCTCGGTTTCGCCGGTGCCTTGATTGTCGGTAAGTGTAACTTTGCAGTCGTTCGTATCGATGCCAACTTCTTCGAGCAGCTCACGGCGAAGTGCTACTTCTTGTGTCTCATCCTCATCGACTCCGCCACCGGGAATATGCCAGCAGTCAGCGTAGACACCACCCGCTGATGGGTCTTTCATGCCCATGAGGAGCTTAGCGTCCTTGGAAAAGATGAGAGCTGAAACGACGGTGCGATGGATGGTCCTCATTGTTTCACTCTCTCGGCAAAATGCGCTTGGTTATCCGTATAGCCCACCATTTTATTTTGCACATAGCGGCCAATGCCGCAGTAGAAATCTCTGCTTTCAATAACTTGCTTAAGATAGAGCGGAATGTGGTCGACAATGTCGGGACTACTCAGGAAGTCATCTACCGTCAGCCACTGCGCAATGCCTTCACCTGAATCCTGGTGCAACTCACCACTGAAGCCTTGGGCGACGAAGATATATATCTCATTGATGTACCCAGTATCGAGGATACGGATAAACGTGCCACGCAGGCTGAGTTCTTTTGCTGTCAGGCCAGTTTCTTCCGTAAACTCGCGGCGGGCCGATGCGACGAGGTCTTCACCTGGCTCAACTTTGCCGCCGAAACCAGAGATTTTACCGGGATAGATTTTCTTGTCGGGGTTACGTTTGAGGGTTAATATCTTATCGTTGTCGACGAGGAAAATGAGCGTAAGAGGACTGACGTTACACGTGGTTAAATCAAAATTGTTCATTATGCCGCTTTCCTTACCACCATCCAAAAATTCGTTGCCGTGCCTTCACGTCCTAGCTTGAAGGCAGGTTTTTGGATAGCTTTCAACTCAACAACTTCAAACATGCTATAAAACTCCTTCAATTCTTGTTCGGTATAGTCTTTTTGGAACTTGCCGTTCTGCGGCCACAGCGTACTGTTGGGCTCGGGCCCTGGGTGGTTCGTGATCAGCTCTTTTTCCCATTCATCGTCAGCCGAGCAAACAGTGATGAGCGCATAACCTCCAGGCTTGAGGGTTCGATACATTTCGTCGCGGCAGGCTTCGCGGCCTTCCTTGGTCTCAATATCTATAGACGAAAAGGAATCGATTGCAATATCGAAGAAGTTGTCATCAAGTGGCCATGGTTTATCTACTTCAGTAAGATTGAAATGCATTTGTTTGATAACATCATTATTCTCGGCAAGTTGCTTTGCTGCTTGCAATGCTGGTTCTATATATTCCAGCGCCCACACTTCGTAGCCCAGCTTCGCCAAGTGAACGCTGTTGCCGCCTTTACCAGCACCGATGTCTACGGCTTTGTCGGTTAGCGGCACATTGTGTTCTTTCAGCCAATCGGTGAATTGGACGACACCGCTTGCCGGATCAATATTAGCCATGGTTGGCAGCGTGCCTTTATTGGTGTGCTCTTCAAGCCAGATTTGCTGTTGTTTTCTCATATATTTGATTATAGCCGACGACATGTCATTCTACATTTGCCGTTAACAAAGCAACTTACGATTTCTGGACAAACCTATGTAATTGATGAGAATACGCAACCCGTTTAACGCCAAATTTAAAATTAGGACAACGTTGGCGAGACTCCAACACGGATAACAGGGTGGAATTTGAGAGAAAAAGAAAATCCTCACGGGATGAGGATTTTCTAATCTGTAAGTCTAATTTGGTGCGGGTGACGGGACAGGCATTCGCTGCGCTCATGAGCAGAAGCAGGGCTCGAAGCAAGCTTCTGCGCGCTGCTTCTTGGCTCCAACCTCGTGGCCTCTTGCATCTTTGCTTTCGCAAATCTGCCGGCCACGGGTTAGGGCCTGACACCATGCCATACAAAAAGACCCACGAGTGGTGGGTCTTTTTGTATGGTGCGGGTGACGGGACTCTAACCCGTGGCCTCGTCCTTGGCAAGGACGCGCTCTAAACAACTGAGCTACACCCGCGTAACAGATAAAATTATACACAATGAGGATATTTACGCAAGTCTTGCGGTACTCATTACCGTTCGCGTATTGAGCCGCCTGCAGCCTGCCCTCATTGAAGCGACTGTCAGTAAAAATACCCCAGCTTTCGCTGCGGTATTTTTACTGGTGGCGCCTCCCAGACTCGAACTGGGGACACAAGGCTCTTCAGGCCTCTGCTCTACCAACTGAGCTAAAGCGCCACGGTATTGGTATTACGACGCAGTTCTCGTCTGGGTCCCCCAGACATCGTACGCTGAAGCAGCGTACTCCTTCCTGCGGTGCTCGCCGTGAAATCGAGCAAGCTCGTTTCACGCCTGCGCTCCTCGTCCGCCGAACTGGGGACACAAGGCTACCAGTGCCTCATGCTCTACCGACTGAGCTAAAGCGCCGCGCGTGACCCCACTATAATAACTTCTTAGGCGTTATTTTTCAACCTCAATACAAGAAGCTACTATCATGTTCTACCGGCTGGATATAGCCAACGACTCAAGCCTGCCTATAAAGCTTTCAATATTAGCGATAAGGTCGTTCTTCTGCTGTACGGTTCGCGCAGCATCGCTATCGTTCTTCGAGAACTGAGCCTTTTTGTCCCGTATCTCGGCCTCTAGCTGATGCAGACGCGCTTCGAGCGCGGCCCTACGCCGGTTGTCGGGCTCTAGGCGCAATTCGGCGTGTATTTCAGCATGAGCAACCTCGGCCTGCGCAATCTCGTTATGCAGCTGAACGCCCGCCCGGTATGCTTCCGACTGGGTCGCGTGGATGTCGTCGCGTAGCGCCCCTGCAGCGTCGCGCAAACGCTTTGCCGCCTCTTGGATATATACATCTACAGCCATGTCAGACCTCCTTATATGCGTACTATGCAACATAGACGGCAAAAGCGCTATGGAATAGCTTACTCTGGATGCGCGGTAATTCTCACCCGGTAATACGGCCAAACAAATGGCCGATACCAAATGTAATGAGCATAGCAACCGCGCCGCCAACGATAACTCGTGCTACAACCCGGGCATGGGGCGCACGGCTTACCGTGGCACTGATGTAACCGGTCAGCGCCAAAGCAATAAGCACCGCTACAACAGTCGTCACAATACGCGACATATGCCCTGGGGCAAGCATGGTCGCAATAAGTGGCACCAACCCGCCGGCCGTAAAAGCCAGGAACGACGATAATGCGGCGGCGGTCGGACTGCTAAGATCTTCTTCGTCTATGCCGAACTCAGCGTCCAGGTGCGCCTTGATGACATCATGCTCGGTCAACTCTTTAGCCACCTGATGCGCCGTCTTGGCCGACAAACCCTTTGCTTGGAACGTAGCCGCCAAATCTTCAAATTCTTCGTCAGGATGGTTTTCCAACCGCCATTTTTCGGTCTTGATGAAGGCATGTTCAGTATCCCGCTGGCTGCTGACCGACACATACTCGCCAACGGCCATAGACAGGGCGCCAGCGGCCAGACCTGCTATGCCCGCTGCCAAGATTGCATTGCGGTTATCGGTAGCACCTGCCACGCCCAAAATGATGCTGGAAACCGACACTATGCCGTCGTTGGCGCCCAACACGGCTGCACGCAGCGAATTGAGCTTAGCGTTTGATGCTTTGGAATGAGCGGGATCTTTGGTTGCGGTTGTTTCTGCCATTTATTTCTCTTTACTCATAAATTCTTTTACACTTTTCACGGTATCCATAAACTGCGCCGGGAACACAATGGTGCTGTTTTTCTCGACAGCTATGTCACTAAGCACCTGCAAATTGCGCAGCTGCAAAGCAATAGGGTGCGCTGCGATGGTATCTGCTGCCTCACCCAACTTGGCGGCACTCAATTGCTCACCCTCGGCGGCAATAATCTTCGCCCGCTTTTCACGCTCTGCCTCGGCCTGCTTCGCCATGGCACGTTGCATGGAATCGGGCAATTGTATATCTTTGATTTCTACCGAGCTAACAAACACGCCCCACTTTTCGGTGACGTTTTCCAGAATATCTTTTACTTTGCTGTTGATAGCGGTCGTTTCGCTCAGCACCTCATCAAGCGTGCTTTGGCCAATAACATTCCGCACTGTGGTCTGGGCATTCTGATAGATAGCTGACACTACATTTTCAATCTCTACGATAGACTTAATGGGATCCTGAATCTGGTAGTACGCTACGGCTGCTACATCCACCGATACGTTATCGCGGGTAATGATCTTTTGCGATTCCACCGGCAGCGTTACGGTGCGCAAAGACACCTTTTTCATTTGGTCGACAAGCGGGATGATCAGCCGCAGGCCAGGCTCCTTTATTTGTTTCTGCACACGGCCCAGGCGGAATACCACACCCCGCTCGTACTGGTTAATAAGCCGGATGCCCTTAATGATCACCACGAGCAATACAAAAGCAACCGCCCCGATCCAAAATCCCATAGTTTTTACCTCATACAATTATCGTATTTGTATTATAGCAAGCCCAGTAGGTCGTATGCGCTGGATTCTGTATACTGCATAGATGTCTTTAGAATCACCCCCTGCCATACGCCTCGCGGCCCCTTCTGATCTGCTTGGTATTGAATACTTAGGCGAACAGCTGATGGCATCCGACAAGCAGTACGACCACACACTGCAAGCCCCCACTCTATATAACATCGCCGGCCAGGAAGATATACTCATGGACAGGATAGCTGCATTAGGAAAATCAGCGCTATGCACCGTGGCCACCGTGCAAAAATATGACCACGACAAGATCGTAGGCTTCGCCTTGGCTCGTGTCGTTGCCCCAAATGCATTTCGTCCAATGTCAAGCGTGTTGCTTGAGCAAATTTGCGTCGACCAAGGATACAGAGGCTTGGGGATCGGCACGCATCTGCTCGACACGGTGGTATCCTGGGCCACAGAAAGAGATGCTGCGTATGTCGACCTGAACGTCCTCGCACAAAATGAGGCTGCAATGACATTTTATCAAAAGGCCGGCTTCGCCACAGTCCGCCTGACCATGCGGCATACGCTGAGCGGATGAGGGCTACTAGCGCCAGCGTTCCAATCTAAACCGTACCAATATAAAAGGCACATCCTTGCGGATAAGCCTTTTATATTGGTGGAGCATAAGGGATTCGAACCCTTGACCTCATCCATGCCATGGATGCGCGCTAGCCAACTGCGCTAATGCCCCGCGTCCCGCATGGGACAAACCTACGGTTTTCCCATCGCGCCGGCAACATGGAATACATTTTGTCGGGCTGCTCTTTCTAAACTGCGATACTATATCTTCGGCTTACACTTTGGAATGTAGCAAAAAGACCCTTAAACTGTAGCAGGTTACCCCTGTTTTGGCAAGACCGGCAGGCCTAACTACAATTCAGGCAAGTCCTTCAGCACTTCGCCGGCATAGGCAATCTCCCAGGCGCCCTCGTAAATCTTTTGGCGGCCGTGGTCACTGCCAATGCCGACCCATCTACCCTCCATGTGCTTTTCGTCATCGCTGATTATCACCTGGAAAACACCGCTATACATCTTCCCCTGAAACTCACCCTGCGGTGCGGTATTCTCCAGCCATACACCTGTAGCCAGATTGGCATCAAGCGTGCAGTGCGCCTGAATATACGCCGATTGTGCGTTAGGCAGGCTGTGCAATACGAAGCCGTCGTGTGTACGCTCTAGCCGCACATAGTAGCTGCTGGCATCGTCGCCGCTATGCGTATTGCTGGGAAAGTAATAGCTGCAGCGCCAAATGCCCGATAGCGATCCGGCATGCATATTTGAGTGCGTCACCAACTTCATGGTTCCTCCTAGCCCTCTACCTGCACCAACTCCCAGTGCCCGGTGAATACTTTTGGCTTACCGTTGTTATAACCGGCGGCGACCCACATACCTTCCATATGCGTGTGCTCGTCGTTCATGATCAGCTGGAATGCGCCCTTGTACGTCATGCCCTCCCAGTCGCCGGCGGGCGATGAACTGTCCATAAACGTGCCAGTCACCAGCGAACCATCCACCGTAAAACGTGCCTCCAGATGAGCACCAGGCGCATCGCTGCCGATGCTATGCACGACATAACCGTCTTCGTGCCGGTCGATCTTTACTGTGTACTCGCTGGTTTCCTCGCGCCCGCCCGGCTTAGTATTGGGGTACCAGTAGCAACACCGCCAGGTGCCTGGGAACTTGAGTATATCGTTGGTTGTAAGTGTCATAGTACTCTTACTATACGCCCTTTCGGCAAACTTAGTGTGCAGGGGCGGTGTCGCCCACGTAGGCCAACTCCCAGGGGCCAACGTTTATCTTCATATCTTTACTGTAACCCAACCACTTGCCCCGCATTTTCTTGCCATCGTCATGCACGACCATTTGGATGGCGCCGTGGTACACCGCACCTTTATAGTAGCCGTGCGGGTCGGTTTCTTCCTGCCATGAGCCGGTGGCTATATTTCCCTGCAGTGACATGCGGATGAGGAGGTATGACCTGCTGTCACGGGGCAGGCTCTCAAGCACAAGCGAGGTGCCTTGCCGCTTGAGGCGCACAAAATGCTCGCTGGTGAATTCGCCGTCGCGGCTACTACTGGTGTAACGGTATGTACTCCGCCATACACCGGTGAGATCGTTGTTCGCGTCTGCCATGTACAAGCGCCCTCCATGTTACTACCCGCATAGTACCATACGAACGCAATATTTGTCCGTGATATTCAAAACAAAACGGGCCGGATTGGTCCGACTCGTTTTGACTCGTGCGCGCCCACCCTAGGCGCGGGCATAAAATTTTGTGTGAAAATTTTTGTTTCACGCGCCCCGATAAGGCGCACGAACTATCCTAAGCATAACAACTTTGGCAATACTGTCAAGCGCGCTACCCAATAAGTACCGCTTCTATTTCCTGCATTTCGGCAATGCATGGCGACAGCACCGTATCCGTACGGAGTTTAGCCTCCTTGCCGTCGACCCAAACGCTTATCCACTTACAATGTTCGCCATTACGCTCTTCGTTCCATCGCACACTCTGCTCGGCGCGCAGGATCTCGGCAGTCTTTGTGTTGTCGGGATTATAGAAATCAATATGGTCAAGACCAACGGCATCAGTGGAGCCGGGACGGCGCTGCATGAGCTTTACCACCGAGATATCCCACGCCAGCGGCGTGCCCTTCAGGTGCATAGTTATAAGCCAGCGCTCGTTGACCCAGCCAAAGTGAATTTGGTCACACAAAAATCCCGCAGCTCCTCGAACTGCTTGTGCAGCTCGGCGGCATCGGCCATCTTCCAGGCGGCCGCAGTCGGCCTTTGGCCGTCAAAAAATGCCGCCTGTACCCTGCTTTTTGCAAACACCTGCCATCCTGCCCGATACATTTCTATAGCTTGGTTCAGCTCATCAACCATACCCCCTCCTTATATACGCAACAATTGCAGCAGGTCCTGCTCGGTAATCTGCGCCGTACCCAGTTTGCGCGCCTTAGCCAATTTGGCCTCGCCTACGTTGCCGCCTACTACCAGGTAGGTCGTGTCCTTACCCACGCTCGACTGGAACGTACCGCCCAGTTCGCGTATCTTGGCAGCCACTTCGTCGCGCCCCATAGCCGTAAGCGTACCAGTCACTACAAAGCCCTTACCGTGCAATGGCCCGTCAGCATGTGATGTATACTGCGGCTGCACACCAAACTTCTCAAACTTTTCTAGCAGCGCTTGGTTGTCTGGGTCGGCAAACCACGCCAGGATAGACTCCGCCACGATTTCGCCCACGCCGTCCACTGCCTGCAGATCATCAATAGTTGCTTGCGCTAATTTTTGCACGTTGCGAAAATGCTCAGCAAGGTCGATGGCCGTCTGTACGCCAACGTGGCGAATGCCGAGACCAAAAATGAAGCGCGGCAGCTCAGGTTTCTTGGCGGCGGCAACGGCCTTAATAAGATTGGTCGCTGAAATGTCTGCAAAACGATCCAGGGCCAGCACCTGCTCTTTCGTAAGCGCATAGATGTCTGCCAAATCGTGCACCAACTTGGCGTCTACCAGTGCCGCGACATTTTTTTCTCCCAATGTGTCAATATCTAATGCCGCTTTTGACGCAAAGTGTTCCAGGGCCTGTTTGAGAAGTATCTTACCCGTAGCACCTTTTACGCGGTAGACCGCCTCGCCCTCGGGACGGTCGAATGACAGTTCAGGATATTGCCGCTGTAGTTCGTGCTCCATAGCAAATGGCTTAGTACCCTTCGGTCGCAATTCGGTCAGAACACGTGAAACTTGAGGGATAATATCGCCCGCCTTAAATATAACCACCGTATCACCTACCCGAATATCCTTGCGGGCAATCTCGTCGGCGTTATGTAGCGACGCATGCTGCACGGTGGTGCCAGCTACGCGCACGGGGTCAAATACCGCCACCGGAGTCGCGGCGCCCGTACGGCCAATACTCAGGACAATATCGCGCACCACTGTCGTCGCCTCTTCGGCGGCATACTTATATGCCACGGCTGCCCGCGGCGCTTTGCCCACCACACCTAGCTCAGCGAACACCGCCCGGTCATTCAGCTTTATCACCAATCCATCAGTATTGTACGGCAGATCGTGCCGCTTGCCCTCCCACTCATCGGCATAGTGCATAATGGCATCCAGATCTGCCAGCACTGCCGACTGTTTGCCGGCAGAGATGCCCAACGCGCGGATCGTCTCGTACGCATACGCATTCGTGGCCACCTCGGACGGGTTAGTCCGCAGAATGTCCCATGCACGGAAACGCAACGGACGCGCCGCGGCTAGCTTAGGGTCAAGCTGGCGGATGCTGCCGGC
>DASTXH010000017.1:0-95417 GCA_035758575.1 Saccharimonadales bacterium (SeqCode)
TAGCTTGGGCGTGTACGTATTTGCTAATAGTAATTCATCTACTATTGATGCACTCAATGTCCAAGGCTGGAACGGCAGCAGCGTAGTAAATGCCCTAGACGTAAAGAGCAATGGGTATGTGGGGATTGGGACGAGTAGCCCATCAACGCAGCTACAAGTTGCAGCAAACGGCCAATCGGTATTCATTGGAGACAATACCAACACGTCGGTTAACATTGGACTTAACGGTAGCCGCGGTATGGTGGGATATGACGGGAGCAGCGCAGTGCTACAAGCTGGCAGTGGCCACGGCATTAAGTTCAACGTGAACAATAATACCTTTGCAAGCGGTACGGTAGCGACTATCAGCAGTACGGGCGCTACAGTCTTTGAGAACGCCACCAACTCTACTGCGGCGTTTCAGGTGCAGAATGCTAGTGCGGCAGCAGTCCTTAATGTGGATACCACAACGAATCAGGTGACTATCGGCGCTAGTGCGGGAAATCCATACCCCGCCCTAACTGTCGACGGGGCTATGCAACAATATGGCTTCACAACACCCGCTACCAATGGCATAAATAACAACGAATGGACTGAGCTAGGGTATTGTTCGCTAACACTTCAATACACTGGCTGCAGTTCTACGATTCATGTCATTGGCGGACAGAACGGCAGTAGTAGCGATAATACGCAGACAACCATATACTTCCAAACCTACCAACAGAACGCCATGGGAAGTGCCCCTGTGGTCATCGTTAACCTGGGGGCAAATACCGAGCAGATATCGAGCAGCGACATTGTGGCCGTTACCACAACTAACACAACGGGCAACACCATAGTACAACTCTGGGCGCGTATTGCTAACCAGTTCGAGCAGTGGAGCTATACTCCGTTCATCAACAATGACACTACCGGGACGCCTATGACCTGGACACCCAACACTGCACTGCAAGTATCACTACCAACGGGAACGCAGACCGCCGCCAAATACAACGATATCCATGGGAGCACGGGCACCATACAGGCGACGACGAATGCTACGAATACGTTTCAGGTCCAGAATACCAGCGGCGCCAGCCTCTTCACTGTAGACACCAGTAATACGGCAATTGTTCTTGGCAACGATGGAACGCCTAGCGCGTTGACGGTACGCGGCGGCGCAGCTACGGGAACTGATGCGGCCGGCGCAAACCTTACATTTGCTGCCAGCAATGGAACTGGCTCCGGCGGATCTGGTGATATCATATTTCAGACCGCCGGCAAAGGTGCCGGGGCGAGTGTCACGGCCGGTACGGCAAGTGCTGTGCAACAAAACGCAGGCACTGTTTCGCTCACCTTCTCGTACACTGTCGGTGCTCAGAGCAACCGCCTACTGCTGGTCGGCTTTACCACCTATGCCACTGGAGCAGTTGCGACAACGGGCGTCAAGTTCAACGGCACTAACATGACAAAACTATCATCGGTAGCCAATGCAGGCAGCCAAGCCTATAGCGAAATATGGTACATGGTCGCTCCGGCCAACACGACAGCTAACGTCGTGATTACACTTACGGCAAGCTCGGCGATTGTAGCGGGCGCAGAATATTTTTACAACGTAAACCAGACGACTCCCTTCGGCACCGTAGCTACAGGAACTGGAACGGGCACGCTAGCAACCGTAAACCTCACCAGTACAAACTCCGGTCAGGTAGTATTTGATAACTTCGCCTTCCCTGCCAATATCGGCAGCTGGAGCCCCAGCCAGACACAGTTATGGTACGGCAGTACAAATAACGGCGGTGGGGCCTCGTACGTAGCAGCAAATAATGGTTCTACCACGGTTACTTGGCAGAACAGCAGTACCGGCGAACAATGGGCGGATGTAGCCGTACCTATAAATCCCGTCAGCACAGGGTCTACCGCCGATACTCTTACCGACAGACTACACATTGCCGCAAACGGCAACATCGGCATCGGCACCGCTTCCCCGCAAGATACACTGTCCATTGCATCGGGTAATATCTACCTCGGTAACGGTAGCGGTGACAGGATAAACATGAGTGGCTCACCTACAAGCACGACGATATACAACATATATGGCTCCAGCACCGAAACCATCCTGAACTCGCCCGCCAGCAATGGCGACATTGCCTTCAAAATACAAAATGCAGAGATTGCCCGATTCACCTCAGCTGGATATCTTGGCATCGGCACAACAGCGCCTGGGGCTGCCCTGGAAGTAGATCAGACCGCAACGGGTACGCCCGGTTCTTCGCCTGGCCTCATTGTACGCAGCATAACAGCTGGCGGTACAAACTCTCAGGCAGAAATAGAGCTGATACCTTACAATAATGGCGGCGGCGGAACGGATTGGAGCATATCGGCAAACGACGATTCAAACCTTCTGAGAATCTTCAACGGATCAAACAACCGCTTAAGCATCGACACAAACGGATACGTAAACGTAGCAACGCACATGCTCGTCGGATCGACAAGCGCTTCACCGTCAGACATGTTTGACGTATACATCAACGGATCAACCAACTTTGCCGTCCAGAATAACAGCAACGCCACAGGCGGATGGAACAGCGCGGGAACAATATTGAAGATCGGAAAAGACTCAACCACTAGCCGCTCTATCAACGCCGCAGGTAGCGTTAGCTCCAACGGTGCTGACTACGCAGAATACTTTTACCAGCAATCGCCGGGCGTGCTTCAGGCTGGCGATCTCGTCACACTGAACCCATCAGGCAAAGTTGAGCGTGCGGTTGCGGGTGAGCAAATTGTAGGCGTGGTCTCAACCCAAGCAGGCTTTGTGGGTAACGATCTGTACGATGCGAACAATCCAGATGTCACCGCCTTAGTTGGTCTTATGGGCCAAATCCCCACCAAAGTAAGCACGGAAAATGGGGCAATCGCAACTGGAGACCCATTAACAATGTCAACAGACAAACCTGGCATCGCCGTGAAGTTAATGGGCAGCGGCAACATAGTGGGGTACGCGCTCGCAGACTTTACCAGTAATGATCCGAACGCAATCGGCAGCATAACAGTCCTGGTGCGACCCGGCCTGTCGGCCGCGACCGACCAAATGAACGCGCTTGGCACGCTTACGGCTAATGTAAATACTCTCCAGGGCCAAGTTTCCACCCTTTCTTCACGCGTGAACACCCTGGCGAGCCAGGTAGCATACCTCAATCAGCCAAACACATTTAGCGGCACATCATCCGCCCAGCTGGTGATACAAAACGCAAATGGCGACTCCCTGCTTACTGCAGACACCGCACATATGACCATCACCGTGACCAACATGGTAGTCACCGGCACCCTGACAGTAGCAGGACACCTCGTGACCGCGGGCAATACGCCTGTCATCGTTGCGAGTCCGGCGGCGTGTTCATCGCCATTAGCTACTATCAGCGGTACGGATACTACCGGGATTATCACCATTACGACCGGTACAGGTTGCAATGCCTCAGGCGAGCTAGCTACGGTGACCTTCAATACAGCCTACACCACCGCTCCCCAAGTTGAGCTGACGGCCGCAAATGAAGCTGCGTCCCTTTTGCCCATCTATCGCAACACTGCGCCAACAGGATTCACACTATATATACCCAGTAAAGCGTCTGCTAAGACGACCTATATGTTCAGCTACTTCACGGCCCAATAGGTTGAAATATAAATGAGCGCACATAAGTGCGCCCATATAACAAATATTCAACTACTGGTCGGGGTGACAGGACTTGAACCTGCGACCTCACGGCCCCCAGCCGTACGCGCTAGCCACCTGCGCTACACCCCGTTCTATAGTTATAAATGTAGTCGGAGCCGCCATGATTAACCTGCCTTGAAAACAGGTGGGTGCTCGCATGTTTGCACCACGGTGCAAACACTATAAAGCTCCCGAATGATTACATGTTCAGGTAATCATTAGCGCGGCTTTCCCGACCACAGACACATTATACCCCAGATTTTACAAATTTCACCCTATAAAAGCTTGTTCAACACAAACAAATTGAGATTGGTCAAAATACCACCAAAACCGCTGAGCAATACGAGCGCAAAGATCAAAAACATACCTATCGGTTCCAGCTGACGCATAAATCGCTGGAACCCCTCAGGTGCGAATGCATATAACACTCGGGAACCGTCAAGCGGCGGGATAGGCACTAGATTAAACACGAACAGCGATACATTAAGGCTGACAAAAATGAACAGCGCATTTGCGGCAAAAGCCGATGCATCAGTAAAGCGGAAGATTACTGCCCCGAGTATAGCAAGTACCAGGTTAGCCACCGGCCCGGCCAATGCCAGCAGCGCCGCGCCAAATTCCCCATAGCGCACGCGCTCCGGATCGAACGGCACCGGCCGTGCCGCCAGTACCGGCGCGTGCAAAAACACCAGGGTAACGAGCGGCAGAATAACCGTCATTACTGGATCTATATGGCGCAATGGATTAAAGCTAATTCTGCCCTGTTCAGCTGCCGTTGTGTCGCCTAGCAGGTAGCCCACATAAGCATGCATGGCCTCATGGATAGTCATGGCAATAAGTAACGAGACAACAAGCACAATAATATCGGTGAGTGAAAAACCAGACAACATAGCCGTAGTATAGCAGCTTCCGCCCAACATTGACTTATTTCAGATAAATCGGTAAAATAACACCTTAAGAACACAAGTGTAAAGGATTATGTATGCAAAAGTGTGACCTTACCGGTAAGGGCAAGCAGTTCGGCAGCAGTGTCAGCTTCTCCCAGCGCCACACCAAGAAAGTCTGGAAGCCAAACCTTCAGACCAAGACGTTGGTCGTTGATGGCCGCAAAGTTCGTTTGCAACTGAGCACCCAAGCCATCCGCACCATGAAGAAAAAAGGCCTTATGGGCAGCAAATAAGGCACCTGCCTATAAAAAACTCCGGTATAGATACCGGAGTTTTTTATAGCCTCGAGCAAAGCTAGCTGCGCGACAGAATAACGAGCTGCGTAGTAGCGCTGACTTCGGTAGGCTTGAAACGAAACTTACCTGTTGTTTCGTGAACTTCCATACCGAGATTTTTTAGCACAGTCTCGAGCGGTTGCTGCACTACGGGATAGGTAATTGCCGGATCGTCGTAATGTACAGGTACTACTACCTTCGGCTCTATTGCCTTCACCAGCTGCAGCGCACCGCCGGCGTCCAGCGTATAGCCATTGCCGCCTACCGGTACTACCATGACATCTACCATACCTATAGCCTCAAGCTGCTCATCGCTCAATTGTGGATAGATGTTCCCCGTAAACAGATACGTTACGTCGTCGGCAATGATCTTGTACATCGTGGCCGCAGTAGTATTTGGTTCATCCATGTGAGCCCTTGCTGCTATGCCGACAACAGACAAATCAGACACTTCATATTCACCAGGCATATCAACGAAAAGTCTCAGCTCAGTCGCCGGCGCATCGTGTACGCTCGTGAACAACGCCACATCGCCTTGCTTTGTGACCGTCTTAAGACCGAGCTCAGCCAGCGTGTCGTCAATAACGACCCGTATACCCTTGTCGGTCAAAACTATGCAATTACCTCCGAAATACTGTAAATCCATCTGTCATTCCTTTCCCTTTTCTAACATGCCCTGCCGATCTATAACTACTTGTTTCTTCGCGGCCAGCACATTACCGATAAATCGATCTTTCACTTGCTGCCTGTAGCGAAAGTCGGATGTAGTCATAACAGTATACCGCAATTCCTTGCCCTCTTTCTGCTCTAAGTCCGCTACAAACTTCTGTACTGCATTACCGTTCGTGTTACCGACAATAATCAAATCTACTCCGGCGCGGTCATCACGCGTAAATTGACCAGTAAGGATCAGCAAGTCTACATTGCCAAGTGCCTTGTAATCGTCTTTTTGTTTGGCTACGGCTATCGCTCCGTCTTTCATAGAAGATGATCCAAAAATATCCCGAAGCGGCCTATAAAACTCATACGACTGGTTTACCTCGTAGTACAACCTGTTGTTGGTGGTGTCAGAGATAATGATACCGATATTGAGCAGATTTGAGAGCTCCCGACGGACTGAGTTGATTTGCTCATCGATCTTACGTGTTATTTCACGTACGTAAAATGATCGGTTGGGGTTACTTAAAAAGAGCTGCAGCAGCTTTACCCTTGTCTTCGACCCAAGCAATTGTTCAATCATGAACTCATTGTAGCAAATAGGTACACAAACTGTCAGGCTATTTGTTCAGTAACGTTGTTATAAGCTCAACAGATTTGGTGAATGCATCTCCGTTAGAAAGCCAGTGAATACACTCATTTCTCTTAAACCAGGTACGCTGTCGCTTGGCTAGCCTCAAATCGTTCGCCACTATTGCGTCGCTCACCTGACTCTCCGTGATGCTGCCCTGTAAGTACAACAAAGCCGCTTTATATGCTGGCGCCCGCAACGCTTCAACTGCAGTGCCATACCGCACGACAAGTTGCCTGGTTTCATCTAAAAGCCCATCATTCAACATCTGTTTCGCACGCTGCTTGAGCCGCTTGAGCAACTCATCCGGAGGTAACTGGAGGCCGATTACCAGTGTATGTGAACGTAATAGTCTCTGCTGTCGCATGGCGGTGCCGCTTTCTAGGATACGCATGAGGTGCCGCGGGTTACTACTATTCTCCGGCAGCGCAAACCCAGCCGCCAGAACACTGTGTTGCAGCTCAGCTACGGGCAGCTTCTCAAGCTGCGCGCGCATCCGTGGGTCAGGAGCCGATCTGAATGCGTAATCAAATAGTATAGCGTCAATATATAGACCGGTGCCGCCAACCAACAGCGGCAACTTCCCCCTTCGCCCAATATCTTCTATAGCCCCAATGGCAAGCTGCTTGAAATTGAACGCATTAAAGCCCTGCCCAGGATCCATGACATCCAGCCCATAATGACGAACCTGTGCCCGCTCTGCTGCGCTAGGTTTCGCCGTGCCTATATCCATACCGACGTACACAGTGCGGGAGTCGGCGGCAATGATCTCGCCGTCGAAATGCTCAGCAAGGCGCATAGCCAGCGCACTTTTGCCGCTACCAGTCTGACCAACGATGGCCACTAGTGGGCCTACTTGTTGTTCGGTGCCCATAACAGCCTTACTACGTCTACGTAATAATCGTCGTTAACTGCTATACCTTCAGCCTCCAGTGCGGCTTTATGCCCGGCCCGGCCTCCCGGATAGCCCAGTGCCAAACCGCCCCGCTTGTTCACCACCCGCTGCCACGGCAGGTTTGGGTCGCCAAAGTGGGCAATTCCACCCACAATCCGGGCGGCACGTGCATTCCCGCACAGCGCCGCCAGCTGGCCATATGTCATGACTCGGCCATAAGGTATTTGGGCTACGATCGCCTCTACGCGCTCCCTAAAACCCGCCGCTACCTCCTGCATATTAGGTGTCTCCTTACAGTGACGATAAATGCACGCGGGACGTCGCCTCATTTGCTACTGTCTTCAGAAATTCGTCGACCGTCTTGGACGTATGAGGGGCGTCAACTGCCAAATCCTTACGGATGCGCGGCAGCACCTCACTTGTAGCAATTTCCTTCTCACCAACCACTACAGTGTACGGCACTTTCATTATCTCTGCTGCCCGGATCTTTTTACCCACTGACTCATTAGATGAGTCTATGCCAATCCGTATGCCGAGCTTCTTTGCGCGCACGACCATATCTTGAGCAAATTGTTCAGTAGCAGGCTCTTGATTTACGGTGATGATCCGCACTTGCTCTGGCGCAAGCCATATCGGAAATCTTCCAGCCGTCTGCTCAATAAGCAGTACCAGACTCCGCTCTAGTGAGCCGTTTATGGCGCAGTGGATCATCACGATACGCTCTTTTTCACCCTTCTCATCGATGCACGTCAGATCAAAGCCCTGAGGCTGCCCGAAATCGAGCTGAATTGTCGAAGCCTGGAACTGGCGGCCAAAGACATCCTTCCCTAGAAAATCGATTTTAGGTCCATAGAAAGCCGCTTCGCCTAAGCCGTCGATATAATGAGTATCTACGCGGCCCTCAATGATTGTCTTAATCTGAGCTTCCGCGTCTGACCACATTGACTCATCACCTATATAGGCGTCGCCATTTGCCGGGTCGTGACGGGAGAACCGGACAGTCAGCTCTATACCAAAGACACTCCAGAACCGCTCAACAATATCCCAAATGTTTTGGATTTCCTGCTCTATTTGTGAAGACCGACAAAAAACGTGCGCGTCATCTTGTGTGATAGAACGGACGCGCGACAAACCAGCCAGTTCGCCAGACTGTTCATCACGGTACACCATAGTCGTTTCACGGAAGCGAACCGGTAGCTCACGATACGAATGGGGCTTTCGCGCATAGATTTGTGTGTGGTGCGGACAGTTCATAGGCTTCATGGCGAATTCATGACCTTCCCGGGTCGTAATCTTGAAAAGTTCGTCTTTGAACTTAGCCCAGTGACCGCTGGCAATATAGGCGTCTTTTTTGGTGATATGGGGTATCGCCACCTCTTCATACCCGTATTCATCACGCAGCTCCTGCACAAAAGCATCGAGCTGCTTGCGCAGTACCGTTCCGCGCGGCGTCCACAACGGCAGCCCCTGCCCGATCAAATCAGAAAAGGTAAACAGATCGAGCTCTTGCCCGATCCGCCGGTGATCGCGTTTTTTAGCTTCCTCAAGCATAGCCAGGTGTTCTTTTAGCTCTTTCTCTGTAGCAAAGGCTATGCCGTAGATACGTTGCATTTGTGGATTAGTATCCTTGCCGCGCCAATAAGCGCCCGATACACGGAGCAGCTTGAATGCCCCCGCTTTGCCGGTACTTGTAACATGGGGACCACGGCATAAGTCGGTAAAGTCTGCGTCAGTATAGAATGAGACGTTCGCTACCTTACTGTCGCCATCTGCCGCCAGTCCCAACTCGTCCACGTCCAAATCTTTGGCAATAGTGGTGCCAGCCCGCTTCAGGTCGTTCAGCAGCTCTTCTTTATACGGTTGCTTCGCCTGCTTTGCCCAGCCAATTGCTTCATCGATTGGCTTTTCTGATCGCACGAACGGAGCATCCGCTGCGATCACCCTTTTCATTTCCTTTTCAATAGTGCCGAGGTCGGTGTCGGATAATTTCGTGTTGCCTAAGTCTACATCATAATAAAACCCATTCTCGACCACCGGCCCCACGCCAAAGCGGGCCGCCGGCCAAAGGTGCTGAACGGCAGTAGCCATAATATGCGCCAAACTATGGCGCATTGCGTATAGGTCTTGTTGTTGAGCCATATGTGCCCCTTTCTTATCGTGCGCAGAAATACGCGTATATAAAAAGACGCGCCGGATTGTACACTCTCGCAGGGCATACAATACTAACGCGTCTCGGACCCTGTTCGCGCATGGAATTCATGGCACAAACGGGCGGTTCCACCGGACTTCTTGTGGTTGCCTCACAGCAACCATCAAGCACTCGTGCTATCACGTTTTACGTACGTTTAGCTGCCCACGTGGCTCGGCGGGTGGTAACCGCTTCACTGCCTGATGTGATTGTAACACATCGCAAAACTTCACCTAAGGCTAATATAATACAGTTAGTACGATACGGCTAGTACTAATGTGTTGTTATCGTAACATCTACGCTGTGGATATAAATTACACGCTTATCGTAAATGATATATCCGAACAGACAACCCGTGCAAAAGAAAACCGCCACATGGGCGGTCACCATACTGGTGGGTGATGAGGGGCTCGAACCCCCGACCTCGTCCACGTCAAGGACGCGCTCTAGCCAACTGAGCTAATCACCCATTACTTCACATATATTAGAACACTTTGACTATACCTTACTCGCCGACAAAAAACAAGCATATTCCCATGAAGCGACCCCTGTTAGTATTGCCTACCAACCCGCTAGGAACATTGACAAGCAGGCCTAAAACGTGTAAGATGGTTTGGTTAATTAGGGAGTGTTGGTGAGTACTACGAACCACAGTGCTCTTGACGTATTTCAGTTGTTTTACGAAGAGCTTGTATTCTCTACACAACGAAGTAGAAAAGTTAGACGGCCGCGGCGCGCTAAACCCTAAGGCCAGACAACATCCCTGCATTTGAATGCAGGGATGTTTTTTTATACCCAGACGACTGGGGTGAGAAAGTTTTCCGCAACATGACAATGGGTTTTCCACTGGACTTTTTGCAAGGGTTATATCAATATGTAGTCATGGTTTGCGTATATTGTTCTGGCAACACACACGTCACTAATTCCAGGCTACAGAAGCGTACGAACAGTATATGGCGAAGACGGCGCTGTCTAAACTGCGGTGCCGTATTCACCACAACTGAAAGCATAGCCTACGAAGGATCTCTTGGCGTGATGGACACCACGTCGCACATTACACCGTTCGACCGGGACGTCCTATACCTAAGCATCTACGAATCTTGTCGACATCGGCAACGCGCCATCACTGACGCCACCGCCCTCACCAACACCATCATCGCCAAATTGTATCGCGCGCAGGACGAGCCGGGCGCGATTTACCGAGATACTATCGTGATGATCGTCAGCACAACACTAAAGGCGTTCGACCCTATCGCTTGTGTGCACTATCTTGCATTCCATAAACTGACAAAAATAACTTAACAAAGATCCAAGAAGCGGCTGCGCCGGCCATCCTACTGGCTACAAGTTGCCCTGCTTCTTCTCGGGTACAACAGCCTTTTCGGTAACATCAAACTTGTCCATATAGTTGCCGAACGCCAGACGAGTCTGAGAATAAAACGCCGCAAATGAGTTATATACGATAGTTGTGAGCGGCAAATACACCCACTGCGTCACCATGAAGAGCGTTCGATGGCGCTTGTACCGCTCTGGCTTGGGCGGCAGCGTCTTTAGACACAGATACAGCATCACAAGGCTGCCTACCAACGCAAATGTTTGAATACGGCTGACTATCAATGGTAATTGGTTTGCTGCGATGCTGTGCGGATGGAAGAGGCTGGGCACGAAGCCGCCGATAAGCGACAGAATCGGCGCCGTAGCCCACGATATGTGCCCCTCTATAAGACGGAGCGTCTTGGCAAGCAAATCAAAGCGCGGTACCTTATTCTTCTTAAAGTAGCCTTGGTGCACTACATAGGCAATGTCCGAAGCGCCATACGTCCAGCGGCGCAGTTGGACAAACTGAGCCTTGAGCGTCTTGCGGTATGAGTCTGTCAGAACGGCGTCTTGGTAAATTGGCACATGCAGAGGATATACGACATAATTACCATCAAAGCAGAAGTACGACCGCCAGAATTGGTGGCCATCCTCGACGATAGTACGGACGCTCCAAAAATCGGTCTGAATCAGTGCGGCCATGCTTTGGGCATGCGACGAAAAGTTACGCATTGCGTGCGGACGCATAGAAATAACAATGTTAAATATTGAGTTTCCTGTGGCCAGCACGCGCATTGGCGCCGGGGCATCCCAAATATTGTTGGTATACATAGACACTGGCTGAAATGAAGCATGCATAGGATCTGGGCACAATGCGTAGGTGTAGCTTAAGCATGCGAGATATTCTTTATCGGGACGATTATCGGCATCGAGTGTAGTAACCACCACGCGCATCGGATCGATATGTTCATCCTCTAGATATCGCTGGAGCGCCTTGCCAGCGTATGTTGCGTTTCCGCCTTTACCTATCACTTCGCCCGGTATATCTTTTGGATGTTTTACGGCCATAGCATGGAAGAAACGGCCTTGGTAAACCTTTATCAGTTCCTCTGCCTGCGCCTCTACGCGTTCACCGCCGCGCTCCTCGTATGCCAGCACAAAAATTACTTGTTTCATGGGGTAATCTGAAGCGAGTATGGACTGGATGGTCGGCTCCAGGACCTCCCGGCTCTCGTTGTACGTCGGGATAATGATCGCATGCAACAACTCATCTGGCCTGACCTGCAGATGCGAAAGATCGTGCGAGGCAAGCCACTGCCTGTGCCACTCCGGGCGGGGCGCGCCACCATCAAGTACCCTGCCTGCTTCTACGTCACTCACCAGATCGAGCCAATGAATCTTTTGATGCTGACGCAGTACCGAATAACCATGTAACGAGCGAACCGCCACGCCAACTGCACGCATAAGCGTAACGAACAGGTATGCCAGTATACAAAAGGCCGCCACCGTAACATTCACAATACTCAATACAAACAGCAACACGATACTCGACACGCTCAGTACGAGCGGCAATATCTCAAAAAAACGATAGTGCCCGCGACGCGCTGACTTATCGGGGATCTCTATGTCGGTCATCGCAGCACAAGCAATGCGTTACTTACAATAATAGAAACAACAAGGAGTAACGTTCCCAGACCAAGCACCGCTACCGAAAGCTGTTTGTGGATGTGAAATACACGCACACTAATAAGCGCGTGGAATGCAAATATGAGAAAACCGAAGATAATAAAACTAAACAACTCACTGCTGCTGCCGCTTCGGAATGCATTGATAGTGGCGTCCGACCGGTACTGCACTATATAGCTACTATGACTAGTGTCCAGTCGTAAGAACGTAAGCACCGCAAGAAGGATGACTAGGAAAGCATTAACGCTGTTAATAAGCAGAATAAAACGATCATGCAGGTATTGTTTTGGAATCGTCATATATTACGTCTATTGTATATCCTGCCGCTGCGGTACGCCACTCTTTTGGACTCATTACACGTGCAATACCTGTGGTGCGGGTGGCGGGAGTCGGACCCGCGTCTCAGCCTTGGGAAGGCTACATAATGGCCGTTATACGACGCCCGCATGGAGCCACCTTGGGGATTCGAACCCCAGACCCCCGCTTTACGAAAGCGGTGCTCTAGCCAGCTGAGCTAAGGTGGCACACCAAAAGACAGACACATTATACCAGATATACCGAGAAAACAATCAAAGGCAGCCCCTACAAATTGTCGTTTCACATAACGTTAAAATAAATGAACAACAAAATTACTCGTTTATAAAATTCTACTCCTGGAGTTCATTGACCGAATATAACACGCCCGTATCTTACTTGCATACATAAACTACAATGTGAACAACTTTACTTGTTCCTGCTGCGTCCAATGCGGGATAGAGTTTCTACGGCTATGCTCCGCTGGTCCTTGTGGCTACTTGCCCTGCTGCGGAAATATATACTGAGCATTGTAGCGGCCAGGCCCAGCACCACAAAAACAAACACCAAGTATACGCTGGCCGAAAAGTAGCCATAGCCGGCGCCGCATATGCAAAGCAGTGTGAAGAATCGGCACAAAAGATATTTGGCATAAGCGGACATACACCTGATTATACAGCCGCAGCCAGACGAAAGCTCTGTCGGCTATATTCTCCTGACCGAACGCAGGATTATAGCTACAAGGTCTCCTGACAGTTCCGCGCAGAGAGTTTCAATACCTAGACATTGAAAAAGCCCCAGCTTTACTGAGGCATTTTCAATGGCGGGCCCGACTGGATAGCGGGCTTAAAGCCCTTCTCCGCTCACCCATGCTCGAAGCGAGCTCCTGCGCGTGGCCTCGCTCCACCGAACCAAGCCTTCGGCCCGGTTCGCATCGCAGACGATGTCTGCCCAAAGTAAAACACCCATACTTTCGCATGGGTGTTTTACTTTGGCGGGCCCGACCGGATTCGAACCGGCGATCTCCTCCGTGACAGGGAGGCGTGATAGGCCAGCTTCACTACGAGCCCATAGCCTAAGTAACAGAGGTAATAATAGCAGGCTAGATGTAAAAAATCAAGCTGCCGTTATCTTATGGTGATGTTCTAGATATGTACTAACATGCGAGGTTTTTGGCGGTTTTGTAGCGGCGCGGTGTACGTACTTACTGGTTGGAAGTTGAACGCTATGTGAGACGCATGGACCGCGCCATCCTGCACTGAGGTAACTTCAACTATCTCCAGGCTATATCCCGTATTGATAATATCAGAGTACTGGCCTTGCTTGAGTTGGAACAGCTCGGCCACAACCTGTGGTGCAATATCAGTATTGGATTTGGTAATGGCAATACCGTAGTCACCGCCATTGGCACGTGTAGTTACGTCATCAGACACACTTTTGGCGACATCTGCAAAGACCGCGCCATGCTGCAGTTGTGAGAGCGCCTGGTTGGCGCGGTTATGCGTGTTGGTATCAAGCTTATCTACCACTTTTTGCGCCAACAACTCCTGGCCTAGCTCACGTCGAAAATCGTCTACGGACCAACCCCAAAACTCGTTCAGCACATTGGCGAATACTTGGTCGCTCGAACCCAAACGGTTTTGTGAGCGTACTAAGGCAACCGCGCTATCGATGTCGCTACTACTGACCGAGAGATTGTTCGTAGCCGCCAAACGCTGTACATACGCATATTGCATAGTCTCATCCATAGAACGCTGCTTCAGGACTTCCAGCTGCTGCTTCCCTGCTGCGGTGCTAAAATCTGTGTGTTGTTGCGTCTGGTAGTAATGCATATAGCGACGCAACTCGAACAAATATGAGTTGTACGATACGAAATACCTATTGTTGATAATGGCCAGCGGGAACGGCAATACCCTGGTAACGCCATAAATAAAGCTGGATGTGGATTGGAACTTATACAGCTCTGCCGTACAGAAACCAAAAAAACCTATAACTGCAGCTATGAAGACACCGACCGACAGCCGCACGATACGCCGTTTGGATGCCTGTAACGGATAGATATACTTACGTGCGCTCGCCAGTACTTCGTCGCGTCGTGCGGCTACCGTCTCGTTAGTAATACGAAGCGTGTCCGGCGCGCTAGACACTTCAGTAACCGACGTCTTGCGTTTGGGCACTAGTTGCTTAATCTTTTGGATCATACTGCTTCCTCTTCGGCTTCCATGGTCGCCAGTTGCTGCGGTTGCAGGAATGGCGGCATCGTTGCGGTTATTCCCTGGTCGCGAAGAATCTCTACTAATTTACGCTGTATCTTTGCTGGATGCGGCACGTCATGTATCACCAACTCACCCATATAGGTACGTAGTGTTATTGTACCAAACCCCAGCACCGTTTGCTGCAAGCCAGCTATTTCATAATTTACCTGCTGGATTTGCTTGAGGTTCATATCGGCAAAACTGCTATGAAAAAGCCCTCGCTGGGTAATCTGCACAAACCGCTGTGAGGTAACAATAAATAGGCTAAAGTACCAACTGACCCATGATGGCAGCATAAGCAGCGACCCTACGACAATGCTGGCGACGAGCGCAAGGAAGAATGCGGCCATACTAGGCGGGTTGTTGGGGCGCGTATACGTAAGTATCAGAATAACGACCGGTCCGATGAGCCAGCTGGACATGCTGACGACAAGGCCACGGCGCATGACAAGCGCATGCCTGCGGAACACATACAGCACATCTTCATCGTCGAACTGTCCCTCAAAGTATCGGACAGATGCCTGCTTTCCGGACATGCCGGACGTGTGTGTGGCCATATATGGTATTGTAGCAGGTTACAGCGTAAAAAATCACCGACAGTGCGAGAGGAATGGTGCCCCCGAGAGGATTCGAACCTCTAGCTTTTCCTTAGGACGGAACTATTTTATCCATTGAACTACGGGGACTTGTTGCGGCCTTGTAGGCCGCAAAAAACACTAGGCGTGCGTGAGGTGCTCGTGTGCCAGCTTGTAGTGTGGCATCAGCTCGTTTGGGGAGAACCATAGGGCGATCTCCTTCACCGCTTCCTCGGGCGAGCCAGAGGCGTGCACCAGATTGGCGCCGCCCTTGTTGGCAAGCGATGCGCGGCCGAGTGCAACATGCGCGTAGTCACCGCGGATAGTGCCTGGTGCAGAATCCTTCGGACCCGTACTACCGATCATCTTGCGGACAACCTCTACTACGTGGTCACCCTCAAGCACCATGGCGATAACTGGCGAACTGCGCATGAAATCGCGTGTTGCCTGCAGCACCTCGGTACCGATCTGCTCTTTGGTTTTGTCGTACGATATACCCCAGGCTTCCCAGTCTTTGGTAGTCTTATTGCCCATGATAGGGATAAGCTCATCGGTGTAATGCTGCTTCACCAAGTCTTCGGTGGGCGTCAGCATCTTCATTGCGACGATCTTAATGCCAACGCGCTCAAACCGACTAATGATTTCACCAACGAGCGAGCGCTGGACTGCATCTGGCTTCAGGACTACAAGCGTTCGTTCCATGTGTGTTCTCCTATTTAATTTGCCCTCATTGTAACAGATGGAGCGCTATGCTTCCACTGGTAGGCGCGTTACAATAAACTCATGCTTTTTACGAAGGCCAAAACCGACTTTTTGGAATACCTGGAAATAGAGCAAAACCGCTCGCAAAAAACTATTGCCAACTACGACCACTACCTGACGCGGCTGGTGGATTTTGCTGGTGATATTAGCGTGAAAGACATCGATGCAGAGCTAATACGTAAGTGGCGCATCTGGCTGAACCGGCTAGGCACCAACAGTGCCGATGAGTTGCAAAAATCGACCTCGAACTACCACCTCATTGCGCTTCGTAGCTTTCTGAAGTTCTGCGCAAAACGCGATATACCCGCGCTGCCCGCCGACAAGATTGAGCTGGCACGTACCAAGCGCAAACAAGTCACCTTTCTGAATGAAGATGAGTTGAAGCGAATATTTGACCAGCCAGATACATCGGGCATACAGGGCATACGCGACCGCGCCATACTGGAGCTGCTATTTAGCTCCGGCCTGCGCGTCAGTGAACTGGCCGGCCTAGACCGCGACCATATCAACCTCAAACGCCGGGAGTTCATGGTGCGCGGTAAGGGCCAGAAAGACCGGCCGATTTTTATCAGCCCTGAGGCCGCCCATTGGGTTGCGACTTACCTGGATCAGCGCAAGGATAATGGCCGGCCCTTGTTTATCCGCTATAACGGCGTAAAAACCATCGACACTAGCGGCAATTATCAGCGTCTTACGGTGCGCTCCGTACAGCGACTGGTGAGTCATTACGCACTGTTAGCGGGTGTCACCAAACACGTTTCGCCACATACGCTGCGGCATAGCTTTGCCACCGACCTGCTGATGAACGGCGCCGACCTGCGCAGCGTGCAAGCCATGCTTGGGCACAGCAATATCAGCACCACACAGATATATACACACGTCACCGACCCGCACCTGAAGTCAGTGCACGAGCGTTTTCACAACAGGCACATCTAGGGCTTGGGCGCACCGACGGATTGCACCTGACAAAGGGGTATGTTTGAGCCGCCGGCACTCATGTCGTCGTACACACCGAAGTAGCCATTCGTAACACCAAAGCGCTTACATACCGAGTCTTCCACAATGAGCGCGCCGCTAGGGATCTTATGTGCATTAGCCCCCGTTAGATCAACAGCCACTAATATGCGTCGCAGCACATCCTGGGCCTTGCCGGTAGAATCTATAGTGGCCTCGGCGCCGGTAAATGTCGTGCCGCCCGCTGCGCTGATGGACAGCTGGGAGTCTGTACGATATAGCGTAGTGACGCGCATGTAGTACTCTGTGCCGCCTAGTCCGGTAATATTAGCGGTACACGTTGTGGCATTGCACTGTGCGGGCACGGCAGTACCACGGTCTGCCATAGAAGCATTGTTGCCAATAGTCGTTGAGTTGAACGGCACGAAAAACATGGTGGCGGTACTGGCGTTCCAGTTTGCCCGGGCAAAGCTTGCTCCGTTTGCGTTCAGAAGGTCGACGCGCACAACTGGGTAGTCGCAGTTCCACTGCCCAGTACCTGTAGCTACAGGAAATTGGCCAAGGCTTCCAGCATTGGTGTAGCACCCGGCAGCGGAACCTGATGTAGTGCCAGCGGGTAATTTCCAGGTCAGAGTCAATTTGCCGAACGCGCCGCCGCTAGAAAGGATGGGTATGACTGTGGACGTATAGCCTACGTTGTATACCAATGTCGCCGGCGCAACATTAATAAGAACACATGTATACGAGACGTTGTGGGTAGCGTCTACAGTACCGCTCAGCGTGTAGCCCCCTTGATTGCCGCATACTGTCTTATTTTGGACAGGTTGGCCAGCGGTGATCAGGGCATTCATTGCCTCGCGAGCATCATTGACGCCGCTTTCAGCCGCATAATACGCCTGCGCACTTAGTTGCTGGTCTAGCGTGCTGCGCTGCTCGTTCCGCGAAAGTTCTGCAAAACCCAATACGAGCAAGCTAATGACAATCATCATAATCATGGTCACCATTATCGATACTACGCCCGCTTGCCTGTTTGCCTGTTTCATCATTATCCTTATGGTATCGTATTCTTTGCCCTTTTTATAGTAAGCGCTGCTGCACAGTAGTAGTCAGGTCGGACACAGCGCAAAATTTTGAACCGGCAGCATTCGAACACTGCTCATTGGCCCAATTAGTACCACTGGACACAGCAGGATATAAAAGCGTGTCATCGCCATATATCACACGAACATGCACGGTATATACATCACCCACATTGTTGACATCCAACGCGCCCAAACGCATATATCGGCTCAGCAGCTCACGTGAGCCAGCAGGAACAGACGATGTCACCGGAAGCGACGGCACAGTACCGGCAGTACAACTGCTGGTACTGCCAACCACAAGCCCATGATATGCCTGATGTGCCGAAGCATTTGGACTGGCGTCCACCACTTGCTGCCCAATCTTGAAGGAGTACAGTGCGTTATCCACGCATAGCCCTGCAATACCACCGCCGCCAGCCGGAATAACAGTTACTGATTTGCTGAATTCTATTGCTTGGCTGATTTCTGCAATGATTGCCCGCGTAGCTGCCTGCGTTTTCGTGCTGGTGACGCCTTTGTAGTACTGATTACTGAACTGTGTAACACCTACGGCAACTACCAGCAGAATTACCGCAAAGACGGATGCAGCGATCATGAGCTCAAGGATAGTGAACCCTGCCTGTCGTTTATGCATGGTACGATTCATGAACATGTCCTGTTGCTCCGGATATCAAGCGTCACCAGCAGCTGGCGGCCAGAGCCACCGATAGTAATCAGCCCTGATTGGTTTGTACCGCCGCTAGCGAAGCAAATCTGCACCCCCGAAGCCGGATTGATGGGTGCGTCAGCAGTAAGGTTCACGTCACGCAAACTATTTGTAATAGATACTACTGCCTGGCTTAGTTGCTGGCCGAGGCTGGTACCCGGCAATGGAATAAGGTCTACCTGCTGGGCACCCGAGCTATAACCGCTGACACTGGCGGTATTGAGGCTGCCGGGTTCCATCATAAGACCCACCGCTCCGATATTTGCCCCGCCCGACTTCATCCATACGGTCGTCAGGCCGTATTCCAGTTCGCTGGCAGTGGAGTAATTTGTATAGTTGTTGCTTACACCGACAACGGTAGGGCTGACATTCTGGAATGGTGATGTTGCGCCCACGGTCGGCCCGCGTAAGCCCGCTACAGTGTACGTCTGAAAGACCTCTGGTGCTGTCCCCTGTACTCGAAATTGCAGTACTTTACCTAAGAATATGCAGTCCTGGTTGGAACCCTGCCCTGACGTACCACTGTTAAAGATAACTGCACTGCCGCTTGCAGCACAGGTGAAATTACTATTACTGGGATAAAAGCCCGCCGACACCTGGTTGACGGTTTGCTGAATCTGGGCCTGCACAGTTTGGATCGCATGGTTAAACTCAGCAGAATTCTGCCGACCCGCCAAGGTTGCTGCAATGGCGACAAAGAGCGCGCCGGTTATAGCCAAGACTATCATGGTTTCCACAATGGTAAACCCATTCCGGGCATCGTCCGTAGCGTAGCGGGCGCGTCCAACAGCCCAAAACCGGATGCCCAACTTCATGTTGCTAAGTATAGCATAAGCGCGTTGTCGACATATGACTTGCGACGCCGAAAAAATGCCTAACGCAGACCGAACAGCGCCAGATACCAGCCGATGATCTTCTCACCGAAGATTACAGTAAGGTATGTGCTAGCGAGCAAGAACGGGCCAAATGGTAACGGCGTTTTTGCATTTGCCTTACCACGGACCAGCAGCGGCACCGCCACAGCCGTGCCCAACAATGCCGCGCCGAAAAGCAGGAGGATTATACGCGGCAGGTCGCCGGCCAGTAGGCCCAGCACGATGGCAAGCTTCACATCGCCGAATCCTATCCATGTACCACGCGAGAATGTATGTAGCAAAAAGAACAGGCCCGATAGGCATACCGCAGCAGCCAAAGCATGCGCTGCTGCTCCCCAACCGCCCGCAACGAGAAAAACGTCAATCGCTATCTGTGCAAATGCAAGAAACATCAGCGGAAATACTATACGGTCGGGTAGCAAGTACCACTTTAGGTCGTATACCGCCAGCGCTACAAAACCTGTCAAAAATAAGAGCCAGAATCCGAAACCGATTGCCCCAGCCGCAGCGAATCCATCGGGCCGCCAGAGAAACGAGGCCACAAACAATAGTCCCGTTACAGCTTCGACCGCAGGATACTGCCACGCTATAGACTCATGGCAGTACCGGCACCTGCCTCGCAAGGTCAGCCAGCTTATTAGCGGCACAAGGTCTCTTGCCGCCAGTTGATGATGGCATTTCGGGCACATAGACCGCCCTTGCAGAATGGACAATTCGGCGGCATTCCTGCCCGTCCTATGGCTACTGGGGGTTTCATGGCCCTCTGCCAATTCTTCCTGTTCGTGCAACCGCCACACCAGGGCATTCACAAAACTGCCGAATATCAGCCCAAGCACACCTACTGCAATTGCCATACCAACCATGTCTTCAACCTATTCTACCGTAGTATCTTATAAATATAAAAGAGCTCCGCCTATCCGGCAGAGCTCTTGTACTATAGGTATCGATTACTTAGGCACCCGTACACTGTACCGCGCCACCCTCAAGCTGGTAGTACGCAACCATATTACGCGGCGAGCCGGCAACAGGCGTATTGCCGCTGCAGGTAGCACCCGAGTAGAGGTTTACCGTCCCAATTGCTGGAGCCGTGGTTGAGATAGTACCCGTGGGGTTATTGACGGTCGTTATATAGTTGACGCGCCCGGTAGCACAGTTCGAGCCGGTAGTCGCGCAGCTGGCGCCGATAGTAACTGTACCGCCGCTGACGCCTGCCGTCGTAGGCAGGTTGCCGTTGTTATTGTTTTCATACTCGTTCACTGCACCGAGAATACTCGATACGTCATTCTTAATTGATGTATTGTGTGCGTTCCGCTGCAAGGCGGGTACCGCCAAGAAAACAATGAGCATAATAAGCCCAGCGATGGCAAGAACGATCATAACTTCGATGATCGTGAAACCGCTTGCTGCACGCTTCTTTATATTAGTGGTCATAGTGCAAATGCCCCCCTAGTGTTATGTGTTTGCCTTATATGCTGCTTATGTTTACCTATAGTAATTCATTGCGATACGTAAAATCAAGCGGCTACACTACACAATGCAGCCTATACGACGCTATTAACATGACTGGCTAGATTGTAGATAGGCAACAGAACAGCCGCGACTATGGCAAAAGCCACAAGACCCATCAGGATCATCATAACCGGCTCGATGATCGTCTGAATGGCTTTTATTTCGTTGTCTAGCTCTTTCTCGTAGTAGTCTGCCGCCTTGCCCAGCATCTGTTCTAGAGACCCGGACTGCTCGCCGATGCGCAGCATGTTTGGCACCAGCTCCAGGAAGTTACGATCGCCCTCGAGCGCCTGGCCAAGCGACTTGCCGGCTTTCACCTTCTCGGTCGCCTTTTCGATGGAACCCTGAACATGTACGTTGTCTACTGCCTTTGCGGTAATATCAAGTACCTGAATAAGCGGAACGCCACTCGCAACAAGCGTAGTTCCAGTCCGGCAAAAACGTGCCATGTACATCTTCATGAACAAGGGCCCCACCGGCCATGCGCGCATTTTTAGCCTATCTATCAGGGTCTTGCCCCCGAGTGTCTGGACCCAACGGTTCGTGAATATCGTCAATGCAACTAATATAATGATTACCAGCCACCACCAATGGATAACAAACGACGAAACGCTTAGCAATATTTGCGTGATGAACGGGAGTTGCGCGCCGCCGCCAGTCTCGGAGTACAGCGTCTTCACCTGCGGCAGCACCTTCACCAGCATGAATATCACTACCGCAGCCATGACCACCAAAACGATGAGTGGATAGATCATGGCGCCGCGGACCTTGCTGACTACGTCGGCATCCTTCTCCTGTTGGTCCGCCAGGCGCTCCAATGCCTTGTCGAGCGTACCAGAAGCCTCGCCAGCAGCAATCAGACTGATGTATACCTGATTGAATACATCAGGGTAGCGCCCCATGGCTTTTGCGAGCGTGGAGCCGGATTCTACATCGCCGATAACGCGGGAGATGATCACCTTTAACGGCTTGCTTTCGGTCTGGTTGTTTACATTACGCAGCGACTGTACCAGCGGTAAACCAGCGTTCAAGAGCGTAGAAAGCTGACGGGAAAAAAGTACACGGTCTTTCGCTTTTACGCGGTTAAGACGACCCAGGATATTACTGGTGCCTTTCTTGCTCACGGCGATGTCTGTGGGCACAAGCCCTTGGGAGCGGATGAGCTTTGCTGCGGACTGCTCGCTATCGGCTTCTACTGTGGCTTTTACGCGCTGTCCGCTGGCTGGGTCTCGTGCGGTGTAATCGAATGTCAGCATATATCTTTCTGCCTACCGGCTAGCTTCTCATTAACCTGTCCAATTCATCGATGTCTACAGCATAGTTGCGCGCTTCATCATACGAGATAGTCCCCTCATGGATAAGCCGGGCGAGCGTCTTGTCCATGCTTTGCATGCCAAACTCGGCACCGGTTTGGATAACAGCATCCAGCTGATGCGTCTTACCTTCGCGGATGATATTGCGTACAGCCGGCGTGACCGTCAAGATTTCTGCAGCAGCTACTCGCCCACCGCCGATTGCCGGTATCAGTCGCTGCGAACATATGGACATCAGGATGTTCGATAGCTGCGAACGGATCTGCGGCTGCTGGTGCGGCGGGAATACGTCAATCATGCGGTCGATACTCTGGGCGGCACTGTTGGTATGCAGTGTGGCAAATACGAGGTGACCGGTTTCTGCAATCGTGATGGCGCTGGCGATGGTCTCTAGATCACGCATTTCACCGATCAGTACAACGTCCGGGTCTTCACGCAGGGCCGAACGCAGCGCAGCGCTGAATGAATAGGTGTCGTAGTGCACTTCCCGCTGGACAATGACTGACTTATTGGATTTGTGCGTGTATTCGATAGGATCTTCGATGGTAATAATGTGCGCCGCACGCTCCATATTGATCTTATGGACGAGCGCGGCAAGGCTCGTGGATTTACCTGAACCGGTCGGGCCGGTCACCAGTACCAAACCGCGCGGATAGTCGGCGAACTTAGCCACTACCTGGGGCAAACCGAGCTGCTCTATGCTCAATATTTCGTTGGGAATAAGACGAAGGGCCGCAGCTAGATTCCCACGTTCGTGAAAGGCGTTCACGCGGAAGCGGCCCATATCGCCGAACGCGAAGCTAAAGTCGAACTCTTTATCTTTTAATAAAATCTGTTTTTGGTCTTCATCCAACACGGCAAAGATAAGCGCTTCTACAACTTCGTCACTCATGGGTTCGGCGCCGCTAACCGCAGTAAGCTTACCGTCGACGCGCAGCATAGGCGGTAGGCCGACCTGCAAATGCAAGTCCGACGCTTTGCGCTTCACTACCTCTTCCAACAGTATTTCGATTCTTGGTTGACTCTGCGCTTGCATGTTTGTTACTCCACCCTTCTTTGCCTATGCTATATCAGCGGCCGCCACGCGGTTGACTTCATTTAGTGTTGTGAGCCCGGCGAGCACTTTGAGGTATCCATCCTGGCGCATGGTAATCATGCCTTGCGCCTGCGCCACCTTCTGAATGTCGGCGCTGGTAGATCGCTTTAGGATAAGCTCCTGGATTTCGGTCGTCACGGGAAATACTTCGTATATTCCCATACGGCCGCTATACCCTCCGGGTGTACGAGGACTGTCTGTGCCCTTGCTTAAAGTATAAGCATGTTGGCCACTGAGTGGCAAGTTGTCATAGCCGAGGTCGGCAATTGCAGCCTTGCGGTGCGCCTCATCTCCGGGCAGTAATCCTGCCAACGTTCTTTCGATTGATTCAGTCTCAGCCGTGGAACTCTGATACGTCTCCTTCGGCTCGCCATTGCGGCGCACGAGGCGCTGGCCAATGATGACTTTTACGGTGGAGGCGATAAGGAACGGCTCTACGCCCATATCAAGAAGACGCGGGAGGATACCCGCCGCGGAGTTGGTGTGCAAGGTGGAAAATACCAGATGCCCCGTCAATGCCGCCTGCACTGCCAGCTCAGCAGTTTCACGGTCGCGGATTTCCCCCACCATAATTACGTCTGGGTCCTGGCGCAAAATAGAACGTAAGCCCGTGGCAAACGTTAGGCCAACATCGGCATTTACTTGTATCTGGTTGACGCCCGGCATCTTGTATTCCACCGGATCTTCAAGAGTAACAATATTGATAGAATCGCTCTTGATCTCCTGGATCAAGGCATACAGGCTCGTGGATTTACCCGAACCCGTAGGGCCACTCGTAAGAATCATGCCGTTGGTTTGCTTGAGCCCCTCGCGGATCATGCGCAATGAGCGACCGCGATATCCTAAGTCTTCCAAGTGCATGCTGGTACTGGATTTGTCCAGCAACCGGATAACTACCTGCTCCCCCCATATAACCGGGGAAATAGCAATGCGCAGGTCGATATCTTTATCGCCAACGCGGACAGAGAACTCACCGTCCTGTGGGATTCGATGTTCATCTATCTTCAGGCTCGACAAAATCTTGATGCGGCTAACCAGCGGCGGTTCGGAACTTTTAGGCAACTGCATAACCTCGCGTAGTATACCGTCGACACGGCAGCGGATCTTCAGAGAATCTTGCAGCGGTTCTATATGGATATCGCTCGCCTTGTTATGGGCTGCATATTCCAATATGGCCGACAGGGCCTTGCTTACGGGCGAGTCCTGTACAAGCGTTTTAATGTTGTTGTCTACTTCAACCGGGGTCCTATCGCTTGCAGCCGCACTGGGCTCTTTGCCAATTTGCGTGAACTGACCAATGGCAGCCTCCGACAAATGCGCTTGGTACTGCTTCAGCACATTCCGAATCCCCTCCTCGCTCGCAACGTATACCTTAAGCGGCCGGCCGATCTTATTGCTCAAGAAGTCCACTGCCTGCACGTTGTCCGCGTCTATCATAGCGACGACTAGGCGGTGCTGCATCTCGCCTAACGGTACTGCCATATACCGTTCGGCGATATCTTGCGGCAACAGTTCTAGTACCTTAGGGTCTATCATTGCCGAAGACAGGTTCACATACGGGACCTTCGTTGCCTTGGCAATCGCCTTAGTCAGCTGTTCGTTCGTTACCAGCTTATCACTGACAAGCGCACCGAATACAGAACCGCCGCTTTTGGCGACCTTATCCTTTATGTCGGCGAGCTTACGGCTGGTCAGGATGCCTTCGTGGACCAACGCATCCTCAACCTGCTGCTGTGTGGCTGCAGATAAAACACTCACAGGCGTACGCCTCCGTTACTGGCCCGTTCCATTGAATGGATTGGCATTGTTGCTGCCACCGACCACAATAAGTTCAGATGGATCGATGGACTGATTGTTAAAATACTTTGGGTCCGGCGAGGCAAAAGCCGTGTTTACGGGGCTCACCACGGCAACCTGCTGCTGACGGTTTGCTGGCGTCGCAAAGATAAAATGCGAAATGGCATACGAAGCCACCCCGCTCAGCCCGGCTATCAACAAAATGAGCGCTATATCTTTTTGCTTCATCGTATTACCTCCGTCTGCGTGCCTAGGTCTCGGGCTGGCTGCCAGTATGTCTGTGCCGAGATAGTTAGTGCCAGTTTGTTCTGATCGCCCGAAAGCTCGATAGTCTGGATTTGGAATGGGCGCACCGAGCGCTCGAATGCATGTACTACATTTTGTATTGAGGCGTAATCACCCTGCACTACCACCTGAAATGGCATAGTCTGTGGAGCTGGGCTGGACGATGTCTGCTGCTTCGCCTGATTTGCCGCATCATCCGTACCCGTGATGCTCTGAATCTGCACCGACTGACCGGCGACAATGTTCTCTATGCTTGTTACAAGGGCCGGATAGTCATACTTGCTGGGCAGTGCATCTAGAATAATCTTGGTGTTCGTTCCGTCCTGAGGGCCGGTACCGCCCGGATTACCGCCAATAATATTCGTCGGCGTGCTGGTGAAGGCACTGTAGGAGGTAGCTAGTGTCTGTGCAGCCTGGACGTTTGACTGCAGCTGGCTGAGTGCGTGTTTACTCGCAGTTATGACTCGATTCTGATACGCAAACTGGCTCACGAGCGATACCGAAGCAACCACACTGAATACAACAACAAAACAGGCGGCCGAAGTAACGACAACGATGGTCGTATTAGATTTTGCTATAAGTGTCCGTTTGAACGATTGTATGCCCGCCATATCATCTACTCACTTTTCTTGAAAATTATCGATGGCTGCTGTGTGGATGTTTGCTGCTGTCCGCCTACCGTAAGAGTGACTGTCTTGGCGTTGTCGAAGATGGTCGGATCGAAGCCAAGCGTAATAGTATAGGTCGCTGTCTGTTGGTTGCGGCTAAAGCTGGCAAGCACGACAGTAGAAAATGCAAGGTTCATAGTATTTTGTCCCGTAACGGTATAATTTGTATACTTTAGGCCATCTATGAACGTATTCACGACATCCAGGCTGGGTGCATTACCGCTGATGCTCATAGTATGCTGGGCATAGTCTACTTTTAGGTCAGAGATAGTTGCCTGTTGCGGCGTCAGCTGCGTAAGGTACCCAAACAGCCGTGAAGCGGCCGGCTCTTGCGCGTGCAAACCAGACAACGAGTTCAGCTGGCTTTGTACAGTAAGGATATCGCCGATATTCGCAATATTCTTAAACGTGTTGTTTGTGCTTCCAATGTTATTGTTCAGGTCGTGGATACTCTTCCGTTGGACCAGATAGACCGATGAAAGCAGCACTAAAAGCACAAACAGTGCGGCAGCACTGGCCACGAACGACACGGTCATGACCAGGCGCTTCATGCGCTGGGTCTTGATGTACTCCTGCTTGACGTCTGGTAAAAGGTTGAACTGAATCATTCGTTTCGCTCCGCCAGGCCTACGGCCACGCCAAACTGATTAGATATTGCCAGGAGTTCATTCTGCCGCTCCGCGCCGAACAGTACATTCCGCCAAGCATTACCAATCTCAACATTCAGTACGAATTTGTTCGCCAAAAATAATGGGAACTCCGGCAACACTGATCCGCCACCCGTTACCACAATTCGATCAAAGCTAGCACTGGCATACCTCGTCTGAAAGAACTTGATGGATTTCTCAACCTCAGATGTAAGCAGTTCCACCGTATTTATGATCGCCTCGTATACTTGCCCTTCCAGCTTGTCTTTACTAAGGCCAAATTTCATCACGAATTGGCTGGCCTGTTTTTCGTCGATATTCAGGTTCTGCATAGCAGATCGCATGATGGCTTCAATACCTGTTGGAATAGATCGCGTCAAGCGAGGTAAGCCGCCATACACCGTTACGATATCGGTGCTTTTTTGGCCGACATCCAGTATCATGAACGCGCCGGCGGCATCGCTGGGCGCAAGCGAACGAGCAAGTGCCAAGCTGTCGGGCTCAAATGCGATGACGTTCAGCCCTGCATCCTCAACGATGTCCAGACGTCGTTCTACAAACTCATTTGGGACTGATGTGAGCAGGATCTCGTTCTTGGTTTTGTCTATAGGAGAATCGCCAAGTACCGCCCAATCGATCTTAGACTCGTTAAGGGGTGTTGGGATAAGCGCATCCGCCTGATAGCGGATAGATTTTTCTAGCTCATGCGTAGGCAGCCGGTCCACGTCTGCAACCGTCGTGAACACACGGCTGCTGGGAATGTTTACGGCAACATTTTTGGTGCTGAACTTCGCCTGCTCGATCAGCTGTACGACTGCCTGGGTTAGTCGCTGCTGATCATTTTTGGAGTCGCTGAGAGCTATACGGCTATCGATGGGCATATATGCATACTTATACAGTGCTTTCTGTGAGCCAGCTCCGTGCAGCTCAACAGCCCGTAACGCCGAGCTGCCAATGTCTAGTCCAAAAAAGTTTGACCCACCGCTGAGTAGCCCCACTGTGTTACCGCCCCATTCCTTGTGTTTGTTCCGTCATCTGTTTGAACCCGTATGACTGCCTTTTCTCTTCATATATACCAAGGCTCTTGTCGGTTCAATTATAGCATAAGCGCTACGATTACAACCGGCGTGCCTCCAAAATTACTGTGTAAAAATGTCCCTACAACACGGGGGGCAGGCCAGTAATCGCATTGTAGTTACCGGCCGCGACACTTCCTCCACGCGGCAGCCAAAGCTCCGGCGTGTAGTTGATGGCCTCGCCGGCATGGCTGGCGGCGGGCGTATCGGTTATCTGTGCCTGCCCTACTGAACCATATGTGCGCAGGAAGTGCACTTGGTCGGCCACAAAGGCACCATTTACGGTCAGTTGTTTGTTGCATTGGGCATAGTAGCCGGGCAGCATGGGGTTTGCTTGCGCACCAAAACCTGAAGCGCACGTATAAATATTGCCGTTCGTACTGACGACGCCACCAGCGCCTACAATGGGCTCGGCTACAAATAGGCCATCAAGCTGGGTTACATTGCTGCCAATATATATATTGCCACCGACCACCACAAGCTTGAAGAATGGTATCTGCCCAACATTCGTCCAGGAGCCGCCGCTGCCGGCGTATACAATATTGCCGTTGATGTACACATCTGCGTTCTTTACATAGCGGATATCTTGTGCGCCCACAGCGACAGTGGTCGCACCAATCGTCATATTAGCTGTCGTGGGCGCCGTAGTGAGGTCGCTGGTGAAATCGCAGTCATTGGTGGTCGCGCCGGCATAGCCGCCAAACAAACCTTGCGATGGATTCAGCTGGCTGGCGTTTGCCGGATTGTAGTAGTTGGCTATGGACAAACCAGCCGGAGTCGTATTCGTACTGTTTTGCGCCGATGCGAAGTCCTGTATTTGGGCAAGTGCCTGAACGGCGTATTGCGTGCCAGCGCCAGAGAAGTTGGTGGCGTGATTATTCCAGCTATATATACCAGCTCTCGCGTCGACGTCCATTGAGCAGGCGCCATTTGTGTAATCTGGGCTAGCGCCTACTGTTACATCGCCGCCATAGACACTCATATACGGCAAGTATATTACGGGGAATGTGCTTGAGCAGGTCTTACTGCCAGAACTCCATTGCAGCGTCCACGTAGCCGTGAATACTCCCGCGTTGTTTGTCGGCCCAACGCCGCTGAATGTCGCCGTGGAAACACTGCCCGAACCACCTGCATTCTGCGTGCCCGTATACGTATAGGTCGCGCCGGCGGGCGGCGTAATCTGCAACTTCATGGTTGCATTCGGTGGCGTTTGATTGACGCCGTTTGTTACGCTGGCAGCAACAGAAAATGTGTTATACGGATCAATGCGTGATGGTGTAACCGTCATGCTGCCACATGCCAGCTGCACGCATGGCACAGCCGTACTAGCCGTAGCCACTTGTTGGTATGCCCCCGTCCCTCCGGGCCCGGTGTCCTTCACAAACAACGCCACCCCCTGAGGCGTATACGGGTTCGTTGCAGACTGCGGAATGGTAACGGTTGCTGGTCCGGGGGAATTGTAGGTACCGGACGTCCAGCCGCCCGTCTTTACATACCCCGTCGTAGAGCCGTCTGGGTCCCTAAATGATATGGTGGCCACCTGCTGCTGCAGTGCCATATTACACGACAACGAAATGGTACCGGTCGGCGGTTGGTTGATGGTGGGTAGCTTTGGCGAATTCCCAACCAGGTTCGAACATCCACGCTGGATCATAAATGAGCCCCCGGGGAAATAGAATCTGATAACGGCAATCGGCACGTTGACCGTTTTCCATACCCATCCAGTCGTCGCATCGTCACGGTATGCGCCTCCACATCCATCAACAGTGCAGGCCCATATGTTGGCGTGCGATATGTCGTCGCTGATGTTGTTGGGGTAACCGCCGTTATTAGCGAACCAGCTGCTGTTGACAGTTGGGTTTTGCAGCGTATTCCATTGGACACCGTAAGCAGGATTGCCCGAGCTTGCATATGATTGCACGAGTGCCACCCATGCATTGAATGAACTCTTTGCAGCATTGATACCGGCACCGCACCCGCTTGAAGATGCGCCACGACCCATCATGGCGTTAATAACGAACGCTGCACCACATGTGTTTTGGCCAGGCCCACCGCTATACAGGTAGCCTTGGTAGATGGATATAAATGCAGCACAGGCCGAGCCACCGCCACAGCCCGTAGCCGCACCGCCAACATTAACAGGAGTAGATAATACGTTATAGTCATTGCATATATTTGGGATGCACCCTGGCTTCTGGTTGGTAAAGTAACCCTTGCAGCCGCCCCATGTCCCTACCGAACAGAAGTGGTTCCAGAAGTCGATTTGCCATGGCGTGGCCGCATGCGCGGCCGGTTGATTCATAAAAAGCCCCACACCAGCGAAAGAGACAAAAAACAATACGACAATAAGGGTCTTTTTGATCATAGCGTACCTCCCTGCTGCAGCACCTGGATATCGTGCTGATATGTCTGGATAGCGGCGGAGTTAGTATCAGTGCCCTGATAGACCCGGGCAGTATGCCCGTCATTCGACGATTGCTGCAAGAGGGATATAAGCTCTTGGTACGTGGCAATCGCCTTATCCCGTTGCCCGGCCGACACATACACATAGGCCAATGTATCAAGAACCTGCGGCTTTATAGAACTATCAGCAGTTATGGCACTATTGTAGGCAGCGATAGACTGATCGTATTGCTGGTTATTGAAATAGGCCACGCCGAGATCCTTGTAGGCGTTCGCTTTATCCGATGCCGTCTTAGCGGAAGCGAGCTCTTGTTGGGCGGCAGTCACCGCTGCGGTCATCTGCTCTTGGATTGTTTGCGCGCCTGTTGTCGCCGTATGGCTGGTGCTGGCGGGTGCCGCCGGAGACTTACTACTGTAGTGTCGGTATGCTAAAAAAGCCCCCGCTGCAGCTATGGCAACCACAACAAATCCCGCGACAAGGAACCAGATCCAACGCAAGCTGCCGTGCGGCCGGTAGGCAGCATCGCTCGTTACGATACCATTAGGCATAGTAGAATCTTTTTTGTGCTCACTCATGATTCATTTCCAGTATAGCAAACCATGAGCGGAATAATACACATATAGGACAGAGTGCTGGATTCGATCACCCTGAAAAGACGGCAGATTGATCTCTGTGATAAGCTATCTCCTCCCCATATCGGCGCCTGTCATATTCGCTAAGATAAGGCTCATCAATAACAGACTCATACCAGGCTTTAGCACATTTGTGCATGTTCCTGCGCGTATCCACAGATAGTTGCGCCGTAAGTATCGGCCGCAAGTTTCCATCTATACGAAACCCTGATGCGCTCGTATCCCAATAGAGCGCGCCCGGACACAGCTGCTGTAATTCCTGTACGAGCTGTTGATAAAAAAGTGCATCGTCTTCACCGATCCCAGTAAATTCCTTAATAACGCTTTGTGCTAACAGTAAGTTAAAACGCCGAGGTATCGCGAGGGCGGTCATAATATGATGAACACGCTCACGTTCCTCCGGATTTTGCACTCGGGCCAAAAGCACCGCATCTATACTAGCGACAAGTTCACCTAGCGCATGCGCAGCCCGATCTTTCACGGGTTCACTTCTTCTGCTGGCGATAATCGTCGCGGCAGTCCGTAATCCAAGGGGGTAGCCCCCCGTCTGTTGAAAAATATCCACCAGTTCACTATTCGGTAGGTCAGGCAAGTGCCGTGCCAGTAGTGCCATGCTTGCTGTTTGATCGAGCGGACTCAGAGAAAAATGTGTCGTCTTCCTTGTGATCGTTCTATACGTAAAGTGATCTCCGCCGGCCGACGCCAAAGCTACAAACAGCCTTGAACCGTAGCCGCCATCCAGCAAGCCAGCCAAATGACGTTCGGCGTCACTCTGGCCCTCGCTACCAAGCTGATCTAATTCCACCGTCATAACGAGCGGTTCATCGCCAAGCCGCTGTTGTATCATGCCGTCGTTTTGGCACAATGCTTCACCGGCATCAGGCATACACGCTATCGCGCGTTCACGACATAGAGCGTGTATTTCGCGCAACATTGCACTCTTGCCGCTGCCGACTGGGCCGTTGTACTCAACAATAGGCGTACGGAGCAGGCGTTCTGGATCAACAAGTAGATCAAGTGCGCCCCGCACCAACTCCATCTCCGCGGTCCGTCCAATAAGACGCTCTTCCATACCTCCAATGTATGCCGCAATGTATTAGATATCAACTATCGAGCATGAATTTTTATCTATGTACATCTGTTATAATAAAAAACTATGAGCTTATCTATAGGTATCGTCGGGCTGCCAAATGTTGGCAAATCTACCCTGTTCAACGCGCTGACCGGCAATGCGGTCTTGGCAGCAAACTACCCTTTTGCTACCATCGAGCCCAACACCGGCATCGTGCCGGTACCCGACCCTCGACTCCACGTACTAGGGGATCTCTATAAAACTGAAAAAATCGTACCCGCCACGGTAACATTCGTAGACATTGCAGGCCTGGTTGCTGGCGCCAGCCAGGGCGAGGGCCTGGGCAACCAATTTTTAAGCCATATCCGGCAAACCAATGCCATCGTACAGGTGGTGCGGGCTTTTGAAGACTCGAACATCGTGCATGTGGATGACCGTCATGATCCCAAGCACGACATTGATGTCATCAATACCGAGCTGGTTTTAGCCGACCTGCAAACCGTAGAACGCCGCCTGCCCCGGGTAGAAAAAGAGTCACGCGCCGATGCCAAGCTGCGCCCTTACGCTGCGGCGCTCACCGAAATAAAAACGGTACTCGACCAGGGCAAGCTTGCGTATGAAGCACTCCACACTCAACCGGCAGAAACCCGCAGCTGGCTGGAACGTGAGTTACAGCTCCTGACCGCCAAGCCAATCGTCTATTTGTTTAATGTGGACGAGGCCACCCTTACCGATGATGCCAAAAAGCAAAAACTCAGCAGCCTGGTCGCACCGGCACATTCCCTGTTCGTATGCGCCAAGCTGGAGAGCGAGCTGCAAGGTCTGGACGAAGCCGATGCGCTGGAGCTGCTGGAGAGCTATGGCGTACATGAATCCGGCCTGATGCAGCTTATTCATACCGCCTACGATACGTTGGGCCTGCAAAGCTATCTTACCGCCGGAGAGAAAGAGGTACGTGCCTGGACTATCGCCCGCGGTTCCACCGCCCCGCAAGCGGCCGGTGTGATCCACACCGATTTTGAACGTGGTTTTATTGCAGCGCAAATAGTTGATTATGACGACCTCATAACAGCGGGCTCTGAAACTGCAGCTAAGGCTGCCGGCAAGATGCGTACCGAAGGCAAAGAGTACATCATGCAGCCCGGCGATGTGGTTGAGTTCCGTTTCAACGTGTCAAAGTAGCCGCCTTACCTTACACTGATGCTATCCCCGGAAAACGCCGGCTCATCCACGGCACGCGGGTGTATGCGCTGATGACGGGCACCACCCGCTTCATCGCCGCCATACTTAGTTGGCCAGGCGATAGTTGTGATAGGTGATGGCCGGCATTCAGCCTCGCCCCGGCAATACCCATAAGTGTTGTGGCTGGTGACGCAACCGAGGGAGTCAATCCGGCCGGCTGCTGGCCGGTCATTTGCTGGTACTGATACTGCTGGATTGCCAGAAAAAGCTGTATCTGCCGATCCAGATGCGCCAAATGTGCCTGCTGCGCCTCTTGCCGTACCTGCTGCTGCTTCTTCACCTCTGTTATACGGTATTGTACAAAGCCCAGCAGGCGCCGCAGCCGCGACGCATTCCAGCTCGTGAAAAGCAGCGTCTTCATGCCGGCGCTAATCTTTACCTCCGCCCCGATAAAGCGGTGGTTGAAGTCGAACTCATTTATCATGTCGAAGCGCAGGTCTTCAATAGTCAGGAAGCTGAGGGGTTTCTTGTCGACCAGTATCAGGCGCTCGCGCGTGGCGACCAGGAGGGCGAAGCCAGCTTCGTAGAAGCCATTGACACATTCGTCAATTTCCTCCTCGGGCATCAAGACGTTGCACAATTCACTCACTTCGCTCCTCCCCCAGCCGCTAGGATTGAAACGAATGTGCTTGAGCTGCAGTTCCAGATTATTTTTGCTAATCATGGTGCCCTTCCTCCCTCTCTGTATAGGTGCTATAAGCTATAGTAAAACAGCCTACAGAATAAGCCGTAAGAATGGTTACACCGTCTTGGCGAGCTTTGTCACACGTTCAGGGGTGCTTGCGGAAAATGTGATATAAGCCTATACTACGTATCATGCTGGCTACCTTGCGGCAAACTGCAGAACTAGTAGACTTCTTCCGAAAAAAGGGCCTCAGGGCATGCTACGAGAAGAATGATTACATAATTAAACCCGGCGAATTCCCGCCGGGTGTTTTTTATATCGTCGAGGGCCTCGTAAAAGCCTACAACGTCAGCCGGTATAACGAAGAGAATCTGCTGATTATCCGTAAAGAACACGAACTTTTTCCGCTTATATGGGCCATCACCGGCCGCGAGCGCAAAGTGATATACCAGGCGATTAGCCCGGTGACTACCCTGCGCGTCAGCCGGGAAGATTTTACCGCATTTATGCGCAGCAACCCTGACACTCTGGCGCCGCTAATGGACATGACACTAGAGATGTACCGGCTGCACAGCGAGCGGCTGATCAACCTGGAATATCGCACGGTACGCGAACGTATCATTTCGTTCCTGCTTACCATGGCAACCCGCTTTGGGCGGCAAACCGAAGATGGCGTACTGATTACCGCGCCGCTGCGTCACCAAGACATAGCCAGCTCGGTCAACTCATCGCGCGAAACCACCAGCCGCGAGCTGGCCATTATGGTGCGTAAAGGGTTACTGGGCCGCTCATCATCACGTATTGTGCTGCGCGATATAAAAGCGCTGCGTGCCTATATCAGCAAATAGGCTCTTACGTGGTTGAGGCTGGGCGCCAATCTGCCAACATCCGCTCTATGATCTCTACCACCTTCTCGTGCGGCGGCACATCGTGCTGATCGTAATAATGATCTGTAGAGATATAATCTTCGACCACATTCAAACAAAAGATTTCATCGGCAGCCACATGTAGGCGGTCTACCGCCTTCACACTCGCCAGCGGCGTGGCCACAATCAGCCGTTTGATGGCCACTGGCTTCAGGAATGCGACTGCGACATCAAAGGCAAACCCGCTCGCCAGGCCGTCTGACACAACGATAACATTCTGTCCTTCGAGTAAACGCTTGTCGATGGTCCGGCCGTTGCCAGTTGCGTGGTTGAGATTACTGAGACGCGTCAGCTTTTCCTGTTCGATATACTGATAATATTCACCGATAAGCTCATCGATCTCGCCGGGCGAATACGCCGTGTTGTAGGATAACGACCCGTCTTGTGAGATGCCAGCAACTGCGTCTGGTTCGCGCGGCAGGGTTATTTCCTCGGTTAGCAGCATGGACAGTACGCAGCGCAGCGCTCCGGCAATTTGCGCCCCTACCACCGCTCCGCCGTCGCTGAGCGCCACCACAGCACATGGCTGTCCGTGATACTTCGGCGCAATCTGACTGGCGAGCATACGACCAGCCTGCGTTCTGCTAGCAAAATACATCACCTCTAGTGTACCACCCCCGATGGAATGCGCTAGTGCTTTGTCGGCTGGGACGCTAGACGTAGCAGGTAGAATCGCTCACGATTACCTTTTGCTCCTGGCACAGCCGAATCCGCTTTGTCGATGATCACAAATCGGCCGCGTACCCACTGCTCAAAATCCTGCAGCACATCACGCCGCATTCGGTCATTCTTGATGACACCATGGTGCTTGATGTTGCTCGCGCCGGCCTCAAATTGGGGTTTCACCATGGCTACTACATCAGTTCGAGGTGTCACTAATGTGGCGATGTGCGGCAAAATAGCCCGCAAAGAAATAAACGATACATCCATCACCACTGCGTCAATACGCTCATGGGCTACAAAGTCTCGAATATCGGTCTTTTCATGAAGCTCTATGCGTGGATTTCCATGCAGACTAGAATGTAGCTGGTCGGTGCCTACGTCTACTGCGATAACCTTCTGGGCACCGTGCTGTAATACATAGTCGGTAAAACCACCAGTAGAACTGCCCACGTCCAGCACAGTTTTCCCCATAAAATCCACATGAAACAGTTGTGCTACGCTCGCCAGCTTCAACCCGGCCCGGCTCACATATTGCTGGCTGACGTGCAAGGCTACTGTGTCTTCACGCGCCACCAATAGCCCTGTTTTTGTGGCGATTTTGCCATTTACGGTCACTTTACCCAACCGGATATAGCTTTCCGCCTGGCTGCGCGTCGGCGTCAGCCCGCGTGCCGTCATCGCCTGGTCAAGCCGCTGTTTCATGGCGCTCTCTGTACGCCTTAGTCCTTAACGCGTTCGCGGTAGGTGAAGTTGGTGGTATCAACCGAAATAAGATCACCGGTCTTAATGAATGCTGGCACTTTGATAGTAATACCGGTTTCGAGCGTAGCGTCCTTTGTAATAGAAGTACTGGTATCACCCTTCACCACGGTTTCAGTGTAGGTTACTTTCAGCGGCACATTCTTTGGCAGTTCAACATTGATAGGACGGCCCTCGAACAATTGTATGGTTACACGGTCGCCTTCTTTCATAAGGCCGGCACTGTCGCCCACCAATTCCGCAGGCACCTCGAACTGCTCGAAGGTGTCTTCGTTCATGAAGTAGAATGTAGCGGTATCGCGGTACAGATACTGTACGCCCTGGTTCGACACATCAGCGCTGTCGAGCTGCTCGTTGCCCTTGAAGGTCTTTTCCAGTACCTTCCCGTCAATCAGGCTCTTGATGCGCACATTCACGATGGAGCCGCCACGGCCCATCACTTTTTGGGCATAGTCCACCACCCGATACGGCACGCCGTCCATCTGGAACAGGGCGCCTTTTCGTAGATCAGTGATGCTTAATGCCATATGTCCTCCTTAGCTCAGACATTCTATAAGATTATCCAGTAATGTAGAAAACTCAACAACTTCTACGGCGCTGAAAACACCGGACTCGCTGGCCGCCAAGACACCCTGTCGTACCGTATCAGCATAGGCATGAGCCGTTTTAGCGTGCAGTTGCTGGTCGTGCCGGTTCTCGGCATATTCATAATCCCGCGCCTCAAGCCGCAGGTCGATGACCTGCATTTTAAGTGACGACGCAATGTCGCGCGGGCGGGGCGCCAGTTCCGCCATATCTATGCCGGACAGCGCCCGTAGCATGTAATTTTCCAGTTGCCGAGCAATGCCGTACGGTGATGAAGATTGCATATCCTCTATTGTACAGGCCTGCCAGCGCCTTTTGGTAGCTGCTTAGTTATTAGCCACGAATGCCAAGAGACCGATATGGCGAGCGCGCTTGATAGCACGCGCCAAGTGGCGCTGCTGGCTCTCGGTCAGACCCGTCTTCTTGCGGGTCTCAATTTGACCATATACGTTTACATAGCGCTGCAAGGTCTTGAAGTCCTTGTAGTCAAAATATGCAACATCTGTCCGTGATTTGAAAATCTTTGCCATAGTAGATAAACGGAGACAAACCCTTGCAGGGTTTTTCTCGTCGGAGCTGGCGAAATAAATTCGCCTCCGCCTTTCAGGCGGACCGCTCCTGCTCTTTTCCCCGTTTCTTCTCCTTCCTTCAAAAAATATTTAAGTGCCTTGCCTCCGACGCGCTCCGGGAAGAGCAGCGACCGGTTCGCCTGAAAGGCGAATTCGGATTTACTCCGAAAGGGAGCGATGAGAAACCCGCTTTAGCGGGTGTCTCATATGGCTAAAATGGGATCTCGTCGAGATTGATCGAGCCGTCAACATCATTGATGACGGTATCGTCGTTCGACGCTTTGCCCTTTGGCTGTGATGAGGCACCACCACCATTGCCGCCACCCTCACCACCGCGACCATCTACGAAGTTGAAATCCTCAACGATTACTTCGACCTTCGAACGCTTTTGGCCGCTTTCTTTATCTTCCCAGCTCCGCTGGTCAAGGCGTCCGCTTACCAATATGGCGCGACCCTTGCCCAGGTACTGGGCGATAATTTCACCTGGTTTACCCCATGCCACACAGTCGATATAGCTGACGCTCTCCTGCTGTGTGCCATCTTGCCCGCGCCATGTACGGTTTACTGCCAGCGAAAAGCTGGTAACGCTTTGGCCGCTTGGCGTGGTACGCGTCTCTGGGTCCCTGGTAAGGTTGCCCATGAGAATCACCTTGTTAAATCCCTTTGCCATGATTCCCCTCCTGGCTGATGTTATCCGACCGTTTTACGCTTCCGCGTCTTTTTCTTCCGTAGATTCACCGCGCTCGGCAGCCTTCTTAGCTTTCTCGGCCTTGGCAGCTTCTGCCTTGGCGATAGCTTTCAGGTCCGGGCGGGTGATCAAGAAACGAATTACCTCATCGGTAATATTGAGCGTGCTTTCTACCTTCTGCACGTTTTCTGACGGCAGCTCTACGGTATAAAACACGTAGACGGCGTAATCATTCTTCTTGATCGGGTACGCCAGCTTACGCTTGCCCCAGTTATCGGTATTGACGATTTTGGCGCCGTTGTCAGCGAAAATCTTCTCTACACGCTTGCTTGCCTTTCCCAGATCAATCTCTAGGTCAGGATGATACAGCACGGCAACTTCGTATTGATGCACGAGGTTCTCCTTTGGTTATAGCCTGCACTCACCATGTGGATGCAAACCGAGTTAATGATGGGCTCATTATACTATATTCACCCCTGTTGAGCAAGAGGCGCAGATACCGGCATACCGCCTAAGGTTTTATTTACGACGAAACATTGTTGCCGTTACGTCCCGTCTGCTATGATGCGATGGTGGGTACGCATCCTATCGTTATATCTGGGTCCATCGCCATCGACCGTATTATGAATTTCCAGGGCCGGTACGCCGACCACATCCGCCCCGAGAAAATTGATTCGCTTTCTATTTCAATCTTTATACAAAATCTGACTGATGCACATGGCGGCGTCGGCGCCAACATCGCCTATTCGCTGGCGCTACTGGGTGAAACGCCCATCTTATTGGGCGCCGTCGGCAAGGACGGCTTGCTCTACATGGAAGAACTGGCCCACCAGGGCGTGGACATCACCCACGTGTTTGAAAGTAAGCTCCCTACCGCTACTTTTACCGTGCTTACCGACAGCGATCAAAACCAAGTGGGCGGCTTTTACCCCGGCGCGATGTTCGATAGCAGCACGCTTACCCTGGAACATTGGAAAGATGCCGCGCCCATAGTGGTAGTATCGCCCCACGACCCAAAAGCCATGAAACGCCAGGTTGCCGAGTGCAAAAAATGGTCGCTGCGCTTGTGCTACGACATCGGCCAACAAGTCAGCAACATCCCCGCCGAAGACTTATTAGCCGGCATGCAGACGGCAGAAATGCTTATCTTGAACGATTATGAGCTGACTACCTTCAGCCAAAAAGTGGGTGTCAGCATCGCAGATATCAAGAAAAAAGTGCCGGTCGTGATCACCACGCTCGGCAAAGATGGATCTGTTATTGAAGGTGCGCGCATACCTACATCCATCCAGGTAGGCGCTGCAACGGTCAAGCATGTTGCTGACCCTACTGGTGCGGGCGACGCATATCGCAGCGGGCTTTTGTACGGCCTAGCGCGGGACTGGCCGCTGAAGGCTTGTGCCCAGCTGGGAGCAATTTGCGGCGCATACGCCGTAGAATCGTTGGGCACTCAAGCGCACAGCTGGACGCCCGCGGAAATTACCGACCGGTACGAGCAGACGTTTTCCGAACCACTACCAAGTGTATTACACGATAAATAATTAAGGAGACAGCATGGCTGACTATAAGGTCAAAGACATTGCCCTGGCGGACTGGGGACGCAAAGAAATAACACTCGCTGAAAAAGAAATGCCGGGCCTCATGAGCCTTCGTGCCGAATACAAGGGCAAGAAGCCGCTACAAGGCGCGCGCATCGTAGGATGTCTGCATATGACCATTCAGACCGCCGTACTTATTGAAACACTTGTGGAGCTTGGCGCCGACGTACGCTGGTCTTCGTGCAACATTTTCAGCACCCAAGATCATGCCGCAGCCGCCATTGCCAAAGCCGGCATACCGGTCTTTGCCTGGAAAGGCGAAACCGAAGAAGAATACTGGTGGTGTGTCGAAGAAAGCCTGAAATACCCCGACGGCAAAGGTCCAAATCTGCTGTTGGATGACGGCGGCGACCTGACGCAGCTGGTGCACACCAAGCACCCGGAATTATTGAAAGATATAAAAGGTGTCAGCGAAGAAACAACTACCGGCGTGCATCATCTGTACCAAATGCTCACCAACAAGAACCTGAAAATCCCCGCTATCAATGTGAATGACTCCGTCACTAAGAGCAAATTCGACAACAAATACGGCTGCCGCGAATCACTGGTAGACGGCATCAAGCGCGCTACCGACGTAATGCTGGCTGGCAAAGTTGCCGTAGTCGCTGGCTATGGCGATGTTGGCAAAGGCTGCGCGCAGTCGCTGGATACCTACGGCTGCCGCGTGCTTGTCACCGAAGTTGACCCCATCTGCGCCCTGCAGGCCATGATGGAAGGCTACGAAGTAACCACCATGGAAGAAGCCGTAAAAGAAGGCGATATTTTTGTCACCACCACCGGCTGCAAAGACATTATTACCTTAGAACATATGGAGCGCATGAAAGATACGGCCATCGTCTGCAACATCGGCCACTTCGATGTCGAAATCCAGGTAGGACGGCTCGAAAAAGCCAAAGGCGTCAAAAAGGAAGAAGTCAAACCACAGGTTGATCTGTATACCTTCCCCGACGGCCATCGCATCATCCTGCTGGCGTCCGGCCGGTTAGTGAACCTGGGCTGCGCTACGGGCCACCCATCGTTCGTGATGAGCAACTCGTTCACCAACCAGGTGTTGGCACAGCTGGAGCTTTGGACAAAGCAATATGATCTCGGCGTACACCGTCTACCCAAAGAACTGGACGAGAAAGTTGCACGCTTGCATGTAGAGGCACTCGGCGGCAAGCTGACCGCACTGTCGACCGACCAAGCCGAATACCTAGGTCTTGCCAAGGGCGGCCCTTACAAGCCAGAGCACTACCGCTACTAGAACGGATGCGATGAAAAAGAGTGCGCCGAAGTGGCGCACTCTTTTTTATGTAGCTTGAATACGTTAATTACATCTCTGGCTCGGCCGGAGTACTGGCCATCGCCGCCGGACTTTCCGAAAATACTTCGTCCATGCTGCTGATAAGCACGTCGCGCGGGCGGGAGCCATCCGCCGGGCCCACGATGCCCTGTTCTTCCATGGTTTCGATCAAACGGGCAGCGCGGCCGTAACCAATGCGCAGGCGGCGCTGCAATAAGCTGGTACTTGCCTTACGACCTTCAATCACGCAGCGCACGGCATCTTTGAACATATCATCATCACCGTCGCTGGCACCCATATCGGCCACCACACCGCCCTTGCCGTTCAGCACTACCGGCTGGCTGACCACTTCATCGTTGTATTGCGGCGGCTGCTGCATGCGGATAAAATCGGTTACTTTGGCAGTCTCGTCATCACTGATGAAAGCGCCCTGCACACGCCGGGGTTTCGGCATATCTGCAGTCAGTAGCAACATATCACCCTGCCCCAGTAGCTTCTCGGACCCGATTTGGTCGATGATGGTGCGCGAATCTACCTGGCTGGCGGTAGTAAAGGCAATGCGTGCGGGCACGTTAGCCTTGATAAGGCCGGTAATAACATCGACACTCGGGCGCTGCGTGGCCAGCACCAGATGAATACCCACAGCGCGTGCTTTCTGGGCAATACGCACGATCAGAGCTTCAACGTCGCGGGCGGCCATCATCATAAGGTCGGCAAGCTCGTCGATGACAATCACGATATACGGCATGCCTTCTTCTTTTTTGAGCTCGTTGTATTCGCCGATATTACGCTTACCCACCTCGGCCAGTGCCTTGTAGCGGCGTTCCATCTCGGCCACTGCCCATTTAAGGGCGCTGATACATTTTTCCGGCTCCGTAATGACCGGCGTAAGCAAGTGCGGCATATCGTCGTACGGCTTGAGCTCTACTTGTTTAGGGTCAACCAAGATCAGCTTCAGGTCGGCCGGCGAGTTGCGGTATAGCAGGCTCGTGAGGATAGTGTTGATCATCACCGATTTACCGGAGCCGGTCTGTCCGGCAACCAACAGGTGCGGCATCTTGCCGAGGTCAGCAACTACTGGTACGCCCGATATATCCTTGCCGATTGCAAAGCCTAACTTGCCCTTGATACCCTGCCATTCGCGTGAGGTAAGGATAGAGCTGAGCCGGACAGTGGCAGACTTGAGGTTGGGGATTTCGATACCGACTGCGCGCTTGCCAGGAATGGGCGCCTCTATGCGGATTGACTGAGCGGCCAGATCCAGCGCCAGGTTGTTCTCCAGCGCGGTAATTTTGGTAAGCTTTACACCCGTGGGTGGCTTCAGGGTAAACTGCGTAACGCGCGGGCCGATATTGGCGCCCTCCATCTCGACATCAATATTGAAGTTGGCAAAGGTGTCGTGGATGGCCTGAGCGTTGGCATTGACGTTGCCTGGGTCGGCTTTGTCCTGTTTCTGATCCAACAAATCAATACCTGGGAACTTCCAGTTGGGATCGCTGGGCGCCGTGAGCGCTTCGTGGTTTTCGGCTGGTGCGAGTTTTTGGGCAGTATTCTTGAGCGTGGACAAGCGGGCTGGAGCCGGCTCGTTACCGTGGTGCTCCACCGGCACGCCTTCGTTTAGCTTAAAGTTGCTGGGCTCGGCCTTAGCCTTTAGCGCTGCCAGCTCATTTTCATCGCGCGGTTCACGCTTGAACAAACCAAATAGCGATAAGATTACCTTCGGCGAGATGGCGAAGGCAAAGAAAACAGCCAAGACTGTGAGTACCAGGAATAAAATTGCTGCCGGCAGCTTATCGAACGCCATCAGCGCCATATTGCCGAACAGCTCGCCAACTTTGCCGCCGTTGCCGCCCTGCCAAAGCCCGGCCGCATCCTTTTCGACGAAACTTACGTGCAAAAGCCCTGCGGAAAAGATAAGGATAGCCAGCATGCCGCCGAACTTACCCACCGAAATACGATGGTCTTCGCTCATAAACTTGGTAACGCCCCAATATGCAAGCGCCAGCGGCATCAGGTATGCCGCCCAACCAAACACGGCGTAGGCTGCCTTGAATGCATCAATAGGCACTAATCCACCAGTACCAAAACCGCCCAACAAAAAGAACAGTGCACCAAGGCACAACAATGTGGCGCCGGCAAACGCCCAGAACGGTGACCGTTCGTGGACGGGTTCTACTTTCCTGCGTGATTTTTTATGTTTTGCCATAATGCTTACTTAAAAAATTATACCCTCGTAACTTCTTATGGTCTAGCGTTTGGCGCTATCAAACTAAACTATAGCAATTTTTACTACATTTGTCAAAACTGCTAGTGCTTTGGGCTGAGCAACTGTAAATTTGTTAGCATATCCACTCGGGCGCCTGCCTCACGAGCGGCCAACTGCTGATAATCAACTTGATCTATAGTACAGCGAGCGTTAAATACATCTTCGCACAGCCGCGAAAATTCGGGATTAAGTGCGTTGAGAAAATCGGGAGTGACGATGCCCAATCCGTCCACGCTCTGTTTCCATTTGGCCGGATAGCCTTCTATACTGGGATGTGCAACGTCGCGCTGCGCCAGCCTGTCCAATGCCACATAGCCCACACGTTTACCGCGCGCTTCGTAAGCTTCATCCTTTTTAATCATGCCGCCGGCTACCTCATCGAACGACCCGAAAACGCATTCGTTTATTCCGGTGCCGGGATACTTCCGTTGGTAGTCAGCCAGCGTAACGAAGCAGCGCGGGCACGATTCGACCGTATAGGCCAAAATTGCGTGCCTGCCTGTGCCCAGTGCCGGCTCTAAGCCGGCGAGCTGGTGCCTGGGCTGGGCATTATAGTCGAGCGGAACTGCCGGCAACAAATGCTCGCCCAACAGTTTACGTTCCTTGACGGAAAGTTTAGCATATGGACGACGCGACAGTTCATAGAGATCGAGTGCGACACACTCTGCATGGGAGGTAAACCGCTGGCCGCTAAAAACCTGATTTCGGGCAGACAGCTTGTACTCTAGGCCCCCTTCGCGATGAACAAGCACCGCCCCCACGCCGTAATCGCCTGCCTCAAGCGCTAAAATTGCTTGGTCTATGGCAATCGCCATGTACGCTTCGTACGTATGGGGCGTGGCAGCACTTTTCAGTTGTTCAAGTCGGTCTCTAAACCCTGCAATCAAAGGCGCAGATTCAGGACCAGATGGCAGTTCAGATGCCATGGCACATATACTTAATCAACGCGTGGATCCTGAGTAAGCAAGCGGGCGCGCATCTCCTGGAAGCGGCGCTGTTGCTCGGCAGCGATTTGTTCGGCCGTCTTGGTGTCGCCACCGTTTACAACCGTTGTAGCCTCGGGCCGATCTCCGCCCTTACCGAGCGAAATGATATTCACCACAGGTATGACTATTGGACTACGCTGCGTGCGGTCAAACAGATAGTGTGTAACGTGATCCTTCAGCTCGGCCTTGAACCGATCGAGATCAACGCGCTTGAAGCGTTGCTGTACGGCGCGGCGCAGTTCGGCACGCAAGCCGTTCATGATCTCTTCGTTATCACGCATATAGATGAAGCCGCGGCTGATGATGTCGGGGCTGGTAAGCAAGTTGCCCGACTTCTTGTCAATGGTCAGCACTACTGCCACCAGGCCTTCTTCGCTCAGCAGCACGCGGTCCTTTACGACCACATTGCTGACGACAGCGCCGGTTTGGTCAACCAAAATGGTACCATGCGGCACTTCGCCCAAGATCTCCATCTTGTCGGGCGTAAATGACACTATTTCGCCATTATCCACGTTTGCAGTATTGGCGCGTGGAATACCGTGTTCTACCGCCAGTTCGATATGATACCGCTTCGCAGTAAAGTCGCCGTAAATAGGGATGAAGAACTTCGGCTTAGTCATCTCAATCATCTCAGCATATTCATCACGCGAGCTATGCCCTGATACGTGCAACGGCCCAACGCCATCCAGCGTATGTGTTTCCTGACGGAAAACGTGCACGCCCTTCTTCAACAGCTCGTCCACCATGCTGCGGATAGAGGCATCGTTACCGGTGTACGGAATGGGCGTGCTAGAAAGCACGACGGTGTCGGATTCCTTCAGCTTGATATGCTTGTGCTCGCCGGTGCTCATGCGCTGTAAGGCGGAGCTGGGCTCGCCCTGTGAACCAGTACACACTACGACAAGCTCGTTATCTTTCATGTTTGCTGCCGAAGCAATAGGCACAAAGGTGCCCTTCGGCACGCGCACAAAGCCGTGGCGTACTGCCATCTCAAGCGTGCTGATCATGCTGCGGCCGTCCATAGCCACCTTGCGGCCGTGGTGCACGGCTGCGTTGATAATCATCTGAACACGGTTCATGTTCGTGCTGAACAAACCGACGAAGATACGGCCGGGAGCCTGGTCGATAATATCGATAAAGCTTTGTTCGATGGTGCTTTCCGATGGTGTGCGACCCAAGCGCTCAGTAGTGGTGCTTTCGCTCAGCAGCGCTAGCACGCCTTCATTGCCCAGCTCAATCAAGCGCTCCATATCGGTACGCTCGTGGTCGAGGGGATTTGGGTCAAACCGGAAGTCACCGGTATTGATGATACGCCCTACTGGGGTATCCACGACCACACAGGTGCTGCCGGGGATTGAGTGCGTCACGCGCACCAGCTCCACAAAGAATTCGCCGATCTTCAGGCGTTCATGCGTAGCTTCATTCATGGTAATAGTCTTCAGCTCGAAGCCATCAGGCATAGGTAGGCCGAAATTGCCGAAAATTTCTTCCACGCGGCCTATAGTGAACTTACTGCCATAAATTGGTGCGGGTACTTTTGGCACGATATGCGGCAGACCGCCGATGTGGTCGAGGTGGCCGTGGGTAATCACATACGCCCGCAGTTTGTGCCGAATCTGCTCAAGGTAGGAGGTATCGGCAATGCCGTAGTTGATGCCCGGCAAATCGACACCGAGGTCATTGCCACAGTCGATAACGATGGCATCGTTGATGTACTCGATAAGAATCATGTTCTTGGAACCACCACCGTCGCTGCCGCCGAGTGGAATGATCTTCAGCCGCGGCTGGTCATCAATCACATTCGCCCGGCGCGGCGCGCGCTCTTCAGGGCGATGCTGCGCTGCCAAATATTGGTTGGCGATACGCTGGGCGTCCATTTGTGAACGTTTCTGCGCCCGGACCGCTTGGCTGCGTGAAGTGCTCAGGCTATTGCCGCCCATCTGCTGAGGACGCTGCTGCCTGCGCTGGCCACGTCCATTTTGACCGCCTTGATTATTCTGGTTGTTTGCGGGCATATTCTGTCCACCGTTTGTATTGTTCGGATTCCCGCGCCGTGGTGGCCGGTTCCGTTTCTGGTTATTGGTAGTATCTGGTTGCATGTAGGTTTCTCCTTTATATGCAAAATAAATTTAGTTTCGTATGTCGTGCTTCGCTGCTTGCGCCAAGATGCTTGGAATAGTGGCAAAATCATCAAGAAGCGTCTGGCGAAGCGACCGGTTATATAGTGCCGCAGCCGGATGGAACAACGGCAGGATAACCAGGACAAGCGGATCGGCCGCCGCACCTTGCGCAGACTCCAGCGTATACTGCTGAGGCTGACCATGTACGGCGCCTATTTGCAAGTCCGGCAAGAAGCAATTCAGGCCGTGGCGGCCAAGGGTAGCCACTATTTTCGGCCGAATTACTTCTAGCTGAGCCTGCAAGTATGGCAGGGACTCCTGTTTTTCCGCTGGGAGCGGATCGCGGTTCTTGGGCGGGCGGTATTTCAGGATACTGGTAATGTAAATGTCTTCGCGTTTCATGCCAATGCTTGCCAGCAGCTCATCCAAAAACTTGCCTGACGCACCTACGAACGGCCTTCCCTGTTCATCTTCGAAGCGACCCGGTGCTTCGCCTACAAACACAACGTCGGCATCAGCGTTACCCTCGCCGAATACAATGTTGGCGGCCTGAGCGGCCAGCACCGGCGTAACGTTATTGCCGATCATTCGCTGCTTGATGTCGTCAAGCTTTTGCTGTTTTGTGGTCATGATGGAACAAATTCCGTATAAACTTCACGATATTACGGACGCCGCCGATAAGGAATAGTATGCCAAGCACGTATTCCCAAAGCGCCCCGCTGTTAATCGCCAGACTAGCGATGACGTAGGTAGCGGCTAGCTCCACCACACCAAAGGTGAGGAGCCCCCACCTTGTTTGATGCCATATCGCTAGCCGTTCCATATGTATGTTACTTTTTACCTTCAAGCTCTCGAGCAGCCGCCTTCATGCTGAGCTGCAACCGTCCGCGATCGTCGATAGCAAGTAACTTCACCGTCACTTTGTCACCCTCATGCACGACGTCGCTTGGTTTGTTCACGCGCTCTTCGCTCAGTTCGCTGACGTGTACCAGGCCTTCTTTACCCGGCAGAATTTCGACGAATGCACCAAATTCTAACACGCTTACGACACGGCAGTCGTAATATATTTTACCCACTTCAGGCACAGCCGTCAGCCGACGGATATAAGCGATAGCGCCGTCGATAGACTCCTTGTTTGGGCTGGCAATCAGCACGGTGCCGTCGTCCTTGATGTCGATCTCGGCACCTGTTTCGGCGATAATCTTATTGATGGTTTCGCCGCCCTTGCCGATGACCTCGCGGATTTTGTCTGGGCTGATCTGGATAGCCTCTACGCGTGGGGCGTACGGGCTCATCTCGCTGCGTGGGCCTGCCAGCGTCTCAAGCATATGCGCCAGAATGAAGGCACGGCCTTCCTTCCCCTGCATGATTGCCTGCTTCAATGTTTCTACTGGTAAGCCGTGTACTTTCATGTCCATCTGCAGTGCGGTAATACCCTCGCTAGTACCGGCAACCTTGAAGTCCATATCACCGGCAAAATCTTCGGCGTCAGCTATGTCGCTCAGTACATATGCCTTGTCACCTTCCAGCATTAACCCCATAGCGATGCCGCTCACCGGACGCTTCAGCGGTACACCCGCGTCCATAAGCGCCAAACAGCTGGAACACGTTGCAGCCATGCTGGTACTGCCGTTTTGGCTCATAATTTCGGTGACTGAACGGATAGTGTATGGAAACTCGGCTTCATCGGGAATTACTGGCAACAGTGCACGCTCCGCCAGGTAGCCATGGCCGATTTCGCGGCGGCCGGGGCTGCCCAGACGTTTCACTTCACCAACGGTGTAGCCCGGCGCATTGTAGTGGTGCATATAGCGGCGTTCGCCCGACTTCTCCATGGTGTCGACCAGCTGCACATACGACAGCGGTGCCAACGTAACAATGTTCAGACCCTGAGTAACGCCGCGGGTAAACAGGCTTGAGCCGTGCGCGCGCGGCAAAACGCCAACTTCGCTGGACAACGGACGTATTTCGGTAAGCTGGCGGCCATCAGGGCGGATATTCTCTTCTACGATACCTTTGCGCACATCTTTGTGGATAGCCATCTGAAAAGCGTCTTCGAATTCACGCTTGACCTGTGCAAAACCATCTTCGCCAAGTTCTTCCGTAAAATGAGCGTGCATGCTGTCGCGCAAGACCTTCACCATCGCATTGCGCTCTGGGTACGGTGCGCGCAAGTCCGCGCCCAACTTACCTTCCAGCCAGGTTTCTACGCGCTGTTGGATGTCGCTATCCGGCAGCATCAGCTCATATGGCAATGGGGTCACGCCTACCTTTTCGACCAATTCCTTCTGCAGGGCAATTGCGGGCTGCATAGCCTGAAAAGCATATTCCAGCGCGGCCACCACCTGATCTTCGCTGACTTCTTTGGCGCCAGCTTCCACCATAGTAATGGCGTGCTCGGTACCGGCGACTACAAGGTCGAGCGTACCGGCAGCCAATTCGTCTGCCGACAGGAACGCCTGTGGCTTGCCGTCTACCAGGCCAACGCGAAGGCCTGCAACCGGACCGTCGAACGGCGCACCGGTCAGCATAAATGCTGCGCTCATGGCAATCATGGCAATGACGTCGGGGCGGAAGGCTGGGTCCATACTGAGCACCGTGGCCACACCCTGTACTTCATGCCGATAGCCCTTGGGCCACAGCGGCCGGATGGGGCGATCGATGAGGCGGCCGATAAGCACTGCTTCGTCGGATGGTTTGCCTTCACGCTTGATGAAGCGGCTGCCGCTGATCTTGCCGGCGGCATAAAAGCGTTCTTCGTAGTCGATACTCAGCGGAAAATAATCCAATCCGCTCACCTGGTTTTCGCTCATCATAGCGGTGCCTAGGACGACCGTGTCGCCGTAGGTAGCAAGGACTGAAGCCGTGGTGCGGAAGCCCACGCGGCCAACCTCTAGGGTTAGCGTGCGGCCGCACAGCTCAGTCGAAACGCGAATAATTTTTTTGCCGTATGGGTTAATGGTTTGTCCCATGGGTAATGTTTGACCTTTCTACCGCGGGTGGCTTGACCGGCATGGTTCACACACAGGGAGCAAATATCCAGCTGCCTTGTGCGAAAAAGCTGGTATATCTGGTGCTCTGTAAGCGAACGCCGGTAAGCCTCTAGCGTGCTGTTAATGTGCACAAGCGTGCTTTCTCGATGACTCGAGAAAGCTGGTCTATGCACTTAGCGGCGGATGCCGAGCTTCTGGATGAGGCTCAGGTATGCGCTACTGTCGTTTTTGGCAACGAATGCCAACAGGCGGCGGCGGCGACCGACCAGCTGCAGCAAGCCGCGGCGGGCTGCAAAGTCTTTGCTGTGTACCTTCAGGTGCTCAGTAAGTTCTTTGATGCGCTCGGTGGCTACGGCGACCTGTGTGGCAGCGCTACCGGTATCGGTTTTGTGTGCCTGCACGCTAGCGATGGCGGGCTGTTTTTTCTCACTTGTAATCATACTCGAGTATTTTACCAGATGGGCTATCAGATTACAAGCAGCTCACTCTAGAAATACGATGGCGGTGTCATGGGTGGAGGCACCGGCGGCGGGCTGTTTGGCGCGATATTTTGCTGGGCGGGCGCGGCACTTTGCTGAGGCATCGCAAATGGTGGCGGCGTCGGCTGGTTGTTCACGGATGGCTGGGGTATAGCGGGCATAGACGCTAAGTGCGGCTGCTGTACCAGATTGCCATCAGCATCAACGCTAATAGGCGCCGAGGCAGCAGGTACGGATGGCGGCGCGATGGTAGCGGCGTCAGTATGAGGATGCAGGCCATCGCCAAGCGGGCTGGCGTTCAGCGACTGCAACGGCTCAAACCGGGAGCCAGCCGAAGCCAAGGCATCCATCACCTGGTCACGCGCGGCCGTAATGTCACGGGCTGGCGCCACAGGCGTACCGACGTGTGGGCTATGTACTGATTCTTCAATCTGGCTCAGCGTCTGGCTACTGGGTGGCGTACTGGGTGCGGGCATACTAGGCATCGTTGGCATGGCTGGTGCGGACATAGACGGCGGCATGGGTGCCATAGGGGCCGGCAACGGCACGTCTACCTGAGGCACCGATGGCTGTACAACCGGGGGTTCGGGAATGGCAGGCTGCGCTGGCGGCATCATGGGTGCATCGCGTTGCAACAGCGGCATAGCTGGTTCGCTGGCAGGCATGGCCGTAGGTGCGGACGGTTGCGGCACAGTCGGTGCTTCGGCTGGGTGCACCTCAGGACGGTCTACTAGGTACGAACGGCTAGCGGCTGGGGCGTCTTCGAACTCACCGGTAAACGGCGTTTCACGAAGTGACGATCCGTCGGTAGCAGCCTGCGCCGGACTTGGCGTTGGCAGCATTGGCCGATTCGTCGTAATAATCTTGGGGAGCTCTTGCTCTTGTGGTTTGATAACCTGCGATGGTTCTGGTGCTGGCACCGCCTCTTCCTCTGCCTCGGGTTTTGGTGCCGGTTGAGCCTTTGGTTCAGGCGCCTCCAGTGGACGCTTCTCTTCCGGCGACTCTTTACCGTGATCTATTTCGAGCGTACCATCGTCGCTTACCCTGATGGGCGCGATGCCGCTGGGCTGGCTATCGTCGTTGTTACTTGCCGGAGCGTCATTGACCGGCGCCGACACTTCATTTGCGTGCTGTGCGGCGGCCTGCAGCGATGTTGCTACCAGTTGCTGGTTGGCGCCAGCAGTCATAAGCTCACCCGCCACGGCCATGGTACGCGGGGTAGTTTTGTCGTTGCTGAAACGTTCGGTTTCGGCAACAACACCGGTAAGAAGCGCAGTAGCGATCTGGCTGTCTAACGCATCCTTTTGCAAATCAGCCACCAGCTCGGCTACCATTTCAGAGATGGAGCTGGCGCCGATTTCCTGCCATGCGAGCGCGCCAAGGTTGCCGTTGGGCGTGTTGTTGACACTAATAATAGTGGCATCGTGCAGGATGCGGCCGTGAACGGTAATCGCCTGGTCAAGCTCTTGCTGCTCGTGAGCACCTAGTGCCACCACAACATCGACGTTAAAATCACCCTGACTGAACTCTAGGTCGGCCTGACTTAGGCTGGTTTTGTACGGTGTGATAAAAATGCGCACGACCGTATCTTCTACCTTGTAGCGCAGCTTGTCGGCTTTGGATTTATCGAGCGCGATGATGAAATCGCGCAAGGAATCCGGCGTTTGTTCGATGGTATCCTCGGGTTTCAGGAACTCCATGGCACTGGGCACCTTACCACTGAAGACGGCGGCGGCGTGCTTGTCCATTTTGTCGAGCACCAAAGATAAACCTATGCAGGCGCTCAAGAGGTCAACGGTTGGGTCATTCCGTACGGTAACGAGGATATTATTCGCTTGCCTGAGCCGCTCAACGATTTGTTTCTTGATGTCATCCATAGTTTTTATTTTAACCTTTACCATGAAGGTATCACAAATTGCCTATGCTTGTCTACTGGCGTACCCCCGTTAGCTGCCGGTGCATAACTTTACAAATGGGTACCATATCTGTTATAGTCACTGGGAAATTATAAAAAATTACGAGGAAGATACATGCCCATCATCAAGTCAGCCAAAAAGCGCGTTCGTGTTGCCACCAAGGCCGCCATACGCAACAGCAAAACCAAGCGTGCCCTGAAGAGCGCTCTGAAGATCTTTACGCGCAAGAGCGATGCCGCTACACACAGCAGCGCCCAAAGCGCCCTGGACAGGGCCGTCAAAAAGGGCGTGATGCATAAGAACAAGGCTGCCCGCATGAAGAAACAGATGGCTGCCACCGCCAAAGCCGCTGGCACCGCCAGCACAAAGGCTGCCGCCAAGCCAAAGGCCGCTACTGCTAAGGCGCCCGCCAAGAAAGCCGCACCGAAGAAAGCTGTTGCTAAGAAGCCGGCTGCTAAGAAAAAGGCCTAAATAACCCCCCTTCACCAAAACCGCCCTCCCGGGCGGTTTTTTTATTCCCTAAACGCTATCACTGTTTCTTCTGCCTTGTTCCCTCTATCAAGAATCGAGCCGCCTTCTTTGCTACGCATACAAACACTAACAACACCTTCCGCTGTGCCTAACAGGCACAGCGTGCTACGCTAGGCCGAGCTCCCCCGTCCTCAGGCACCTGTTGTAAAGCCTGACAACCAGCCCAACGACTCGTCACTATCGTTCCTCAGGCAGAGTTGGGCTGCCCCTTCCAGGGGAAGTTGTCAGTTCCACCAACAGGTTCGCCGGGTACGCTCCTCCGCATGGCCGAGGCTGCAAGTGCAGCGGTAGTTTGGTGGTGTGCAGTAATAAACTACCAATACAGCTATGGTCAGTAGCAAGGGTTGGGCTACGCGGTGCACTGGTGGTTATACGGCATGCGGAGCCCTCACGGTGGAGCTGTTGTGGCAGCGACAATTTCCTTCGGCGGCTCGGCCTGTCTGAGGCGCTAACTCGCCGAGTCCCGAGCCGATTGTCGCTGTGACAACTGCAACCAGAGAGGTGGAGCTAGCCTTGATCTTTTGGATACTTTTGCATCAAGAGAAAAGTATCTGGTCGGTTCCTGACAGCAGGAACAAGGCAACAAACACAGAAGAACAGAAACGGTTGCCGAAGGTACAGCGGAACACGGTAAAACAAAAAAGGACTAAACGTCCGCTAGACGCAGAAGATAATTTTGCAGGGCTTCGTCTACATCAATCCGCTCGCGCTTGGAGCGCGCGTCAATGACAAGCAAATCAGCCACAAGCCGTCTTAGATGATTCATATTCAAGCGATTGGCAATGGGCTGTGCTTTGCGCGCGACAAACGGACTCAGCCTGGCGGCAGCAGCAACATCCTGCGCCGAACGGCCACCTGCGGCCTTCAGCAGCGCCAACACCCGTAGCTGCCAGGTAAGCATAGCAATGATCTGGGCGGTATCTACCTTTTGCGCGCGTTGGTCGGCATATAAGCTTAGTACCCTGGCAGTATTGCCCATAAAAGCTGCTTCGAGCAACTCAAAAATACTACCTTGTGGGGTTTGGTCAGTCAGCAGCTCGATAGTCTCCCGCGTGACAGACGGGCTATACAGCAACAGTTTCTCCAGTTCAAGCGCCAACAATTGTTGCCGGGCGCCGATACGCCCCATCAGATAACGCGCATCGGCCAGCGAAATACTTCCGCCGGCTGCTTTCGCAGTCGCTACCAGCCACGGTGCCATACCGGCTTCGTCGGGTTCGGTAAAATCGCGGACCTCGGCCAGCTTCTTAAGCGACTTATAGTAACTTCCCCGTTTGTCAGGCTTTGGTTCAACGATTAAAACATCGGTAGTATCGGGCAGTTCTTTGAACAATTGTTCGGCACGCTCGGTAAATTGTTTGTTCGCGCTAGGCGTGCGTAGCACCACCAGCTTGCGGTCGGCCAAAAACGGGACGCTCTGCAGACTTTCCTGCAGGCGCTCAAAACTGGCTGTTTCGCCGTCCAGACGCTCCAGAGCCATATCGCCATGCGCTGACACAAACGCGGCTACCAGCGAGTCCAATTCACGTTGCAATAAAAAGCTGTTTTCGCCGGTCAAAACGGTGATCATAGTACTACGCCACCTGGATAGTCTACCTGCTGGCACTGCGGACATACATGCGTACCCCGCCCGGCCACCTTGATCTTTATAATGATGGTACCGCAGCGCGGACACGGTTGCCCTTCGCGACGAAATACATTGGCGAAGCTGAGGTAGCTGCCCCTGCGCCCTTCGGCATCTACGTATGTCCTGCTAGTGGAGCCGCCCTTTTCTATGGACAGCTTCAGGATGTCAACGATTGCCTGGTGCAATCCTTCTGCCGCGCGTTTGGGTATGCTCTGCACTGACGTTCGCGGGTGGATATGTGCGCCCCACAGCGATTCATCGGCGTAGATGTTGCCCACGCCGGCCAGCACGCTTTGGTCGAGCAGCGCTGCCTTGATGTTGGTTTTCTTGCGCCGCTGCAAACGATCCCATAAGGTATCGGCCGTAAAACTGGCATCAAGCGGTTCAGGCCCAACCGTTTTGAAGAAGTCTATCTGCGGCACTGCGGCGGTAGGCAACAGACGCATCCAGCCGAACTTGCGCTGGTCGTTGAAAAACAGGCGGCTGCCATCGGTAAAGGTAATGATAACTCGCGTGGATTTGTCGGGCAGCTCCCCGACCAGGCTCCCGCTAGGATGCCCGGCGCCGAACTGGACTGCCCTACCACGGAAGACCAGCTGGCCGGTCATCTTCAGGTGCACCACCAATGAGTACTTGGTGGAAAACTCTATCAGCAACACTTTGGCACGACGGTCTACACTCACTACTGATGCGCCAACCAAAAACGCGTCCGTGTCGGCCTGGGCATTGGGAAAACTCTTGGGGTTATCAGAAAAAACCGAAGCAACCACCAGGCCCGGCAACAGCCGGCTCAGGCCACGCTTTACGGTCTCTACCTCGGGTAACTCTGGCATTACCCTTTATTATACCTGTAAAATAAGTGGATGGCAGATTCACTCTTCGACATTTTAGCGCGCAAAGACTACGACGAACCGCCGGAGATTGCCGCCATCAAAAAATACGTTAGCGACCAGTTCGGTGAGGCAGTAGAAGTCGTAATCCGCGAGCGCGACATCACCATTACCGCCTCAAGTGCCGGCCTGGCGAGTACACTACGATATCATGTGCGGCATCTGCAAAAAGCGGCAGATACTAAAAAACGTTTTATCTTCCGTATTCGGTAGCTGATTACAGGCTAATGTTTTGGGTCTGCGTGCTGTAGTCGGGGAACTGTTTCACGAATAGGCTGCGGATAATGGAGACATTACCCTTGAAGGTGCCAGTACCGCACGAGCTGTACCAATAGCGTTGCAGGTCGTTGCCACTGCCGTCAATTACCTCATAGATATAGCGGTCGCCTTGGGCACAGTGACCCCGCTCGTCAGCAATGCTCGAGTCGACAGCGCCCTTAGTAAAGCCGTTATACGCCAGCGCCTTCAGAAATACGCCATATGCACTGGCGGTCATGGGATAGTTTTTCATACTGACGACTTCGCTGTCGTAGCCCTTTGTAACCATCAGGCTGGACTGATCGCTGCCGACAGTAAGGATGATGTCGTGGTGCGTATCGGGAGAGGTAACAGGGGAATCAATGGTCAGCTGCACGCGGACATCGCTATTTGCATAGCTCGGCAGGTCCAACGGCGTTGGGCCTTTGTGGGTGCCTGTCAGCGCTTTGATGATAAGAATCACCACTACCACAATGAGGCCGACAGCTAGTAAAAATCCTATAAAATATCGAGCCATACCATTGTCTCTCTTACAGACAATCTTATTTGTAACATAAACGGTCTGTTTTTGCAAGAAGTATGACCGTAGTAAAAAGGAGTACAATGGGTGCATGCGTGTACGATACGAAACTGGCGTGGCTACCCTGGTACAGTTTGCGGCCGGTACACTTTTGGCAATCCTCAGCGGCGGCGCATCGGTAGTTGGCGGCTGTTTTCACCAGCCGGGCGTGGACTGTGCCACTAATACCTTTGTTACCCTGCTGCTTATTATCCTTACTGCCGGGGCGTTGGCCGTACTGGCGATACTAGGCTACACGGTGCAAGCCCGCCGGAGCCCGAAGTTGGCATATATCCTAATGATGGTCGAAGCTGGTGCGGCATTGATCTATCTGTTTGATGCCAAACAGGCGCCAGGCTTTGTAGACCGGGCAGCCAACTTTCTGTCATTTGTACTTGCCGCCTGGGTACTATGGGTAGCATGGCAATTGGCACGGGCTAAGGGCGGCCGGATCGTGAAGCCGCAGCCGCGGCATCGCCGTGCAGCAAAGCGCTGAGCTGGGTTTTCATCTGGGTGAAGTCGGCATACTGGATAGCGCGCATGCCCACACCTTGGGCGCCCATGCAGTATTCTTCACGGTCATCAATCAATACACAGGCATTCAGACGCACGCCTAGCCGCTGCGCAGTAATCTCATAGGCCTGGGGCTCCGGCTTGGCATAGCCGATTTCACCCGAGGTAATAATAAGGTCAAACGACTGCTCCAGTTCACCGGGACTAAAGCGGCGTGCGAGACCGCCGGGGCTGACGTTGCTAAGAAGAGCCGTCTTGTACGCGCCACGTAATTCTTTCGCGTAGTCGAGTATCCGTTGATCTTTTACCTCGCCTGCCGTCAGGTAAGCGCGGTATTGTTCCAAAGACAAACCAAAAATAGCGGCCAGCTGTTGCTGGTATACATCGCGTTCCAACATACCCCGATTTCCCGCGGCTACTATGTCTAGGACTTCCTGCACACGGTCAGGATCGGTATTGCTCAACTGCTGGACGAGCATTTCCAGCGCGTCGGTTATGACCACGCCGAAACAGTCAAAAATAACAGCCTCTATCATCCCTATAGTTCGCCCCAGTTGCTGGCGATGGAGGTGTCCACGGTGAGTTTTATGGGCAGATCGGGATAGATGTGTTCCATGGTGTCGTCGAGTAACTTGGCGACCGCCTCGGCCTTGTCAGCCGGACACTCCACTAAAATGGAGTCGTGGATTTGTAGCAATTGCTTGCAATCATTACCCAGTTCCTTGAGGCGCTCATCTACTTTGATCATTGCTAGTTTCATAAGATCGGCTTCGGTGCCCTGGATGGGCATGTTGATGGCGGCCCGCTCGGCAGCAGCGCGCACGGCGAAATTGCTGGAATGGATATCGGGCATGGGGCGCCGCCGGCCAAACAATGTGGCAATGTAGCCGTCCTTGCGTGCCCTGCTCTTCAGCTCGTCTAGATAGCCGATGAGTGGCTTGCGGAAGGCCATGTATTCCTTGATGAACGCCCCGGCCTGCTCGTACGTCATGCCGGTGGCGATAGACAGGCCGTGCGGACTCATGCCGTAAATGATACCGAAATTGACTGCCTTGGCACGGCGGCGCATCTCTTTTGTGACCTCTTCGGGCTTACAGTGGTATACCTGTGCTGCGGTGGCGGTGTGCACGTCTTCGTCACGGTTGAACATGGCCATCAGGTCATCGTCGTGGCTGAGCGCAGCGCTTAGGCGCAGTTCGAACTGGCTATAGTCTGCACTGACCAGCTTTTTGCCGGGCGCAGCCACGAAGGCGGTACGGATTTTACGCCCCAGTTCGGTACGTACCGGAATGTTTTGCAGGTTGGGGTCGGTGCTGCTGAGCCTCCCTGTTTGAGCAATGGTAAGGTTAAAGGTAGTATGGACGCGCGACTGTTCGTCCACAAGCAATGGCAAGGTATCTACATAGGTGTTTTTCAGCTTGGTTACTTCGCGCCACTGGGTGATGAGGTCGATAATGGCGTGCTGGCCACGCAATTTGTCTAGCTCGCTGGCAGCTGTGCTATAGCCAGTCTTACCTTTTTTGATGCCCAACGTGGACAAACCCAGGTGCAGCTTATCGAACAGGATGTTTGCAAGCTGAGACGGGCTGCCGATATTGAATTCGGTGCCGGCCTGTTGATATATTTGTGCTTCAATGTCGGCGATAGTTTTCGTGAAGTCGCCGCTCATTTGGTGCAGGTACGTTGTATCCAGCTGGATGCCTTCATATTCCATACGTGCCAGCACGGGGATAACCGGCCACTCGATGGTTTCTGCCAATTCAGGCAACTGCGGTAGTGCGTGCAGCGCGGTATGTTGTTGTTCATACAACGCCTTGATAATGGCAATTACTTTAGGTGCCCGCGCGAGCGCACCGGCAGTATCCAGGTTCTCGAACGGCTCACCCTGGTAGTGCAAATCGGCGCCAGCCAGCTCACTCAGGGTTTGTTCACGCCGCAGGCTATTCAGCAGAAATGCGCCGATCAGCACGTCGTGGGCCGGCCGCGGTATGTCGGTATAGCCCAACTCCAGCAGCACTTTAAGGGTTGATTTTACGTCGTAACCAATGAGCTGGGGGATTTTCGGCAGTGCCGTTCGCACCTGCTCTGCAGTAAGCTTGGTAAGGTCAAGCATATACACCATTTCTCCGTGCGTGCTAAAGGCCAGCATTTGCGGATCGCGGCCATGCCGGCCGTTGGCCCGTGAATGTGCAAACCATGGCTCATCAGCAGGCAGGTGCAGTTTCTGCAAACCCGCAGGGTCGTCAATCAGCACTTGGGTGCCGATAGCCAATGCGGCGGCTTCAGGCATAGGTGTTGCTGTCAATCCGGCCATATGGTCGCTGATGGCAGATTGCATTACTTCGGGCAATTGGCGAGCCAGCGTGCGAAACTCCAGCTTTTGGAATAGTTCTAATATCCTGGCGGGCTGGATGTCGTTCCTGGCGTCCACTGCCGGCAGGTCCAGCGGCAGGGGTGCGTCCGTCCAGATCCGCGCCAGTTCTTTACTGAGGTATGCCAGTTTCTTGCCTGCTTCAAGTTTCTTACGCATGCTCTCTTTGATAAGCGCCAGGTTTTCGTACACGCCATCCAGCGTTTCGTATTGCTGCAATAACTCTACGGCTGTCTTTTCGCCGATGCCCGGCACACCGGGTATGTTGTCCGATGAGTCGCCTTTCAGCGATTTCAGATCAAGGTATTGATCGACGCGCAGGCCGTACTTGGCTTCAAACGTTTTGTTGGAATACAGCTCAATGTCTGTCAGACCGCGCTTCAGCGCGTAGACATGCACATTGCCGTTCACCAGCTGCAACATATCCAGGTCAGAGGTAACCAACAGCGTGTTCAGGCCTTTTTCGCGTGCCTGCACCGCCAGGGTGCCCATGATGTCATCGGCTTCATAATCGTCCAGCTCGTACAGCGGCCAGCCGAAGGCGTGGAGGAGGTCATGCAAAATGGGAATCTGCTCGTAAAAGTCCGGCGGTGCGGGCTTGCGGCCGGCTTTGTATTCGGGATACAGCGCCAGACGCCGCCGGATGTTGGTCTTGGGCTTGTCCCACGCCACGGCCACATAGTCCGGCTTCAGCCGCTTAATTACCTCAAGAGCCATCACCGCAAAACCGTATACACCGCCGGTGGGTATGCCGTCTTTGGTGCTGAGGTTGGGCATGGCGTAGTACCCGCGGTAGAATACGCTTTTCCCATCAATAATAACGAACTTCTTTGCTGCTTCCGGCGTTTCCATATCTTTTAGTATACCGTAGCTCTGGATATACGGTGGGTAATTAGCGCGCCAAATAGTATAATAATGGCCAATGGAACCGGTGGGGTCAAAATTACCATACTACCGCATGGCGCCGGAAGACGCCGTGGCGCAGCTGCACGGCCACAAGATGGGGCTTACCAACCCAGAGGCGGCACGGCGGCTGCAAACAGACGGGGCCAACGCGCTACACCGCGGCAAGCATGTTTCGATGCTGGGTACGCTGCTACGACAATTTAAAAGCCTGTTTGTACTGTTGTTAGTAGTGAGTGCGGCCTTTGCAGTGTATTTGCAGGATGACAAGACTGCCGTCATCCTGGTAGTCATTGCCCTGGTGAATACGGCTGTAGGCTTTGTGCAGGAATACAAAGCCGAGACACTAATGCACCGGCTGGAGCAGCTGCTGGAGCCGCGTGCGAAGGTACTACGCAATGGGACCTTGCATGATGTAGATTCTGCTACGTTGGTTCCGGGTGATATTGTCACCCTCACAGAAGGGGATTCCATACCAGCGGATATCCGCATACTTGAAGAAGACGAGCTGTCCACCAACGATTTTGCGCTCACCGGCGAAAGCAACCCCAGCCGCAAATTTGTCCATGCAATAGGTACGACTGTTCCGCTGGCTGCGCGCGACAACATAGCTTTCATGGGTACTACCGTTGCTACCGGTACTGCCCGCGGCATTGTGATCGCCACCGGTATGCGCACCGAACTAGGCCGCATTGCTTCGCTAAGCCAAATTGCCCGGGCCGGTGATTCACCCTTGCAGCGCGAAATGAATAACTTGGCGGTACGCCTTACCCAGGGTACGGTTGCGCTAGGCGCACTCCTGGCGCTTATCGCACTGCAGGCGCACTTTGGCGTCAAAGACGCCCTGTTGTTCGCCATAGGCATCAGCGCCGCTATGATACCGAATGGCCTGATAGCAGAGGTAAACATCAACCTGGCCCAAACCGCCAGCCGCATGGCCAAAGCCCGCACACTTATCAAAAAACTATCTGCCGTGGAAACCCTGGGCGCCACCAATGTCATCCTGACCGACAAAACCGGCACACTCACTAAAAATGAGATGACCATCACCAGTTTCCTGATTGGCCGCAGCAAATACACCGTGTCTGGCACCGGTTACGAGCCGGCGGGGCACGTACTGGATGCACGGGGCAAAGTGCTGCCAAAAAACGCCTTGCAAGAGATTGGCCTGTTCTTTATGACCGGCGCCATGGCCAGTAATGCCAAAGTATGCCAGCCGGACAGCCAGCACGCCACCTGGTACACCCTGGGCGATCCCACCGAAGGGGCCATCATCACCCTGGCGCGCAAAAGCGGTCTGAACACCGAAAAGCTGGACCTGCGCTACCCAGAAGTAAAAGAGTTTCAGTTTGACTCCGGCCGCAAACTGATGAGTTCGGTACGCAAATTTGAGGACGGCAGCATAGCCGTCTTCGTAAAAGGCGCGCCCGAAGCAGTACTGCAGCGCAGTACACACCTATGGGATCACACACTCAACCGCAAACTGTCGAGCCGCGACCGGACGTTCTTTGCAGAGCATAATGACACAAATGCCGCAAAAGCTCTTCGCAACCTGGCATTCGCCTACCGCATTCTGCCCAAGAACACCGACCTCAAAAAACTGGACATGGCAAAAGTGGAGCAAAACCTCACCTTCTTGGGAATCGTCAGCATGGAAGACCCGCTGCGGGAAGACGTGCCGGCAGCCATGGCGGCCGCCCGCCAGGCGCACGTGCGGGTATCGGTGATTACCGGTGACTATCCGGCCACCGCCAAAGCCATTGCAGCCAAGGCCGGCCTGGCCGACCACCCCGATCACATAAAAATCGTCCTGGCGGATGATCTGGCCGGGTTATCAGACGCCCAAATCCTGCAGCTGGTTGCCGAAGGCGGCACGGTATTCTCGCGCGTATCGCCCGAGGATAAAATGCGCATCGTAGAAATTGCTAAGGCCAGCGGCCTAGTAGTGGCCGTTACTGGCGACGGTATCAATGATGCGCCAGCATTGAAACGCGCCGACATCGGCGTGGCCATGGGCAAAACCGGCACTGATGTTGCCAAGGAGGCGGCAGATATCGTCCTCTTGGACGACAGCTTCGGTACGCTGGTAGGCGCCATCGAGCAAGGCAGACTCACGTTCCAAAACATCAAGAAAGCCGCCCGCTGTGCCCTAACCGATAATGCCGGCGAGCTGTTTGCCATACTTATCAGCGTAGCCGCACAGGCACTTTTCCATGTGCCGCTGGCCATTACGGTCGTGCAGATCTTGGCCATAGATATCGTTGCCGAAATGCTCCCTATTACGGCCCTAGGCTGGGACAAAGCCCAAGGACGACTGATGCACGACAAGCCACGCCGGTTGGGCGACCATATACTCAACATGGGCACCGTAAAAGAATTTGTTGGCTACGGCTTGCTGGCTGCTATCTTAGCCACAGGCAACTTCTTTCTGTTTTTCCTACGCCACGGCACCAGCCCGGAGCACATCGACAGCACCAGTCTCATCTACGCCCAGGCTACTACCCTCACCTATGTCACCCTGGTCTTCTGCCAGTTCATCAATCTATTACTGGTGCGCACTGCCGAGCACGCGCAGTTCTTTACGGCGTATCTGTGGAGCAACAAACGGTTACTAATGGCCTTTGCAGCATCGTTGTTTTGCATCCTGAACCTGGCATACAACCCCATTGTTCAGCCATACTTTAGAACCGGCGCACTGCAAGTTAGTGACTGGCTGATGGCACTCACGATGGCCGGGGTATACTTGGTTCTACGTCTGCTGCAGCGTCACAGCCGCAAATACTCACGCCGCGCCGTCGTGCAGCTGCACCGAGATATCCACGGCGCTGCGTCGCCCTCGAAGCTATAGGTCATGGGTTACCAGCATGACGGATAATATACAGATCCTGAACGGCTTTGTCTTTTTCGGGATCGCCACGGCTGAATTCATTTTTCCGGGCAAATAGCTGCGCCTCCTCAGGCAGCGATACATGTATGTATTCTCCTGGAATGTCTAAGTCATACAGCGCCTGAGCAACGTGACTAAGCATGGCGGCGCGCAGACGCAGGCGCCAACCTGTACGCACAAACTTTTCACTGCAACCGTGCGCAGTTGTCACTGCTTGGTTGTACATGAGTCCGTCTCCGTACCATCCCGGAAAACGTCTTTCCCTATCATCCTCGCTGCTGAACATCCGCTTCACCTCGGGAGGCGCAGCAAAGAGATGCATATATACCCGCGCCGGATCGATGCCATAGTGGCGCTGAGCCATCAGCAGCGCGTGCGACACTGGCGAATATAATTTGCCTGGCACGCCATTTGCCTGAAATACATGAGGGCGAGGAAAGCTTTGCATAGACATTGATAAGAGACCGATGATTGCACGACCGTCCTGGCCATGTAGCTCAAACCCCAACTGCATTGCGCTCATAGTACTCCGGCAAAATATTGCACCGTAGGTGTCTGCAGGCACGAAGCATACATTAAAATTCTGCAAGACGTGCTGTCCGGCCGGGCCCTGGCTCAGCAATCCATGCCGTTCGTAAAATCCAAACCTATCAGCAAAGCCCGTATGGTACGCTTGCTGTTCTACCGGCAATTTGCCGGTATGAGGCACGATTTCTACGGTGCGCCGATTTTCTAACCCATAGGCGGCCAGGGCGCGCCCTACGTTCTGATCCGCACAGTCGTCTGCATTACGCACCCCCTCAGGCAGCTGACATACTGTTTGGCATGCCAACAGCCCAGCAGTTTTGCAGGCCGTGGGCGACATATTACCACTCCGCTCCAGATATCTCGGCGCCTTACCAGAACGGGTAATGATTGCCAGTGTCTCTTCACCTATGCAATCAACAATACCCGGCCCCTGCTCCAATGCCATACGCGCCAAAAGCTGCCGCTCGTAAACGCTCGCGGTTGGCGTAGCAACAAGTGGCTTTTCTTCACGGCGCATCCATTCTGCGTCCACCGTGCGATGATGCACGATTTACATGATACCTTCAATAGAAATTTCTGCAATGTAGCTAAAAGCTACAAAGACAGCTCTGAAGCAGCGGCAGCTTTGAATGCGGCTATGTCGTTGCCGTCGTTTTGAATACGGATGTCGGCCATAGCAATCACGGCAGCCATGCCGAACTTGGTAGGATCGGTAGCGCCAGCAGCCATTTCGGCGGCTTCTTTGGCTTGGAATTGTTCGAAAGTATCAGTGTCGTCGGCACGGCCGCGGCCGGTGAGGCGTGCAAAACGCACGTGCGGGTCAGCGTCTACCACGATGAGTTTACCGCCGACTGCCCTGAGTCGAGACGCTTCGCCGGTGCCACGGATACTGCCAATCACCAGGCCTCTTGGCTGTAAATCCTCCGATAGCACGCTGCATTGCAGCCACCAGCTCAACAAACCCAACTCTACCATACCTCCAGGGTATGCCGTACGGAACGCATTACCTACGCGACCCATAGGTGTTTCATTGCCACCGCGGGCAGTCGATTGGAATACTGCATTGGATATTTGGCGCAAAGCGGCGCTGGTGTTAAAGCAATAGAAGCCTTTCTCTACCAGCAGCTCCATCAGCGAGTCTTTGCCGCTGCCGTTGGTTCCGGCCACACCGTAGACGGTGACGCCCTTAAAGGCATCCAGATAGCGTTGGTCTTGTACAATTGCTTGCTGCAGTGCGTCGTCTGCCATGGCTGTTCCTCTGGTTACTGACCGGTATTCTACTGGAGTTCGGTATCTTTCGCAACGGGTAGCGGCAATCATTAAGCCCCGCTGCGAAAAATCAGCCGACCGACCTGCAACGCTAATTGAGGCGCCAAACGCTCAGCCACGTCATCTTCCAACCGGCATTTTCCTTGAAACGTCGTGTCGTACACAAGCGACTCAACGATTGCCACACCCTCGGATGTCACCAATGCAGTGTCATCTTCGTACACGACGCTTTCGGGCACGCCACTACGGCTACGGTACTCTTTCAATGATGGCACAACGGTTAGGCCGAGGTACGGGATAGAATCCCCATCATCTTGGGGCCTCGCCCAAAAATCTATGCCATAGTGGGCGTCATCCAATGTAGCCTGCTCGAACGTATAAGAACGAACCCTGCGCGCAATCTGCCCATACGCAGTCCTGTGACGAATACCATTCACCAGCCTGTCCATATCACGCTCGAGATAATATGGGCTGGCCGCGACCTTTGATCCTTTGGCTTCTACGATTGCCGCAACTAGATGGTTGGCCACCTTTGCCATAGCAATATCCGGCATACTTGCAAGCGTCATGCTCAAAAATTGCCGATAGCGTACCGTGAAGTCATGTAGCTCCCCCGCCGGCACGTCGCCCTGTCTTCGATACTGCGCCAGCTGCTGCTGTGCCTCGTAATAATACGGGGCGGCGGCGGTTATCCACCCGGCGGCAGCCTGACCGGGATTGCTATGTTCGCGGATGGCTGCTTGTGTTTTGAGCCCGCTAAACTCGGCTACCGAGCGCCAATATTCGTCGTACGGTATAGTGCCCCCGGCATCACGACCAGTCTGTTGAACAAGATAATCTCTAAAACCCAAAGAGGTTACATAGCTCTTTATCACTTCAGACGGATCAGGTAAGTACGGCATACCTGTAGGCGGCGTCTCGTACGGACGACCAGAGGCGGTATTGTAGTTCATTTGAGTACTCGAAAGTTGGGCGTAAAGAGGGGCGTCAACCTTTTATGTAGTCGTGGAGCTTCTTGGCGTCGCGGTGTTTGCGAAGCTTGGCCAGCGCCTTGGCCTCGATTTGGCGAATGCGCTCACGGGTTACTTGGAACTCACTGCCCACTTCCTCCAGCGTATGGCTCTTGCCGTCTTCCAAACCGAAACGCAGACGGATAATTTTCTGTTCACGCTCAGTCAGCACGTTCAACATATCCTTCACCTGCTCTTTCAGCAGCTGGCTGGTAGCGGATTCTTCAGGCGTTACGGTGTCTTCATCTTCGATAAAGTCGGCAAGGACGGAATCGTCTTCGTTGTCGCGGATAGAGGCATCGAGACTGGAGATGTCTTGCTTGATCTTCATGATGTGCTCTACCTTGTCCACCTCGATGTCCATGGCGCCGGCAATTTCTTCGTTAGTCGGCTCGCGGTTCAATTCTTGCGTCAGGCGGCGCTGGGTGCGCAGCAGCTTGTTGATAGTCTCAACCATGTGCACCGGAATACGGATAGTGCGTGCCTGGTCGGCAATGGCGCGCGTAATAGCCTGGCGGATCCACCAGGTAGCGTAGGTACTGAACTTGAACCCCTTGTCTGGGTCAAACTTTTCTACGGCACGAAGCAGGCCGGTGTTGCCCTCTTGGATGAGGTCGAGCAGGTCGAGACCGCGGCCCACGTAACGCTTGGCGATGGACACCACCAGACGCATATTTGCCTCCGCCATCTTATCTTTGGCTTCTTTGTCGCCGGCGGATACGCGCTTGGCCAATTCCAACTCTTCGTCGCCCGACAGCAGCGGAATCTTACCGATCTCGCGCAGGTACAGGCGCACTGAGTCGTCGTGCACATCGTCGTCGTATGCCGAAGTATCTACCAGCGGCTCATCCTCTTCTTCGTCGGGTAACCATTCGTCGGTAAAATGCTCGGGATCCGGCTCGGCAGTTGCCACCGCTACGCCGGCGTCAGCCAGCTCGGTATACAGCTGGTCGAGCAATTCGGCATTCTCGGGCTTGTCTGCAATTGCCGCAAATACATCTTTTTGGCTGATCTGCCCCGCCTTCTTGGCCTTTTCAACCACCCAGGCCTTACGTGCCTGCAGGTCTTCCGGCATCGTTTCTACGGGTGCTGCTTTCTTTGGTTTTGCCATACGCTATATTCCTCCCTTAGTTTGCCGTAATAGTGCATCAAGCTGCGCGGCACGTGTCAAAAGCGCCTGTGTCGTTGCCTCATCTGCCGTCTCAAGCTGTGCCGCCAATGCTACTTTTTGTTGTTTTACGTATTTCTCGATATGCCGTGCTGCTAGCCGTGCCACTTCATACTGAAGTTCGGTCGAGTCGAGGTCTTGGTATAGCTCCTCGTACTGCAATCCCAAGATTTTAACATAATCCGCGAGCGGCCGCAACAGATCAATCGCATCCGAAGGCCGGCCGGCAAAATCCGGATGCTCACGCAAGAATAACAACAATTGGCGGCTCTCGTCCCTACCCAGCATTTCTAGTTCGATAGGCGCAGCATACGGACGTAGCAACGGCTGCATGAGCAACAGTGTCATAAAGTGTTCTTCGGCCTTGGCATCCTCCGCCGATTGCTTGTCTATCGGTGGCAGCTCGCGCCGCTGGCGCACGATTTTCGGTGCATCGGCGGGCGTTTTTTCTAGCTTGGCAGTCAGCGCCTGGCGCGACGTGTCGGTAGCTGCGGCAATTGCTGCCATATAGTGGTCTTGTTCCACCGGATCGCTCAGGCGGCGCACGATAGGCAGCAAAATATCGCTATACTCGCGTTTGCCTTGCGCGCTTGTCAGGTCAAGCTGGCGCGCATAACGATCCATCAGCCAGTCAAGTGCGTAGCGATGTTTCGTGATGGTCTCGTGCCAAACGGCCGGATCGTGGCGGATGAGCTCATCAGGGTCTTTGCCACTAGGGATATCGATGACACTCAAGGACACGCCGATTTTCCCGGCCAGCGGAATAGCGCGCTCGGTGGCAGCCACTCCTGCGCGGTCGGCATCGAAACACAGCCGGATATCGCCGGTAAAGCGGCTCAGTGCTTTGAGATGCTGCTCGGTTAATGCAGTGCCTGCTACTGCGATTGTTTGCTTCACCCCAGCCTGGTGGCTGGCAATAACGTCTAGGTTGCCTTCCGTAACTACCACAAACTTGGATTTTCGGATGCCCTCTTTGGCGTGATGCAGGCCAAACACATGCCGCGATTTGTCGTACAGCACAGTTTGCGGCGTATTGATGTATTTCGGCGCATTTTTGTCATCGGTCAACAAACGCGCAGTGAAGCCGATAACCCGTCCCTGCGGGTCACACAGCGGCACCATCAGCCGTCCACGAAACATATCCCACAGGCCCGTACGACGCTGTGATGTTACGCCAGCCTGACGCATTTCATCTGCTGTAAAACCGCGCGTTTTTAGAAAGTCCACTAGCGCCGTACCATTATTTGGCGAGTATCCCAGCCGCCAAGCCAGCGCCGTCTCTTTGGTAAATTGCCGCTTCTTAAACACATACGCCAGTGCCACCCGGTTATTCGAAAACTGCACCTGGTAAAACTTCGTCGCTAGCTCCAACAGTTCGTGCAGGCGCTCTTTGTTGGGGCCGCCGCCGCGCGAGTGGGTACGGTATCGATCCAGGTCAACGCCCGCTTTGCGCGCCAGGTGTTCCAACGCTCCCTTGAAATCCAGTCCCTCCATCTCCATCACAAAACTAAACATATTGCCGCCCTTGCCGCTGCTGAAATCATGCCAGATCTGTTTTTCGGGGCTTACTACGAAGCTGGGCGTACGTTCGCTGGTAAACGGGCTCAGTCCCTTGAAGTTCCGGCCGGCACGCTTCAACTGGACGTATTCGCTGATAACGTCTTCGATGCTCAAACGAGCCTTGACTTCCTCAATTCCATCCATCTACCAGATATTGTACGCTATTCCTCCCCTATTCCCGATGCCTTACATTGCCAAGGCAGCACTGGCATGGCTAAGGCTCTTGTGGTTAAATACGTACATATATGCCCCCGACTCAGCAAACACCGAACTATGGGCCAACGATGCCCATCCCGACCGGTCCGCAAGATACCAGCCAGTTTGATTTCATTATGGGCGGTTCAGGCCAAAAACATGCGCCGACCGCTGGGTTTGGTGGTAGCTCATCGGCCGCGAAACGCGTTGGGCTGGTAGCAGGCGGCTTTGCTGTCCTTGGCATACTCGTATGGGTGTTCGTCTCGGTACTCATGAAACCAGCGGGCATCGATGCCACCGCCCTGCTTGCCATTGCGCAAAAGCAAACAGAGCTGGCACGCATATCCCAAACCCCAGCGCTCAATGCCGTGCAACAGCCCACGCAGAACTTCGCCGAGACAACCTATCTGACTATGCTGACAAACCAAGCAACATTTGTTGCGTACATTGCGAACCACGGCACGCCCAAGCCAACCAGCAAAACGCTCAGCGCAACAAAAAATACGCAGACGGACACAAGCCTCCAAAATGCTCAGGCGGCTGGCACCTATGACACTACCTATATAACTACTGCGAAAAACCAACTGACAGCGTACTCACAAGCGCTCGCGCAAGCCTATGCATCCAGCAAACGCACCAGCGAACGCCAGTTGTTGCAGGACGCATACAACCAGGCACAGCTGCTCGTCACGATGAGCGCGCAGCAAGAGTAGGCGCCGGCTACTATATCTGTGGTACCGTCGACTCGCCCGTAACCAGCAAGTATGAATGCCTGATAAGATCTTGCACCTCTTCCCAGCCCAATTGTCCGCTGAGCACAATGGTGTTCCAGTGCTTTTTGTTCAGATGGTAGCCCGGCATCACACTCTCGTAACGTTCCCGCAGCACTTTGGATAGCTGCGGGTCGCATTTGAGGCTCAGGTTTACCGGCGTCTTCTCTTCGCTCATCAACGCGAACATTTTGTCGCCAACTTTATACACCGCTACGCCCTCTCCAAACGGATATTCCCGTACTGCATTGGGCATACTCAAAATATACATTTCTACGGTCAGTCTATCGATTACAGCAGCCTCGCTCATCTGTCATGCTCCTTTAGCCATTGCATGTAGTATTCCCATTCGGCAATGCTTGCCTGTATATCGTCTGCCGCGCGGTGGGTATCGGCCTTTTTAAACTCTACCCCATATCTACCCTGCATATATATCTTCAGGGTGCTGACATCGAACATCCGGTAGTGCAGTAATGCCTCTACCTCCGGCCACCACTGTTTGATAAATTTGCGGTCGGAATGGATGGAGTTACCTGCCAAAACCGCCGGCTCATCACCGAAATGCTGGCGTATAAGCGCCGCCATACCTGCGATTACTTCGCGCTCGGATTTGCCGTGGGTGCGCACCCGCTGCGTCAGGCCGCTGGCGGCATGCTGGGCTTTTGGCCATTCGTCGGCAGCCTCTAAAATCTCCTCGGTTTGATGAATAACGGCTTCGTAACGCGCAAATTCTTTGAACGAAAAATCTGTGACAATTGCCGCCACCTCTACGATGACGTGTTTAGAAGGGTCAAGGCCGGTCATTTCTAGGTCAACCCAAAGCAGTTTGGTTGGCAAACGCTGTTTGTCTATATGCATGGCTTTAGTATACGCTACCGCCGCCCCTGGCGGACAGGGCGGCGGTAGCAGTGCAGTAGGATTGCTATTTACGAGCCGCGGCAAGGGCGTCGCTATACCATTTGGTCTCGTCCAGCATTCGCTTCAGCGCGGCATGTGGGCCGTAGGGATTTTGCTTCATTTCTGCCTGCATCTCCCCCGTCTCATCTATTGCCTCCGCGGCGCGGCCCAGGAAGAACGTCGCCTGCGGCACGCTTACCGCCAGAACGCCAGGCAGAATACCCCGCAGTTGCGCTACGGCTTGCGCGCCGCCGGTGCTGCCATGCGCAACGATGGCTACTGGTTTACGGGAAAACTGGAAATCTATATAATCGAGCGCGTTTTTGAGAACCGCCGACGTCGACCGGTTGTATTCGGGGGTCACCAGCACGTAGGCGTCAGCCTCGGCCAGCTTATCCAACCACTTCTTTACTTCGGGCTTAGGTGTACGGGCCGGATTATACTGTGGCGAGATGGCTTCGTCGAAAAACGGCATCGGATACTCTTTCAGGTCAACCACCTCTACGATAGTATCAGCTAAGTTACGTGCCACTGTAGCTACCCACGCCGCAATACGGTCGGTTACGCGGTCGTCCCGCGTGCTGCCTACGATTACCTGTAGTTTCATATCTGTTCCTCCTATGGTATACTTTATATATTATTAGCCTACATGCATAGCTATACTTTGTAAAGTATGAACGATACATCCACTTCTCTTGACCTTGAACCCCGCGTGGGTTGTATTGCTGCCGCCATGGAAATTATTGGCAGCAAATGGACCGCACTCATCCTGCGTGACCTGGCAAGCGGCCCAAAGCGCTTCTGCTTGCTCGAAAAATCCGTGGGCAACATAAACCCGCGCACCCTGTCCAAACGTCTGGACGATCTAGAAAACCAAGGAATTATCACCAAAAAAAGCTTTGCCGAGGTGCCACCGCGCATCGAATATACCCTGACCCCCAAGGGCCAAGACCTTATCCCCATCCTGCAGCAGATGGCTGCCTGGGGCGATAAATACCCCACTGCCGAATCCGACTGCTAGCGCATCTATTTCTTCTCGAAACACAGCGCACCGGAATTGATGCAATAGCGGTTGCCGGTAGGCTGGTCGGCTGCATCGTGGAACAAATGGCCTAGATGACCGCCGCAGTTGGTACAAGTCACCTCGGTGCGTACTTCGGGCAAGCTATGATCTTCTTCCAGTTTTACCGCACCTGCCTGGGCCAGATCATAAAAGCTGGGCCAGCCACTGCCGGAATCAAATTTGTGTTCACTTTTGAATAATATCGCACCGCAGGCCGCGCATGTATACACGCCATGCTCAGCATTGTGCAGCAATGCGCCAGTAAACGGCGCTTCGGTATGCTTGTTGCGCAAGATAGCATACTGTTCTGGCGTCAGACGCGCCTTCCACTCCTCATCGCTATGCTGCTTTGCCATACCCCCACCTTTCTGCCGGCTCCCTAGGGCAACCGGCTACTTTTGCTTATCGAGCTTATCCAGCTGGAATATACGGATAACAAGATAGATCGCACCGGCAACAACCAGAAAATCCAACAACGCGTATGCTAATGCGCCCCAGCCAAAATCGGCATGCCGCCCGTCGAAACTGAGCGTAAAGGTACGTTGGCTCAAAGATTTATTGCCTGGAAATGCCAGCAAAAATAACGGATCAATAAAGCCGGATATAAACGCCTTTACCACCGTTTGCACTTGCGTACCAAGTACAAAGCCTACTGCCAGGCCCACTATGGCGTGCTCACGCAAAAAGTTTACAAAGCCGGTAACCGGCTTGCCCATCACATCATTTACTAGGGTAGCAGCAGATACCGGATCCATCCGTTTTAGCCGGGCGCGGGCTTCGCGTTTCAGCTCGGCGTCGCTTTTCTTGGACAGCGGTTTGCTGTCGCCATTGTTGGTTTGGGTTGGTTGGTTACTCATATACTACTCACATTCCATTTTAGCACCGGCCTACTAGCCGTGTTTTCTAAAAATCACATTGCGTCGGGGGCGGTAATACCCAAGAGGCCCAACCCTTTTTTCAGCGTATCCGCATACAGCTCAACCAATCGCAGGCGCTGCAGCTGCCGCTCGCTGCCAATCACTCGGTTGTGCTCGTAAAAATGATTGAACACCTGCGCCAATTCGTACAAATAAGTGCAGATGTAGTGCGGCATATATTCTTCGGTTGCCCGCTCCACCGTTTCAGCAAACTCCGCTACCTTGCGCAACAACAATCGTTCTGCGGGCTGGAACGCCTGGTCGGGCGTAATAGCCATGTCCATACCCTCAGCTTTTGCAAGGATGCTCCTGGCCCTGGCATGTGCATACTGTAAGTATGGCCCGCTGTTGCCTTCCAAGGCAATGGATTCTTTAGGATCGTACACAATATCTCCGCCCATGCGGTTCTTTGCCAAAGCATACTTCACTGCCGCCAATACGGTTTCTTCGGATGGATTCGTGCCGGTTTCGGCACCGGCAACACGCGCTGCCGCCAGGATATCCAGTGCGGATACAATGTTGCCCTTGCGTGAACTCATTTTTACCCCGCCCTGCAGCTTCACCACACCATGCGTCAGATGTACCGTGTGTTCGGCCGGCTCAGGCGCAAACTGCCTGATACTGGCAATAACTACCTGCATGTACTGTGCCTGCTCGTTGGCGGTAATGATGATAGACTTGTCGAAGTTGGGATATTCTTTCCACTTAGTCAGACTCAGGCCGACATCTTTGGTTTCATACGTCGGCAGGCCTTCGCTGTTTATGAACACCCGTGTGTGCAGCCCGAACGGCTCGCCCTCGAACACCACGGCATCACCAGACTTTTTATACACGCCCTTGGCTAGCTGCTCCCGTACCGTCGCCACACCCAGCAGTGTTACATCACTTTCGGGAATGAAGCGGTCAAACGGCGTCACCTGCAGCTGCGTATACAATGTAGCGAAATAATCATAGCTCCACTGACGGCATGTCCAGTATATGTGCGCAAAGGGTGAGGTGTGATCATTATCGGCATGCAGCTGGTACACCCGCTTGTTCACGGCAATAATTTCCTGCTTTGCCGACTCATTATCTTCGTATGCGTTATTGCCTTCTACGTACCGCGCGCCCAACCACGACGGGCGGTCGGCTTCGGCTATTTGGGTGAGCGCCTCAGGATGTTCACCGCCCAAATGTTTGACGATTGCCCACATGCTTTTGCCCACATGCAGCCCAACGTCGCCGCCATAATTCAGCCGAACTGTCTTAGCACCAGCGCGTTCAACCAGGCGGGCAATCATATCCCCCACTAGTGTCGTATACAGGTGGCCTGCATGCAAGGGCTTGAACGGATTGGGATCGGAGTACTCCACCAGTACGGTTTTGCCCGCAAACGACGCCGCCGGCTCTTCGCTGGCCGCACGCGCCAGCGCCGCGTCCGAAAGCCGGATATTCAAAAAACCCGGGCCGGCCACCGACACTTCGCTGGCCGTGTCGCATAACACCGCACGCAACTTGTCGGCAAGCGCATTGGCCACCTCGCGCGGATTTTTGTGCAATGCGCCCGCCAGCCGCATTGCCACGTTGGTGGCGTAGTCGCCAAATTGTTCGTCTGGGCGCGTCAGCACAACCGTCTGATCATCAACACCAAATACATCAGCGCACGCGGCTTGCACCGCCAAGGCGATATCCTGTTTCATGCCTTACATTATACAGATATAGCAACAGAGGTGCGACAAAAACCCTACTTTCTAGCTCGCAACAATTTGCTTCCCTGCCACGCTACTGCATACAGCATACAAAGCAGCACGAAAAACGGCGCCACCACCGCTAATATCGCACCATAGTTCGATGGGTTCATCAGCCGCATCGACACATCAAACAGCATACCAGCAGGATCAACCAATAGATCCCACGTATTCCACCGCAGGTCGCGGCCAATATAAATCGCGATACTACAGATAAGGATGATGCCGGCCACCGAAAGCGCTGCAAACCGGGATGACAGCCGCTTCTTCAGCTCATGGTGCACGAGATACAGACTGCTCATGCCCAACACCACGCCGGTAGCGATAAACGCCATAAACATCACCGCACTAAACAGCAGCTGTGATGAATCGGCAATTTCATTCAAATGGATAAAATCGCTGACCATGTAGAAACTATTTGGCAGGAATGCCAGCCAAACCACCGTCAGCAGCGTCGGCAGCCACTCCGACCAAGCATGATGGCGCACATAGCGCACCAGTCCCAGCGCCAACACAAACGGTACCCAGGCAAGAAACAGGTTCCACGCCATATACCAGGGAATATTTACGTGGTATAGCGCCGCATCGGCGCCCAAAAGCGCACAACTCACCACAGTTGCCGCCAGCAACGATGCTATGTACTGCGTTCCCGGTGCCACCTGTATGCGCATCTTGGATTCTATTATAGCAACAAGCCGCGTCTCAACTACGCCGACAGTGGCTCGCCACGTTCTATAGCGCGCTGCTCGGGCGTTTCGTGCGGCCGCGCGTAATCGTCTTCCAGTCGCCAAGTAGTGCCTTTTTCGGGCGTCGATACCTCAATGATGTCGCAGCCGCCCTTCAGCCCCTTCAGCCGGTGTTTCTGCCCTACTTTTGTGCTGTAGCCGACACCCGGTTGCAGTTCGGTTTCTACCAGCTGGCCCAGGCTACCTTCCCAGATAACCGATCCCTTACCGCCGATGATAAACCAGCTCTCTTGCTTTTCGTCGTGTACCTGCAGGCTCAGCCGACAGCCTTCGTTGATATGTAGAAGTTTACCTATATACGGCGCATCGGCGGGCACCCAATGCAGCTCATAACCCCACGGCTTTTCCACCCGCTTAACATAGGAATCCGTACTAAAAGAACTAACGTCAAAGGCCGGCACTTGGTCGGACATGGTCTTCTCCTTGTTTATGCGTCCAGGGCTTTTTTGAACTTCTCTACCAGCTCCACCGGCGCCGGGTTCAAGCCGTTCAAAAGCGCCAGGTAGATAGTCACAAAATCACCGAACAGCACACACCATAGCAGGTGTTCAAGCACCGTAGTGCCCTCGGCAGTAACCACAATAGGACTCGGGCGCATGCCGGATAGTAGCCGCTCGGTTACCACGAACCGTTTTTGTACTCGCTCATGCTCAAAACTGCTGCGTAGTTCTACCACCGCATACGGCTTGTCTACGGGTTGCTTGCTCCAGCCGATGAACTCGTTGTGGTTGAGCTCAGGATACTGGTTTGCCCAGGCGATGTGCTTGGCGTTTTCGTTGCAGCTGATCTTCCACTTGTACGCCGCCGGGTACATATTTGGCCCGCCGTACACCACCACCGACTTCCCTACCAGCTCCTGCGCGATCTGTTTGGCGGGGTTGCTGGCGGTTGGCACATCAGGTCGCCAGGCGTGCACTGCAGTGTTCAAAAACTGCGCAGTCGAGGCCATAATCGGTCGGTAATCTTCATGCAATACGCCAGCAGCCTCCAATACTTGTAGTAAGGCGCGGAAGTTGTACAGCACCGCGTAGCGCGGTTGTTCGGCCTTGGGCAGCTGTGCAAACAAATAGCCTCTCTCCTCGGCAATTTGCTGCAGCTTGCCCCCGCCGGCAATCACGGCAATTTGCGCACCCTTGGCCTCAGCCTCGGCAATAGCACCGATTGTCTCTTCGGTGTTACCCGAATAGCTGGCAGCGATGAATAGCGTTCGTTCACTTACGTATGCAGGAATAGAATAATTGCGCACCACCTCAAATGGCAGCATCAGGTGCGGCCAAGTATGCAGCAGCAGTGCGGCCAAGGCGGATCCACCCATGGCGCCATATACAACGTTTTGAATGTCGCGGAATTCACTTGAGCCAGTCAGCGCAAATTCGTGCACTAGCTGCTCGCCCTCTTTTTCGGCAATGCCCAAAGCGTCTTGTTGGTCTAATTCGTGGATCTTCTTCAAATCGTCAAGCATAGTTCCTCCGTACGCACATTGTACGCCATTTCGCTTGAGCAGCATAAGCAACATCTAATTATTGCGCATGCCCTTGCAATTCTTCATATCTCGTACAATCAGATGGAATATCTGCAAGTATACTGTTCACCTCTTGTTTTAGGCTGTCGTCAGCAGGATATCTGACCAGCAGTGCTTCCTTCAAAAGGATACGGGACAGCGCCGTGCAGTACGCCGCGTTATAGCAGCTCCCGCCAGCATACGAACACGCAACATCATTACCAGAATTAAACTCGTTGTGTCTTTTCATCTTTTATATTTACCAGCTGTACTTGTCTACGTCATTGACACTGCGCACACAGCTGACATCCAGAAGGAGTACTTGCATTTAGCGGGGTTTTCTCTATAGTAGTACGCAAAGACATAAGTGTTTTAGGGGGTAACATGATGTTTGGGCACCACGACGACAATTCACAAGATCAAGGTATGACGCCGCCGCAGCCTATGGGCGATACTATGTCGCAGAACTTGCCCATGCCCGAAAACGAAGATGCCATGATGCCCATGGAGCTCAGTGGCGCGGTCAACGACAACGGCATGGCTATGCCTCAGACTTTCCGCCAGCAAACCAGCGATGATACCACGCTGTCAATGTCATCAGACACGTCCAGCACCGCCACCTCATCGGCGCCAGCACCCACAGCGGCAAATACGCCAGATGACCTCATCAACATCAAGCAGGAAGCCCTGCAGAGCCTGAAGCCGCTGGTCGGCCACCTGGAACAAACACCTGAAGAAAAGTTCCGTACTACCATGATGATGATCCAGGCATCAGACGACCAAAGCCTTATCCCTGAAGCATTCGAAGCCGCCAAAGGTATCAGCGATGAGAAAGTACGCGCCCAAGCCCTGCTGGATGTAGTGAACGAAATAAACTACTTTACCCAACACAACGCATAACCAACAACTAGTTGCATAGAACAGGTGGCCATACGGCCGCTTGTTTTTTGTTACGGCTTACTTTACCGCGCGGCGTTGGCGAACATGAAAGCCAATCATAGCAATAGCGCCCATCGCCACCGCTACAACGGCTATGGTTTCCCCAGGGCCAGTATTCGGAATGTTGACGCTCGAAGCTGGAGGTGTAGTGGTGTCCGTTGTTTGCGAAGGCGTGCTAGCCGACGGAGAAGGTAAAACCGTAGACGGGCCAGGTGGTGGCGTTTGCTGGGTCGTGCTGCTGGAGGAATTATTATTTGTTGCCGGGGGTGTAGGATTTGTACTCGTCGAGCCGTTGCCGGTTTGATTTTGTGCGACCTGCGAACTATTCACTGTATTTGAAGAATCATTTTTCTTTGGTTTCATGTGGTTCAGCCACAGCCACAATCCGCCCGCGCCAATGATCACGATGATCATAAATATAAGCATAAAACGCAGTGCCGTACGGCGGGCGTGAGCCGCCACCGCCTGCTCACGGTAATACGGCCGCAGTTCAGGTGGAACGTCGGCCATTTCAGGCTGTGTATTTGATCTTTTGCCAAATAAACGCATATCTATAGTGTACCTCTAGCATGCTCTGATGCAAAGCATAGCCACTTTGCTTTCTACGCTAAATAATATCCAACATCGTCCTGAATTCACTCCAGGACGATGCTGACTTTTTCGGGGAGAGCAGCCCGAGCAAATGTATTCCATTTGCCCGGCGCGATGAGAGGGGGGCATGCCCCCCCCCTCTCATGCGGCCTACATCATTCCCATTCCGCCCATGTCCGGCGCCCCACCGCCGCCCTTCTCTTCTTTTGGCACTTCCACTACCAATGCACCCATGGTCATGCTGGTGCCGGCAATGCTCACGGCATTCTGCACGGCTTCCTTGGTTACGCGGGTTGGGTCAACCACGCCGCTAGCCTTTAGGTCTACCAGCTTGGTTGCGTCATTGACGTTGACACCGTGGCCCGGCTTAGCAGCGCGTACTTGCGGCAGCCACTCGTCAGCATTCAGGCCAGCGTTAGTGAGCAGAATGCGGAATGGCTGTTCCAGCGCCTTGATGAGCAACTGGCGGCCAGCGGCAACAGAGGTATCGTCGTCGGTTGCGGCAATGGCAGTGGTCAGATTGATGAGCGTTACGCCACCGCCAGGCACGATACCGTCGGCCAAGGCGGCCTTTACAGCAGCTACGGCGTCATCGACACGGTACTTCTTCTCTTCAATTTCGGTTTCAGTAGCGCCACCAACCTTGATGACAGCTACCTTGCCGCTGAGTGCAGCGCGGCGCTTCTCGAGGTTTTCTTTATCATACTCGCTCTTGGCAGCATCAATCTGTTGGTTGATCTGCTTGATTCGGGCATTTACCTCGGCCGGCGAACCACCACCTTCGATGATGGTTGTCTCGTCTTTGGTAACGATCACCTTGCGGGCAGAACCAACCACGCCTAGGTCGACGTTCTCGAACGTCATACCGCGGTCTTCGGTGATTACCTCAGCGCCCGTCAGGATAGCGATGTCGTTCAGCATGTCCTTGCGGCGGTCACCGAAGGCAGGCGCCTTGACGGCAACCGTATTGAACACACCCTTTAGACGATTAAGGATCAGTGTACCGAGCGCCTCGCCGTCAACATCTTCGGCAATCAGCACCAGATCTTTCTTACCGCTTTGGGCGATTTTCTCAAGCAGCGGCAGGAATTCCTGGATACTGGATACCTTCTTGTCGGTCACCACGATGGCCGGCTTGTCGTAGACAGCTTCCATGCGACCGGTGTCGGTAACCATGTAGGCACTAACGAAACCACGGTCGAAGGTAAAACCCTCTACCACTTCGCTTTCCAGCGCCAAACCCTGGCCTTCTTCTACCGTGACCACACCGTCTTTGCCGATGGCTTCCATGACATCAGCAATCAGATTGCCGATTTCAGCATCACCCGCGGAGATAGTAGCGACCTCGGCCACGCGGCTCTTCTTGCCGGCGATGTCTTCGGTCATGGTGCTAAGCTTGGCGATTACTTCCTGCGCGGCAGCCTCAAGGCCCTTGCGCAGCAGCATCGGGTTATGGCCGGCGGCAATCAGCTTGTTAGCTTCGTTCAGGATGTGGTAGGTCAGCACCGTTACGGTAGTGGTACCGTCGCCAGCTACATCGTTCATCTTACTGGCAGCTTGCTTTATCAGCTCGGCGCCAACTTTGTAGCCCAACGTTTCGTCGTCTACGTCGCCCAGCTCTACGCCTTTGGCAACGGTAACACCATCATGCGTAACGGTCGGTGCGCCATAGCTTTTGCTAATGACCACATTACGACCCTTCGGACCCATAGTGGTCTTTACCGCATCGTACAGAATCTTGGCGCCGGCCAGTACGCGGCGGCGGGCGTCGTCATCATAAAAGACTTTTTTTGCCATGTCCTCTTATCTCCTTATTTTACGGTCGCAAGTACATCTTCCTCTTTGACGAGGATATACTCTTCCGTACCCATTTTTACATCGGTAGTGCTGTAGCTCTTGTAGATAATGCGGTCGCCGACCTTAATTTGCTTGGCGTCTTTACCTACGGCTACTACTTTAGCAACTTTCGGCTTCTCAGCGGCTTTTTCCGGCAGATATAAACCACTGGCCGTTTTGGTCTCGGGTTCTTCGCTTTGTGCGACCACGTAGTCACCGAGCGGTTGAATATGAACACTCATTGCGGGTGATTCCTCCGTTATGGTTATATTCGGCTAGCACTCATGAAGTGGTAGTGCCAGCCATCAGCACTCAATATAGCCAAGTGCTAACCGCGGGTCAAGAGGGAAGCATGCGGTTAAGCGTATCCATAAGCTGTAGCGCCTCTTGGTCCCGTTCTCTAGTACTAACGAAATTATGTCGTGTCTTGTTGTAGACCTTCGACTGGTGACGCGTGAGGACGATAAGTTCAAATGGCACTTGTCGGTTGCCTACTGTCGTGTGTAGTTTCGCCTGTAATATACCTTGTCGAACGAACCGTGGGTCACTAGCGCCGTTCGCAAGCGGGCTGATCTCACCTCCTTCGAACTCGCAGCATGCATGCTCTAACACACGCCGCGGAAGTACATCATTGGGCGTTCGGACCAAAAAAGCATATAAATCACTGATTCTATCTGTCGAGGCAGCGTTTTCCCGACGCTTGACCTTACCAAGGATGCTGCTGATCTCTTTCGTGCGCCCAGCCAGTTCCAGAACGTTCGCCTCGAACGGCGAATTGCACAGCATTTTAAGCACGTGTTCACCGATGGCATACCCCACTTCTTTCATCTCGCTCTGGATTCTCTCGTGCTCGTACACCAGTCCTGGAATGAAGCAAGAGGCTTCAGCGCCGCAGCCAAGCGCACCTATAGTTCGAGCAATCTCCTGCCGCCACCGGATAATATCCATGACTTCAGGCTGCTCGAGATATGTTTCTGGCGGCTTCAGCTCAGCTTCATAAGAAGACCACGGGTAGTACTCACCTGTGGGGGGCGTCATTATGAGTGATTCGTATGGGTTAATCATAAATACTTTCTGTAACAAAAATCTCCCTCGGGATTCGAGGGAGATTTGTAGTGTTGTTCCTTATTTCGTGATGCGTTTTTTTACGCTACGCTACAATCTCCCTCTTGCTTGAGGAAAATGACCATGTGGTCGAGAATGTATTGGCATAAAGACATCGTTATATGCGCTCCCTGGTTTAAGTAATTACCGTTTGTTAGCGTCACCATACCGCGCTCCTCTGCCACTATCTATCTCGCGCAATGCGGCCTCTGGGTCTTCGAGAAATAAATGTGCGTTGAGATGGTTTGCGTGGAAAAAGTCTGCCATATCATTAGCGCGCAACATACGGATTATGCGCGCCGCACTCCCTAGGTCCAGCGCCGGCATACCCTCTGATTGCCTTAGGTTTCGCTCGCGCAAAATATGAGCCAAGCCCACGAGCGCCATCTTACCCTCAAATGTGGTTCTTATAGAAAAAGCTTCAAGGGTTGCCGTCGCAGGTCCGTCTATTGCTTGGTCGCGCCACGTCCATTTACCTTCGCGCCAACGGTTATCGTGTGCCGTACCCAACACCGTAACTCGTGGATGTCCAATAAGCTCTTCCACGAGCGGCTGGAATGTCCGGGCATATTCCTCAGCCGCACTGCGGGAGCGCGCCTTGCCACTACTGCCCTTATAGCCAAGGTAGTCAACATTATCTAGAATCACCACACCGCCCGCATACTGGGCATGCTCCATGAAACGCACAAGAGGCTCGCGAATGTTTTCGACACCAGTACGCTTGCCAGCATTCACATGTGTCGATAATGCGAACGTCGGAACGTTATGGACGACTGCCGCTACCTGCAGATCACGCACAAGGTGACTTTTGCCACTGACAGGCGCCCCCTCCACGAGTACAGATCCGCTAGTCTTTAATCCTTGGGCTATTCCACCTACTTCTGTAAAGCTGCTTTCATCGGGTAAGGATTCTAATAAATCACCTAGATCCCCGGGCGTTTCAGGTGTAAACAGCCAGTATCCTCGTCCATTCGCTGAATTTTGTTCGATCTCATTTGGCCGAGCAGCTAGAGGGTAATTATTTACTGACGTCATAGATGCATATTTAAACACACCAATACCAGACCATCCCATATTTGGGCCATTTGCCGTAGATGTATCGTGTAATTCCAGACTCATATAATTTCTTTATAAAAAATCTCCCCCGGTATTCGAGGGAGATATGTAGGTGTTACTTTAACTTCGTGATGCGTTTTTTACGCTACGCTACAATCTCCCTCTTGCTTGAGGAAAATGACCGTGTGGCCGAGAATGTATTGGCATGAAAACGTAGACATCGTGGGCGATTATATATACTTTTATAGGAAAGTCAAACTAGGCAGGCTTCTCTACCGTGAGAAGCCACTCAGGCTTAAAACGAGCATCATTGGTCCACCGCTCGACAATCTTCGGCTGGTCCTTATAAGACACAGGCAGGTGAGGCTGATAGCCCAGCGCATCGAAATACGGTTCGAGCAGCACAGTGCTTAACTCATTAGCGCGTACCCGATTATCCTTTATGTCTCCCAGGTAACCGCTCCACAACGCAGAGACGCCCATGCTATACAAGTCGTGACATATACGAACACCAAATTCGCTCTCGGTGACATTCTCGTTGAATACTGTTTTTTCGGCATCAAAGTATATGAACGAACCATCGGCTGCGAATGCCATATTCCAGATTTTGAGGTCGCCGTGGGAAATGCCGCGGTCATGAAGCGCTGCTGCGACCGTCGCCATGCGTCCAAAGGTCTTCGTCAGTCGATCCTGACGTACTCTGTCTTCAGAGCTTGGAGTCCAATCCAGATGAGATAAAGGCCGGATGTCTTCACGATACGTCAATAGAATATGCCTATCATAGCTGCTCACTACACCTATAGGCTCTACCACTTTCAAGCCCGGCATATTCTCCTCAGCAACGCTTTCAAGGTTGTCGAGCTCCGCATGGGCATACCTACGCGCGGCATGGGGCTTTGCGACGACTGGGCCATATTGTGTCAAAACACCCGGAACTACGCCGTGTGCCGACTGGCGCATGCCCGCTGCGAGGTGCGTAGCATCAGGAATAAACGTCAAACCCATCACAGAATGGATATCTTCTGCGACTTGCTTAGCATGCATTTCGTACGCTTGGCTCATTGTTTCATTCCTTGGGTAATTTCAGACTGCAAACTTGTAACTACCGATCTTTCAAATAGAGACTTGAACGTATGGGCGATAGATTTCTTCATCCACAGTTCGTAGGCAGCGGTAGTCACCTCTGCTTGAGTAAAAATGACAGGCGGGACGTAGTACAGCTCGTTCGTCCTCATGTCTATAGCCACATCATCCACTCGAACTACCGGAGGACGGATTGGCTGCTGCGCAGCCTCATACAGCAGTTGTCCAATGGCGCGATATATCGGCTTCAAATCCTCAATTCCGGCCGCCCCAAATTCACGCGTCACTGCCGCCACTGACGCAAGATAGGGCGGCACCTCGTATGTCGAGAAGTCCCCGCCTTCCACGACGCGCTGCAGCGTATGCGGCGTATCGTCTGACGCTTCGCCATACCCATTCGTATCTCGTACGGCTATATATTCCCGGCCGCCACGCACGTATTGCACCACATCATCAGCTAATGGACGTAGCTCGTGCGTTGGGTCTACGGGCGTCGGGTTTTCCGCCATGAGGTTTGACCAGGTTTCTGTTGAAATCATCTGGCACATACGATATACGAAATATATCTTTCCTGCAATTAAGGTTTTGCTTTAATAGCTTTACTAGTACAAATAAAATCTCCCTCGTGTTGAGAGAGATTCTGTCATCTAGCGTAATGCTCTTGTCTACAACATCATTCTCTCGGGCGACAATTGAGAAAAATCTCTATAAGCGTGTAGAACATGGCTATTATTATAACACTTTACTATATTTAGTCAACAGTTGCCTCGTCAAAACAATTTCGTCCCAAGGATGCTCGCCGTCGGCACGCTCTATGGTTTTTTCATGGCCTTTGCCCAGCAGCAATACCGTATCGCCTTTTTGTGCACGTTTTAAGGTAAAGGCTATAGCCTGCTTACGGTCGTGCACCAAGAACAAATTTTTATCACGAGTTTTGCCCGCCGCCTCGGCGCCACTGGCGATCTGGTTCAGAATTTGCATGCCATCGATATCTCGGTCGTCTTCTTCGGTCAGGATCACTTCGTCGGCATACTCGCCGGCCAGCCTGCCCTGTACTGCCCGTTTTGCTTCGTCGCGCCGGCCGGCGCTGCCGAACATCACGATCATTCTGCCCTTTACGACCGGCCGTAAATCTTTGAATAATTTTTCGAAGCTGTCCGGAGTATGCGCATAGTCCACGATCACGTCGAAATCCTGACCCTCGTCTATCGTCGTCATACGTCCTGCAACGCCCTGTAAAGCGGCAATCCCCTGCTCTATCTGCTTTTTGTTCAAGCCCAGCGCCCGGCCTACACAGACTGCCGCCAAGCTGTTCTGCACATAAAACTCACCAGGAATGTGGCATACGATGTCGTAGCTGTCGCTCCCGGCTACGGCCGTATACCGGCTGCCACTTGGCGTACATTTAACGTCCTTTGCACGCACATCGCCGCCGTGCACACCATACAGTATCGGATGCGGGGTGGTATGCGCAAAGCGCTCGCCCTGCGTATCATCTGCATTGGCAATGCCTGTTTGCAAACCTTTCTTGTTTGCCGCCACCAGTCTGAACAAACGTCGCTTCGCCTCACTGTAGCGCTCAAATGTCTTGTGATAATCAAGGTGCTCGTGAGTGATATTGGTGAGTACGCCTACAGAAAAAGGTACGCCCCACACCCTGTACTGCGCCAAAGCCTGGCTCGTCACTTCCAACACCAGCCAATCTATTTTCTGCTCACGCATCCATTGCAGCCGGCGCATCAGCTCCGGCACTGGCACATTGGTGTAGTGATGAACCTGCTGGCGAATATCGTCGTCCACACCATACGACACGGTGGTCATAATGCCAGTCTTATAGCCGGCGCTGACCAGCATACGGTGAATAAAAAAGGCAGTCGATGTTTTACCGTTTGTGCCCGTTACGCCAATCACCTTCATATCCCGCCCCGGGAAACCATGCATAGTATTCAACAATACAGCCTCGCCGAGATGGCCGTAGGGCTCAATTGCATGGAATGCGCTAGCAGGGATGACTTTTTTAACAACTCTACGGATATTCATATCCTTAGTATACGTCTAAGAATATCCGAACTCTAGATGGAAACTGTTAGGCGGTCTTGGCCGTCTTGATAATTGTGGCCGTCATGTCATCTGCCCGCTTGCCGCCCATTCCTTGGGCGCCGCGCACACGCATGTCATCTGTTTGAGATGTGCGAGCATATGCGGCATGCACGATCACTTTCGCACCCAGCGCCGGGTTGCCAAGATCTGCGAACAGCTCGGCCACAGCTGCAGTGAACTGGCCGTCACCGTCAAGGGATTGATCATGTTTCAACAGTTCGCGTATCCTGCTATCTTTAGGCAACCGACCCGTCTCTGCCATCGTCATAAGGTCTAATAGTTCCGGGTCAGTTAGGAGATCGTGGATGCCGTCAGTACAGAGCAATAGCCTATCCCCAGGCAACATCCTAAAAGAATGCAGCTCCAAAGCCGGTTCCTTCTCGTAGCTATGATACCCAACAGCTCGGTTGCGAATCGCAAACTGGCCAAGGAATTGGCCTAAGTCGGCCGTCTTTGTGGCATCGGCCATTACTACCTGCGCCTCTTTGGTATGTGTTTTGCCACCGTTGTCGAGGGTAAGCACCTGGAACGTATCGCCTCTCATAGGGCTGTCTAGGTAGGCCCGCGTGTCACCAACGTTAAAAACCGTAACGTGTGTCTGCTCTGGCTGGTGCCGCCCATTGGGTAGAGCATGTGCAGGCACGTCATAAAACCTTGCACCCACCACAACAGATCCTATGCCTCGCTTATTTGGATCAGCTTTTACTATATCCGCATACGTCTGTGCACCTGCAGCCTTTATCGCGTTGGTAACGTCCTGATCGGTTGTTTGCCAGCGCGGAACGTCAAGGTAATTACTCATGCTTTTTATCACCTGCGCAGAAGCAACTTCACCGCTAGCTTCACCACCCATACCATCGGCTACAATAAAAGTATACGTTCCTTCGAAATGAGCATCCTCATTGCGATGCGGATGATCTTCACTGGCAAGGCTATACGACCCCGCAACGGGGTGTAGTGCTAATCGCTCGTAGTGCTGTTTTGGCGCATTAAGCTGTTCTTCGTGCATAACCACACATTAGCATATTATGCATTTTTATGCAATAATATACATACATTCAACGCTGGGCCGGTGTACGTCGGTTAGACACTATTTCTTCTGCAGCATCCAACATGGTTGCTTCAAAAAGCTCACGATATTTTACAGGAAGCGCGGCTTCGGCCCATTGCATGATCTCTTCCGGTGTTTTGCCTGCACTTTGCATATCAACGATGTGTTCTGCCTGATCATCGGTCAGCAAGCTTGGAACTACGGAAGCCAACCGACTCTGCGTAAGCCGCACCATCTGCTGCACTGTCGCCACTTTCACTTCCTTGCTCTCCTTGTCGAGCCCAAGAATAGTCAGTGCCTGTTCGTACAACTGCGTATCGGTCATACCTGAATCCTTTTTTTATTTTCTACGTTATTTACCAAATGTAAGTTCGGCCGCATCAAACAGCTTCTGCAGTGCAGGGCTCAGCTGATGACCGTCCATAGTGACTTGCTGGTAGCCATTGATCTCAGCTATGGCGAAATGGTGACCCGCTAAGTCCGGGAAAAGTCGCTGAACATTACCGCCGTCTAAATTAAGGATGTCGACGGTACGTTGCACGGGCACCATAGGCTGCTGTGGGTTTAGCTGTGCGCCGATATTTGCTGGGTAGCCACCGTCGTTCTTAGGGCCACTCGTTACGCCGGAACCTACTTCAGATCCCTTTGTTGGCTGAGGGGTTTGCGGCTTCTGCTGCTGGACATTGATGTTCGTGCTGCCGTTATTAGCGTGTGTTGTTTGGGCCGAGGGTGTTTGGTGCCCAAGATCATAGGCCACTGTATGGCCGATTTCACCGGCAGCTACCGCACCGCCGAAGACTGCGGCGCCAGTCCTTGCGGACGCATTACGACGGTTTTTGTTCGTTTCAATTGCCTGACGTCGAACCTCTGCGATATTGGATGTGATGTTTGGCACGTCACCATCTTGTTCATGCTGTAGGTTGTTGTTGAACTGCTCCACCTGCTCGATCTGTCTCTCTGATCTGTCTAAAATACGGCGGCGGTTCGTTCTAACTTCCAGTCGGTTGGCGTCCTCTGCCATACGAGCGCCGGCTTGGTAGCCAACGACACTGGCAACGGCGGGCATGATAACGTTACTGCCCGCGCCGCCGCTTACGACATTTTCAAGCCAGCCTGCACCGAATCCGACTGCCGCAGTTACGGCGACCATACCGAGCCGCACTGCGCGGCCGCGGTTTGTCTCGTCATTCATTTGCTGCGCCAGGATATTACGACCTTGTGCAGCTCGCAAACTTGTAGGATCAACTAGCTCAGCCTGCCGCGAGATAATGGCATTCTCGATGTCGATAAGCTCGTTGTACCTGAACGTTACTTCCGAATGCCAGCTTGCTCCGTGTACGGGGTTTTGCGCAATGAAAGCATCAAGCCGGGCACGATATTCCTCTTCTGCAAAATGTGCTTCCTGGTCTGCAGCTACGTCATTGCGCTGCAGGCGATTACCTATACTGTTCAGGAGCCTGCCCATGCGAGGATGCTGCAGCCAATTTGGCCGGGCGTTACCATGGTGTTCCGAACGCTGTCGTGCGTTTATTTCAATAAGCTGATCGCGTGCCAGGCCTAACAGAGCCTCGGCAGCATTGGGTGATGCAGGGTCTATGTTTGGATTATTTGCCGCAACGTCATAATTCCCTGCCTCCGGCATAGGTGCGCCATGGATAGCGCGGCCGATGGCGTCGGCGCCACGTTGCCAAATATTATGGCGTCGCTGCGGCCGGGGCAGCGGCACTAGCAACGGAGGAGCTGCGGGCACCTGCGCAGGTTGCAAGGGGCCTGTGTGGCCCTGACTCTGCTGGGGCACTACTAGTGGTGACGGCGCGGACGGCAAACTCACAGACGCCAAGTCTTGGTTGTTTCGCCGTAGCACGCGACCGGTAACAGGCTGCTGCAAGTCTGCTGAGTCGATTTCCTGATCGTCGTCCTCTTCGTCGATTTCAAGAAGATTGCCATCCTCTTCGTCGGCTTGCTCATCACCCAGCCGCTTCAGCCAATCGGGCATTTCCGGCTCCGGTTTGGCGCTGTGCGTGGCTTGTAGTTCTTGTTCTTCTACTGCTATATCGCTTGATACTGGAGGAACGACCTCAGAAACTACACTAGACGAGGCTTCGCCATCTTCGTCGGAGTCCTCGTGGGCGCGTATGAAATCTTGGGTCTGTTGGTGGATATGCTCAGCTTCTTCGAGATCACTGTGCACCCCCTGCATCGCCTGAGCGTGATCCTCGAATTGTTCCCGAGCGCGCGCAACAAGGGGATTGTTCACGACTTCCTCAGGGGAAACTTGCGCCTCAGAAGATTGCACGGCGCTCTCAGTTTTCTGGCCTTTCTTATGGCCAGCCATTTCTTCTAGAATACTGACATCCTGATCGGGATTATAGCGTGCCCGAGAAGCAGACTGCTCGTCACGACGCGCAGTGACACGCGCTTGCACTTGTTGCCGCTTCACCATGAGCTCTTCCAGATGAGCAGCCTGAGCACTCGGCGATACAATATTTGGATTGTTTGCGTCGCCAACTAAAGAACTACCGTCGTAATGCGTGACTTCTTGTGCTGCCCGCGCCACAACTTGTGCGCGCCGCTGTGATTCTTCAGTCGATCCGTCGTGCATGCGATCTTCTAGATCGCGCATGCTTTGGTCGAGACTATGCGAGATCTCTTCGCGAATTGCTGCCGGTACGTTCCGGCGCTGTTCGCCCTTGGCAACACCCGTCTGCACATACGATTCTATAAGTTGCTGCTTGAGACGAGCTATATCATGCTGCAGTTCACCCTGCTTGGTTACTGCACTACGCTGATCGTAGTTAGGGTGCCGCTCTTCAGACATACGCCGAACGGCGCGATCGTATCGATCCTTTAGATCCAGGATATTTTCTGGACGAAGCATACTATCGAAACGAGCCGCAGCGCTGCTGTGCTCCTGAGCCAACTGCTCGGCGCGGCTCCCCGGTCCTTCCCAAAGCCCTGGCTGTACGACATTTGCTGGATCAATCTTCTCTACCTTAGCATCAGGAGCAAACGCTACTGGCTTAGAAGCCTCAATTTCAACGGCCTTATGATGCTCTTTGTGATGTCCATTGCCGTTGGAAGATGCTGGAATGGGGGCGATCACTATTGGCTGGAAGGCTTGTTCAAACTGTTCTGGAGTCATCGAAACAAGAACTGGGCTGGCATCCTCAGGGAGATGGCTGCCGTTCTCAGGAAGAGGAAGCACGGGGGCGTTACTTTGCGTTTCCTTGCTCATATAAGGTGATATTTCCTATTTACTTATGAAAGATTTAAGCACAATTATAAAAATCTGTCAATAAATTACCAAATAAAAACCTATTGCACGCAAGCATAAGCACCGTCCCGTAAAACTAGCCCACAGCATCTAGTATGACACATCTGAAAATGCATTCTGTATAATATATTGTGATGAAAGTTTTGGGTATTGAGTCGAGCTGCGACGAGACAGCGGCCGCAGTCGTAGAAAACGGCCAGCGGCTGCTGAGTAATGTAGTGGCATCGAGCATGGACCTGCATGCGCAGTTCGGCGGTGTGGTACCAGAGATTGCAGCGCGCAGCCACATTGAGGCTATTATTCCTACTGTTAAGCGGGCTCTGGCGGATGCACAGACTGGCTGGAGCGGCATTGATGCTATTGCCGTAACCTATGGGGCGGGTCTTGGCGGTAGCCTGCTGGTTGGCGTGCTTTCGGCCCGTACGCTTGCTCTGACGCACAACAAACCACTGTATGCGATAAATCACGTTGAAGGGCATGTATACGCCAACTTTCTTACGCAGACTTCCCTGCCCGGCTATATATTGCCTGATTCGCAGCCGTCGTTTCCCCTGCTAGCGCTAATCGTTTCCGGCGGACATAGTCAGCTGGTACTGTTCCGCAACCACTTCGACTACACACTCCTTGGCCAGACGCACGACGACGCTATTGGCGAAGCGTTTGACAAGGTGGCGAAAATTATCGGCCTACCGTATCCCGGCGGCCCTAGCGTGGGTAAAAAGGCGCTGGAGGGTGATGCGATGCGCTACCAGCTGCCAAAGGCAAAACTTGCCAGTAAGTATGACTTTTCGTTCTCAGGCCTGAAGACAGCCGTGCTGCGTGTAGCGCAGAGCGAAGTGGGCGCAGACTTTACGCTGCCCTCCAAGGAGCTGCCCGCGCGTCTGTCCGACGTACAGAAAGCTGACCTGGCCGCCAGCTTCCAGCGTATTGCTATAGAAACCGTCGTAGATAAAGCTATTTTGGCGTATGAAGAATTTCAGCCAAAATCGGTGGTGATAGCCGGCGGCGTGGCCGCCAGCCCAGAGCTACGCCGCCAGCTGGCCGAACGTCTGCCCATAAAAATACAATATACCGACCCTAAGCTTTGTACAGACAACGGCGCCATGATCGCTACGCTGGGCTGCTTCACTGCCCTGCATCATCGCCCAGCAGCAGACCCACTGACGCTGGACATCAAACCTAACCTTAGTATGTAACCGTGCACGAGCAGCCACGGCGCGACTACTACGGATGCGTCTTTGCGCTAACTGTGGCAATAGGCGCTGCCGCCGCTATCGGGGCGTATATCAGCGCAGAGCGCTTTAATGCGCAATTGCATCGGGAGTACCTTGCTTCCCTTGCCTTGCATACCCGGGTGCCACCTGAAATACCAGCATCCCCATCACAAGCTGCTGAAGAAGTGTGATTTGGGTTAAGCATAAACCTATTGCACTTTTGGGCACACGTGCTACCATGGGATCAAACAAAAAGCTCACGGAAAAACAGGGTTGGGATAGTATGACTTTCAGGGTTGGGAAAGCTGTATTTTGTTTGCCCCTTTTTCACGTGAAGCTACCTCTGTTCTCAATTTATCTGCAAGATGGTATGATAGGGTCATCATGTGCCGATATACTCGCATGCAACACTGTTTCGCATACCCTTCTCTGTCGTCACGCGACCGCGTCGCCTAGGCGACTGTATTTTCTTCTCTGCCGAGCGATACGAAAAAAATAAGCAAGGATTACTCCTATGAATCTACCGAAAACCTATGAGCCCAGCCAGTATGAGGCCGACATCTACGCCCTCTGGGAAAAATCTCGGGCATTTGAACCGCAAGGAAAGGGTGACTCCTATAGCATCGTAGTGCCGCCGCCCAACGCCAATGGCGATCTTCATATCGGTCATGCACTGACACTGGGCATCGAGGATATTGCGGTGCGTTATCACCGCCTGCGCGGCCACCGTGCGTTGCTGCTACCAGGCGCAGACCATGCTGGCTTTGAAACCCAAGTGGTATACGAAAAACGGCTGGCCAAGGAAGGGAAGAGCCGTTTTGATTTTAGTCGCGAAGAATTATATCAGCAGATATGGGACTTTGTGGCACAAAACCGCCAGAATTTCGAAAACCAACTGCGCCGCCTGGGGGCAGGGGTGGACTGGAGCCGCTATACCTTTACGCTTGATCCCAAGATTGTAAAACGTGCTTATGCGACCTTCAAGAAAATGTGGGATGAAGGGTTGATTTACCGCGGTGAGCGCCTAGTCAACTACTGCACGTTCCATCGTACCGGCTTTGCCGATATAGAAGTGACATACGAAGACGCTGAAACGCCGCTATATTACATCAAATATGGGCCGTTTACTTTGGCTACTACGCGGCCAGAGACTAAGTTTGGCGATACGGCCGTTGCAGTACATCCCGACGATAAGCGATACAAGAAATATGTTGGCACCGTAATTGAAGTGCAGGGCGTAAACGGCCCCTTCAGCGTACAGGTAGTAGCCGACGAAATGGTCGACCCCAGCTTCGGTACTGGTGTAGTAAAAATAACTCCAGCCCACTCCTTCGACGACTGGGAGGTTGCACAGCGCCACAACTTGCCTGCTAAGCGCATCATCAACCATGACGGTACGCTAAACCACCATACGGGCCGTTTTGAAGGCATGACCATCAAAGAAGGCCGCGAAGCTGTAGCTAAGGCGATGAAAGAGCAGGGGATCCTGGAAAAAGTCGACGAACACTACAAGACCCGTATAGGTAAATGCTACAAGTGCGGCACGGTCATTGAGCCAATGCTGATGGAACAGTGGTTCGTGGACATGCAGCCGCTGGCGAAGCCGGCAATTGAGAAGTTACGGGCAAAGAAGGTTACGTTCTACCCCGACAGCAAGCGCGAGCAACTCATTACCTATTTGGAAAATCTGCGCGACTGGAATATCAGCCGACAGATTGCATGGGGTATACCTATTCCGGCATTTCAGAATGTCGACGACAGCGACGACTGGATTTACGATGAACGCGTAGACCAAGAGATCATTGAAAAGGACGGCAAGACCTATCACCGCGATCCTGACGTCTTCGACACCTGGTTCAGCAGCAGTTCATGGCCGTACGCCACGCTAGACTACCCGGACAGCCAAGACTTCAAAGAATTTTATCCATTGGCGCTGATGGAAACAGGCGGCGAAATTCTGTACCCCTGGGTGAGCCGCATGCTAATGCTGGGCTTGTACGTAACAGGCGAGATACCGTTTAAGGGCGTATACATCCATGGCTACGTGCTTGCGGAAGACGGCGCCAAGATGAGCAAAAGCCTGGGCAACGTCATCAATCCGCTTGAGGTCGTAGACAAGTACGGCTCCGATGCGATGCGCATGGGTATCATCGCGGGGCGCGTGCCGGCGGTGAACCGCGGTTATGACCACCGTAAGGTAGAAGATGCCCGCAATTTCTGCAACAAACTATGGAACATCGCCCGTTATATTGAAGACACTGTCGGTGAAAAGCCGGACATCGCCGAGGCCCAACCTGAGACAGCAGCCGATCATTGGATGTTGCATAAAATGCAACAACTACAAACAACACTGGTGGACGACCTGGATAACTACCGGCTGGCCGAAGCCTATGACAAGCTATATCACTTTGTATGGGACGACCTGGCAGACTGGTATATAGAAGCCAGTAAGGCAGAGCCAAACAAGGCGCTGTTGGCACGTATCCTGGCCGATACGCTAGTTATGTTGCACCCGTTTGCGCCGTTCGTTACGGAAACTATCTGGCAAACGCTGAGCTGGACGGGCGAGGGGATACTTGCTACAGAAACCTGGCCAAAGATCCTAAAGACAGACGCTAAGAAAGCAGCCACGTTCGCCGACATTCAGGCGATCGTCAGCGAAACGCGCTTTATCGTGAAAGCACTGGGCGTTAGTGATGTAACGCTGTACTATACCGATGTGCCGTTCCTGACGGAGCATGCCATGCTCATTAAGCGCCTGGCGCGCGTCAGCAACGTTACCGAGGTACGCGACGGCACCGGCTTGTTCCTAACCGGCACGTCATACCGCTGCTGGCTGGATATCGACCAAGCGACCGCCAGCAAGTTCCTGGCTCAGCTGGAGACTAAACAAGTCGCCCAAAAAGAGGTGATTGCACGCATTGAACAACGCCTAAGCAACGCTTCGTACGTGAAAAATGCGCCCAAACAAGTCGTGGAGCAGAGCAAACAGCAGCTGGAAGACGCCAAGGCGCAACTGCAGGCCATCACCCGCGAATACGAACGTTTTAGGCCAGCCCTGTAGCTGCCCGCTAATCAGCCGGCTGTAGCGACTCACGGATACGGGCTATGGAAACCTCGGGATGCGCATCGTCGAACCACATGACATGCCACCCGAGTTTTTCTGCCGCCATAAGGTTTGTGCGGGAATCGTCGATAAATAGGATTTCGTGCGGCTCTACGCCTGCCTTTGCACCGGCCAGCTCATATATGGCACGCTCGGGCTTCAGCAGATGCACCGCCGATGAATCAATGACTACATCGTACGAGATGTTGGGCACCAGCCCCACGTCGCGCAGCACGTCTACCAGCCCCGGCATAATATTGGTCAGCAGCCCAACGCCATAGTGTTCCGCTACCCACGTCACCAGCTCGTGCATGCCGGGCGTCGCCTTGGTGGTTTCGAGGTAGTAGTGGAACCATTCAAACGAGGGCATATGCAGCCGCTTGCCCAACGCAGCATTGAATTCATGCATGGTCATGGCGCCGCGGCATACTTGCGCGTTGTAATGCCAAAACGCTGTCTCTACCAGATCGGACGGCAGGTCGCAGTCGGCGCTGATGCGAGTAAACGCTTGGTGGTAAAACCGCACCAGGCATCCATTGATGTCAAAATACACAAACTGCGTACCGCTACGCGACCGCTGGCGCTGCTTCTGGGGGCCTGCGGTGCCCACCAGCGCATCTAGACTGGTACCGAGTGCCGTAGCGATATTTTGGATGGTGAAGATAGAGGGAGTTTTAATGGCGCCGCGCTCAATCTTGGCCAGAGTAGAATAGCTCAGGCCCGCCTTTTGGCACAAAGCCTGCTGCGTCAGACCTGCCGCCTGACGGGCAGACTGTAACCTATGCCCCAGTTGTTTTTCGTTTGTCCCCATATACTCCCGCAGCTTTTCAGCGTAAGGGCTACCGCCCGTCAACCTCTCTGTATAGCCATATAGTATCAGTTTTGATGCAAAAAAAGAAGTGGCCTAGTATGAAACGGCTAGAGATGAAACACGGTCTTCAGAAGTAGGATAAGCACGATAAACGCCATAACGCCGGCCGCCGCCGCGCCGCCGATAGTACTGCCGCCACTGGGCATACCGGTAGCCTTGGCCAGATACGACCAGGCGTATGCGCCAACGCCAATGCCAAACATCAGGGCGACCAGGACTGCACTCATATGTTTATAGTACTCAAAATGCTAGTGTTTTGGCAATGCCCGCCAGCGCTTCGTGGTCGGGCTCGGCGTGCATATTGGGGATGTGCCGGAATTCTTCCATGGTAGAGAAGGGGATGATATGCACGTGCGCGTGCGGCACATCCACGCCGACAATTTGCGTGCCCACAAACGGCACCTGCAGCACGTCGCGCAGGCGGCGCGCCACCAGCTTACAGGTGACCATAAGCGCCTGATAATCTTCATCCGCCAGGTCCCATACAAATGCCACCTGCTGTTTTGGCACTACTAGGACGTGCCCGTTCGTCACGGGATGTATGTCCAGAAACGCAAACGTACGTGCGTCTTCATAGATTTTGTGGGAAGGTATGTCACCTTTGATAATTTTGGTAAAGATTGAGTCTTGCATGCCTTCTAGTATACAGAGTACTGGGAGAACGGGGGATATCGCATAGGCCTCCTTAGGCCCTACTTCTGTCTCCGGACTTCGTCTAAAGCATACAAAAAGGCCCGCGTTGATGCGGGCGCTTTTTATATGGCGGAGAGGGAGGGATTCGACCTTCGCTTCGCTCACCCCCTGGTCGCCTGCGGCTCCCGCGGGGGCTTCGGGCGGCTGAGCCCACTGGGCTCACCGTTCGAATCTGCATATGCACCATATAAAAATACCTGCAGTAACGCAGGTGTTTTTTATATGGCGGAGAGGGAGGGATTCGAACCCTCGGTGCGGTTACCCGCACAACGGTTTTCGAGACCGTCCAATTCAACCACTCTTGCACCTCTCCAGATGCTCTCATAATACCCTGTTTGAACGAGTGGCGCTACTATTCTACCAGATTTCTCCATAGGGGCTAGAAACTTCCAGCCAGATATGCTATATTACCTCTGTTCTGCTGTTCTGGAAAATAGCAGCCCGAGCGACGGATTTACTCCGGCGCCCGGCGCGACGGGAAAACCGAAGATTTGTCCCGTAATCGTGCGCGTGTAGCTCAGCTGGATAGAGCGTTGGCTTGCGGAGCCAAAGGTCGTAGGTCCGAATCCTGCCACGCGTACCATATAGTTTTTTAAATAAGGCGTACGGTACGCCTTATTTTTATTTAGCACTACTCCGTA
>DASTXH010000026.1:0-2307 GCA_035758575.1 Saccharimonadales bacterium (SeqCode)
TAGGGCTGATAACTGGTGCCATTTTGTGCTTACCCAGTTTACGCCCGATCAGATAGGCGCCAGTGTCAAACATCCATGTGCCGGCCAGTATAACCAGCATCCACCACATGCCCTGCGGCAGGCTGAAAGCAAACGGCTGCAACGCAATATGCGGCACGCCAAAACCGCGGATGCTCAGCATGCAGGCAAATGCGCCGCCGACATACAACGGCATTGCCAGCGTAGCGACCAAATCTGCCGTACCGCGTGGGCGCGCAAAAACACCGCGCCAGGCGAATGCTCCGGTCATGCAAGCAATGAGTCCAAACGCCGTCCATGGCCGAAGCTGCGGCCACACTGATGCCGTGCACAATAAGACGCTCGCAAGAAGGCTGGCGGCCCATAACGGCCGCACGTCTTTGCAGCGCGCCATGTGGGCATATTCATACGTGGCGAGCGCCAGAAAAGCGCAGGCGCCCAGGAACAGCACCCAGCCACCGAACCACAATAGCGCCAACACTGCCGGTATAGCGCAAAGTGCGCTTGCTGTGCGCAGCGCGAGTATATGCCGTTTCACGCATCCGCCTTTGCCGCGGGCAGGTTAAGCCGCTTCCGCAGCCGGTTGACCGTAGGGTACAGCAGCATGCGTGCACCAGGACGACCTTTGCTAAACGTCGCGTCAGACAGCAGCGCACACAGCGTATCACGGGTAGGCGGTTCAGGTAGCGTGGTATACGTGTTGCCCCAGCCGACGAAACCGTGGGCATCACTGCTGGCTGCGGCAGGCAATGCGTGTTGCGCGGCATACGCTGCAGCTAGATCGTTCGGGCGGCGCAAAAATATTCGCCCGTTATGCGTTTCGAGTATATCAACGATGTCAGAAAGTACCGCCAGCATGGTAGTGCCACCGCTTTTACGCAGCCGTTCGAACGGGTGCGGCACATAGACCAGGCCACCTTGCGCTTTGATTCGTTGTGCAGCTTCGCGGACGTTTAGCCCTGCAGGCACGGCTTGTGTCAGATACAGACCGATAAGGTCACCTTCCCGGGTGCTGATTTCTTCACCTACGATGATCCGCTTGCCAAAGCGCCGCTGTATCTGTTGTGCTGCAGTAATAGTGTTGTGGTCGGTAACGGCAACGTAGTCCAGCAAACCACGCGCAAACACAGTCTCAAAATGTTTGGGCAACAGTCCGCCGTCAGGCGATGCCCAGGTGTGCGTATGTAAATCTATTTTTAGCATGGATATAAAAAGTAGTATGCAGGACAACACTAAAGATTGTATCATTTAGGTAGTATTTCATGGCCAGAAAGTAAATAGACGATGATGAACATGCACCGAGCCGGCGACAAACCCGACTGGGCCTCCACCCCTAACCATAAACGGAACTTCTGGCAAAAAATTGCCGCACAGACCAATGGCTACGGCACGCCCGGCAACGTGCTCAGCATCGGCGGCTTTGCCATGGTAGTAGTGGGCCTATGCATCGTGGCTACGCACAGCCTGTGGGAGGGCACGTTATTTGTAGGTATCGGCCGCTTGGCTGACATCCTGGACGGTGTCATAGCCCACTATACGGGTACAAAAAGCCCACTTGGCCGCGCCATAGACGCCACGCTTGACAAGATCGGCGCACTGGCGGCACTCGCCGTATTCGGCGTCAATAATATCATGCCCGTCTGGGTGGCTGCGGCGATACTGCTGCAAAATATCTGGACGATTGCCGTTGGCGTGTATGCGCCGTGGCGCCGCGTAGCACTTAACCCCAGTCGCGAAGGGAAATTTGCGGCGGCGGGCTTTTGGATGACTATCGTGTTGTTTGTAGGCGCCCGTCTGCTTTCTGAGAGCCATCTGTCCAATTGGCAGCAGCCAACACTTGCCACAGCATATGTGTTTGCCATCACCTCGCTTGCTTTGGGCATATATGCGACCATAGGGTATATGGCAACTGTCTTGAGCGTACCACCACGATCCCAACAGTAATATGAGCCGGTACGCATAGATGGCTATTCAATCTGCCTTCCGCTGCGGGTATACTGTGCTTACAGTAACTGATGAAAATATAACTACATGATACCGTTTCAGAAGCCAGCACAACCGCCAACAACAGACAGCAATCCTGTCTGGAGGCACCAGTTGGCCGCCCTAAAACTATTCGATACGTTTATTGTCATCTGCAACCCAATCAGCACGGATGCGCATAAGGCCGCACGGCGGATCCAAGAGCTGAAACGGCTGTTCCCCGATGCCGAACATATAGTCATCAATACCGCACGAGGCGGGCGTGGCGCCAATGGACGATTACTTTCAAAGTACGCCGACAAATTT
>DASTXH010000039.1:0-1043 GCA_035758575.1 Saccharimonadales bacterium (SeqCode)
CCTGTTGGGGTGTCAGCAAACACATCCAACGACAAAACCACATGGCCCACCAAACAGATCCTGAACTCTTGAACAACGTCCTGCAACTCCTGACTGAACAAGGCCACGACGGCTTCGCCGAAGGCCTGCGCCTCCTGGTCAACGAAGCCATGCGCGTCGAACGCCATCAGGTGCTCCAGGCTCAACCCTACGAACGCACCGACTCCCGCAAAGGTTACGCCAACGGCTACAAACCCAAAACCCTCGCCAGCCGGGTTGGTCCCATCACTTTCAGCGTGCCTCAGGTCCGGGGCGAAACTGATTTCTATCCCAGCGCCCTGGAAAAAGGCATCCGCTCCGAGCAGGCCCTCAAACTCGCCATGGCCGAAATGTACGTCCAGGGCGTCTCCACCCGCAAAGTCTCCGCCATCGTCGAGGAACTCTGCGGCACCAGCGTCAGTTCCACTCAAGTCAGCGAGTGCGCCAAGCGCCTTGACCTCGAACTTCAAAAGTGGCGCGACCGGCCGCTGGCTTCCTGTCCCTATCTCGTGTTTGACGCCCGTTACGAAAAAGTCCGTCACGACGGCCAGCTCCGTGACTGTGCCGTCCTCATTGCCCTGGGCATCACTCCCGAAGGTCAGCGCGCTATCCTGGGCGTGAGCGTCGCCCTCAGCGAGGCCGAAGTGCATTGGCGGGCTTTCTTCCAAAGCCTGGTCCAGCGCGGCCTGTGCGGCGTCACCTACATCGTCAGCGACGATCATCCCGGCATGGCTGCCGCGCGCCAGGCCGTCTTTGGCGCCGTCCCCTGGCAACGCTGCCAGTTCCATCTCCAGCAAAACGCCCAGGCTTACGTCCCGCGCCTGGATCAGCGCGCCGAAGTGGCCCGCGCCATCCGCGGCATTTTCGAATGCTCCACTCGTCACGCGGCCGAACAACGGCTCAAGGAAGTCGTCACTCACTACACTAAAAGCGCCCCCAAGCTGGCCCGCTGGATGGAAGAAAATCTCCCGCAAGGCTTCACCGTGTTCGCCCTGCCGGCGGCACACCAGAAACGAATGCGCACC
>DASTXH010000009.1:0-49211 GCA_035758575.1 Saccharimonadales bacterium (SeqCode)
TATGCCCGCCGTTCAATTGCAGGCACTGGTGGAGCGTATGCTGGTGAAGGCGCGGGTAACAAAGGTAGCGCGCCCTGCATCCCAGCCCGTCCGGCATGATATAGTTACAAGGAAAGAGGATTAAGACGCCGCTATGTTTACTACCTTTATCGTCCAGCCTATTTTTAACCTTCTGGTGCTAATTTACGCGATATTGCCTGGGCACAACTTCGGGTTAGCCATTATTATCTTCACTATCGTTGTACGTTTGTTACTGTGGCCGCTGATGAAAAAGCAGCTGCATCAGACGAAGATTATGCGCAAACTGCAGCCAGAGCTGAAGCGCATCAAGAAAGAAGCCAAAGGCGACCGCCAAAAAGAGTCGGTGATGGTGATGGCGCTGTACAAAGAGCATGGCGTCAATCCATTCGGCTCCATCGGTGTGCTGATACTCCAGCTGCCGATTCTTATTGCTCTGTACGATGGCTTGCGCAAGGTGGTGGCTAATCCGCATGAGATCGTGACGTTTGCCTATCCGGCACTACAGCATCTGCCGTGGATGCAACAGCTGTCACACAACATCCATCAATTCGACGGTACCCTGTTTGGTGTTGTAGATCTTACAAAGAGTGCCGTAACCAACGGTTTGATTTATTGGCCGGCGCTCATCATCGTAGTCGCCAGCGCCGTGTTGCAGTATTTCCAGAGTAAACAGCTGCTGGTAACCGACAAGAATGCCCGGTCGCTGCGTACCATCCTGCGTGAAGCCGGTGCCGGCAAGGAAGCCGACCAAGGCGAAGTGTCAGCCGCTGTCGGCGGTATGACACGCTATTTCATCCCGATCATGGTGCTGGTCGTCACGATTCGCCTCGCATCGGCACTTGGTTTGTACTGGTTGGTTGGCGGTATCGTCGCCTATATCCAGCAGACCATAATCCTGCGTGAAGACGAGACGGAGCTGGAAGCCATAGCGGACAGCAAGACAACCAAAGAGAAAGATGTAAAAGCCATACCTGAAGCCGAGGTAGTGGCGGCAGAACCGGACGCGGAGAAAACTCCTTCCAAAACCAAAACCTCCAAGAAGTACCAGGGTAAAAAACGGAGGAAGAAATGAACGACGACGCATTAGCCAATACACAAGGCAATCCGGAAGAGTTAGAGGCCGCAATCCGCTACGCCAAGAAGTTCCTTGAAGACGTTCTGTCTTTTTTGGGTTTGAATACCGATGTGCATGCCACGCACGAAGATGACGTAATCCAATTAGGTATTCCCTCGACCCAGATGAACGGCTTCCTGATTGGTCAGCGCGGCGATACTATGCGCGCCATGCAGTTCCTTATCAGCAACGCGCTCAAGAACCAAGGGCATAATTATACGCGGGTGAACGTGGATGTTGCCGGCTACAAGCAACAGCGTGCCGAGCGCCTGGAAAAGACCGCTGAAGCCTGGATGAAGCGCGTGCAGGACACGGGTGAACCGATGGAACTAAAGCCCATGAACGCAGCCGATAGGCGTATTATCCACAAACTGGCTGATGAAATGGGCCTGGCGACGGAATCTGTCGGCGAAGGCCGCGACCGGCGCGTCATTCTGAAGCCTGCCGAGTAATATGGCCTCAATTCCGGGTAATGTTGTGCTGTTTGGCGGCGGCACCGGCAGTTTTACGTTGTTGCAGTCGCTTAAGGAATATACAACCGAACTGGCCGCTATTATAAACATGTGCGATGATGGTGGCTCTACCGGCATATTGCGCGATGAGCTGGGCGTGTTGCCGCCAGGCGATGTACGGCAATGCCTGGTCGCCTTGAGCGATAATCCCGAAGTTCGTAATTTGTTTAATTACCGTTTTAGCGAAGGGCGCCTCAGCGGCCAGTCGCTTGGCAACATCATTCTATCTGGTCTGGAGCTGCAATATGAGAGTTTTGCAAAAGCCATTGAAGTGGCTGGACGCCTGCTGCACATTACCGGAACCGTCATACCAGCAACGCTGGACAATCATCAACTGGTATTGCGCGACGGCGATGTCACTGTGCACGGCGAGACAGCGGTTGCCGAGTATGCTTTTAACAACCGCAAAGCCGTGATTGAGCTGTTGCCTCAGGCGCGCATAAACCCTGCGGCGCGGACGGCTATTGCGCAGGCTGATGTTATCGTTATCGCCCCGGGAAATATTTACCGGTCAATTTTACCGGTGCTTGCTGTAAGCGGTGTGGCCGAGGCGCTTTCCCATTCAGACGCGAAAGTCGTGTACGTAGCAAACTTAGTCAACCGGCCTGAGCATACACAGGGGTGGCATGTTGTCGACTACGTCGAGCAGATTGAACGGTACATCGGTAAGGGTCGGGTTGATCTCGTTTTGTATAACACTGCGCCCATAGCCCCGGCGTTGCTTGATAAGTATGCCGATGAGGGTGAACTTCCTGTTCTGACTGATAGTGATAGATTCCATGAGGTCAATGCAGCCGCAATTGGCGATCAGTTGGTAGCGGCGGAGATCACCAAGCAGGATCCGGCAGACATACTCCTGCACCGCACGTTGATACGCCACGACGCGCAGCGTGTCTATGAGCTTATTGCCCGGTATTGTCGGTAGATTGTTCGTGCAAGACGCGTTGATATATGGCCAGTGTCTGCTCTGCCATGCGCTTCCACGAATAGCGCTTTACTTGCTTGTGGCCTTCGTTAATCAGCGCCTCTCGTACTACTGGCTTGGTAAGTACCATTTTGATCGCCTGCGCCATAGCGTCTACGTCCTTTGGATCAAAATAGCGCGCTGCGTCGCCATATATCTCGGGCAGGCAGGTAGCGTTGCTGGATACAACCGGCGCGCCATGGGCCATTGCCTCTAGGCCGGGTAGGCCGAAACCTTCGCTGAGTGAGGGGAAGATATAAGCGGCTGTATGCTCATAGAGCCACCTTAGCTGGCCGTCGCTGATCCATCCCGTAAAGTGAACATCCGGTATACCCAGGCTTTTCACCCGATGTGCCTGTCGGCGGAACAGTGTATCCTCCTTGCCTGCGAGCACCAAATGCAAGTCAGGTATCTCCTGTTTTAGGACCGAAAATGCTTCGACCAGCCGGTCAAGGTTTTTGTGTGGATTAGGGCGACCCAAGTAAAGCAGGAACGACTTCCCTTCGAGCGCCGGTATGGGGTCGGGTGAAGAATCCATGGCGTCAGCAGCCTCGTAGGTGACGGTGATTTTCCGGCTATTGATACGCATCGCGCGCGCAACATCGTCTTTTACATACTCACTTGGCGTAATAACTGCACGTGACTTATGGGCGGCCACATAACTCACGAGAAAATATACACGTTGTTTGAGCCTAAAAACAAAACGGTTCTTAGATGGATTGCCGAACCGGAGCGTCGTAAGGTCGTGCATGGTAGTAATAGCGGCGCCTTGGTATAGAACTGGTTGTTGTGTCATGCCAAAGTGTACTAAGTCTGGATGCAACCGCACCAGCTGCCACAGCAGCCCAAATTGCTCTGCAAAGGTGAACTCTTTGTGCGGGCACGCCACCTTGGTAAAGCGCTTGCTGCGTGGCTCCCAGCTGCCCATATCCTTCGGCTTCAGCAGCACTATGTATCGGTGGCTCTTATCCGTATCTACGTCTTGCAGGTAGTGCAATAGCCGCTCTACATACCGCCCCGTACTCGTTCGTAGTTCCCGTGCGTCAATAACAATTTTTTTCATGAATATTCCTACTCTTCCCTGTTGCTTATGAATTCTTCAATCTTTGCTATAACACTACGGGCAGTATCATGCCAGGAGTACTTTTTGAGTATTTTTGGCATGAGCTTCAGCTGTGACGCGCGTTCGGCTGTATCCGTTATCGCCGAGTCTAGTGTATCGGCGATGCTTTGGATGTCGTGAGAGTCAAAGTAGAATGCTGCGTCGCCCGCGACTTCGCGTAGCACCGGTATGTCGCTAACCGCAACGGGAATGCTATACGCGAAGGCTTCAAGGACAGGCATGCCGAAGCCTTCGTAGTAAGAGGGCATCGTGACCAGTGACGCTTGTTGGAAGAGGGCGGTTTTTTGTTCGTCAGTGATGTAGCCGGGCAAGATGATGTCTGCGCCTTGCGCTTGCAGCTCATTGATCCGCTGCATCAAGGCTTCATTCTTCCATCCTCTGCCACCGGCCAGTATGAGGCTATGTGTGTGTGCGACGCTGCTTTGTGCGTACGCCTCGACTAGCGACGAGAGGTTTTTGCGCGGCTCCAAGTTGCCGACAAATAATATGTAAGGCCTCTCTATCCCTAAGTTCAAGACGACTTGCTTAGCTTGCGCCTGAGGCAGCTGATCTCTGTTGAGCGGCGGTACGGGGGTGACTAAAAGCATGTCATCCTGCACGCCATATGCGTTACGAATGGACTGTTTGGTAAATTCTGAAACCGCCAAGACAAGGTTTGCGCGCCTGATAGATTGCGGTACGTACCGGCGTAAGTCGTGCAGGTTCAGTGTGTTTACGAATTCGGGGTGATCCAGAAAGCATAAATCATGGACGGTAACGACTATTGGCTTATGAAATAAGCTTGGTTGTGTCAAGAAATTCGGGAAGAGCAGCACGTCGCCGCGACTTTTTATAAGGAGCTCGAAGGGAATCGGCAAGCCAAGCCGTCGGAGCATATTGGGGATTTTGCCAGGGAATAATTTCGTGGGACGGTAGCGTATGTTTGGGGCTGTAGGCAGTTGCTGCGGGTGCTTTCTGCCGAGGAAATCGTAATAGTGCCCAATAAGCTCTACGCGGTCGGGATAGGTATCGGCTAAGGATTGGACGAGATACGCTGCATAGTGGCCTACGCCGGATTTTCCAGCTATGGCAATGGGATTGGCGTCGAACAGTATGCGGATTCTCTTACTCATAGAGGGGCACAAATCGTTCTGTAACGATCCTCTCAAAGTTAAATTGTTTTTCGTAGAGTGTACGCGCCGCCGTGCCAAGCCGCCGTGCCAGCTTGCTGTCGATAAGGAGTTGCTCCATTGCCTTTTGTAGGCTGGCGGCATTTCGGGGCGGAACGAGAAGCCCGGTAGTCTGATCGTGGATAATCTCTACGTTGCCGCCCACTGTGCAGGCAAGTATAGGTTTGGCAAGCATGGCCGCCTCAACAAGAGATAAGCTAAATCCCTCGTGATAGCTCGGATGGACAAATGCATCGCATGCGGCTACGAATGTAAGAGGCACATCGCTATGTCCAAAAAAATGGATAGCTTCATTACCCTTCGCTTGGTCCCGGAATTTCTGCTCATCCGGGCCGCTGCCCACCAGCCATAAGGCAGTGGCGGCGTGTTTTTCGTGCAGCTTAGCGAAGGCCTCTATAAGCTCGCCGATTCCCTTTGCGACCACCAGTCGGGACGTTGCGCAGAATACAAAAGTATCTTGTTCGCTTTTAGTCCGCGGCCGGGGGGGTACGGGTGTATCGTTGACGCCGTTGTATATAACGGTGAAATTGGCGGGAAGGGCATGTCCAAGCTGTTCGCCTATCAGGGTGGCTTCACTGTTGCTGACGAGCGTGATGGTCGCTGCAAGCTTGCTGCAAGCGTATACGAGCTTGCCAACAGGGTTCTTGTACCATACGGTATGATTGGCGAGGACGTATTTCAGGTCCGCGTGGTCGGTCCATATAACCTTTTTGCCAAGGAGCCTTCCGGCCAAGGTGGCGGCTATAAAGTCGTCTTTGCTTTGAGGATGAATGACATCGAAGCTCATCCGGGCAATGAGCTGGATGTACCAAAGAGTAAGTGCCAACTGCCATAAAATATAGCAGGGAATGAACATGAAGCGTTTGCCGCTCCAGTTCTGCTGTGCCCACCACCAGCCTTTTTTGTGGTGTATATTAGACGATTCGGCAAACGCTAACAGCTTTGGCGAACGCGATACTACTGTCGGCACGTGGCCATGTTTTGTAAGCTCCACCGCGAGATTCACAGGGAAACGTTCCCCGCCGCCGAAGTCGTAGGAAAAGGCATTGCGTATGATGAGGATTCTCATATAAGTGGCTCGTTATGGTTAGTGTAGCACGGCATCATTGGCATACACGGCATACTCATTTATAATAACTGCAAATGCGCTATCTGACGAAACGAAACCGCGCCATCTTGCGGGAAATGGTATCAAGTGACTTTAAAGTACGCTACCAGGGATCGGTGCTGGGGTATCTGTGGTCGCTGCTGCGCCCGCTGTTCATGTTTGCTATCCTGTATGTCATTTTCGTGTATGTATTCAAACTAAACAAAGGTGTCGAACATTATCCGGTCTACCTGTTGTTTGGTATGATCCTGTGGAACTTCTTTTACGAGACGACCATGATAGGCATGACGTCAGTCGTCGCCCGAGGCGACCTCATCCGTAAGATTAGCATACCGCGCTATCTGGTGGTGCTCAGTAGCTCGGCGTCAGCACTCATCAACCTAGGCCTCAATCTGCTCGTAGTTTTGGTGATAGCCTTGTTTAACGGCGTTCATCCTCACCTTTCGTGGTTGCTGTTGCCTGTTATATTGCTCGAGCTTGTGGTGTTGGCGGTGTCGGCAGCATTCTTCCTGGCGACGCTGTACGTAAAATTTCGTGACATCACCTATATTTGGGAAGTCATTCTTCAGGCGGGCTTTTATGGCACGCCAGTACTGTATTCGTTGAGCTTAGTCCCGGCTGCATTCCGCGGCCTGCTTCTTATTAACCCTTTGGCGCAAGTCATACAGGACGCCCGGTACGTTATCGTAACGAAGACCAGTGTGACCGCTTGGGGTACGCTGCGGCTGCGCTATGCTCTCATTCCGGTGGCTATTGTGGTGGTGCTGGCTGTGATTTCGGTCGTATTCTTCAAGCGTTCGTCTAAATATTTTGCGGAGAATATCTAAAATGGCTGAGCCGGCAATTGTTGTCCATGATTTGCATAAAGAGTTCGTCCTGCCTCAGCATAAACTGACGTCGTTAAAGCAGGTATTTGTAAATTTGGGCCGGAAAAATAGTAAGAAGCGCCAAAAAGTCCTTGATGGTATCAATTTCACTATTAACAAGGGCGAGTTTGTCGGCATCGTCGGCAGAAATGGCAGCGGTAAGAGTACCCTGTTAAAGATACTTGCCGGCGTGTATGCGCCTACCGTCGGCTCAGTGACAGTACATGGCAGCCTGACCCCCTTCATCGAGCTCGGCGTTGGCTTCAACCCGGAATTGTCGGGCAGGGACAACGTATTCTTAAACGGTGCACTTCTGGGCTTTTCGCATAAAGAAATGGAAGCGATGTATGACGACATCGTGTCATTTGCGGAATTGGGCGACTTTATGGAGCAAAAATTGAAGAATTATTCTTCTGGCATGCAAGTACGCCTGGCGTTCTCTATCGCTGTTCGCGCCAAGAGTGACATACTGCTGCTGGACGAGGTGTTGGCGGTAGGAGACGCAGCTTTTCAGCAGAAGTGTTTCAACTACTTTGAAGAATTGAAGGCTGCCAAGCAGACCGTAGTGTTCGTATCGCATGACATGGGCGCGGTACGTCGGTTTTGTACAAAGGCAATTTATGTCGCTAACGGCAAAATTATACAGGAGGGCGCACCGTCTGATGTCGCGGATTTGTATGCCGAGAAGAACATTGAGCAATACGTGCCTGAGGAAGAGGAAACGAAACAACCCGAGGAGAGGCAACTGCCTGCTGAGTTCAGCGTTCGTGCTAAGATAACGGCACAAGACAACGAAAGTTTGGTGCTCAGGATATCATACAGGGCTCCGGCGGATATTCCGGTGTATACAGGGATTGCACTTATGAAAGACGGCGTTTCTATTGCCGAAATCATAACACCTTTGGACAAGCCGTTGCACAATAAGGGAAGTGTGACGTATATGCTGGATAAAACCATATTGAACCCGGGTATGTACGCCATTGGGGGTGTTAGTTTATTCAAGCTTGATAACTTGGGCCTTGTGGCAGTAGGTAAGTCGAAGCTGGCCTTTACGGTGAAGGGCAACGATATGACGAGGGGCGGTGCACTAAAGTTAAAGGATAACTGGGCGTATGACGAGGATTAATGTTACAAAATCGTTCCTTCCTCCAATAGAGGAATACATGACATACGTCCAGAAGATCTGGGACAGTGTGTACTTAACGAATCAAGGGCCTTTGCTGAAAAGTCTGGAACAGCAGCTGCAGGAGTATCTTGGCGTCAATAACGTGCAGATGGTAGTCAATGGAACGCTTGCCTTGCAGTTGGCGTTGCGGGCAGTAGATGCGACGGGCGGCGAGATCATCACCACGCCGTTTACCTTTGTGGCTACCACTTCCGCAATCCTGTGGGAGGGTTGCAAGCCTGTATATGTGGACATAGATCCAGAAACCTTATGTATCGATGCCGACAAAATAGAAGCGGCTATCACTGATAAAACAAAAGCCATTTTGGCGGTACATGTATTTGGCGCTCCTTGCGACGTCGAGAAAATCGCGGCTATTGCTGCAAGGCATCAGCTACCGGTGATTTACGATGCGGCGCATGCTTTCGGTGTTACGGTAAGTGGCAAGTCGTTGCTCTCGTATGGTGATATGGCTACCTGCAGCTTTCATGCCACGAAGATTTTCCACACAATCGAAGGCGGCGCGGTCGTGGTGAATAACCCCGATCTTGTACGCCGCATCGACCTTATGAAGAAATTTGGTTCCGAAGGTGATGAGCAGGTTATGCTGGGCATCAATGCAAAGATGAGCGAGTTCAATGCGGCCATGGGCCTGGCTAACCTGAAATATATCGACCAGAATATAGCCCAGCGTAAAATAGTTACAGAGCTTTACGATCGGCTGCTGCCCTCTAGCCTCCGGCGTCCGGTCCTGGACAAGGGCGTGGATGAGCGGAACTATATTTACTATCCGGTACTATTCAAAAATGAAGGCGAATTACTGGATGCTGTTAAGAAGTTGCAGGCGCTAGAAGTATACCCGCGCCGCTACTTTTACCCGTCGCTCAATACCCTGCCGTACCTTTCGGACAAGCAGGCCTGTCCAATATCGGAAGACGTGACAAGCCGTATCCTATGTTTGCCGCTGTACGGTGACCTTGCCGAAAGCGACGTGCGAAAGATATGTCAGGCATTAGTGCAATAAGTCGGCACGTAGGACAGGGAAAAGGCTGGCCTATATGAAGTTAGCCGTTATGCAGCCCTACTTTCTGCCGTATATAGGCTACTGGCAGCTTATTAGTTCCGTAGACACGTTCGTTGTCTACGATAACATCCAGTACACCAAAAAAGGCTGGTTTAACCGGAACCGGATACTCGAGAATGGGCACGACCGTCTCTTTACGATACCCATAAAAAAAGACTCGGACTACCTGGATGTACATAAACGGTTCCTTAGTGCGGGTGCCCACAGAGAGAACGAACGTACGCTCCGCATCATCCAGGCGAACTACAAGAAAGCACCGCATTTTACCGATGCGTATCCTTTGATCGAACAGTGCTTTTTGTGCCCCAACGAAAACCTATTTGACTATATTTACAACTCTATACGGACAATTTGCAATTACCTGGATATCACTACCCCGATTGTGGTATCCTCGACCGTCCCCATTGACCATACTTTAAAGGCCGAACAGAAGGTTTTGGCTATATGCAAAGCCATGAACGCCGACGTATACATCAACGCCATAGGCGGCATGGAACTCTACAACAAGCAGGAGTTTGCCTCACAGGGGGTTGCTTTGCAGTTCATTAAATCCCGGCCGGTTGAGTATGCGCAATTTGGCAATCCCTTCGTGCCTTGGCTGTCAATCATCGATATAGTTATGTTTAATAGCAAGGATGCGGTGCGGGGCATGCTTGGCGAGTATGATCTGCTATGAAGCCTACGGTGTTGATCATAGGTGCAAGTTCGGTGGTAGCCCAAGCGGTCATCCCCCGCCTCAGGAAAGACTATACGATAATCACTGCTGGAAGACAGGGATGCGATGTGAAGTGTGATATCGGAGAAGGTGTATCTATCCCGAGGGAAGTCGATGCCGTTGTTAATTTTGCCGCTAGCTTTGGCGGAGTCGAGGGTTTGGACGCGGTTGAGGCAGCAAAGGTGAATGTATTGGGCGTGGCGCGGATATGTGAGGCGGTCAAGAGGGCTGGGGCTGCGCAGCTTATTCTCATCTCCTCAATTTTTGCCGCTTTGCTCGAAGGAGATCCACAGTTTTCCTTATATGCCCTTACCAAGCGCCAAGGCGATGAACTGGCGGCGGCGTACTGTGGACGTATTGGCGTGCCTCTTGCGGTTTTGCGGCTAGCAAGGGTATATGGCGATACCGATGCATTTCGGAAGGGGCAGCCATTCTTTTACGACCTAGTCGACAAGGCTCAGGCCGGGGAGGATGTGACATTATATGGAGATCACGAGGTACGGAGGTCGTACATCCATGCGGCTGATGTGGCTGAAATTCTATGTAGAGTGATAGAACAGAAAATCAGTGGTTCGTTCAGCTGTCTGTGCCTTCCCGAGGAAACATATAGTTCTATCGCCACGGCGGCACAGAAGGTTTTCGACAAAGATGGCACGCTCGTCCACCTGAAGGATAAGCCTGCTCCGCCGGACGACGTTGTCCCATATAGTAATGTACTGTATGAGAAAATAGGGTACACCCCCCAGATCTCTATGGAGACCGGTATAAAACGTATTAAGCAATACAGGCAGGAAACGAGATGAAAAACATCCTAGTCTCAGGAGCGTCAGGCGTAGTAGGTTATGGGACGCTAAAGTCGCTGCGACAGGGTGCCGAGAAGTATCATTTGATTGGCACCACCATATATAACGATTCGGTTGCGCCAGCCTTCTGCGACGTATTCGAACAAGCGCCTCCGACAAGCGACCGACGGTACTTGGCATGGCTCAAAGAACTTATTAAGACGCATAGCGTCGACATGATCATACCTGGCATTAACGACGATATGATTGCTTGGAATGGGTACCGCGATGAACTGGCGGCGACCGGAACAATGGTTATGCTTAATCGGGCTGGGCTCATTGATCTGTGTTCTGACAAGTGGATATTTTATGAGGAGCTACGCAAACAGCATGCCAGCTGCCTTATTGAAAGTAGGCTTTCGGGTACGTATGCCGAACTGAAGGCTGCATTCGGCCTGCCATTCTTGCTGAAGCCACGACGTGGGTTTGCCTCCAAGGGCATTGTCATTGTGGACTCGGAGGAAACGTTTCGGCAGCATCAGAAAGATCTGGGAAAAGTGGTTATGGCCCAACCGATCGTCGGCGATAACGAAGGTGAGTACACTATATCGGCTTTCTTTGACGATGAAAGTAAGCTTTGTTGTTTTATGGGGCTGCGGCGTAAGTTGGCCAAAGAGGGGTATACTGAAAAGGCGGAGGTTGCAATACCACCGCAGGCAGAAGCAGTAATTACTGAACTCGCCGCCCTATTACGACCAGTTGGCCCTACCAATTTTCAGTTCCGGGTACACGAAGGTGAGCTGAAACTTCTGGAAATTAACCCGCGTATCTCATCGGCCACCTCAATCCGGACTGGATTCGGATACAACGAAAGTGATATGGCCGTCCAGTATTTCCTAAAAGGCGTCGTACCGAAACAGCCCGAAATCCGCAGCGGTTTTGCAGTACGGTACGCAGAGGATCATTTCTTTTATGATAGCGCTCTTATCTGATATACACGGTAATTACATCGCCCTTCAGGAAGTGTTGAAGGCTATTGATGACATGGGAATCACAGATATCTTTTGTTTGGGTGACTGCGTAGGATACTATCCTCAGGTCAACGAAGTGTGTGACGAGCTCCGCCGCAGACAAATACCGTCTGTTATGGGTAATCAGGATTGGTATATGGCTGCCGACAGCTTTTGTGCACGTTCGCAGACGGTCAACGATACTATTACCTTCCAAAAAAAGATAATAACTCAGGAAAACCTGGCGTGGCTGCAAAATCTGCCGGTGCACCGTGAATATAGAGGACTTAAGATGGTGCACGGCGGCTGGAACGACCCAATAGACGAGTATCTTTTGGAGCCTACCAAGGCTTACTTTGACCGTATAGGTGGCAAGTATTTCGCTTCGGGCCATAGTCATCTACCGCGGATCGAGGATTACGGTAGCAAAGTATACTGCAACCCAGGATCGGTCGGCCAACCGCGGGATGGCGACAACAGGGCGGCATTTGCAACCTGGGATGGTACGACCTTTGCCCTTCATCGTGTTGCCTACGATTTTGACCGAGTTGGTGAGCTTATGGAACGGGCTGGTTTTAGTGGTTATTATTATGAGCGGCTTGCCGTAGGGGGCAAGGATAATGGCTGGTACGCCTCTAACGGAGCGCAAAGGCACGACCATGCTTAAATGGCGGAAACTAGGCAAGATATTCGACCCGCGCGATTATAAAAGCGTGGATCGTCCATGGCTTGATGAATATGCACAAGCCCCGGCTACTCTTATTTTTGATGATTTCGTGCGGGTATATTTTTCATGTCGGCCACCGCGTGATGCCAACGGGCAGTTCGTGAGCTATACCGCCTACGTGGACTTAGACCGGAAGGATCTACGGAAGGTGATAGGTATCGCAAAGCAGCCTATCTTGGCACTTGGAAAACGCGGCTGTTTCGACGAGTTCGGTACGTACCCCACCTCGGTTATACGGAAAGACGACCAGGTTTGGGCATACTACGCCGGCTGGACCCGCTGTGTGTCGGTTCCGTTTAATGTCGGGGTGGGGGTTGCTTGCAGCAGGGATGGCGGCGAAACTTTCGAGCGGCTTGGCGACGGTCCGCTGCTGCCGTATACGCTCGAAGAGCCGTTTACAATTAGCGGCCCAAAAATCCGACGTTTTAACGGTATGTATTACCTGTTTTATATCGCCGGCAATGAATGGCTCAATATTGACGGCCGCGCCGAGATATCCCACCGGATCCGAATGGCGGTATCCAAGGATGGACTTACATGGGACCGGCAGAACCGTGACCTTATAGCCAATGCTTGGGACGACCATGAATCTCAGGCTAGCCCCGACGTAATTTACGCAAATGGCAAGTACCACATGTTTTTCTGTGGCTGGGTCCCTAAGAATTTCCGCGAGACCAAGGCCCGACGGATTGGATACGCGAGTTCAACCGACCTCATGCACTGGACGCGTGACGATATGTATGGCGGTATGGATATATCGCCGGACGCTGATGCTTTTGATCGTGAGATGGTGGCATATCCCCATGTATTTGAGCTGGATGGCAAAACTTACATGCTGTACTTGGGAGACACCGTCGGTAGATATGGGTTTGGGCTGGCCGAGCTGGAAGGAGAGCTGGTATGATGCGGTGGCATAAACTTGGCCAGATTTTTGACTTTGAAACCTCGCCCTTTGCGGCCAGGTATGTCAGCCATGCGCAATCTCCACAGGCGCTCGTACTGGACGATAGGGTACGCGTCTATTTTTCTACCCGTACGAGTGATGTGGCGGGCCAGTTCTTGAGCCACGTCCAATATGTAGACTACGATCAAGATCTGCGGCAGATTATTGGATATTCAGACCATGAAGTGTTGCCTCTTGGTAAACTTGGTTGCTTCGATGAGCATGGTATTTTTCCGTTGAGCCCCGTTAAGGTAGATGACAAGATATATGGCTATACGAATGGGATTTCGCGTCGTGTCTCGGTAGCGGTAGAGACAGGAGTGGGGCTCGCGGTTAGCTCCGATAATGGTAGGACTTTTCAGCGGTGCGGTAACGGACCGCTGGTTAGTGCCACAATGTACGAACCATTTTTGGTGGGGGATCCGTTCGTGCGACGATTCGAAGGTACGTTCCACATGTTCTATCTCTACGGTAAACGCTGGAGCGAACCGACGGCAGGACATTCGGCCGAGCGTGTATACAAAATTAGCCATGCCGTTTCGAAAGACGGTATTGCTTGGACGAAAGACAACGCTTCGCTCATACCAGACGTCATCGGCGAAGACGAGTGCCAGGCGCTGCCTACGGTGATACGGCATAACAATCGGTATCATATGTATTTTTGTTATCGCAGTATGATAGGTTTTCGTGACGGTAAAGGCCAGAGCTATCGTCTGGGCTATGCCTGTTCTGATGATTTGTGTGATTGGGTGCGCGATGACGCCGCAGGTGGTATCAGCCTGTCTAAAACTGGGTGGGATTCAGAGATGATGTGCTATCCAAACATCTTTGAACATAAGGGTGACGTATATTTGCTATATAATGGAAATAATTTCGGAAAACATGGGTTTGGGCTTGCGAAACTAATGAAGTGAGGAAGTGATGGCAGACAAACGAGACTACAACAGAGAATTCAACGATAACGTAGGACGCAAGTATGCTTATGGCTTTGACTTTGATGTCATGCATCCATTCATGATCCGTTCATTCGAGCCATTTTTTCGTCGGAAGGGCAACGCATTAGAGCTAGGCCCCTGGAAAGGTGATGTTACGGAACGCCTCGCAAAACATTTCAATATGATCAGCTGTGTTGAGGCTTCTGATGTTGCTGCCGCCGAGGTGACAAAAAGGCTCAAAGGCAAGGTGACTATGTACAATGCCCGCTTCGAAGATGTTGACCTTCCAGAGAAGTACGACAACATCGTTATGACGCATGTGCTGGAGCATCTGGATGACCCCGTAAAAGTGTTAAAACGGATTAATGATGAATGGCTTTCGGATGATGGTCGTTTGTTCTTGGTTGTGCCAAATGCCAACGCGCCATCGCGCCAGATAGCCGTAAAAATGGGAATCATATCGCATAATACGGCAATAACTGACGCAGAGCGCGCTCACGGACACGTCATTACCTATACGCTAGACACACTTGAACGGGATGCGCGCGCTGCGGGATTGAATGTCGTCTACCGTACAGGTATTTTCTTTAAGGCGCTGGCGAATTTCCAGTGGGATGAAATCCTAAAGACGAATGTCGTATCTCCGGAGTATCTGGAGGGGTGCTACCAACTGGGTCAGCAGTACCCTGATTTATGCGCAAGCATCTTCTTGCTGTGCGAGAAGGGCCAGCCCCGGTGAGCAAGCCACTCGTCTCTGTTTGTCTGATAACTTACAACCACGCGAAGTACATTCGGGAGGCTATAGATAGCGTTCTGGCGCAGCAGACCAACTTCTCCTGGGAGCTGGTCATTGCAGACGATTGCTCCACAGATGGCACGCGAGAAATCGTACGTGAATATCAGGAGCGCTACCCCGAGCGCATCCAGCTGATCCTACAGGATAAGAATGTAGGCGCCGAACAGAATTGGCTGGACCTTATCAATTACCCAAAGGCTAAATACATGGCGTATTTGGAAGGGGACGATTACTGGACAAACCCTAACAAGCTGCAAATGCAGGCGGATTTTCTTGAGAAGCACCCCGATTATGCCCTGTGCTTCCACCCTACCAGGGTTTTCTATGAGAGCTACAAGAGCTATGAAACTGTTTGGCCGAATTTGGGTGATGACCCAGACTTGTCCATAGAAGCTTTATTGCGAGAAAACTTTATCCCTTCGAATTCAGTATTGTACCGCCGCCAGCATTACGACCAGCTGCCCCGGGGTATGATGCCTGGCGATTGGTATCTGCATGCATACCAGGCGCAGTTTGGAGAGATGGGCTATATACCTGAAGTCATGTCGGCGTACCGTCGGCATGAGGGCGGGGCTTGGTGGGACTGGCACGAAAACCCCGAATCCCTATGGGCACGTCATGGTCTGGCTATGCTGGCGCTTCGGCATGAGTTTATGAAGTTGTATGGGGCGGAGCCACGATACAGACGGGTAATAGAGGATACTATAGCAGTCGTTGCCGCAAAATTTGCTGCCATCGCCCAGAAAGGTGATGCCACCTTATTACGAGAGGCGGTACAACAGTTCCCGGCCGAGATGGAGCAATTTACGGTGGGCCAGGTACAGCGAGTGGGCGAGCTTGAGCAATCTCTTGTAGCGGAAGCGCAGCGCGCACAAGCACTGAGCGATGAGATCGTTGAGCTACGCGCGCAGATTTTCCGGCTCCGCGACGAGCTGCACGCATTAAAGAACGCGCGTTTGCTAGGCCGTATCATAAAGATACGCGATGCAGCCGGCAATGCGCGTAAGCGTATAGGATCCATCCGTAGGATACCACACCGGATATTGCGTATGATCTTGCATCGAATACGCGTAATTATCGCTCCGCTTGTCCCTGCCCCGGCTCGGCGCTTCATAAAGCGGATATACCGGAAATTCCGCTCTATGACGCAGGGTCGCCAACCCGTCGTTAAGAAAGAGTGGACTACGAATCTGAAATGGCGGAGCAAGTACCCGCTTCTTACAGTAGTTATGCCTTACTACAACCTGGGTGCGACTGTCGATGATGCACTTGATTCGCTTGCGGTGCAGACGTACCGGGGTTTTGAAGTAATCATTGTTAATGACGGTTCAAACGAACAGACAAGCATAGAGAAGCTACATGGCATCGAGCAGCGATACGGCGGGTTGGACCTACGTGTAATCCATCAGAAGAATAAGGGTGTTGCTGAAGCGCGCAATACGGGCATGAAGCAGGCCCATGGCAAATATATCGTTTGTTTGGACTCTGACGATATGTTGGAGCCGACATATCTCGAGAAGTGCTTGGTCGTTTTGGAGGGCCATCCTGACATAGCACTGGCAACTGCCCATCAACAGATGTTTGGCGTTACGCAGGAATTATTCAAGAAGAACGCCTATAATCCTTTTGCGCTCTATCACGACAACATGGTGCTGACTGCCGCAGTGTTTCGCAGGCGCGCCTGGGAAGTGGCAGGAGGTTTTTTGTCTGGCATCGGATATGAAGACTGGGAGTTCTGGATTAGGCTAGCTGAGCATGGCTTCTGGGGCAGGCTTATTCCTGAGGCTTTGTTCCGATACCGCACCGCTTTGCAATCGCGGTACGTAGGCGATAAGGATAAGCATTGGAACACCATCAAGGCGATCCGTACGCTACATCCAGACTACCGGAAGAAGATATCGCATCTTGTGTCTGTTAGGGGGAGCGTTCAGCACCTTGCTGGGCCTGCATCTGCGTTTACGAACCTCGCTAATCCGGAAGATTATCTGTCCGACACGCATCGACCCAACGTTCTCATAACAATCCCCTGGATGACGTTCGGTGGCGCCGAAACACTGATTTACAACTATTGCCGGGAAGTTAAGGATGCGTACAATCTGTCTTTTGTAACTGGCCTGCAATCCGAACATGAATGGGAATACAAATTCAAGGAGATAACGCCGCGTATCTATCATCTGACCAATCTATTTGATGACGAGCGGATGTATATGGAATTTATTTCTAACTACATCAAAACAAGGCACGTTGATATTCTGCACGTTATCCACAATGGTTTCACCTTCGCTATGCTGGAAACACTGAAGGCGCGCCATCCGAAGTTGAAAGTTATCGTGACGATGTTTAATGACCGCGTAGAATATTTTGAGCAGTCGACGAAATACGAACAGTATGTAGATATATTTGTTTCCGATAACCAAAAAGTAACCGACCACTATAAGATGTTGTTGAACGAGGGCAAGCCAACGCGCGTTATTCCGAATGGCATTAATTGTTATGACGAGTTTAATCCTCGGCTTTTTGACCGGGAAGCCCGGCGTAAGGAGCTTGGTATTGTCGACGACGATTTGGCTGTCTTTTTTGTCGGCCGTCTTTCAACTGAGAAGAATCCGGATGTGTTCTTGCGCTCCGCTGCCACTGTGTTAGACAAGGGCACCAAGCACATTGAGTTTTTCGTTATAGGTGACGGCCCTATGCGGCCGGAGATTGATGCTCTTCTCAACAAAATTGACAATAAACACATACACTACCTTGGCTACCAGGCGAAAGTCGCTCAGTTCTTGTGCGCTGCTGATGTATTCGTGCTCCCCTCTGCTATTGAAGGTTTTCCACTCTCTATACTAGAGGCGATGGCAATGCAGGCGGTAGTTATTGCCTCGGATGTTGGTGCTGTGGCGCAGGTAGTTGAGTCTGGTAAAAGCGGTTTTGTTGTTACTCCCGGTTCGGCAGATGAAATCGTAGAGTCCGTACTTCATCTCATAGGAGACAAGGCTTTGATGCAGACGATGAAGCGGGCAGCTCGACAGGAAGTGGAAGCGAAGTATTCCAATTTGAAGCTTGGTGAGAACTACAGGCGGCTGTATAAGGAGACACTTGCGTTATGAAGTTGCTAATCATTGGTGCCAATGGTTTTGTAGGGCGTGGTGTGTCCGAAGCCGCGCGCGGGCAGGGACATGAAGTTTTTGAGACATATCGCCAAAGTGCGGATATACCCATTGATCTCTCGCATCCCGAGTCCATTGTGTCCGTGATGCGTTCGGTACGTCCGGATGTGGTGATAAATGCCGCTGGCGTTTTGCCGCCAGGAGACGTGCGCCAAAATCCAGCGTTCAGTGCTAATATGATACGTGCCATTCACGAGAGCGGACACATACCGAAGCAGATTATAGTGTCTGGTTCAGCAGCGGAATATGGCGTAGTGGATGCGGCCAATCTGCCGGTGAATGAAGACTTGCCAGCTCATCCAACAAATGATTACGGCAAAAGTAAGGCAGAAGAAACAACGATAGCGTTGCAGCTTGGCGCAGAGTATGGCTTGTCTGTTGTCGTTGCACGGATCTTCAACCCTATCGGGCCGAACATGCAGGCTCGTTTTCTCACCTCACGCCTCCTGGCCCAGATCGATGAATGTCGCCGGGGCAAGCGCCAGAATATTGAAATTGGCCGCCGCGACGCCTGCCGGGACTACCTGGATGTACGTGATCTGGGTGCAGCTATCGTAGCTATAGCCGCAGGCAACCCGCAGTACACTGTATATAATGTCGGTTCCGGCAGAAAGATGTCAAACGGTGAATTGGCAGATTTGCTTGTGCAATATAGCCAGATTAGCCCGGTGCCGAGTATCATAGAGACGCAGGATCAGCCCGAGCCGCCAGCGGCAAGCCAAGCCGATATATCCAGGCTGCAGGAAGATTTTGGATGGCGCCCTGAGTATTCGTTAGAACAAACGGTAAAGGATATTATCAATGACGCAAGACAATAACAAAATACGCATTGTAATCGTAGGGGCAGGCAAGGCCGGTGAGCTTATCGGCCAAAATATGCTCCAGGATGAGCATTCGGCATTCGAGGTAGTCGGCTTTATCGACGACGATCCAAAGAAACAGAACAAGCAGGTACTCGGCGTGCCGGTGTTGGGCGGGGTTACTGATTTGCGTAAGGTTATCGTAGAGTATCACGTTGCCGAGCTGTTTATTGCTATTCCGTCCGAACGAGGCAAAGCCGTGCGCCGTATCATAGACGAAACTACCGGTACCAAGGTGGTGTATAAGATTCTGCCGCGCCTTGCAGAGGTGTTGATGCAGGACTTTAGTGAAGACTTTTTGAAGTATATCCGTAAAGTTCGCGTGGAAGATATGTTGGGCGGCGAAATATCCAAGGCCGACCAGTCTGCTATCACTAGCTATGTGAAGGGCCAAGTCATTATGATTACCGGCGCTGCCGGCTCCATCGGTTCGGAACTAAGCCGTCAAATAGCCGCCCACGCCGCAAAGCGGGTTATTTTCTATGACTGGTGGGAGAACGGCATGTTTGACCTGCGTAACCAGCTGGTAGAGCTGTATCCGGAGGGTAACTTTGAATTCATCATTGGTGATGTAAAAGATCGCAAGAAGCTGAACCAGGTCATGGGTATGTATAAACCCGATACAGTATTCCATGCTGCGGCATACAAGCATGTACCGTTAATGGAGCACAACCCAGCCGAAGCAATCAAGAATAACATCCATGGTACCCGTACAGTGGCTGAGCTTGCCATAAAACACAAGGCCAAGAAGTTCATCCTTATATCGACCGACAAGGCTGTTAACCCGACGAACATCATGGGCGCCACGAAGCGGGCTGCGGAAATGGTGATACATATCCTAGCCCAGAGCCAGCAAGACACGACGCTTTGCGCGGTGCGATTTGGCAACGTTATTAATAGCAATGGTAGTGCCATACCTATCTTTGAGAAGCAGATTGAAAAAGGCGGCCCCGTTACCGTTACACACAAAGACATCACTCGTTACTTTATGACCATTCCCGAAGCCGTGCATTTGGTGCTGCAGTCGTGGATGATGGGTGAGAATAACGACTTGTTTGTGCTCGATATGGGCGAGCCTGTCAAGATTTACGATCTAGCGCGTCTCCTCATTACGCTGCAAGGCTACGTCCCAGAAGAAGACATAAAGATAAAGATTACGGGTTTACGGCCAGGTGAAAAGCTGTACGAGGAAGTGTTGGTAAAAGAAGAAGAAACACTTTCGACTTCGGTACAAAAAATCTTTCGCACCAAGAATTATCTCAATTTTGACCGTCTTGCCTTTCTATATAATCTCAGCATGCTGCTGGAATCTATAGAAGAAAATGGTTTGCATGTCGAAGACTTGAGGCAGCGGCTGCAGGCTATGGTACCCACGTATCAGCCGAGTAAGCATAAATAGAGTTACCTATCTGCCTCTAAGGAAAGAGCGACGTTCACGCCGCGGTTATTGCCGGGCAACGCGCAGCAAGTATTCACCGTAGCCACTCTTGATAAGCGGCTCGGCAATTTGCTCCAATTGTTCCCTGGTGATATAGCCAAGCTCATAGGCGATCTCTTCAATGCACCCAATCTTAACACCTTGGCGTTCTTCTATGACCTGTACGAACAATGAGGCCTGGTTCATGCTGGCGAATGTTCCAGTATCAAGCCATGCAGTTCCTCGCCCAAGGTGGCATACGGTCAGCTGGCCTTTCTGCATATACGCTTTGAGTATTTCGGTAATCTCAAGCTCGCCGCGGGCGCTTGGCTGGACAGCTTTTGCGATAGATATTACTTGATTGTCGAAGAAATATAGACCCGGAATAGCGTGGTTGGATTTTGGCTGCTGTGGTTTTTCTTCTATTGAAATAGCGCGCATATTTTCATCGAACTCCACCACACCGTAGCTTCGGGGGTCGGCAACCTGATATCCAAACACGATGCCGCCTGTTGGGCTGGTATATTGGCGGAGTTTTGTGCCCATGGCAGATCCGTAGAAGATATTGTCACCTAAAATTAGGCAGACACTTTCTTTGCCGATAAAGTTTTCGCCCACAATGAAAGCATCGGCTAGCCCGCGCGGTTCTCCCTGGACGGCATAGCTAATAGTGCAGCCAATACGGCTACCATCACCCAGCAGTTGTTCGAAGCGGGGCACGTCATCTGGTGTGGAAATAACAAGAATATCGCGAATGCCGGCGTTCAGCAAGGTACTGAGTGGGTAGTAAATCATGGGCTTATCGTAAATAGGAATAAGCTGTTTGCTTATAGCTTTCGTGGTTGGATACAGACGCGTGCCCGATCCACCTGCAAGGATGATACCTTTCATGCCTTTTGTCCTTGTGCGCTGTATCGGGCTTCTGTGGCTGCTTTTTGAGGACGCCACCAAGCTTCATGTTCCTGATACCACTGTATAGTGTTGGCTAGCCCGTCGTCGAAGTTTGTATATTTTGGCTTCCATCCCAGCTCATCACAGAGTTTACTGGCGTCAATGGCGTACCTGAGGTCATGCCCCGGGCGGTCGGCGACGTGGTCGTAGCCGTTAGAATTTTTGCCCATAGCGGTGAGGATTTGCTCCACGATAGTCTTATTAGAGCGTTCGCCATTGGCGCCGATTAGGTATGTTTCGCCAATGGCGCCTTTTTCTAGAATGGTAAGCACTGCTGATGCGTGGTCCTCGGTGTGAATCCAGTCTCGCACATTTTCACCTTTGCCGTACAGCTTTGGCCGGCGGCCTTCTATGATCTCAGTAATCTGCCGCGGAATAAATTTCTCGACATGTTGATATGGGCCATAGTTGTTCGAGCAATTCGAAATGGTGGCTTGCAAGCCAAAGCTTCGCACCCAAGCCCGTACGAGGTGGTCGGAGCAGGCTTTTGATGCCGAATAGGGGCTTGAGGGCTTATAGGGTGAAGTGGGGGTGAATTTGTGCGGATCATCGAGCGCCATATCGCCATATACCTCGTCGGTGGAGATATGATGAAATCGTACATTATGCCTACGCGCAGCCTCAAGCAGCATAAAGGTACCGACAATGTTGGTATCTATAAAAGGCCGCGGATTATGCAGGGAATTGTCGTTATGGGATTCTGCGGCGAAATGCACTATGGCTTCTGTTCCTGAGACCAGCCGGTCTACTAGATCGGCATCGCATATATCTCCGACGACAAGCTGCACTTTTGCGCTATCAAGGTCGGCGAGATTTGCCATGTTGCCTGCATAGGTGAGTTTGTCGAGTACTACGATGGGCCAGTCGCTTCGGACACGCTGTAGATGGCGCACGAAGTTCGAACCCATAAAACCGGCGCCACCGGTAACTAAAACTTTCATATCTGTAAGTATACCAGTGTGCCCGCTCCAGGCATATCCAACCAACGCCAGGATAGTTCGTTAGGTTGTGGCGTGGGATGATGCATCAAGGTGCTGCCAAAGCTGCATGAACAAGAAGCGCTGCATTGATGCCGCACCGTTATCCTCGATAATGACGCCGTAAGGGGTATCTTTGGTGGTGGAAATCGTCGCGATCTTATTGCCGTATATGATCGTGTAGCTCGAAGCCGACATGTTCTCTGGCGTAGTTAGCCAGCGGCGCTCGGAATATTCTGCGATTTCTCCACCTTCGCCAAGCGCTATTACTTTAACCCGAATGGACTCCTCGATCCGCCGTTTTGTGAACTGCGGAAATTTTCTATACAGATATTGCCGGATAGGGGCGGAAGAGTACGCAACATATTCGCGCTGTGGAAGGTCCCGACACGCTTGCAGCACGTCACGCAGGATGGCAACTACGCCTTCATCGTCTTGGTAATAGCGCACGAGTGGTCCACCAGCCGCAGCCGTGTTGCGGGCTAAAAGTTCTGGTATGACCGTTTTGGCCGTCTCTGCCAAATCGATAAGATCGCGCCGTTTGTCGCGTATTATATCGAGAATTTTTTCTGGTGACTCGGCAGTATAGCGCTCGCGGTTGCCTTGGCTCCGGACGCTCGCTAACCCGAGCGTGGTAAGCTTCTTGAGCGCTTCGTATGTGGTACCGCGGTTAATGCCTGTATATGCCGCGACTTTCCGTATGGAATACGACTCCATCTTAAGCAGCGCTGCGTAGGTTACCGCCTCAGTTTGTGGCACGCCAAGGCCGGACAATAATGAAATAAGATCCAAATTGTCATCGTTCATGCTACATGAATGGTAGTAATCACCTAATAATTTGTCAATATATTGTTGCCAAAAGTCGTGGACAGCGCATGATGCCGGGTTTATTATAAGGTCCTAATTTATGAACACTTCCGTAGTTAGCCCTGAAAGTTTAGACATCGTGCTCTTTGGCGGGGGCGGTGGTGGGTCCGTCATGGCCAAAGGATTACAAGAGTCATTTCCCGATGCGCATGTTTCCGTAGTTGTGCCCACCGGCGACCATGGGGGCAGTACTGGTATAATCAGGGATGTACTGGGCGGCCCGGCGGTTGGCGATCCGAGCAAGATCATTACCGAGCTAAGCGGATCGGCAGCCGTTAAAACAGTTCTTGAAACGCCGCGCTTCGCAAGGGGTTCAAATACTGACGATATTCGCAGGCTGAATGAAGCTCTGCTGAACGCGCTCCCTCCTCAGGCGAATGCATACAGGGCGGTCGCTATTCTTGACGGCGCCGTTGAAGTGGGCAAGGAGCTAATGGAAAAGCATGGCAAGCAGTTGCAAGGGCACTCCTATCGCAATATCGCTCTTACAGCCATTCGTCTTTATACAGTGATTTGCGTATCGCTATGGCTGAGATGAGCGAGTGGGCTGCCGTGAGTCCGAATATTACGTTGTTGCCGGCAACCAACGAAGCCCACGATGTGGTGTTATTTGATGGCAGTAAGGGCAAGAATATTGAAGTCCGCGGCGAAGGCAAAATAGATGACTATCTAGTCGAAGAAGCTGACAAAGCGCATATCAGACTTGATTTAGGACCAGGTAAGCGTGAGCCGTACGCTACCCGTGAAGCATGTGAAGCAATATCGCAGACAGACCTTGTTGTGATTGGGCCGGGTAGCCCTCTGACATCACTTGCACCAAGTATGCTGCCGGCAGGTATCCCGAAGGCACTGCACGCGCGCCAGGAGGCTGGGGTGCCTATTGTGGCTGTGGCCAATTTGTGCGCCGAGACGCAGGCTACGCCAGGGTTGACGTTGCCTCAGCTCGTACAGTTCATTGGCGCACATGCCATAACACCGAATGTCGTGCTCTTTAATACCGCTCCGCTCCCCGAGGGAAAAATTCCACTGACGCTCGAAACCGACCAATCGTATATAGGATCGGCACGTGCTATCGGCGCTCATCTGCTAAGCATGCAACACGGTCACGAAAAAGTTGACCCGAATGATGCCATCGCTATGCTTCGAACTGACATGTTTCATAATACAAATGCCATAGCCCAGCTCATCCGTAAAGAAGTTCTTGTTTAGCCAGGAACTATTGTCTGCTTTTGGCGGATGGTAACTAGGCTGCAGATGTGCGCGCGACTACAAAGACACCCAGTATGATGATAGCTATGCCGACCCAGCGCATGGCGGGGATCTGTTCATGGAGGAGCCATATGGCAAGCAGTGGTGTAGCGACATAGGTAAGCGCCAGGATAGGCTGTACGAAGCTGATGTCGAGCTTCGTTAGCAGGTATGACCAAGTAACTGCCGAGAAGAAGTACAGCGCAACGCCACAGAGCGAAGGTATATTAGTGAAGAGCTTGAAGAGATACTCAGCGAGTTGCCACAAGGAGTGGATTTGCATATGTCCGATTTGGCCAGCGCCAATCTTCATGAGGATGCCACCGAATGCGCCCATAGTTATGCCAAATAAGAAAATTACTGCGATCATGGTTTTTTCTCCCGTATATGTATAGTTATTTTATTATATAGGCTTACTAGCCGGATCTTTGTAGCCCGGTAATCCGCTATACGACTAGGCGTCGTATATATAACAAAGTATATAAAGAAGCAAACGGTGATAAGAGCTATGAGCAGGAGGTCTGGAATATGCGACTTAATTGACTTGGAAAATCTCATACATCTCATCCTTATATATTTCCTTGAAGTGCCCCCTAGACCATTGGTTCTCCCTGCTGCCGATCGTTGTAAAGACATAAGTAACATGCCGGCTCGTAAGTTGTTGATACCACGATTCTTGGGAGCTGGCGGGAAGGTATAATACTTTATCCGAGAAACTTGGCGTCCACAACGGGTATATAAAGTAGGGGCTGGAATCATATACGACCGTTTGGCTGGGCTTAACGCGGGCCTCTATAAATACAAAGGCCTTGCCGGGCACACTCTCGTATACTGGCCCTCGGACAGAACCGTGGACCATGCTTCTGATCTGATGGTAGACTGTGGCTGGAGTAAAGGTGCAGAGGGTATAGTTCGTGCCTATCACGTATAGGACCAAAACGATACATAAAAACTTTACGGCTTGCGCAGTCCACTTGCCGACGTATGTAAGTGTTAAACCAAGAGCGACAATACCGATAGAGACAATAAACATAGTATACCGCGCGTAGTAATCTGCGGGATAGATGGCAAAAAGGCCGAGGACGGTAGCCATAACCGCCAAGAAGAGATAGTTGCGCTTCCTGAATGCGAAATATAGAGAGATGAGAATAGCGGGGATAAGCACGGTAAACCAGATTGGGCCAAGACCGGCATAGTTTGTGTCGTAGTTATACATGCAGCCATACCAGTCTTTCTGCTCGGTCCAGACAAACCAAATCCGCTGCAGGCCACTGTGGGGCAGTGCGGTGGTTGCGGTCGCTCCGGATATGAATTGTTTCAGGTCCATTCCCGGAAACAGCGTAATACCTGCTATTTTGTAGCCAAACGGGTACAGTGGTGTATGATACAACACATAATCTTTGATGTACCAATACACACCGAAAATCATAGGACTGGCAATGAGCAATACGTGTTGCAGATACGCCGTTATCTTCTTGCCAGAAGTTTGGTAGAGATTCCAGACGAGGAGTGGCAGGAGGGCAATGACAAACAAAAAGCCTGTCGATTTTATGGAAACTATGAGTGAAAAAATTACGCCCACTAGTAGAAGATCTAATTTATTAAGCTTGCGATGGATTACCATGGCTAGTCCAGCAATAAAGAGCGAGCAGAGCATAACATCCACGTACGAGGTCTTCAGCTGGTTGAGTACAATGGGTATGAAGGCGTAAAGGAATGCGGCAAAGCGTGCGTGGCGTTTGTCTGCTCCAAGTGTAGTGGCAGTTTCATATAGCCCATAGATGCCGAGAAAGAGAAACGGTACCTGTGTAATATCAACAAAAGTATCGGCATGGGCTATGAGCATGCTCCATGCTTCGATAAGCTCTCCGCCCTTCGGGTAGCCCGTGAGCCAACCCAGGCTTGTCGGAAAGTCGTACAGGTTATGGTTCTGGATGAGATAGCCGATAAACGTTAAATGGTATGAGTTGCCGTCAAAGTCAGTAACAGGAAAAAGGAAGCCTAGGCAGAGAATCCAAAATACACCTCCGAGGGCCAATAGGAGTAGTATCAGCCACATCTTGTCATGCTTTTCGCGCTTTAGCGTGGTTAACCAGCTTCGCAGGTTAGCATCGTACTGCCTGAGCAGTTCTTTGCCGTGCTTCTTACGCAAAATGCATAGTATAGTGGTGGTCAGTGCAACGTTAAGAATTGCGAGGCTCCAGCTGAATAAGAGCTTTGAAAGACCTAATGTGAATTCAGTGATAATAATCTGAGAATAGAATAGAAGAAATGTACTGGCGAATCGTTTCCAGCCCCTACGTTTTAATGAGAAGGAGAACAGATCAATGACAATCAACATATATAGGCTGAGCAGGGCGCAGGCGAACATCAACACATACCGCTCCTTATTTCTTATACAAATAATACATGAAAGTTAAGCAAGGCTAAATATCCCGGGAAAGGAATGCTTCTCGCTGCAGAAAGGACAGGATATACTCTGAATATGTACCAAAAGCGACAGAAGCAGCCACGCCTAGTCGTGGCATTATACTACTATCATCCGTACGCCAGCGGGGTATCAATATATGCGAAACGTCTTGCGGAAGGGTTGACTCAGTCGGGCTATGCTGTGACGGTACTCACATCGCGGTATGACAAAGCGTTACCGAAGCGTGAATTAATTAATGGCGTGAAAGTTATCCGCCGTCCGGTGTGGTTTCGCTGGGGTAAGGGTGTTGCAATGCCGACATTCTGGTTAGACATGGTACTGCATGCGCGCAAGGCGGATTGCATTAATACGCATTTGCCCTTGCCAGACTCGGGTTTGGCGGCGTTGTTTATCCCAAGGCGGAAAATGGTAACGACGTATCACTGTGACATCTATTTAGGCCCGGGCCTTATGGACAGGTTAGTAGCCTTTGTATCAATAAGGCTTATGCGGCTCCAATTAGGGCGCTCCCGGGCAGTAGTGGCAACGACAAAAGACTATTTAATGCATAGTATTATGAAGCAGTATATCAGTAAAACCGTCCCCATCTACCCGCCCATTAGTGATACTGAATTTATGCCGATTGATGGGCGTCCATTGTTCCGGCGTTTAGGCGTAGCGGATACTACCGTAAAGATTGGTTTCGTTGGTAGAATCGTTTACGAGAAAGGCATTAGCTATCTTCTCCAGTCAATACCCTACCTATCTACAAGATTTCCGGACATTAAGGTAATTATCGTAGGAGACTACAAGAATGTCGCCGGCGGGAGTATTAAAGACCAGCTTGACCGTCACATTGCCGAGCATCCGGATAAGATCATATTCACCGGTTATCTTACTGATGTCGAAAGGAACCAGTTTTATTCAGGACTTGATGTGTTAGTGTTGCCCAGTATCGACCCATTGGAAGCCTTTGGGATGGTGCAGGTCGAAGCTATGCTATGTGGGGCTCCTGTAGTCGCCTCAGATCTTCCTGGTGTGCGAGAAGTCATACGAAAGACGGGCTTCGGTAGAATCAGCAAAGTAAAAGATCCTAAGGATATCGCCCGGCAGATCGTAGAGGTCGTAACGCGTAAGGAACACTACAAGGCTCAGCGCGACGTCGTTGTCCGACAATTCAGCGCTCAACGAGCCATTGAGGAATATATAACGTTGCTGTCGAATTAGCACCTCATGACCCATCATTCTGCTATATGTGTGCACTAAGTGCCCTGCCAGTAGCCCTCAAGTCGAACACCCGTCCCGCGTCAGCGGGACGTTTTGTTTCTGCTGGCACGGTACTCCTCCAAGCACTCCCGTGGGGTCTTGTAATCCAAAATGCTCATGAACCGGCTGTTTAAGCGGGATGCAGCGAATGCCAGATACTCCTCGCCGTACTGGGAGATGTCCGAGCCTTTGGGGACATACTTCCTGACCTGTTTGTTGTAGTTCTCGATGGTACCTTTCTGCCATGAAGCGTAGGGATGGCAGAAGTAGATAGGTACACCCAGTAGTGCTTCCAGCCGTTCGTGGTAACGGAACAAGAGATCGTTGTCCAGAGTGACGGATGCAAGCTCTGGAAATGCACGCTGGATGTCGAGCAGAGCCTGTTCGACGTTGGCGATGGTCACTGGTAGGATCTTCCGTATGAACCCGTAGCGACTCTTTCTGTCTACGGCAGTGAGCAGGTATCCACTGCCGCTTTTGCCACTGACGATGAAGTCGGCCTCCAGGTCGCCCACCCGCTCTCTGTTAGTGATCACCGCTGGCCGGGAGTCGATGAAGGTCCGTTTCTCCAGCACTTCCACTGGTGGCCGCTTCTTTCTCCTCTGCCGTTGCTGGCCAGCCTTGAGTACCTTCAGTTCGTACTCCAGTTTCCGGCCATAAACTGAACGGATGTATTTCTCGATGGTGTCACGGCAGACGTAGGGTAGCCCATCCAGCCCCGTCGCCAGCCTCCCAGTAATGGCAGCCGGGGACTGCTGGTTGAGCAGTTCACGCTCGATGAAGGCTTGCAGCGCCTGGTTCCGAACGATGCTCATGCCCTGGTACTTGGCAGCCTTTCTCTTGGCGTAGGCTTTCTGGTGGGCTTTGGTTGGGACGTAGGCATCGGCTACCGTGTTGTGCTTGAGCTCATAGCTGATGGTCGAGACGGAGCGGTTCAGAGCCTTCGCAATGGCCCGCAGGGAGTAGCCTTTGTCCCGAAGGACAAACAGCTCATTCCGCTCATCTTTGCTGAGGTGGGAGTAGCTTTTTTCATGATCTCAGCATACCTGGGTGTTCGACTTCAAAACAGCATTTGGGTGCGCTTCTTGTTCCGCTAGGCTATTTTTTCTTGTATGATGAGGTATACGTACTCATACGTGTTGCATCTATGTCATTAAACCCTCGACCGTATATTCGATTAATGCGCACCAAGCACTATCTTAAGAATGTGCTAGTCTTCTTGCCGTTGGTCTTTGGCGGTTATCTTTTGAACGAGCAGTATTTGATGCGGTCGATATACTCGTTCTTAGCTTTTTCATTCGTCGCCTCTGCAGTATATGTGGTGAATGACTTAAACGACCGGCATTTGGACGCGCTTCACCCGAAGAAGAAGTACCGGCCTATAGCCGCAGGCGAAATAGGAGTGCCGCAGGCGATCATTTTTGCGATAATGCTGCTCCTGGTGGCTGCCATCTGTCAGTATTTTGCCCATGTAACATTTGCAAGTGTCGGCTTCCTGGTGTTCTATTTTGTCATTAATATTTTCTATAGCTTCGGCCTTAAAAATATCCCTATCGTTGATGTCGCCATCTTATCGCTTGGCTTTGTGGTCCGTGTGCTATATGGTGGATCTTCAGTAGGCATTGAGGTATCGAAGTGGTTGTATCTGGCGATATTGGCGTTTTCGTTTTACCTTAGCCTCGGCAAGCGCCGCAATGAAATCCGTGCTAACGGTTTCAAGACGCGTAAAGTTAATAAGTTCTACACGCAGGAGTTTCTTGATAAAAACATGTATGTCTGTCTGGGGCTAACCATTGTGTATTATTCACTCTGGGCGATTGATCCAGTGCAGACTCGCCATCTTTTGTATCTTACGATTCCCCTAGTGATAATTATCGCAATGGCGTATAGCTTGACTATAGAGGGGGCTAAGTCTGACGGTGATCCCGTAAGCGTCTTGCTTGGTAATAGGCCACTTATGGCGCTAGTCGGCTCCTACGGCATACTTATGCTGTGGTTGATGTATCGGTGATGTGCAGACTATGAATATCGCAGTTTTTGACTTTGACAAAACAATTTACGCTGGGGACAGCACGGTAGACTTTTATTTCTTTTGCTTGTCGCGCAACCCGAGTATTCTCAGGTACGTGCCTTTGCAATGCTGGCATATACTTCGCTTTAAGTTGGGCCTTGAAACCCGGACGGCTATGAAGAGTGCTTTTCTAATTTTCTTAAAAGATATTGTCCATATCGAAAAATACGTGACGGATTTTTGGCTGCAACAGGAGAGCAAGATAAAGCCATGGTATCTCGAAAAAGCACACGGTACCCATGTGATTATTTCAGCCTCGCCGCAGTTCCTCTTAAAGCCTGTCTGCGACAAATTGCATGCAATACTTATAGCCACCAACGTCGACGCTAAGACCGGACGCATCGTTGGTGCTAATTGTTATGGTGGTGAAAAGGTTGTACGGTTGCGGAAAGAAATCAAAGATGCACGGGTAATTGCTGCATATAGCGATAGCCGTTCTGATTCCCCACTGCTAGCCTTGGCCGATTCTGCGTATGCCGTAAAAGGACACACTATTTTACCTTGGGACGAGTATTGGGCGTTGCCTAGGCTTCGACGGATGTTGTTGCGTTAGCAGTCTGTTGCTTTTGGACGAGCAGGAAGTAGTGCGGGTAGACGAGTATTTGTTTCGTACGGGCCTCAAGGGTAGTAAACCCTAGCGATTCAAGTAATCGTCTTGCATCGTCAAAACCAATCTCATGGCCGAATTCTTGGGCAAAGATTAAGTCGTGTATTTTGTTGCATAGCACAAAGGGCGAACTGCGGTTAATGTCTTTGAACATAAGTTTGGCGCCCGGCTTCATCTTGTCGTAGAGCTGTCGCATAAAAGAGCTTCGGATGTTTTGAGGTATATGGTGGTAGACGTCGATCATGTAGACCAAGTCGTAGTTTGCGACATCCTCCGGAATCACGTTGCCGTCAAAGAGAGAAAATGTAATATCTTTTTGCGGAGTGAAATCGGCGTTGATTTTTCGGGCATTATCTATAAGGCTTTGGTCGATTTCAATGCCATGAATAGACTCCACATCCGTGAACTTTGCGAGCAGGGCACAGAATTGTCCTGATCCGCAGCCAATATCGTAGGCGCTTTTCTGTGACTGGGCATATGCAAGAAGCTCGTCGAATGGACAGACGAAAGGACGGTATTTAATTTTTATCTTCTGCAAGAAAGTGGCATTTGCCGTTGTGCCGGCCAAGAAGTCGACTATGGCTGCGTTATTTACGGCCTGATCTTCCATGCTACCTCTCCTACAATCATCCTTTCCATTATACGCTAATAAGCGTAAGGGTGAAAAGTGATGTGCAATAATTGATGAAGAAATCGTACTGTTACTATACAATTAAGTTAGAGTAATTATATGCATGGTGTATTGTTTTTTCTGATCTGGGGTATCTTAAGCATCTTAATGTTGTGTAGCTTTGATATGCTATCATGGTCGCTTGGTAGGCGAGGGTGGCAGCGTTTCCTCAGTACCTTTCTTCTTTTCTATGCTCAGATGCTGCTTACGGAATTTACCTTAGGTTTAACGGCTATTTTGACGCGGCTGACAGTGCTTTCTCTAAATCTACTCGTGACAGGAGTGACAGTGCTATGGGTGACCCGCGGATGGAGGTCACTCTGGCGGTTATACGTCCGCAGCTGCGTTAATAGCATTCGCCAAGTAGCGAGTGAGTTACTACAAGACCCACTATGTCTCGCACTGTATGCCATTGGGGCAGGGCTGATACTATGGATTATCTTCTTAGGGGTTCTATTCCCGGTAACTGATATAGATGGTAACGCCTACCATATGACGTTTGTCGCCCAGGCAATACAGAGTCACAGTATATATGATGCCCCTACCAGCATCACTTGGCTGACCGGTTACCCGAAGGGCGCTGAGCTGATGCAGCTATGGAGCGTCATTATTACCCATCGAGACCTTGTAGCAGATCTTACGCAAGTGCCTTTTATATTCTTGGGGGTCGTGTCGCTGTACGCCCTTTCGCGTCGGCTGGGTGTACGAAAGCGTGATGCGCGGTTCGCCTCATTGCTCTTTTTGTTTATACCAATTGTTATTAATCAGGCGAAGACAACGTATATCGATATCATACTCTGTTCACTGTTTTTTGCGGCCTTGGCCATAGCGACTAAACGGAGGCCATCACGTTTAGACCTGATATTGGAGGGCATCGTTTTCTCACTCATCTTATCGGTAAAGTCTACAGGGCTATTATTCGTTTGTGCCTGTCTGCCGTTTTTGGTGGCAAATATATTGAAGCTCGAGCAGGGGAGAGTGTTGCCGGCCTATAAAGAGTATACAAAGAAGCTTTCGCTGGTAGCCGCCCCGGTCGCGTTTGGGGTGTACTGGTACATAAAGGATTGGGTCCTGTACCACTCGCCGTTATACCCGTTCGGCTTGAAAGTAGCTGGACTGCAACTTTTTCCTGGCAGAAGTTTCCAAGAGTTTATTGCTGGCGCATTTTCTAATGCTTCTATACTGCCGAGCGGCAAGCTTTCGCGCGTCTGGTTCGTATGGACTGAACAGAAGGACTGGTTCGGCTGTATGTATAACTATGACGCCACGTTTTCAGGTCTCGGGCCTATGTGGTTCGTGCTCCTACTGCCGTCAATTATCGTCGGTATTGTAATTGGGTTGTATCGTCGGAACTATCTGCTGTTGGCAGTTCTCCTAGTGGTAGGAGCTGTCTTCCTTGCATATCCTGCAGATTTCTATACTCGATATACTATGTTTATTGTCCTCATCGGGATTATTTGTTTCGGTTTTGCCAGTTCTGTCCTTGGCGAACCGGTCAGGACGTTCATGCGTTTATTCGCATTACTCCTAGCGTTGAATGTAATTGGCACGACATTCACGCTATGCAACTTTACGCCGGCAGTAATCCGCGACCAGATAGTTAGCTTCCGTCAGGGCAATCCTCGTGCAGGTGTGGCGTATACCAATGCGGTAGGCAACGCATATAGGTTCATACAGGGTAACGTACGATCGGGCGAGGTTGTGGCATACGATTCTTCGCCGTATCTTATCTACCCTTTATGGCGTTCTGATTACAAAAATAAGGTAGAGTATATTCCTGGTACGCAGCGTAGTACATGGCTCCATGATGTCCGGCAGGCGCAGGTAAAATATATATTTACAAATCTCGCTAGCAAAGAGCACAAGTGGTTACAGGGAGCACCGGGATTTACATCGGTATATAAGGATGGGATGTATGAAATTTATGAAGCTCAATAGGATGGCGCTACTTTGCTGGGCCTATTGTGCTCTCGTCCTAGTATTTGCGTTCATGTATTTTATCGTATATAGAACAGATAGCCGAGTTGCTTGGTATACTGAAATGCATAATCAGAGTGAGAATCTTGTCTTAGAAATTCAGAAAATGTTTAATATTAAGTAAGCGGGATTGTTAGAGCGTCATATTCAGTGTGCCGCCAAGTGTCAGGTATCTGCCGCTCGGTATATTAATAGAGGCCCAGATTGTGTACGGTCCGGGCTTGTCAAAAGTGACGGTACCAGACAAAGAAACCGTATCTCCGCTTTGTCCTGCTGGTGCGAGTGATCCCGGACCCTGCCAGGTTGCGTCATAGTTGTAGACTCCGTAGTACCGTATGGGAATACCGATCGCATTGTACCTAATCGCACGTGGTTCGTTGTTCCGAATGGTTACGCTAACGGGTACACTTTGGCCTATGGTTGGCTTGGAGCCGCCGTTGACGCTTAATGGACTAACAAAGGTTACACTTGGGATATGAGGATATAGAGTGAATCCTAGGGAATTATAGTGAATATATGTTCCTTGATAGTTGATGACCACCCATGCGTAAAAGTTTCGTGTGTCCGATATGTTGGTGGTGAATGTGGTAAAAGACTTCTCCTCACCAGCTGCGAAGCTGATGGGGCCGACCCATCCAAGATCATTATTTACGGAGCTTGTAGGACTGCCATATCTTCCGGCAACGCCGACAGCATTGAGCGTCATAGGAATGCCCGAATCATTTTTAAGAGAGAATTTAACGACGACGTCTTCACCAAGTGCAGGGGTGGCATCGGGTGTCTCGATGTATGTGAGACTGAACTTAGGGACTGCCGGTGCGGTGCTAAGGTTGATGTTATCAGACAATGATAGATACTGGTTGCCTATTAGGCCCGCTACCCAAGCGGTGTACGGGCCGGGTTTATCAAACGTTACGCTGCCGGAAATAGTCTGGGTGGCGCCGGATGCGATGCTGACGGGTGATGCCGACCAGGCAGTGTCGTAGTTGTAGCGGCTGTAGTACCGAACGGGTATACCCAGGGTACCGAACTGGATGGCGTGGCTCTCATTGTTCTTAATAGTTGCCGAAAGTGTGCCCGTTTGGCTGGCAATAGGGTTGGTGAGAGTAGAAGACAGGGCGCTCGTAATGGTTATATTGGGGTTGTGGGCATTCATTTGCGCGCCCCAATTGTTGTAGTGGGTGTAGATACCTTCGCGCATGACAGCAGGCCATGCATATAAAGCGCCAGTGTCCTGAACCAGGCTCGTAAAGGTAAACTGCTGTGATGCATTTGCCGCAAGTGTCACGGGGCCCTGCCACCCAAAGTCTCGGTTGGTAGCGCTCGTCGGACTGCCGAGCCGTCCGACCACACCTACAGCGTCCAGCGTAACGGAGAATGGATAGGTATTAGTAAGTGTAAATACATATTGTACGGTCTCACCGCGGGCTGGCGTAGGGTCAGGCTGGGTATTATTGGTCATGGTAATACCGCTGGTGGCGGAGGTGGTAGGGCCAAACCAGTTCGTAAAGTTCGTTACGAACAAGTCTTGGCCATGCAAGTGCGGTGTGTAATCAAAGAGTGCAGCAGTTGCGCCGTTTGTCATCGTTACTACAGTACTGCCGTCTATAACGTACTGGCCGCTGTGCGATACGTACGGGTCGTTGGCGTGGCTGGCTTGATCGGGGCACAGATAGTATGGTCCGCCAGCCACATCGTAGCCGCTATAACAAAAGCCAAGATCGTCGGAATTGTCCCAGTTTGGTTTATTTATGTACCAGTTATTCAGGCCTTCCGCGCGGTGCCGGTTGAACGTGAACGACCATGCGGCGCCAATAATCTGTTTCGAGAAATTCTCATCGGCAGCTTTGCAGTAACCGGGACAATTGTAGCCGAGGGCTATATTGATACAGCCGCCTGAGTAGGGACAGGCATAGGTGCAGGTGGTTGAATGGCCGTTCACGGTACAGGTGAATGTCTTGCCTGAGGCGGGCGCGTCTGCCTGTGGCCAGCTGGGATTCGGGTTGTTGGGATAGCAGCCTGCTGATCCGGTAACAAGGCTCTGTTCTTTCTGTAGTGTCGCCAATATAACCTGTGGGTTTATGCCGTACGCTTGGGCCGCATCATGGATAACGGTGCCCGCGCTCACATTCCCGCCAAACAAGAAACCTTGCGAGGGATTGTAGCCGGTGGGATCGGGTGAGGTAAAGCCGCTATTGGAGCTAATGCAGCTATTCGGGAACGAATTGAGGAATGTGTCTATCTGATTAGCATCCATCGCATTGGCGTTGTCAAAAACGGCATCGTCGATAACATTGTTGTAGTTGGCTGTAAGCGCGCTTGCGCCCCCCTGGAAGCCAATGATGCTCGCAATGAAGATGGTGAAGCCGACGCCAAATAGCTTTCTCTTCATGCTACTGTATCTCCAGAGTGAGCGGATCGTTACTGGTCGTTTTTGTTTGTGTACCTAGTACTGCCTTGGCGGTGATATGCCATGTGCCGGACGTTAATCCGACCCCTTGAGGCGTCCACGCCCAGTACACTGCGCCTCCCGCATCAGTCATTTCAGCTTCTAGCGATTTCGCGACACTGCCATTAGTGAAGATGATCTGGCAGGTTGCCCCCGGGGTAGTATTGCATGTCGATTGCATCTGGTCGGTTGTTTTGGCATTGTAGACATTTGCAAATGTGCCCCACGGAGCAGTCAGGGAGCCAGTAATGGGAGGAGCGGTGCTTGAACTATTGTTGCTGCCAGTACTGGTATTGGTCTGATTGGTGGTACCCGTATTCGTTTTGGTCTGGTTGCCACTCTTTGTGTCTGAGCTTGAAGGTGATGGTGACGGCTCGCCTTTGGTCAGCGGACTGCCGGTGGGCTGCTGCGCAGGGATATGACGGCGCCAAAGAGAGAGATGATTGCTGTAGTACAGGGCCGCCATCGCTACGAGCGCCACTGATAGCATCAACGCAACTATAAGGATGAGCCTCGTACGAAGGCTGTACCGTGATGGTGTCAGTGGGCGCATGGAATGATAGGGCATATGTTTATTTTAGCGTAACTATTACTAGTATAACAGATAAAATTGGCAGTTCTTCCAATAATGTATTGAAAATAACTACGCTTCGTGCATGCATGCGCTAGCGTCGCAGTTTGTTATGATAAGGGCATGTCTACAGTTATACTACCCCGCCAGCTACAGCTTTTAACCGGAAGAGCTCATCCGCAGATCGCACAAACAATAGCGAAAGAGCTTGGGATGGAGCTGTGTCCGGTGGAACTCAGTAATTTTGCCAATGGCGAAATACATGCTCGTATAGGCAAGTCCGTCCGTGGGGACGATGTATTTATCGTTCAGTCGCACTGCGGCAATGTGAATGATGCCCTTATGGAGCTGGCTATTATGATTGATGCCGCTAAGCGTGCGTCGGCGGCATCCATTACGGCAGTTTGCCCATTCTTCGCATACGCCCGACAAGACCGCAAAGCAAATGGCCGGGAACCTATTTCTGCGCGGCTGATGGTAGATGTGCTGGTGAATGCCGGCGCAGACCGTATTATGAGTATGGATTTGCACACCGGTCAGATCCAGGGTTTCATGGATGGACCCTTTGACCACCTTATAGGCCGCCCTTTATTCATCGAGTATCTTAGGGAGCATTTCGATAAAAGCAGTCTGGTTATCGTTTCGCCGGATGCTGGCCGTGTTAAGAGTGCTGAGCGGTACGCAAATGCGCTTGGTTGTGAAATGGCAATTGTTCATAAGCATCGTTCGACGGCAAAGCATCACCAGGTAGAAGCCCGGCACATTATCGGAGATGTGCGAGACAAGATATGTATCATCGCCGACGATATGATCGATACCGCTGGAACGCTGTGCGCTGCGGCGGACCTTATCGCTACCCACGGCGCAGGTGAAGTGTATGGGTTGGCAACGCATGGGCTCTTTTCGAGTCCTGCTATGAAGCGAATAGAAAAGTCAGAGCTTAAGCAGGTCATTACTACCGATACGTTGCCACAAAATAGTGTATCTAGTAAGATTGTCGTTCTGTCTGTTGCATCTGTGTTTGCAGCGGCAATCAAGGCCGTGTATACCGGCGGTTCGCTCTCGGCATTATTCGACGGCGATAATCAGTTTTAGCGAGTGGTTGACCATGGTTGTATAGCGCCCTCAAAGGTGATCTGATATTATACTAGCGTGATAGTCGTAATTATTGCAGGGGGGTCAGGCACGCGCTTGTGGCCGCTATCGACGCCGTCCTACCCGAAACACCTTTTGAAAGTTAATGGCGACAGCAAGTCGCTGCTACAAAATACGTATGAGCGCGCCAAACGGCTGGCGGGCGATATTTACGTTGTGTCCGAAGCGAGCCATATCCAGCATGTCAAAGACCAACTAAACGACCTGCCGGAAGACCGCTTTATCGTTGAACCTGCCCGTCGTGGCACGGCGAGCTGCATCGTTGCAGCGCTAGCGCGAATTGCTCAAAGTGGCGACCGTGATGAGCCTATCGCCTTTTTGGCAGCAGATCATTACATCCGTGATGTAGCTGGCTTTTTGTATAGCTTTAAAGTGGCTGGTGCAACTTCAAAGGCCGAAGGGCGCATCGTGCTGGTCGGCGTAGAGCCGGATAGGCCTGCTACGGGCTTTGGCTATATCCAAAAGGACGAGCAGCTGCATGAAGACACGCTGGTATACAATGTAGACTCCTTCAAAGAGAAGCCGGACTACGAGACGGCTCAGGAATATCTGCGCAGTGGCAAGTACCTATGGAACTGTGGGTACTTCGTTGGTTCTATCGCAGTATTCGAGCACGCAATGCAAGAATCAGCGCCAGCCCTGTACGACAATTATCAAAAGTTGTTGCAGGCAAGTGCTGAAGCATACGAGCCGACCTATCTTGCTTTTGAAAATATTTCTATCGACTATGCATTGATCGAAAAGGTTCGCAACCTGTTGGTGGTGCCGGCCAACTTCGATTGGATGGACTTGGGGTCGTTTGCGGATATGCACGCCGCAGCTGAATGTGATGAGAGCGGGAACCATATTGTGGGGAGAGTTGAGGTACAAGAAGTCGGGAGCGCATTCATACAGAACTATGAAGATAAGCCGCTTGCGGTGATCGGCCTGGACAATGTTGTTGTCGTGAATACGCCGGACGGTATTTTAGTGGTGCGCGAAGACCTATCTCAGAAAGTTGGCGAGGTAAGCAAACGCTTGTCTGCTTAGACAAAATTGGTGATATAAAAAAGAAGGGGTGGATATACCCCCCTCTTTTTTATATGGTGCAGGTTAGATGTCGGTTTCTAGCGCATCTGTGTTTGCTGCAATTTTTGACTGCCAGTCCACCTCGGGGAAGCGATGGAGCAGTTCGGCCAGGTATGAGCGCAACTTGTCGTATGCTTCGGGTGACTTTGCTTCAAACTTGATGCCAAGATATGGGCCATTTTGTGAATAGCGGATAACAAACATGCGGTCATCGGGGGTTTCTAGGCGTACGCCGTCACCTGCGCGTTCATCATCAACGATTTCTGCCTCAGGAAAGTCTGATTTTAGGATTGGCACCAGTTTCTCTACCAAAGCGACTTTCTTGTCGTCGGCACACGCCAGCTTAATCTCGGGGCTGGAAACATACTGCGGCAGTGCAGCTACCGCCTCAGAGAGGGTTTGGCCGGTTTCGCAGAGATAGCGCAGCAGGCGCATGGTTGAATATAGGCCATCATCGTGGTTGTAAAAGTCGGCCGAGAAGAAGAAGTGGCCAGAAAGCTCTCCGATAAATGCTGCTTTTACCTCCTGGTTCTTCTTTTTCAGGAACGAATGTCCAGTCCGCCACATGAATGGTGTGCCACCATCGCGTATGATTGTTTGTGGCACGGCTTTTGAGCAAAACGTGTTATACATTATGGTTGCGCCTTTGTGTTCACGCAAGACAGCTGAAGCGAAGAGCGCTACAAGCACGTCGTTCCATATGAGGCCGCCTTTTTCATCTACAATGCCTATCCGGTCACCGTCGGCATCATATGTGAAGCCAATGTCGGCCCCGGCCTCTACTACTTCTCGGCTGACGCGCTCCATAACAGTCTTTTCGGTGGGGTCTGCAACACCGAGCGGAAATGATGGGTCTACGGTTGTATTGTGCTCAATAACTTCACAGCCAGCCTGGCGTAAGAGTGTTGGGGCAATCTCGCCGGCGGTTGTGCAGCTAGGGTCCACTACGACTTTCAGTTTTTTGGTGAGTGGTACACGCTTTATAATGTCAGAGAAATATGCTGGCCGAATGTCTTCTTGGCGTACGGAGCCAGGTGTAGCGCCTTGCTCATAATCCTCGGTCTCTACGAGGCGTCGCAGTTCGTTCATGCCGGCCGTGACAAGTGTTTCGGAAAAATCGTTTGCAAACTTAAAGCCGTTGAACTCTGGCGGATTGTGCGAGGCGCTGACATACACACCACCACGGCGGTTAAAGTGATACTGTGACCAGTAGAACATGCCAACCATCTGCATACCAATGTCTATTACATCGATACCCGCCCAAGATAGGCCGCGTATAAGGGCTTCGCTGTATGCGGGGCTGGTGGCGCGACTGTCACGGCCGACAACGGCATCATGTATGCCGCTGCGCTTTAGAAACGTTCCAAATGCCTTGCCAAGGTGTTCGGCTAGCTCGGGGCTTAGCTCGGTGCCGACTAATCCTCGTAGGTCGTATGCGCGGAAGATACTAGAGCTTACTTTCACGATGCTTTCTCCTTGAATTAGGAATACGGTTCATTATATGCCATGATTTTCGGACTGTGCGACGTAGATTTTAAAACGTTCGTATGAGTAGGGCTGAGACAGGTTGATGGAAATGCTGTAGGTCGGCAATAATGACCTCCTGTTCCTGGACAATAAGCTTCAGGAAGGCCGCAGTGATTACTCTGTGAAGGCTATGGGTATCGATTGTCTGGAAGTTTCGCGTTGGCAGGATACGGCCCTTGTCGTTGAAGGCATGCTGCACGTGCTGTAGCGGCTATTGCGTGGCTGCGTGAGTATGTTCTGTGTCCTTGATCGTAAGGCATGTTAGCATTACGGTATATAGTAAGCAAATCAAGGCAAGCACTGCATGAAACCCGGTGAGCACATCGTAGAAATCGGCAAGGCAGCCTTTCTCGCCGGTGACCCGTTAGCGATCTCGGCGGCACGGTTACTCGTGTCCGAGACCATAAAAAACGTAGACACCCCTGCCTCTAACGAGCAGATAGGCGTATATATTACAGATTTGCACCCCGGAAGCGCGCACTATGTGATTGCCGGGCGACAAGGCGGAATCGTTGCGGCCGCTTGGGTAAGGCATGGTATGAGCGGAAGCACACACCTGCACGCTATAGCTGTTGATCCCAATGAGCGCGGTCAACATTATGGCAGTGAGCTCATGAGCTATATCGCTCAGATGGCAATTGAGCACGGAGACACAAACATCGATTTATATGCTTTGTCGGAATCGGAACACTTTTTCAGGTCACTTGGTTTTACCTCGCTGTAAGGTTCTGCTCAGATGCATGCAACGCCAGAAAAAGTTCGAAGGGCGAAACCGTTTTGACGAGTGGATGGGTGCATGCGCGGCTCGCGGGATTGACGCTACATTATAATTTTATTATAATGTAGTCCATGATTGAAACAGAGCAGAAGCTTATACAGATCGGGTCAAGCGAAGGTATAACGCTGTCAAAAAAAGACCTTGCTCGTCTTGGCGCCAGGAAGGGTGATTTGCTGCGCGTACGGGTTGAACTTGTAGACAAGACTGATAAGCATGCGAAATTGCTGCGTGAGTATGACGACTTTGTTGCGAAATACGGCCAGACACTCAAGAATCTTGCGGACAGATGAAGCTCGCATACCTGAGCCTTGAGGAAATTTTAAGGCTGCATTTTCAGCTCCTGGAGGATTACGGCGGTTCTCATGGGGTTCGCGATGAAGGCAGGCTTTTAGCGATCGTCGAAGCGCCAAAACAGGAAGTATTCGGGGCGGAGCAGTATCCGGGCGTTTTTGAAAAAGCTGCAGTATATTTGCGGAACATTATCGGTGACCACCCGTTCTATGATGGTAATAAGCGTACCGGCGTGACCACTTGCGCTATATTCATGCAGCGTAACGGGAAAAGGTTCATTGCAGCGCCAGAAGATCTTGAGTCATTTACGATGAAGGTCGTAACCGGTCATCTGAATATTGCTGAGATAGCGGCGTGGCTTGAGAGGCACGCCGCTTAGGGCTGCTAGTGGCCGCAGCTGTCTGATTATGCTAATTATATAGTTGTATTGTCGTCAACTAGGTGTAGTGTTATGCTTACTCTGTAGCTCGGGTGGTTACTTCGTAAGGTGAGGTTTTACGGAATCATGATTACGGCAGACTCGGTGCGGCATATCCTTGACGTTGCCCTGAACGGTCCTGCCCGCTATACGGCCAGCCATCACTTTACGGAGAACTGGGCGTTTGTGTTCGTTATTGCTGTTTTTGTCGCGGAGTTAGTGGGTGTGTATGTACTGGCTTGGCTGCTTGTTACGTTCATCGAAAATATCCCGGTACTATGCCGGTGGTCGCTTCGTTGTCTCGGCGTGGGTCACAAAACCGCCCGGCAAACGTTCCTGGAACTGACGATACCGGCGGATACCACCAAGTCCGCGTACGCGACGAAGCAGTTGCATATCCTGCTCAGCGGCATCGTCCGGTACTTCGGATTTTGGGATCGGCTTGCTGCCCGAAAGAAGCCGTATTCTTTGGAACTGGTCGGAACGAACGACGAGGGCATCCGTTACGTTCTGATGGTTCCGGCCAGGGAGGCGGACGTCGTGCAGAGGAATCTACGATCGTATCTTCCCGGTGTAAAAGTACGTCAGATTGACGACTATGTAGCATCTATTGACCATGCGGCCGTTCGTGTTACCGAACTCAGGCTCACGAGTGATTTCGTTCTGCCCTTGCAGGAGCATACCGCACTCAGCGAACATGACCCGTTTGCGTACATCATGGGACAGATGGCCAAGCTGGCTCAAGATGAACTGGTTGCCATGCAGATCGTGACGGTGCCGGTGTATAGCTCGACACACCACCGCGTCTGCCGGCGGCAGCGGAGTATAGAAGGGCGGATCGCCTTGGGCCGGGAGGTTATGTCGCAGCTGGAGACGCAGCGGACCCCGGTAGGCTACGCACTGTGGCTGCTGTGGTATCCGCCGCTGTGGTTTCTTGGTTCGATGGGCAAGGTCGTTGCCGGCGGCGGGCAGCTGATCATGACGGTTTTTGCTCGGGACCATCCGCTGCCGGACTTTTTACGATCGGAACGGACCAAGCGCCGGACGGATAATCCGTATGACCTTGAGCTTGCGGAAACGATCAAGACGAAGCTCGACCAGCATTTGTATGAGGTCACGATCCGTTTGCTTGTCGCCGCATCTGAGTCAGCGACAGCCAGTCGCCGGCTGGAGGCACTGGTTGCCTCCTTTGAGCCGTTTACGACCCCTTATCAGTCGCTCGGCGTGCGACAGACGGTGCCGGTGTTGTTTCCGGATAGAAAACAGCTGTCCCGCTTTCAGGCTCGGGCGTTATCCCCGCATCATCTGAGCCAACAGACGATACTGGCAGCTTCCGAGCTATCTGACTTGTACCATTTCCCTGATACCTCGATGGTTAAGGCTGAGGGTATGGTCAAGAGCCGGAGCCGCGAGCTGGTGGTGCCACTGTCTTTGAAACGGAGCGACGCGAAGCTGGATGTAGTTGTCGGTATCAACACGCACGGTGGCGATATGGTACCGGTCGGGATGACGCTGGAGCAGCGCCAGAAACACACGTATGTCATCGGTAAAACAGGGACGGGTAAGACCACGATGCTTACCGGCATGATTTATCAAGACATGATGAACGGCAAGGGGCTGGCTGTGCTTGATCCGCATGGAGATATGTTCCAGGAGCTGCTCGGGATAGTACCTGAGCACCGCCGGAATGATGTCGTCGTGTTTGACCCATCAGACCGGGAATATCCTGTCGGGCTTAATATCCTTGATCCGGGCATCGAGTTCGTCAGTGAAGACGACCGCCAGGAACGTATTACGAGCGCCGTCCTGTCCGTGTTCGAGCGGTTGGCTGACGAGAAGCAATGGGGGCCGCGCATGGAACATATCTTGCGTAATGCCACGCTGACTGCCCTGCAGCTGCCGAACCCGACGCTATATACCATCCAGCGTCTGCTGACCGAGAAGAGCTACCAGCGCGAGGCGGCGGGCGGCTTGAAAGATCCGGTGCTAAAGCAGTTCTGGGCCAAAGAGTTCAAGCTTATGGGCACGATGCAGCTGTCGAACGCGGTATCGCCATTAACGCACCGCCTAGGGCATTTCATTACCGCCAAGATGAGCCGGCACATATTGCTGCAGGAAAAAAGCAGCTTGCGGATCGCGGACATCATGGATGAGGGCAAGATACTGCTTGTGAACCTAAGCAAAGGGGATATCGGGGAAGACCAGAGTTTCTTCTTTGGCACGCTTTTGACGTCCCTTATTTGGATGGCGGCGTACCAGCGGACGAAGATACCCGAGAAAGAACGCAGGGACTTCTTCCTCTATGTCGACGAGTTCCAGAACTTCGCGACCAAGCAGTTTACGGATATTACCAGCGAAGGCAGGAAGTTCCATATTCCCCTCATAGCGTCGCATCAGAATGTGGCGCAAATTGAAGATAAAAGTATCCTCAAGATTGTGGCGGGCAACGCCCATGCCATGGTCTGTCTGAAGGCCAGCCCTGACGATGAAGACTTTATCCTGCCGTTCATGAAGCCTGAGGTGGAGAAAGGTGACATCATCAATCTGGCGCCGCACCATTTCTACATGAAGACGACCGGTGATGAGAGCGAGGATGCGTTTTCTGGTGAGACGGTGCCGTTTGAAGCCGCAAGGGGCGCCGACATTGCCACAGAAGTTGTCCGGAGCAGCCGGGAGCAATATGGTACCGCGAAACGTACCGTCGAGGAATATCTGGATGGTTTACTTGAGGAGCCGAAGAAGCGTACACGCACGTCTGCTGACAAGGCCGTACGGCGGTCATCCGCTGGCAGGGGTCATGGAGTTCACGGAGCGTAGCTGTTTTTTGTCAGTGGTCGATTATCCGTAGTACCAGTGTCTGTTCCGATGTGCTGATCTTCACGCTGAGCGGGGTCGCAACGAACGCGATGCGCACGCGACCTTCGTACGTGGTCAGGTTGATGTCTTCAGCGAGCGTGCCGCCAGGTTCGAGTATGTTGAGGAGTTTGACCAGCTCAAGTAGTACGGTACGCAGCTCCCGGTACTTTACTGCTATGTTTATCTTGACCGCTTCGGGTGTCGGGGTGTCCATGCCGCTCCTTTGTTAGTTAGGGCGGCATGAGAAAAAACACAGAGCCCGCCGCCAGGCGATGACCTTGCGGCCACCTACGTACCTTTCGGCACGCAACCGGTAAAGATACCTGAACGACGAGCTCAGTATTCTTTACCGGATTTTCGACCATGCCTTTGGCGTGAGCTACTCAGTTTAGGTCGTCAGATTGTTACCCTGAAAGGGCATGGTGGTATTGTAGCCTTAGAGCAGCCTATCAAGCAAGCGTTCAGATTGGGATACGATCACTTATAATAAAGGCAATCACGTAAGCGTAACGGAGCAAGGGAACTTATGGCGTACAGGAATTGGCACCAAAAAGCACAGGAGCAGCGGACGATTGGCGACCGGATTGCGGATGGCGTGTCGATTGGTATGGGCAGCTGGCGGTTTATTATCATCCAGACAATCATTATTGCAATATGGATAGGGGGTAATGCCTGGCTTCTGTTCCACTTCGATCCGTTCCCGTTCATCTTCCTCAACCTCGCGTTCTCGGCCCAGGCCGCCTATGCTACCCCGATAATTATGATGAGCCAGAACCGGGCCGCTGCGCGTGATAAGGTGCAGGCCGAGCACCAATATGAACATCAGGAAAAAGAGCTGGCCTTAAATACCGAACTGACCAAGCAAGTCCATCTGTTGACACAACAGATACATGAACTTCTTGAACGGCAGAAGGCTAGCGAGAGGTAGACCAAAAGGGCTTAGCGTATCGTAGGAGTTATAGGGGACGGGCATTAGGCATTATATGTCTTCCCAGATAACTGCGGTCAGGCCTTTCGACCGTAGCTTGTCGATTGTTGATACCCGGATACGCTCTTGGAGCGCATCGTCCCATAATTCGTCTGTTTGTTTTCGGATATATCGTTTGGCATAGGCAAGGTCGGCTATGGAGGCGAAAGCAAGCAGCACGATAGGCGGCTCCGTAGTATGCTCGGCAAGGTACTCTATGTAGTCTTTGACCTTTTTCTTTATCATGCAGCGCGGGGTACTGTTATCAAAGAGTTCGAGGTAGTACGTTTGGCTCGGGCCATCGGGTTGTCTATATTTGGTAAAGACCAGACCGGGGCGGATCGGCTCGTTTTCCGCTATGCAGCAGTAGCTCCCGGCGGCCGTGTAATCTGCTTCGAGGGCGTAACGATAGGGGATGCCGTCCTTGATCCGTGACTCTAAATGCATACAGCAGTCGGCCAGCAGGAGGCATCGGGCAATAAAGTCGGGTCGTCTCGCCGCGTCACCTTGGTGATTGCGCAACTGCCGATAGGGATATCCTAACCGTTTGAGATAGCGGATACCGTTCTTTCCGAGGAAATAGATTGCCGGCTTGGATGCCACTGTGGGATTAGCTGGTTCGTAAAACCAATCGAGAAGCTGGTTTTCCCGGAGTGTTTTTAGCCAGGCGCTCACGCGGCGTTTGTCTTTGTGCCTTAGCATTGTTTGGATTTGTCTTCTTTCAAGGAATCTGAATCTATATACCAGTTCGATGATTGTCTGTTGTTTGGGGGTTGTGTGAGGTAGTTCCATGATTAGGGTAGAAGAGTATTTGAATGTTGTAAGCAGGTTAGTTTTTATGCCGTTTCGCCGAAGTGCTGAACTGTTATGCCAACCCCACCTACTCCGTATTTTTTAAAGGTAGGATGTGCGTATATTCTATAATAACATCTTATATTGAGGCGATTTTTGTCCCCGGGGTGGGGACAAAATGAGTAGTTCGATCTATTGCAAAAATATGTGCTATTGCCCGGGCTTTGTCAAAAAGACGGCTACTATAGGGTGATCACTTGCTGGCTACCGTGCGTAGGATAGCAAGGTACTTTTGCGTGATGACGGGCCAGGAGAAATGTTCGGCTACGATTGAGGGGCCGGTGGCGCCGAGGCGCGCGCACAGCTCAGGATTTTGCTGCATGCGCTGGATGGCATCGGCAATGGCGCTGGCGTCCTTTTGCGGTACCAGCAGGCCGTTTATGCCGTCGTGCACAATGTCTTTGACGCCGCCGGTGGTAGTAGCGACGATGGGCACGCCCACGGCTGCCGCCTCGGCAAATACTACGCCGAATGCCTCTTTCCAGCCTTCTTTCGACTCGATAGACGGCCCTACGAACGCATCGGCTGCCGCGTAGTAAGACGCCAGCTGATCGTGCGGCAGGCCGCCGGTGAGGGCAATGGTATCTTGTAGCTGATGCTGTGCTACGAAGGCCTCTATTTCAGCACGGGCGTCACCGTCGCCGATAATGGTGGCATGCACCGCTACGCGGCGCTGCTGCAGTAGGCGTACGGCCTCGCATAGGTACAACACACCTTTGGCTTCAGTAAGGCGGCCAACGAACAGCAGCTCAAACACGCGGCCGGCAGCTTTTGGTGCCCGGGCGGTGAAGCTTGAAGTGTCTACCCCCATGGGGATGACGTGGTAGGGGCGCTTGGCAATATCGCGACATGCGGCCAGAGTGGCCGAACTATTTACGATAACCTCAGCGGCATTTTGGAGCGTATAGCGTTTGATGCGCCGCATGATCTTGCCGTTCAGTGTGTATACGTCGGCGCCATGCACGGACACTACCACGGGGCAGCCCAGTATTTTTCCGACCAGCACCGCTACGAAGCCTTGCGGGATAATCCAATGGGCATTAATAATAACGCTTCGCTTGCCTAGTACTGCCCAGAATGTGGTGCACAGTTCGCTGAGGTTGTAGGTAAGTGCTTTCAGGGGGTAAAAACGAGTCTTTTTGAACTCGCCGTACGCGATATTCTCGAATCGGAATGGAAAAGCATAGTAAAAGCGGGTGACGCGCACTTTAGAGGTGGACTTTTCGGAATGTTTCGCGCCTTTGTAGTGCGGCACGATGACGCGCACCCGGCGGAAATGCCCGGCGATGTTGTGGACGTAGTCGCGTACGAATGAACGCATATGGTCGTTTGGCCACCGTGGGTAGGTAGAGGCCAAGACGACCAGTGTTGTTTTGGCCAGCTTAGTTTCGTGCGATGCCTCTGCCTTGCCGTCAGCAATCTTAGGGATGAACGCGGCTATCGCAAAGAATACAATGTCCGCGAAGGCGATCCACAGGCGGCTGGTAACGGTAACTGCCAGGGCAATTTCTTTGGGCATGATGGCCGACAGTAGTAGGAGGATGGCCCCGTCGCGCACGCCTAGGCCGCTGGGTACGCCAATAGCTAACATGCCCAGCGCGCCGGCGATATTGAAGGCGCCCACTATGAACCAGAAATCGCGCCACGGTATGGTGGGATCGATAGTACGGGTAATGAAAAACTCGGCCAGACCCAGGATGAAACTGCCGGCAGCGTACAGGAAAAATGAGCGTATGACCGATTTACCGTTTATGAGCAGCTCGCCGTGCACGGCCTTGCCGCGCACCAACTTGAAGGCGACGCCGACAATGCGGTTAAAGATGGCTGGGATAAGGATAACCAGTAAGCACAACGCGCACAGTACCATCAGGCCTTTATAGAGTGGCGGGATGACGTTCAGACGGGGGTCAAAACCCAGTAGCAGCATGGATACAACCATGACAGCGATGATCTGCATGCCGCCTTCCAGCAGCGACGACACCGCCAGGCGGCTTTTGGATATACCGTGCGATGACGCCATGTACACCTTGCCGGCGATCCAGGTGACGGTGCCGGGGATGTAGCGGCCCATCCAGGCTTTGGCGTACACATAAGCCATAACGACAAAGCGCGGCAGTCCTTTGGCGCCCAGGTCGCGCAGGATGTATCGCCAGATAATTACGCCCCAATAGCGGAAGGCCGTAGCGAAGACGGTAGCGGCGGCTAGGTAGCCCCACTCGAAATGGAGCTGCGACAGGCGGTGCCAGTCAATGCTGCGTAGGTATAGTGCAAAGAATACAACAGCACAGAGAATAAATAGCAGGCTAATGAGCTGCTTGGGTACTTTACGCATCAGCGCAGAGGCTTGCGAAAGCGTGGACATCAGGTGTTATTATACATGTATCAGGGGCCATTATGAACGGCCGCGCTGTTTTACTGTTGCGGCAGCCAGTTGATAAGCAGATCTGGCTGCAGGCCGGCTGCATGTGCCGCAGTCACAAAGGCATTTAGATCTTCGGCAAATGTGCTGCGGAAGTGCATCAGCACGATGTCGCCGGCACGCATATGGCCGTTTTGGTAGGCGATAGCGCCATTGTTTATAGTCGCATCCCACATTATTAGAACTTTCATGTTGCAGGCGGCCGCGGCGCGCAATGTGTCGCTATTATAGGCGCCGCCGGACGGGCGGAACAGCACGGGGCGCTTGCCGAACCATTCGGTAAATATATCGGCGTTTTGGCAAATGTCTGTCTTTTGTTGGTCGTAGGTGAGGTTGGTAAGGAG
>DASTXH010000059.1:0-1303 GCA_035758575.1 Saccharimonadales bacterium (SeqCode)
GATCCCAAAGACCGCGCCAAGCTGCTGCCTGCCATGAAAGAGGTCGACGAGCTGGTGCTGAAATACCACGGCTCCTTAAGCGGCGAGCACAACGACGGCCTGGTGCGCGGCCCCTGGCTGAAGCAGCAGTTCGGCCCGGAAATCCTGGCGCTGTTCCGCGAAGTAAAGCATACGTTTGACCCGCAAAATATCTTCAACCCCCACAAAAAATCCCTGGCCGAGTGGGACTATTCATTCCAGCACATCCGCGATCATTTCTAGCGTCTAGCTGTAGAGACGAAGCAGTGCGCTCGTGCGGTACGTTAGCAGGAGAGAGATCTGGACGATGATTTTTTCAGCCTGTTTCAGCGGCCGTGTTGTCTGATATGCCTTGAGATACGCGCGTACCAGGCTGGCGCTACGGTGTTGCCGGTAAATGTGCGACAGTGTGTAGTATATGCAGAAAACGAACGGCCCGTACCGCATCCCTTCGAAGTCAAGGATGCACACGACGTGATCGTTTTCTGCAAGTACGTTGGTGGCGTCGTAGTCGAAGTGGCTGTATCCGGCGGGAGCAAATAGGCCGACAAGCCATTGGCGCAGGCGTAATGAAAATGGCAGATGGCTGACATTTTTTCCTGCCTGCCGCGTGTACGCCCTGCCGTAGGTATGAATCAATGCTTGGTTCTTCGCCATGTCGGCAAGCAGTGCCGGGGTGTATGCCTCAGGGTGGGCGCCTGCCGCAAACTTCATGAGGACACTTTGCCAGCGCATGCCATCGACGGTGCGACAGAGCAAGGCATTTCCCTGCCCGTAGCGAATGATTTCCGGTGTTTCAATACCACATTTTCTTAGGTAATTCATGAATCGCAATTCACGCATGATGATCGCGTTCGGCTGCGTATTGGGCCGATAGATTCTCAGCACATAGTGAGCGGTCGGCGTGGTGATCAATATCGTCTCATTGTGGCTGCCATTGCCCAAAGTTGTCTCTTTGTAGGACGCGATGCCATATGGCGTCAGCAACGGTCCGATGTCGGCGGGACGGCGTCCTGGCTGCGGTATGTTTTGCCATTGCTTCGGACGAAGCAAGAGCAATGAAACGACGACTATGCTGGAGGCGACGTTGCCGGCCAAAAACGCTGCGCCGATACCGGGCAGGCCGAACCGTACGAGCCATAAAGCTGCGGCACCGGTCGCGACGGTGCTGCTTGCCTGCACGGCAACGACACCCCACGTACGCCGCTCAATATTGAGGATAGTAATGCCAACAGCAGTGATCGCGACGAAAAATGTTGCCAGTGACAAGATTTGGAAGATAGCG
>DASTXH010000065.1:0-43771 GCA_035758575.1 Saccharimonadales bacterium (SeqCode)
ATGGCAAACTGACTGAAATACAATTCACATTGGTGTCGATGCAAATGGGTGCCAGAGTCTACTTCCCGATACTCGGCAGGTTCGCCAGCAAGGATCCCATCCAAGGCGGCAATGCTAACCCTTACGGGTACCCCGCTGATCTATATGCATTATGGGGATGGTTTTGTGCAGCCATGTTTTATTCGGCGCCGCGGCCGGTCAGGACAATCCAGATAGTGCGGGCGATAATCACTAGGTCACCCCAGAAACTCCAGTTTTGCACGTAATACAGATCCAGCTGTCGCCGTTCATCGAAAGTGATGTTGCGCCGGCCGGAAACCTGCGCTAAGCCGGTTATGCCCGATTTTACACTGAGAATTGCATGGCGTTTTTTGTACGCGGCCAGGTCGATGGGCATCAGTGCCCGCGGGCCGACCAGGCTGATGTCGCCCAGCAGTGCATTTAGTAGCTGTGGCAATTCGTCGATGCTGGTGCGGCGAATAAAGTGCCCGATAGGCGTGATGCGCGGGTCGCGCGGCAGCTTGTCGCCATTCTCGCGATATATCTTGCTAAGTTCCGGCTTGCCCATTTTTGTGAAGGCTGCTTCGGGCGACATGCCGCTGTAAGCCATGTACATGGAGCGGAACTTGAACACCTTGAACTCTTTGTCGTCGCGGGTCAGGCGGGTTTGGCGGAAGAATATAGGCCCGTCGTCGGTCAGCCGTATGACAATGGCCGTCACCAGCATGATGGGCGATGCTATGACCAGCGCAACGGCGCTTCCGAATACATCAAAGATGCGCTTTGCCACGCGCCCCCAGCCCACCAGCGCGGTTTGGCTGACGGCAATGACCGGAATGGCATGGAACAACTCGGCATCTATCTTGCCCACGAACAGTTCGCTGTTGCCCGGCACAAAGTAATAATCCAGATGATGTTCTTGGGCGTATACCAGTATTTCGTCGTTTTTTGGCCCGCTGGCATATAGCTCGGTTTGGACGATGGTGTGCAGCCGGCGGCGGCAGGCTGCCAGGGCTGCAGGAAAATCGTCATACATAGTAATGCCGTTTACTATGGCCGCCTTTTGGCCGGCGCCTACCATGCCGATAACGCGGTAGCCAGTGGCTTTAGTATTGGCCAGTGAAAGTACCAATTCGCCAGTCAGGCGGGTATCGCCCACAATCAGTACATTGCTGATGCCTACGCCATAGCGGAACAGTAGCCGCCGGATGCCGCGGGCAATGGTGCGAAAGATCAGTACAAAACAGAAGGCCAGCAGAAAACCGTACAGGGTGACCAGGCGAGCAGGGAAAATGCGCACATTAGCGATGTAAGCGTAGCTGATGACGCCCAATATGCCGATCAGGCAGCCAGTCAGTAGCCGGCCGAACTCGCTGAATCGGTTGCTGTGCACACGGGCGTTGTACAGGCCAAGCAGTCCAAAGATAACCAAAAAGAACGGCAGTAGCGTTACCACTATGCTTATATAGGTCAGCGCTTGTACGTTGGCGCTGATGGGCGTGTGGTCAAGCGTAACGCGCAGGATGTACGCCACGCCAAAGGCAATAAGCAGGGCAAAAAAATCACCGACGATAAGACAGACGCTATATACAATGGAGGCGTTGTTTTTCATAGATGTAGTATATCGTGTATGAGTTTTTTATACGAGCCTGTAGGTACTGCTGATGTAAAACGATATACTGATTGTATCATTATGCAGTTACGCGTAACCGATAAAATCCTCGTGCAGTTCCTGGCCCTGGGCGTGTCGTGCGTACTTGTGCTGCTGCCGTTCCATGCGTTCCTTACGGTGTGGGTGTCGCAACTGGTCGGCCACTATACAGCAGTGAGGCTATGGAAAGAGGCGCTGCTGGCGGTAGCGGCCGGCGGCACCATATATTTGCTAGCACGCTACCCCGCGCTACGGCAACGGTTTTTTGCGCCGCGCTTTTTGTGGCCGGTGTGGCTGTTTGTGGCTGTCCAGATACTGTGGGGCGTAGTGGCGTATATCACGCACGGCGTTACGGCTAAGGCGCTCGGCTATGGGCTGATCAGTAATACGCGTTATGTGCTGTTTTTTGCGGTGGTATGGGCTGTAGCGGCTGTGGCGCCGCAGTTAAGGCGGCAGTGGCAACGGCTGGTGTTCTGGCCGCTGGCGGTGGTACTGCTGGTGGGACTATTGCAATATTTTGTGTTGCCGTACGATGTGCTGCGGCACTTTGGCTACAGCAGCGCCACGATATTCCCCTACGAAGACATCAACAGCAACCTGCACTACATACGCGTTATGTCTACGCTGCGTGGTGCAAACCCCTTGGGCGCCTACGTGGCGGTGATGTTGTGCCTGGTGCTTGCGATCAGACGATACCATTCCTGGTGGTGGTATACGCTGCTTGCGGCCGGGTTGGCGGTGCTGGTACTGACGTTTTCACGCGGGGCGTGGATCGGCTTTGCGGGCGGCGCGTGCGTAGTAGTTGCGGCCTATCTTCCGTTCAGGAAATGGCGTTGGCAGCTGGCGGCGGGCGGCACGGTTGCCGTGCTGGCAGCTGTGGGCGCCGTGCTGTTTTTGCACCACAACACCACATTCCAGAATGTGTTTTTGCATACGCAGGCTAACTCTGCGGTAGCAACTACTTCCAACGCTGGGCATACGACCGCGCTGCAACAGGGGCTGCACGACATGGCCGCCGAACCGTTTGGCCGTGGCACCGGCACTGCCGGACCGGCATCGGTATATAATACCGGGCATTCGGCGCGTATCGCCGAAAACTATTTTATTCAGATTGCGCAGGAAACCGGGTGGATCGGCTTGGTACTATTTTTGGCGGTGAACAGCATAATCTTCGTCCGGCTATGGCAACGGCGCCATGACATGCTGGCGCTTGGACTGTGCGCCGGCCTGGCGGCCGCCAGCGTTATTGGTTTGTTTAGCCATGTATGGACAGACGACACACTGGCGTATGTGTGGTGGGGGCTTGCAGGCATTGCCCTGGCGCCTGCTATACTACAAACAAAAGCAGAACAAATGCATGCCGTCACCAGCCAAACCGCCAAAAACTAAACGCACCATGCGTGCCCATGCACGGTACGTGGCAGTACAGGCGGGCGAGTATCTGGTAAGTGGCGGTGTGTATTTCTGGAGCGGCTACGGCATGTTTGCACTGCTGTGGTCTGGCCTTGGGTGGCAGCTGTGGTGGGCAAAATTGGCCGCCAACGTGTTTGGCTGGAGTGTCAACTATGCACTGCAGCGGTTCTGGGTGTTCGGGCAGAATATGTCCGCCCGCCGGCGCGTACACGTCAGCGAACGGTATATTGGCATTACGCTGGTTGATTTTTTGCTGGATTATCTGATTGTTGCCGGCTTGCGGCGTGTAGGTGTATCGCCGTATATCGGCCAGTTTGTATCGGCGGCGTTTATGACGGTTTGGAATTATTATTGGTACCGCTTCTGGGTGTTTCCCGAGCGGGCTCGGTCTAAGAAGGCATAGGGGTTTTATGGAACAAAAACAAGTGCGTCCAACCAAAAAACAGCGTGAGCTACTAGTGTTCATTGGGGTATTTATTGCCGAGCATGGCTACAGCCCCAGCTACCGCGAGATCATGAATGGCCTGCAGTATACGTCGGTTGCAACGGTGGCACTGCACGTCAAAAGCCTGATCGCCCGCGGCCATCTGCGCAAGCGCGACTATTCGGCGCGCTCGCTGGAGGTAGTAAACTCGGCGGATGCTGCACGTGTTACCACAAACCATATCGCCCCTGGCGAAGAGAAATGGCTGGTGGAGCGGGTAGAGCATTTGGTGCGCCAGGCCGAGCAGGAGAGTACGGTGTTGACCGCCCGGCAGTTGCACGATTTAGTGGTACTGCATGAATCGCTCGGCATCCTGGGGCTTGATGCTGCGGCTGCCAGCTTTCAGCCGCGGCTGGCTGCGCTACGCAAGCGTGGCACGGCTCCGGCCGCGCAAGATGTATAATAAACAGTAGCACCATGTATCGCTTGGGGCATCAGATAAAACATCACCACTGGCCGTATATCCTGGGCGGTCTGCTTATAGTTGGATGCATCGCGAGCGGTATCGTTATTGCGCCCCGTTTTTTTAAAGCCAATACCATGCTGACGCAATCTCAGTCAGTAACACATCACATCAGCGCGGGCGATACCACCACGCAGCATATAGCAAAACCGTTATTTGCTTTTGATATTCCTTCGGGGTGGCGGGTGGTTGCGCCGCCCGCCGTGCAGCCTGTGGCTCAGAGCTGGGCGGGCACGGCTCCGGACGGCGCCGGCAGGCGGCTCGATGTGTATATGGACAGCATTCCTACTGCATTGGCTATAAATCGGCTGCTGCCGGTGCAGCCGACGGGCAGCCGACTGAACACGGCTGGTATGGTGTCTGATAATTGCACGAACTTTACCGACAAAGCAACCGAGGTTGCAGCCACCGGCACGGCGCCCGCTAAGTGGGGTGGTGTAAACTTCATTTGTGATATGGCGAATTACGAACGCGATGTGGTGGCGATAGGCTCTACGGCGGGCATCAACGATGTTGCGCTGGCTGGTGCAACCGGTACACATCTGGTGTTGCTAGTGTATACCGACAATAGTATCAGCCCGGATTACTCGGTTTTCACGGCTATCGTGCAAAGTTTCACGGTGCTGTAGTTGTGCAGAAACGTATTCAAAAATACTATATCTAGCGTTGTTGCGCGGTGCTAGACTACTAAATACAAACTTAACAAGAAGCATCATGCTGGAATCCCGTGCAATTCGGGAACTGTGCCGCAACGGTAAAACCGGATGAGACAAACCTGAGGTTTTTCTCATCGCGCCGGGCGCCGAAGTAAATTCGTCGCTCGGGCTGCTCTTTTCGGAGAGCAATATACGGAAAGTCCGACACAGCAAGATACTCGCAGGCGTCCCGAGCAGGATAGCAGGCTTTGGCGGATTATTCTGCCAGCCCCTCTTGCTCTGGTGCTTGCATCGACAGGAGGGGTCATGAGTCGCGCAGCTCTACACAATACAAAAATTATAATCGCCGGTCTGCTGATTGCGGTTGGTCTGACGGGTGCGGCGGGCATTGCCTACGCCATGGTACATCACAATAGCGTGCATACGGTTACGGATACTCAGCACCACATGGTGCAAATCTCCTATCAGGGGCAAACAGGCACGGACGCGCTGATACTATTGAAGCATCACGCCAGCGTGCAGACAAAACATTATTCGTTCGGCGACATGGTTACGGCTATAGATGGCGTGGCGGGCAATGGTCCAAAGTACTGGACGTTTTATGTAAACGGCCGTATGTCGGATGTGGGTGCGCAGGCGTACACCACGAAGAGCTCTGATACACTGCTATGGAAGCTGCAATGAAGTGGCTTCTGCGTAGTAATGCAGCGCAAATTGCGTTGGTGATTTTGCTGGTCGCGCTGGCAGCAGTAGCGCGGCTGGTGCCGCATCCGGCAAACTTTGCGCCCGTTATGGCCGTAGCTATATTTGGCGGCGCCCAGTTGCCCCGCCGCTGGGCAGTGATAGTACCGGTTGTTGCCATGGCTGCGTCTGATCTTATTATCGGCGTCTATGATTGGCGCATTATGTTTACCGTATGGGCCTGCTACGGCATTACGGCTTATGTAAGCAGCCGTTGGCTTAGGCGACTCAGTGTAGCGCGCGGCGCGGTTCTCACGCTGGCCGCATCGTGCTTTTTCTTTGTTGTTACTAACTTTGCCGTGTGGGCTGCCGGCGGCATGTACGCACATACCTGGCAGGGGCTGGCAAGCTGTTACTACTTCGCCCTGCCGTTTTTCCGTAACACGCTTCTGAGCGATGCAGCGTATACGGTTCTGCTGTTTGGACTATGGCGATTGGCTGGTTTGGCTGCTGGGACGGGTGCCGTGCGTGCTGCCGACGTGGCTCATAAAGCGTGACATGGTTGATGTAGATGAGGTGATACGGCCGCAGGCGGAATACGCCAGTACCGAACCGCTTGCCCAGTTCATACCGATTGACGAAATGACGCGGTTGCGCGTACAGCGTTTCATACAGGAGACGGGCGCTACGGCGCTTTCGTCCACCGTGGAAGCGTCCGAGGAGGTACGTAAGACTGAGGAAGGCAGCCGTTTTCCTACCCTTATGGATGCGCTGCACGCAGCACACTCCGGCGATATGGAAGCGCGTAAAGTGGTTGAGAATAACGCACAGACCCAAGTGTGGGAAGCACTTATGAAGCATATTGTCATGGAGATGCGCCTGACGATAGACGACCGTGGCAGGCTGGTGCAAAATGGTCAGCTCTTGCGTGACGTGCAAGGTAATGCGCTGCTTTTTGCTTCAGAATCGCCCAAAGTGCGCAAGCGAACCTATGCCGAAATCAGTAACTTCTTCGTTATGGAGCACCTGGTACGCAGCGGTAAGCTGGACCCACCCGAAGGTGGCAAGCATACGCAGGATGAGGAAGCGCCCGAGGGCAAACGGATTGTAGTAGTGTCACGATTTCCGGACGATATGTCTGAAGAGGCTGCTGGTCGAGTGGGGTTCTTCCGCGAAACGATGGCTTGCTCTATCCAAATGCTGTACATGAAGGGTGGGGAAGTTGTGCAGAAGAGTGGCTTCGTGGCGGGGCGGGCATCTGCGGATGCGCCGCGCCACGACCAACAGGCGATTAATTACATGCTTCAGGCGCTGGGGGTGCCGGCCGAAAATTTGTCGGCGACCGAGCTGCTTGGACGACCGCTGCTTGTCGACAGCAGCGTTGATATGGCCACTTTGATCCGGCTCTACGACGAAGGCGCCGGGGGTACGTTTTTCGGGCTTCATCAACCCAAGCAAGATTACCACCAAGCTATGCAAGAGGGGCGAAAACGATTGGAACGTTTGAAAACGACGGTAGAACAAGTGGTGACTGCAGTGATGGCCAAAGGTAAGGACATAACGCATCCGCTGGCAGCAATCAAACTGTTGCATGAAGAAGCGCAGCGGATCATGGTTGACCTGGCGCTGGAAGATGACAGCATAGAAGCCCGTGTATTTCACGAGGGTGCACAGCATATCGAGGCTGCCCGTCACTATTTTGCCATCGGTGATATGGAATCATTCCAAAAAGAGCGGCAGCTGGCGCACGAAACTTCGCGGACCACTTCGTGTCCGGTGTCGTCTGAGGAGGACGCTGAGGGCGGTAGTGAGCAGGAGAAAGAGGCTGCAAGAGAGCGGGCGCGAAAAGCTGCGGGAGGTACTGGTAAGATCAGCAAGGGTTATTGTATTACAGATAATTGCCCGACTCAGCCGAAGAAAACATGGGTTGGCGAGTGTTTTGTCTGTCTCTGTTGCCAAGATTTATGGGACCATGACATAGACCCAGCCACTGTGTACAGACCGCGCCATACCGAGAAAACGCAGGGTGAACTGCTCATGGCCTCAATCCAGGCGCTGCTAGCAGAACGCGAGCGAACCCAGAAGGAAGAGACGGTTAAAGAAGTTGGCAGACTTGCGGTTGCGGCGTAAGACTACGCTGCTTCCTCGGCGGTGTAAAGCGGCTGGTCTGCCTCCAGGCGCTTTAGGTGCTGGGCGCGGTAGCGGTCGAAATGCCGGCGGTCTATGCCGTTTCGGGCGATGAGTGCACCCAGGTGTTCGCTGCTGGCGTGGTGGGGAATAATCACGTAGCTGCTGCCTAGCTCGTACAATTGCAGCGCTTCCTCGTAGCTGTTGGCGTTGCACACAAACACCGCGCCAGGATTCAGCAGGTTCATGTGCCGCACCAGCTGTTCGTTCGTCTCAAAATCGTTGATAGCGCTGATTACCAGTTTAGACGACTGTATGCCTATCTCGTCTAATAGTTCGGTGTCGGCCGCGTCGCCGTAAAGGCAGGGGATGTGTTTTTGCTGCAGCAGGTCGATGATGTTTGGGTCGTAATCTATGACTACATAGCGTTTTTTGAGGTTTTGAAACGTCTTGATAAACTCGTGTCCGCCTCGGGTATAGCCGAAAAGTACTAGCTGGTACGCCTGCTGGCGGCGTTTTTCTTTGCGTTTAGCGCCAAGGGGCCGCTCAAAAAAGCCTAGGCGCAGTTTGCCGAATATTTTGAACAAGCCGTTGTCGTGCTGGGTCAGGTATGATGAGGCGGCAATGGTGATGATGGCCGCCAATGTTACTACCGTGCCGGTCTGTTTCTGTAACAATCCGTTGTTGATAGCCAGTACAGAGAGCACGATAGAAAATTCACTGATCTGCGACAAATTGACGGCCGACATGAAGCTGACGCGTTTGGAATATCCCAGCGACCCTAGCATGGCAAGTGTAGTAATGGGTTTTACGATGATGACTACCGCCGACAGTGCCAATGCCGGTACAATGGCCGCGGAGATGCCGTCCAGGCTCAGGCTTTTGCCTAGGACGATGAAGAATAGCACTACGAAAAAGTCGCGCAGCGGCTTGAGCCGTGCCTCTATCTCCTGGGCGTAGGGCAGCCCCGCCAGCGACACGCCGGCAAACAGCGCGCCGATCTCTATAGAAAACCCTGCCGCCTGGAATAGGCTAGCTACGCCAAAACCCCAGCCGACTGCAAACAGAAACAGTAGTTCCTGCGATGATGCCATAAAGCGGGCAATACGCGGTAGGACAAAGTTGCTCATAAGCGCCAGGAATAGTAACAGCAGCGCGCCCTCAATCGCCAGTATCCCTAAATGCGGCAGCCCTGCGCTGCCGGGATTCCCGGCTACAAAAAGCAGGGCAAAGGTGGCGACGATGTCTTCAAGCAGCAGGATACCGATAACTATCTGGCCGTGCAGGCGGTTCTGTTCTTTCTTATCAGACAAGACTTTTACTATAATGATAGTGCTGCTGAATAGCAGGCACAGCGCCGTCACGAGTGCCGCCGTCCGGCCCAGGCCGAGCAGGCTGCCGACCACGAACGCGGCCGTACCCACTGCCACGAAGTTTGCGCCCATGGCAATGAAGGCGGTCATACCCAGCCGGCGGATAACGGCCACGTTCATGCCCAAGCCAATAATGAATAACAACAGGGCGATGCCGATATTGGCAAAGGCATCAAATGTATCTAGATGAATCAGGTTAAATGCTGCCGGCCCCACCAGAATGCCGGTGAGGATGTAGCCCAGGATTAGCGGCTGGCGCAGCAGCCGCATTACAATAGCCACCACTGCGCCAATCACTATGACAATGCTGAGCTCTAGAAATATACCGTCCGACGCCATGTATTTTTATCTTAGGTTACTCATAAGCAGTATACCACGCTGTTTTGACCATACTATATGTGACATTTACCCTGTAGCAATACAGTCTGGAACGTCGTAGTATATATCCTAACAACGCGAAGGGAGGCTGTATGGCAGAGCGGCTACATGCGGACAGTACGGGCGGGGTGGAGCGGATGCCCAGACATAGACGGCGAACTGGTCAGCATGCAGGTAATGTAGCGGTTCGGGCCACGGAGGCGAGCCAAGAAAGCGAAACCTATCAGCAGTTCCAACCTACAAGCATTACGGTAGAGCGGATATGGCGGAATGGCTTAGGCAGTATAGGATATGTGCATTTTTGGATGACATCGAGTCGCGATGCAATGCCTACTTCGGAAGGCTCCCAGAGCGGTAAAGAAGTTCGTCGCCAATTCTATCATGTAGGGAACACTGCGCAGTGGCGGCAGAGCGAGGCCGATCATCTGGCATGGGTGCATTTGCCGCCCGATCCTGAGACGGGCAGGAAGCCGCAACCTATTGGTCGGCAGGATCTTGATGCCGCGGAATATACCGTAGTGGCGCGCCTGGTCAGTGAAAATAAAGTAAGCTTTGCGGGAGAACAGGAGCAACTTACGGACGAAATAAGGACGTTCCTGTTATTATTTGAGCCGCCCCAGCGGACGGCTGTATAGTTGTGCCTACATGGATGAAGCAGATAAAACTGACGAAAATTATCAGGCGTTGGTGCGCGAACAGGCACCGGAACTGTTTTGCGATGCCTGCGGGTTCTACCCTATAGAGCCGGTGCACGGCCACTTTATGTGCCCTGCTTGCCGCATGCCCACCAAATGCTGTGAAGGTATGCCTGCAGATATTGCTTAGCCGCGCAGCCGGACGGCAGTACGCGTAAAGCGTTTTTCAAGCGCAGGTATATCCGGCTCAGATATCCGCCACAGGGCTATCGTTCCGTCGTTGACCAGCGCACGTTGTGTATTGCTGTTCATCTCTACAATTAATGATCCCCGCCACCAGCTTCCTTCGGTGCCAATAGTAAGCTGGCCTGCAAAAAACAAGTGAGCCAAGTCTTTGAAGGGCAGTGCCGCAAGGGTAGGCTGAGGCCGCCTATACCCGTATGATTCTATACCTTTGGACAATGCCCGTGTGGGTTGGCCAGGGGCAAAATCCATGCCGTCGTAGCCATCATAGGGGTTGAACGAGCAGCCACGGAATAACATAAGGCCGGGGTATCGCATGTCCATACGCTGATAAGCGCGGGCTACGAAACACTTGGCTACTATGTCTTCAAATATGTGATAACCAGCGTATAGCCGTGCAGCCAGTGTATGGACAGGTACTTGCGTTTGCTGCAATGCATTCAGCGTCTCGCTGAGGTCGTACGGGTTGAGGTTTAGGGGCGAAGGCCGGTTTCTATCATATGCCTTCAGCACGCCTGCCAGCCAACGGGTATCAGCGATGGCTGCAGTCAACTCGTCCTGGAACAAGACGGCTGCTTTATCGGCATCGTCCGTATGAAATGAACTGTGCTTTGGAACAAGATTGGGGGTTAGCGCAGGCAGCTGCTCGTAGGAGAGCAGGGGTTCAGGAGATTCGTAAAAGGCACGCGGCGGTCGTTCGGGCATATGGTGATAGATAGTAGGTACCTGCCATTCTAGTAGCACGAGGCCATATTGACAAGCATAAGCGGCCGCGCTACACTACGGCGGTACACGCGAATCGGAAGGCGAGAGCCGTACGGGTGAGACAAAAAAGTTAACAAAAATAGTTGGGTGATGTGTATGTCTTGGCAGTGGAGTATGCCAGGGCTGCTTGTTGTCCTAGGGGAGTTTCACGCTATGCCGGTCAAGATAAAGATCGTCAGTGCCAAGCCCTCGCGCGTCCACGTTACGGTTCGCCGTCCTTCGTGGCAGCAGTTCCTACAGTACTAGTCCTTCATGGGGTGGAGGCAAACAAAAATCCCTGGGTTTTAGCCCAGGGATTTTTTATGGCTGGTGGTAGGCTACTTTTGTGTGGCCTTTTTGGCGATCTCTGCATCAAGCAACTTGGCGAAGGCACTTGGTGCTGGTTGACCGCTCGCGTTAATCAGGTCAGAGTTGTTCAGCTTCTTTCCATCCAGATAAAACGTGGGCGTGGCCATCTCATCACCGGTTCTCTGGAATTCTGCCGTGTCGGCGTTTATCAGGTTATTTACCTGTTCGCTAGCGTAATCCTGCTTGAAGCGGTTGACGTCCAGACCGAGCTGTGTGGCATAGGCGTCAAAGTACGGCTGCGGGTTGCTGGCATTGGCCCATGATGTTTGGTTGGTGTATAGCAGGTCGTGCATCTCCCAGAACTTGTTCTGCAATCCGGCGGCTTCGGCGGCGCGCGCGGCAGCAAAGGCATTTTGGTGGATAGAGGTCAGCGGCAGGTTACGGAACTGGAACTGGATTTTATCGGTATATTGGGCGACCACTTGTTTGGTGGCGGCATAAAAGTCGTCGCAGACCGGGCATTCGTAGTCACCGTATTCTACTAGTTTTACACCGGTGCTGGCGCTGCCTTCTACGTGGTTAGTCGGCTGGCCGCTGGAGTGTGGTGTATTATTTTTTTTGTCGTGGTTCGTTACGAAGACGATGGCGCCAAGTATGGCGACTATAGCAGCGAGCGCGATCCAAAACTGTTTCGACATGATGTGTATAAGCCTCCTGTAGCTGGTTACGTATGTAGTATACAATACGGCCGCCCGGGAAGTGGTACCATGGAGGTATGATTACCTTTGCTTTTGCCCTCCTGTTGGCCGCACTGGCACTCTGCACGGTGGTTTTGGAGAAGACGTATTTTTATATGCCTATCAAAGAACTGAAGCGCCAGGCGGCTCGCCACGAGGAACCGGCCGCTACATTGTTCCGCGCGGCGGCGTATGGCACCGACCTGAAAGTGCTGCTGTGGATATTGATGGGCTTGTGCGCTGCGGGCAGCTTTGTGCTGTTCGAGCGCGTGGCTCCGGATTTTTTGGCATTTTTGGCAGTGCTGCTGATCCTGTGGTTTGGGTTTTTGTGGCTGCCGCGTACGCGCCTGACGGGCCTAGGGGCCCAGCTGGCCGTGTGGTGTACGCCGGTTGTGGTAGAGTTGCTCCGCTGGTGGCACCCCGCGGGGCGGTACTTGTCGCGCTTCGTCGCCAGGCACCACGCAGGTGAGCATACGGGCTTATACGAAAAGGAAGATTTGTTTGATCTGCTGGACCACCAGCGGCACCAAAGCGACAATCGCATTACTGACGACGAGCTGACGCGCATGCACAGCGTACTGCAGTTCGGCGAATATCGCGTAGGCGACATTACCATTCCGCGCAAAGAAGTACGTGCAGTGGCGGTAGATGAACCCATCAGCCCGGTGCTGGTGGATGAACTGCACCACAGTGGTCATGTACGTTTCCCGGTATACGATGGCAAGCCATCAAATGTCGTTGGTACGCTGCCGCTGGAAGTGGTGGCAGATATCAAACACAAGGGCGTAGTGCGCGACTACTACGATGAGCATCTGGCCTATGTGCACGAAAACGACAGTCTGGAGCAGGCGCTACGCGCATTTTACGAAACGCGCCAGCATTTGTTTATCGTCATTAACAATGCCGACCACTACGTGGGCATTGTTACCCTTAGCGACATCTTGCACTACCTGTTCGGCGCCATCGAGCATGCGCAGTTCGGCCGTTTTTACGACCGCAAGGCCGTACTGCAGCGCCATCGCCGCCACGCTCAACCGTCCGCAGAGGTGCCTACCCCAGAAAACCCCTCTGAAAACTAGGGTTGCCGTAGTATAATACGGCGTAATGAGTATGTTTATTGGCTTGTCTAATATGAATCCCTGGGTCGGCAGCTGCTAGCCGGCGCTAGCTTGTTGCGTACCCGACCCCTTCCCAAGCCGGCTAACCAACTAAGTAGGAATATCTAAGAATTATGAGAAGTTTCGCAAGCGATACTGTCCACAAAATAAACCAGACAGTTACCGTCAAAGGGTGGGTAAACTCCCGGCGCGACCACGGCGGCTTGATTTTTGTTGATCTGCGCGACCATACAGGTGTTGTGCAGCTGGTTGTCCAGCCCGAGCAGGTTGACGCTTTCAAGGCAGCCGGGGAGCTGCGCGACGAATACGTGTTAGCTGCAGCCGGCACCGTGCGTGAGCGCAGCGAAGAGCTCAAAAATCCGCACATCCCAACCGGTACTATCGAGATAAACATCGATCAGCTGACCATCCTGAACCGTTCGCAGCCATTGCCTATTCAGATTCATGGCGAGGCGCTGGCCAACGAAGACCTCCGGCTGAAGTATCGCTTTTTGGACTTACGCCGGCCGAAAATGCAGCATATGCTGAAAAAACGCGCCGAGTATTACGCGGTGATGCGCCGCTATGTGGAGCAACAGGGCTTCATAGAAATAGCCACACCTATCCTGGCCAACAGTAGCCCCGAAGGTGCCCGCGACTTTTTAATACCTTCGCGCGTCCACTCCGGCAAATTTTACGCTTTACCCCAGGCACCACAGCAGTTCAAACAGCTATTGATGGTAGGCGGCGTGCCGCGCTATTACCAGCTGGCGGCGTGCTTCCGCGATGAAGATCCGCGTGCCGACCGCCTGTACGGTGAGTTCTACCAGCTTGACCTGGAAATGTCGTTCGTTGAAGACGGCGAAGAAGTACGCAGCACCATGGAGCCGCTCATCAAACAACTGGCTACCGATTTTGCCGGCAAGAGACTGATGACCGATACCATTCCGCGCATCCCCTACCGTGAAGCCATGGAGACATACGGTACCGACAAGCCGGACTTGCGCTTCGGCATGGAGCTTGTTGAGCTGACAGAAGTACTGAAGGCGACGGAGTTCGGTGTATTCAAGAACGCCGAATGTGTAAAAGCTATATGCGTCAAAGGTGCCAGTACGCTGAGCCGTTCACAAATAGACAGCTTCACCGACATAGCTAAAAGCGAAGGTGCCGGCGGTTTGGCGTACCTGACATACGAGGGCGGGGAAGTAAAGTCACCTATCGCCAAGTTCTTGAAACCGGAAGAACTGAGTGCCATCAAACAAGCCATGGGCGCCGCCGACGGCGATATCGTCTTCTTTGGTGCAGACAAACGCCAAGTGGTCAACAAGGTGCTGGGGCGCTTACGCAACGAGTTCGCCACGCATTTCAACCTCAAAGACCCCAACATCATCGCCTTAGCGTGGATTGTCGACTTCCCGTTCTACGAACAAGATGACAAAACTGGAAAGCTGGATTTTGGTCACAACCCGTTCAGCATGCCAAAGGGCGGGCTTGCGGCGCTGCAAGCCGAAGACAAGCTGGGTATTATCGCCGACCAGTACGACATGGTCATGAACGGCTACGAAATCTGTAGCGGCGGCGTGCGCAACCACAACCCCGAAGTTTTGTACGAGGTATTTAGTGTGCTTGGTTTTGGTCGCAACTACGTCGATGCGCGTTTCGGTGGTATGATCAACGCCTTCAAGTACGGCGCACCGCCACATGCCGGCTGCGCATTCGGCATTGACCGCATGTTCATGGTGTTGATGGATGAAGACAACATCCGCGAAATCGTAGCTTTCCCGAAGAACGGCTCCGGCGTGGACGTCATGATGAACTCCCCATCAGTTGTCGACGATGCGCAGCTCAAAGAACTGCATGTTCGTTCAGTAGAAGACTAGAAGCTACACACAAAGACCGGCAAGCGCTGCTTATTGCGATTGCGTTTGGGCCTGGTTGATCTGGCTGACCGGCTGGGAGCCATTGTATTCGGTTACCAGCGCGTTGTAGCTGCCAAGTACGCTGTTGTATTGGTTGATGGCGGCATTTTCTTGGTCCAAGTACTGCCGGTACTGATTGTAGTAATAGTCATCACCAGCTTGGTCGCCTGCACGCGCCCGTACCACGCTGGCACTGTAGGCATTCCGGGCCAGCCGGTCGTATCCATCTATCTGCGCTTTTATGGTTTGCAGCTGGCTTTCGCTTTGTTTGAACAGCTGCTTTACTTGGTTGTTGGCCGCTACCGAGGCGCCAAGGTTGTCAAAATAGGGCGCATAGTATTGCGTCAGGTCGTTGGACAGGCCGGTGTAGCCGGTGGCTAGTAGCGAAAACAGCTCCAAGTCGCGTGCACCCGGCTCAGTCTTGGCAAAGTTGGCCACCTGCGCCTCCAGGTCTGTATCCTTGACGCGGTTGTAGTTGGTTTCTATCGCCTGGTCGACGGCAGTTTTGTGCAGGACGGTTACGGAAATGTATACCGGGTGCAGCATCTCATACGCCGCGGTAGATACTTCTAATTCGTGCAGGCTGTCGGGCATCTTGCGTAGGAATATACGGTGCGTGTCCGTCACGTAGCACCCTTGTTCAATAAAGCCGTTGCTGTTGTTGGCGGCAGTGTTTTGGGAGCAGGCGGCCTGCATCTGGCTGTCGCTGACTAGCTGCGGATGGGCACGTAAAAATACCAGTTTGCCGGTGCGGCTCATACCTGCCTCGTCGGCCAATGCTGCCATGGCCGGGTCGGCGTGCGACAGCGTGTAGTTGTCCATAATAATGCGCGCAGCATAGCTGCCGCCCACGGCCAGACCGCTGACCAGTAGCAGACACAAAAACAGAACAAGAAGCCGGAGCCGTCTGCGGGGAGTTTTTGTTTTAGCCATATGCGTTATTTGCATCATACCGCGCTGGTGCCCCGTATGGCAATGTGAGCCTGTGTATGGAAAAGCCGCGCACAACCCCGTACAATACAAAATACATATAAGCATAATGGGTAAGAGGGTATGGACACACCACACGGCGATCGCATAGATGTAAAACGTACTGCTTCTAGCGCACCGCCGGTGCCCGAGGAGCTGTTGCCTACTGCTGGCAGCGTAGTAGCGCCGCATCACGAGGCAGCTAAAAGGCCTGAAACGCCAGCTGTAATGCCCGAGGCTGCTGAATCACAAGCAGACGCAGGCACCGATGAGGCCGACAACTCTACAAAACCCAACGAAGACACAGACAACGAAGCCAAAGACGATACCGCAGCCGCTCAGCCGCCCACCGCGGCTAAGGTGGGCAGCGGCCGCCGCCGTCATTTTTGGCGCTGGTTTGCCTGGATTGCACCCCTGGTGATCGTGCTGCTGGCTGCTGCCGCATTGGCTGTGCCAACGTCTCGGTACCCTATTTTGGCTTTATTCTTGAAGCGCCCGTTTACCGTGAGTGTCGTCGATAGCAAAACCAACACGCCCGTTAGTGGCGCTACCGTTACGCTCGACGGCGTTACCCAACACACCGGCAGCAACGGCAAGGCCGATTTCACAGCGCGCGTCGGCAAGCGCGTGGTGCAAATAACCATGAAATATTATCAAAGTATGTCCATGGATGTGTTCGTAGGCATAAAGACCGGTCAAAACAGCACCGCTATCCAGCTGGATGCCACTGGGCGACAGGTGCCGGTGATGGTCACCAACAAAATTACCGGCAAGGCCGTGGCCAACGCCACCGTGAAGGTACTGGATACTTCGGCCACCACCGATGCCAACGGCAAAGCCACCATCGTACTGCCCACCACGGCCGCAACCCAGGGTGCCACCATTACCGCCAGCGGCTACAACGAGGCGTCTGCACAAGTCCAGGTAACCGATCAGGCCGTGGCCGCCAACACCTTCAGCCTGGTACCTGCCGGTCAGGTGTACTTCCTGTCCAACCAGAGCGGTCATATAGACGTAGTGTCCACCAACCTCGACGGCAGCAACCGCGCCACCGTGCTGGCCGGCACCGGCAGCGAAGATCCTACATACACCATCTTGCTGGCCTCGCGCGACTGGAAATACCTGGCGCTGCTCAGCCGCCGCGACGGCGGTAACCACGCCAAGCTGTTCCTTATCAACACCGCCACCAGTAAAGCCACCGTCATGGATACTACTACCGCCGACTACACCATGGTAGGCTGGAGCAACCACACCTTCATGTACCGTGCCGACCTGTACGCCAACAATGCCTGGCAGCCGGGCGGCAACCTGCTGCGCAGCTACAATGCCGACACCAGCCAGATAGCTACCGTCGACCAAACCACGGCGGCCGGCACACAGGCGTCGTACATATATAGTTACTTCGGCTACGCGCAAATCGTTAGCGACCGGGTGGTATACGGCTTTGGCTGGAATGATTACAACAGCAACTACGCGCCCAACAACCTGGGCGGCCAAAAGATCTCTATGATGAGCGCCAACGTAGACGGCACCAACAAGACCGATCTGCGCGACATTAGCATCCCTAATGGTACCACCTATGCCTACGCCACCGCGCTGATGCCGTCGCCGCAAACAGTGAACATAGAAACCGCCATCGGCTCGCAGTCGCCCGTGTTCTACACCTACCAGTACCAAAACAACACCGTATCGCAAAGCAACACCATTACCAGCGCCAGCTTCGGCGCAGCCCAGCAGGCACATGTGAATTACCTGTTGTCGCCATCCGGCAGCGCGAGCCTGTGGGGCGCGGTACTCGACGGCAAAAACACCCTGTTCGTGGGTGATGCAAGCGGTGTCAACGGCAACCAAATAGCCACCCAAAGCGACTACGGCGTGTACGGCTGGTACACCGACAGCTACGTGCTGGTGCAAAAGGGCAATAACGAGCTGGACATCATGTCCGCATCCGGCGGCACTCCCCAGAAAGTATCCAGCTATTTCCGCCCCGATGCCCTGGTCTCCACCAACCTCTCCAGCGGCTACGGTGGGCTGTAGAACCGACTCAGATCATTGCGCGCATGGTGCACGTGTTGTACCATGCCGCCATGCATAGATCACATACCTTCATCCGTTCTTCCCTCCGCATTTCCTTTGCGCGGCTAGGCAGATTTATGAAAAAGCCTTCCGTCGTTATTATGACGGTGCTGGTTGTAGGCGTGGGCGTTTGGTTGACCGTGCGCCAAGTACAAATCAATCAGGACCGCGCCCGCTTCATGCAAGCCAAAACCAATTTGCACGTTATAGCAGAACACATAGCGGGCACGGTTGGACGGCCGGACGAATGGCAGTCGGCAGATTCATGTGGATACACGAGCGTCGTATATGGGAGAGGCTATCGTTTTTGTGATGTTTTTGAGCGAATGGCTTACGCAGTGCCAAAAGCCGACATTGAAGATTATATTCAAAGAATAAGCAACGCTGTGCGTTCTACCGACATCGTCAAGAACTATCGCAGCCCGGAGGGTGGGGATACTGATCCAGAAGATGCTAGCTATATATTTGATTTAGGTAATTCTTTAGGTTGCGGGGTTCAGATCCTTCGGGTCGATCCAACGGCTGAATATCTACGGTGGAGATATAAAAGCTTCTTGGGTTTATCAGATGAAGGAGTTTCACTTTCCTTAAGCTGTGGCGGTGGCGCAAGGGCTGAATATTTCTCGGTGAAGTAGATCACATAGAATATTATTGCTAATGATGCAATACGGTGATACCGTATAGGCGTTTTATAGGGAGCACTGCTGCATAGTATGCTGAGAATAATTAGGTGGTTTTTAAACCGTTGCACATGTGGCGGCAAGTTTTGGTACTTTGATTCCCGTACAAAAGTATGTGGAAGATGTGAGGCTAAGAAAAGGACAGGGCTATAGTGTCCATCCAAGTAAGGCGATATGCCCTTGTCATTGTTTCGTGTTGCTTAGCTGTCGTTCTGGCGGTACTGTGGAGCGCGGTTGGCGGCGCAAAGTCCGGCCAGAACGACTGGCTGGTTGCCACAAGTTTGCGGTTCCAAAAAATACTGGACTTGCCAGCAAACGTGCAGCCTGCTGCCCGGAACCTGCCATGTGCCAGCATTACATATCGCATATCGAACAACGACGTGCAAGACTGCGTCGGCAACACTATGTTGGGCACGCTGTCGGCCGACGGCAAGGGGTGGTATGTGGATGACACTACCGTTGTGCCACTCAAACTGAACGGCGGTAACAGCGTCAACTTCTTTCCCTTGCCGAGCTCACAGCAGATTATGGCCATAGATTATGCCACGGGCAACAATTGGAACAAGGTAGGCTTTTATGCGAACTTGCAGCGCAAGGACCTAGCCGAGAAGTACATTTGGCGCGGCTGGTATGCCCGCGAGCGGCAGTTTTGGCTGACCAAGACACCGGACTACGTACTGAGGGATGCGAGCGGCAAAGACCTGCTGGTAAATACCGGTGTTATGGCGGTGTCGGCTGGTGCGCGCTGGCTGGTCGCCGATACGCCGGCCGGCCTAGTGTGGGCTGATCTGGCGGATAGCGCACATAGAGCAACGATATTTGCTTCGTCGTTGGAGGCTGCTGGGTCTTCGGCTCTGTCAGGAGCGCAACTGGCGATTAGCGGTGACGGCCAGTATGTGGCTTTGTCGCGTTCGTCAGGCGGGGGCACGGCATTTCCAGCTAACCTCACCGTATATGATCTGAAGAACTGCACCACCGTAAACGGGCAAAATCGTTGCGCTTCACGTGATTTGTGGAATGCTAACGGCGGTTGGCAGGGCGCAACCGCGTTGATTCCCAAGGCTGCGCGGTTGGCAAACGTCCGGTTTGCAGATAACGACACAATCCGGTTCGACGCCGTGTATAACACAAACGGCAATCGCTTTGATGTAGCAACCTTTGTGCTGACTACCGCGCAAACGACAAACGGCATGGGACTGTTGGGCATGGGCGACTCGTATATTTCGGGCGAAGGCGCGTATACGTACATAAAGGGTACTAATAGCGGCGGTAACCATTGCCACCAGTCGCTAGTGTCGTATCCGTTCTTGCTTGGTGCTGCGAGTAACGCGCCGTATGACTCAGTAGCTTGCTCCGGTGCGAAGACGACAGATATTTATGCTAACGATTCTGAAATATATAAAGGCCAAGTGACGGATAGAGTCGAAGCTAGATACCGTGACAAACCTGCAATTCTACAACAGCTAGCACCAGGTTATCTAGTACAAAATAAGTTTGTAGAACAATATAAGCCAGAGTCAATCGTGCTCTCAATTGGTGGTAATGACATCGGCTTTGGGGATATTGTGTCTACCTGTGTTGCTGCGGTGCGGGTGCCGTCTCCTTTCGACCTGTCTAGTAGGCACAATACGTGTTTCGCGTCATACGAAGACCGGTACGAACTGGTGCAGGCCATCAAAGGAAAGTTCAACGATCTGGTTGCTACCTATCAGGATATACGCAACTCTTCGCCGGCCACACGCATATATGTGGTGGGCTATCCGCACATCGCCCAGCCTGGTGGGTCTTGCGGCATAAATGTGCTGCTGGACACTAGCGAAGTACAGTTTAGCGAAGACCTTATAGACTATCTCAATAACATCATTGCTCAGGCGGCCGCAAAGGCTGGGGTGCGTTATGCGGACATGAGCCATGTTTTTGACGGGCACAAATTGTGCGAAAGCGGCGAGAAGGCGGTAAACGGCCTAACGGCAGGTGATGATACTATGGGCATTTTGGGCAGCGAGAGCTACCATCCTAATGCCTATGGTCATCAATTGTTGGCGAGTGCTATCTGGCGTGCAACCAGTAGCCTGTCTGTTGCGATGCCCGCGCCGCAACCGAACGCTTCCGCGCCGGCCGTAGACGACTCATTAGCCCTGCTTCGTAACGCGCAGAAAAGCGGGCGCAAAACCATGCAGGCAGTACATATAGATGGGTTCACAAAGTATGTATGGATTGGCGGCCAGCAAATTACACTGCACGTGGACGGATTGTTGTCTAACTTTGCCATGAATAGCCCAATTGTAGCGCTGATCCATTCGGAGGTAACGCACATAGCAACGCTGCAAACCGATGCTAATGGTGATATAGACGCTACCCTGACAGTACCTGCCGGTTTGACTCCAGGATTCCATACGCTACATCTGCAAGGCAAAGATATGAACGGCAACGATGTAAATGCATGGCAAGCGGTGTATATTGCTGCATCGCCGACAGATTATGATGGCGACGGAACTGCGAATGCCAAAGACAGCTGCGCATACCTAACAGACAGTGGCGTAGATAGCGACCAGGATGGCATAGACGACGTCTGCGACGGCGAATATATCGCCGCCGCAGCATCCACTAACTCAAGTGCCGAAGTGCCTGTAGCGCCCGCACTGACATCAGGCACGGCCATGCCGATTGTCGTAACCACGACGGGCGGTACGTCGCTAGTAGCGCAAGGCAATACTAGCGGTGTTACGCAACCTGCGGCATCCAGCGAGGTAGTCGTGGAAACTGGTCATATGCTGGCGATGTCCGCGCCCGATGCTACGGCGGACCAACAAGTGTCGGCGCACCCCGCGGTAAAAGCGCTGCAGGCTACCGTAAAGAACGATAAGCCTAAAAGTTGGTCGTTGGTATTGGTTGCCGTTGTCTTATTGCTGGCAGGTCTTGGCGCAATGATTTGGCGCCAGCGAAGGGTTACTTCTTAAGCCGGAGCACGGCCATCTTGCCGTCGCTTTGCAGGCTGCGGCTCCAGGCAAAGTTTACCAGCTGGTAGGGCTTGTTGAGGCGCAATGTAGTGACTGGTTCGGCTAAATCCTGACCAGTCAGCTCGCCTGCGATCAGCTCGCGCTCACTGTTGGTGTCGGGTGCTACGGCGTGGGTGAACTGCAGGCTCTGGCTGGCAATGGCTATGCCGATGTCGCGCGAGGCGGCACCCACCCATAGTAAATCTTCGGCAATCAGCTGCACCTTGCGGTCTTCCCAGTGAATGGTGCGGGTGCTGAGGTCTTTGTTCTGGTCGTAGGTAGTGGCCCAGAAGCGCACATGGTGGCGATGGCCGCGCCCGTGCTCGGTCAGCTGTTTTTCAAAACCGATGTCTTGCTTGCGGCCAAACAAAAATAAGGCGCTCATGGGTGCACCGTGGTACGCCTTGCGCAGCAGAATAGCCACCAGTCCAAAGATGGCATTGCGTAGGCTGTAGGGGTCGGCCACATGCCAGCCGGCTTTTTCCATGGCCTCGACAAGCTGCCGGCGCGAACCGATGATGCCAATATTGATAGGGTCGGAGGCATAACCATCGGGCGTAACGCAATACACTGGTGCGTGTTTGGCCGGCACTACCACCCGCCAGCTGCGGGCGATGACAGGTATAAGGACATATGCCCCCAAGACGTAGGTGGCGAATATAGCGATTGCCAGCGGCAACCGTTTGTCGAAATACGGAAAGATAGCTCGTGCAGAAATGTAGGCGACAAGTGCGCCAGGTATCAGCACGGCTATACGTTTTATAAGTAACCACGCATAGCTCACCATGGTATTTGTATATATAATACACCAACTTGAGGTGGCGGCGCGTACATTGAGGGTGATCATGATCAAGCCCCGTATTGTGCTGCCAATTCATCGTAATGATGCCGTGGCTTGCTGGGCTGCGGCAAATATATTACCGTTGGTATACGAACATGCAGATTAAAGACTTTATCCAGACCTTAAGGGATTACTACCGGTCACATGGGCGGCATGACCTCCCGTGGCGGTCGCCCGAGGCCGACGGCTCGTTTGACCCGTACAAGATACTGGTATCAGAGATAATGCTGCAGCAAACGCAAGTGTCGCGGGTATTGCCGAAGTATGAGGCATTTATTCGGGAGCTTCCGACAGTGCAGGCCTTGGCGGCCACGCCACTTGGCATAGTGCTGGTTGCATGGCAAGGGTTGGGATATAACCGCCGGGCAAAATATTTGTGGCAGGCTGCACAGATGGTGATGGGAGATTTCGGCGGTGTATTTCCGTGCGCACGGCAGACGCTGACCAAGTTGCCAGGAGTGGGCAACAATACCGCAGGCGCAGTAATGGCCTATGCATATAACAAGCCAGCGGCATTCGTGGAAACGAATATTCGTACGGTGTACATCCATCATTTTTTTCACGACCAAACAGGCGTCGCCGACAAGGATATCCTGGCTCTTGTAGCGGAGACATTAGAGGCTTGGATGAGGGAGGAACATGACAACAATACGTCAGGAGGGGGTCCCGGCTTGTCGCGTACTTTCTATTGGGCTCTCATGGACTATGGCACCTATTTGAAACAAACGGTGGGCAATAAGTCCCGGGCCAGTATGTCGTATGCCAAGCAGTCCAAGTTTACCGGTTCGGTGCGGCAGCTGCGCGGCAAAGTGCTGCGTGTATTGGCTGCGGGTCCGCTTGGTGAGGCAGCGCTTGTGAAACTTTTATCTGACGAACGGACACATACGGTGCTCGCCGCCCTGACGGACGAAGGCATGGTGCGCAGGCATAGCGGGCTGGTCGAACTGCCGTAGCGGGCGTGGTACAATTTACATAAGTATTATGGATTCACCACATACGCCCCCAACTGATCAAACGGCGCCATCGAAGCCTGCGCAGCCAGCGCCCGCTATGGATATAGTGGCGCCGCCAAAAGTGGCCGAACCTCCCAAACAAACGCAGGATTCACCTGCTCCGGCCGGGCATACTGCCAAGGTGCCGGTGCATCAAGCCACACCGAAGCCGCACGGCAGCGGACTTGGTATGCTGATCTTTGCGACGGTGGTGATCGTCCTGGGCTTAGGCGCCTTGATGGTGTATGCCTACCTGCGTAGCAACGCTATCAGTATATTTTAGGGTATACTACCCCTATGAACATGACGAACGACCAGATTGCTGCTGCCCTAGCGCATCCCGGCGCCATAGGTGTGGTTGCGTCAGATACAGTGTACGGGATAATGGCGCGTGCTGCCGACCATCAGGCGGTGCAGCGTATGTATGATTTGAAACGCCGTGAGCATAAACCAGGTACGCTGATTGCCGCAAGTACTGACCAACTGGTTGCACTGGGGCTGAAACAGCGATACCTGACGCCTGTTGCCAAGTTCTGGCCGGGTGCCGTGAGTGTGGTGATTCCGTGTGCCGATGATGCCTTGGCCTACCTGCATCAGGGAGTGCAAAGCCTGGCAGTGCGTATTCCTGCCGATAAACGGCTGCTGGATTTGTTAGGCCAAACGGGTCCGCTCATTACCAGCAGCGCCAACCAACCGGGAGAACCGCCAGCCAATACTATTGCCGAAGCCAAGGCGTACTTTGGCGATGCGGTAGATTTTTATGCGGATGCGGGCGATTTGTCCGGCCGCGCCCCGTCTACTGTAGTCCGGGTAGTGGACGATGTGCTGGAGGTTTTGCGCCAAGGAGCGGTACACATAAATGAACGAGGGGAGATAGAGCCATGACATTCGATGAATACCAGAAGATAGCGCCCGATACAGCCATAAACCATCCTGACCCGTTGATGAACCTGACTATTTTTATGATGGGCATTTCCGGCGAAGCGGGCGAGGTACTGGAGAAATGGAAGAAGATTGTGGCCTACCGTGACGGGCTGGTAACGGCAGAGGACCGGGCAGAACTAGGCAAGGAGCTAGGCGATGTAGTGTGGTATATCGCCATGACAGCCAAAGAGCTGGGATTGTCGTTTGATGACATTATGCAGATAAATGTGCAAAAACTGGCAGACCGCAAGGCGCGCAATACACAGCGCGGCGCCGGCGACAACCGCTAAGCGTGTATTTCTAGAAATGCAGCAACATGTGCTTGCATCTCGGGTATAGTGTCGTACTCGGCAATGGTGATGTCGCGCATGCCCGATACCATGGCCGACAAACGGCGTCCCGACGACGGGCGGAAAAGCCGCAAGATTGGTTTGTCTAGCGTTTCGGCCTTGGCCACCTCGTAGCCGACCCCTAGGCTTGGGGTGGTAAGCTCGGCGATGATCACATCTGCCTCGTCTATCCAGGCCATGTCTCGTTCATAAATGTACTGTACGGTGTAATCTTCGCCTTTGGCGGTGAGGTCGGCATGGCTTATGTGTTCGGTCAGCACCGTCCAGCCAAGGGTGACAGCGTGTTGCATAATTTGTTGATATAAAACCGCATCATCTCTGCCGCCGGTGATAGAACCGGCAAAGTATACCTTTTTCACGCAGTGAATTCCTTGCGGAGCCATTCGTCCAGGCTGTGGCCGCCGCCAGCGGTCAGGCACAATACTAGGTCGCCGTCTTCCAGGTGACTTCTGATACGCACAGCAAGGTTTTCGTCCATGGCGGCTGCGGTGCTTTTGGCTTTTGCTTCATGGCTCAGCAGCTCGCGCAGGTCTGTGGGTGATAACAGTGGTAGGTTTTTGTCCTCGCGTGCCAGGTAGCTGGGTACGATATATAGGTGCTTTGCGGTGTCGAACAGATGGCGGAGGTCGTCTTTTATGAAATGCTGGCGGGTGTTGTGTAGCCCTTCGTACACTACCACTACATCGTTGCCGGCAACTTCGTGCGCCAATTGCATTGCCCCTTCAATCTTGCCCGGCGTATGGGCGTAGTCGGTATATAGATTGGGTACTAACTGTTCAAAGCGGCGCGACACCCCAGGAAAAGCATTGAGATGTACCGTAAGTTCGTCCAGAGGGCGATTGGTCAGATGATGCACGGCGTTGGCTACCAGCCATGCGTCCTGGCGGTTCACCAGGCCGGGCAGGGTAAGCTGTTCGCTGATGGCGCGGTCATCTTTGCTTAACGGAATATACCGCGGCGTCGTACTGGATGAAACATCTTCCAGGCCAAGCGTGTCGGCATCGTCGTTCCATATAGTGGCTTGGTCGCTTTGCTCTAAGAACTCGCGGAATGCCTGATTATACTCGTCGCGAGTGGGATAGATGTCGGGGTGGTCCCAATCGATACCGGCTATGAGCGCCATGCGCGGGCGGAAACTCAGGAAATTGCGGTCGAACTCGTCTGCCTCATATACAAAATACTGCGAAGCTTGGTCGTATTCTCCCATTTCGCCGAAGCTGATCTTAGCACCTACGGAGTAGCTGACAGGTATGCCAAGCTGCTTGAATAGCCAGATTGCCATGGCCGTGGTGGTAGTTTTGCCATGGGTCCCAGCTATGGCTATCAGCTGCAGGTGTCTATCTTCGATGATTTGGTTCAACAGCTCGTCGCGTTTGCTAGTCTTGATACCTTGCTCGCGGCAAAAGCGTAGCTCTGGCGCATCAGGCTGTTCCATAGGCAGCGCGGAGGTAAATACAAACCAATCGATTGGGGCACGGTCGTGTACGGCGGCGATCTGCTCGTATGTTTGGCCGATATGAATATCCGTGATGCCATGTTTCCGCAGGTAGTGAATATACTGTGAATCCTGTTTGTCTGATCCAGATACGGTATAGCCTGCCTGTTTAGCAATCAACGCCAGCGGCCCGATGGCGGTACCCCCGATACCAGAGAAGAATATGTGCATGCTGGTAATTATACTATGGCGCCTGTTTGTTATGGTTAAGCTATCGATGCTTCATGGTCGCCATGGATGACCATATGCCGTAAATCATCGGCTAAGGCACCCAGAACATCTGAATCCATGTTGTTGGCATAAGCCGTTAGGAAGTTCTTTTTGTAGAGCCGGCGTGCCTCGTTGTAGGCATGACCCGCTTTCTTCCCTGACACTAGGGCGATCATGGGCAAATGTGCCGGCTCCAGAAATAATGCGGCGATATCATCATGCCCCTGGGTTTTGGGGTCATCTTTGGTATAAAAGAATTTGAAATCTTCTTGGTAGCCAATGAAGGCAAGTGCGCCTATCTTGATTAGCTCCTGACCAAGCGTTTTGCCGGATTGACAGGCTAAGCAATGCACGATAGTACCTTTGAGCTGCGTATGTGATGCATCATGGCAGGCTACCAAGACAACGCCGTTATGTCCGACCACTTCGCTATGGTTACCATGGCCGTTGAAGAAGACCATATCCGGCGCATGCTTGGCGATACTTTTACGCAAATTGCGGGGATGAGCTTTTTTGCCCGGCAACTCTACGACATGTACGCCCTTTAGCGTTTTCATATGTTTGAGTACCCGGCCAACCCAATGGCTGAAGTGTCTGGTGACGACGTCGTACGAGGGGTTGGTGACGAGTACTACCTCCATGCTTAGTCTTCGTCGGGAATGTCGGCGAGGAGCGCGTGAATTTCGCCGCTTGCCATAGACTTTAGAAAATTCATCTGCTGGTCGATATATTTACGACCTACTTCGTCCAGCTGTTCGACGTGCTTACGTATGTCTTGACGTGTATAGGTGTTCATGACACCATTCACGCTAATTGCTAATTTTAACCGTGGGTTCGCTGCCAGCAGGCGTTCTAACACTAGCTGCTTTTCCTTCAAGATTTTATCGTCATCCATTGTTAAATTAACTCTAATGCTTTTAGCTCATGTAGTATGTGATTTGCCTTGGTGGACGCAGCCTTAATTTCCAGGTAGGCAACGTTCCAGGTGATGGGTTCGTTGTCCACCACCGCCACAATCTCCGTTCGTGCGCCCAGCGGAAGGTTTGCGTATGTACGGAAAAACGCCACCGAGAGGTCATCCATATGCGTAATTGTTACACAACTACCCGTCTGTTGCAATCTGTTATCCTACCACGTCGCGCGTGGCTGTAATTACTGGATACTGTTTTTGGGAAACCCCAGTATAATCTTTGGTATGGAACCGGATAAACGGCAGCTGTACCGGCTATGGAAGCGCGTGCGGGCTATCAGCCCCTGGTATTTTTTGGCGGCAGCTGCCTTGACGGGGACGGTTTGCGTCTTCGCGCTCAGGGCAAACAACTTGCAGATGGCCAAACTGCGCGACGCCGTGTACGCCGCCGATAAAAATGGTTTCGGCGTAACCGAGGCACTGCAAAAGCTGCAGATATATGTGTCTGCCCATATGAACACCGACTTGTCAGCGGGGCCGAATTCGCCGTATCCCCCCATACAGTTGCAATATACCTACGACCGGGCGGTGCAGGCTGCCGGTGATGCGGCGAGTGCTGCAAACTCACATATTTATAACGATGCCCAACACTACTGTGAGCAAACTATCCCAAATGGTTTTTCGGGCAGCTACCGTATTAGCTGCATACAGACATATATCGACCAGCATGGAGTCAAGCTGCCGACGATCCCTGATGGTATGTACAAGTTCGATTTTCTGAGCCCTACATGGTCGCCCGATCTTGCTGGGTGGAGTTTGCTGGCAACGATGTTGTTGCTTATCGTCACGGCGTTATCCTTCGGTCTTCGTTGGCTCTTAAAAAGGGCTACTAAGTAACAGCAATAAAGCTTCCGGTACCTCAGGGAGGTTGCCTGTTTAAGGGTATTATAGCTGCTGGCATGCTGGACGTCGTGCTTGTGCTGTATGTATAAATAAAAAAACCACCGGTGGGTTACCGGTGGTTTTGTTTGACTCCGACCCTGTAGGGCTACGGTTTATTGGTGTTAGAACTGTTGCTTGTGTTCCCCTGATTCTGGAGGTTGTTTGAGCTGGAGCTCGATGAGGAATTAGTGGAGCTACACTTCTGGCCGTTCGGGTTCTGTTGTTTGTACTGGTCTATCGCCTTGGCTACTTGACCGTCGGTCTGCAGATTCTCCCAGAAGGTTACTTCGTTGGCGTTGATGACCATTTGATCATACGGTGCGTGTAGTTCGCAGCCAAGTTTTACTAGCGACAGGCTGTTGTTGCTGTTTGAGCTAGAGGTAGTACTCGAGGAATTGCCGCTTGAAGACTGCAGATAATAGATACCGGTAAGCACGAAGTAATTGTTATTGAGGGATTTGATGTTGCCGAAATATACCTGGCCGGTGTTCAAAAATACCGCTTGCAGCTTGGTACTGTCAACGAACTGATGTTCTGGTGCTGGCGGTTTTGCCGCATAGATGAACCAGGCTACGGCCGCAACCAGCAGGGTAAGGACGAACAGGAGCGCGTTGGTACCTATGCGGTCGCCTAGCGCTAGAAAATCACGCTTGGTTTTGTTCCAGGCGTCTTTTTGGCCGGGCATTTTTTGTTGTGGCATTACCATCTCAGGAGCGGACGGTGATCGCTGCGCCTGTGGTTGGTTTGGTGTCATGCGATGAAAATCCATATGTATGTATCGTCCCTCTCCCGATTTTTCGTTTACCTATAAAACGTTTTAAGTGTAGTACACTCCGCTTATGCAAATCAAGATGGTTATGCTCACTGATATGAAAGGTGTGGACAGATGGAAATGTCGCTGCAAAAAACAACAGAGGTGATGCACGCGAAAACAGTCGCGGTTATGCGCAAACCTGTTGACAAACAAAATCCCACCAGAGTATGTTGAGGGTACTAACCTAAATCATAAGAGAGGGATACGCGATTATGTACCAGCACACGAATTCACAGGGCACCACCTACTACCTGAATTCAAAGCAGGTTACGCTCCGCGGCGGTAAGGTTCAAACTATTTACTACTTCAGCAAGGATCAGCGCCCAGAAGCTTGCGACCTGCCAGAAGGTTTCGTTGTCAACGAAAACCCACGCAACGGCTTCCTGACCGTCAAGCGCAACAAGTAGTTTTACCAAACGATTGCCTAGAACACTCGGCTGCGGCCGGGTGTTTTTTATGCCCATCTATTTTCTGCCCGGCGTGGCCTGGTATAGTATAAAGACTATGACAGATGTAATTTTACGGGTGAAAGACCTGCAGAAGACCTACAATGGCAAAAAAGCCGTGGACGGTATCAGCTTCGAGGTCAAACGAGGCGAAATTTTCGGCATCCTCGGGCCGAACGGCGCAGGCAAGACGACTACGCTGGAAATGATAGAAACACTGCGTACTATTGACGGTGGTACGGCTACCATTGACGGGGTAGATGTGGCCAGCGAGCCATATAAAATTCGTGGCATGATCGGCGTGCAGCCGCAGACGCCGGGTTTTCAGGATAAAACCAAGCTGACCGAGCTGATTCAAATGTTTGCATCCGCTTATGGCGAACGCGTTAATCCGCGAAAGTTTCTGGACGAAGTAAACTTGGGCGAAAAGGCAGATGCCTATGTAGAAAATCTGTCCGGCGGCCAAAAACAGCGTTTCAGCATCGTGGCGGCGTTGGTGCATAATCCGAAAGTATTCTTTCTAGATGAGCCAACCACCGGCCTCGATCCGCAGGCTCGCCGCAACCTGTGGGAGCTGGTAGAAGAGGTGCGCAATCGCGGCATCAGCGTCATCCTGACCACACATTATATGGAAGAAGCCGAGGTGTTGTGCGACCGTGTGGCCATTATGGATAGCGGTAAGATAATCGCCCTGGACAAGCCGCAGGCTCTCATTAAAAATTTGCTGGCACGAGGTTTCAAAAAGGCCCAGCATGTCCAACAGGCCAACCTGGAAGATGTATTTATCGACCTAACCGGCAAGGAGCTCCGAGGTTAATATGCAAAAGTCGTATATCATCATTGCCGTAGTAGCAGTACTGGTTGCTGCCCGTTTGGGCTGGCGTCTTTTTCGCCATACGAAGGCGAAAAAGGATGCAGATATAAAGCCGTTGCGCAAGCTTGCCCCCTGGCAGCGCAAGCTGTACACCGTATGGGTAATGTTTACCATCAACTTCCGCCGCGTGTTTCGTGACAAAACGGCGCTGTTTTTTACGTTTATGTTCCCTATGATCTTCCTGTTTGTTTTTGGTGGGATTTTTGGCAAACATCAGGGTATGACCTTTAATGTGGCGATCATCAACAACTCGCAGTCTTCCTACGCGCAGCAGTTTGTAGCTCAGGCCGAGTCAAAAAATCAGACCATCTTGAAGGTAGATAAAAGCGTTACAAATATCACGACCGCAAACGAAAAGATGTCGCGCGGCGAGATAGACGCTACTATCGAACTTCCTGCCAACTTTGGTGAGATGGTGAAGGGCAAGGCCATGCCGACCGGTCAGGCCATCGTGCACTATACCCAGAATAATGCACAGGCGGCCCAGACACTGACATCCGTATTGCAGGCGCAGTTCGAGTCCATGAACGGGAAATTGGTCAAAACAATTACGCCGTTTACCGTGGTTGCGCAGCAGACCAACACGCGTAGCCTGTCCTCGTTCGACTATACATTTACTGGGTTACTTGGCTTTTCTATCTTGGGCATGGGCATTTTTGGGCCAATGAACGTCTTCCCCGAGCTGAAGAAGATGGGCATTTTGCGCCGGTTGCACACCACGCCGTTGCGTGTGTGGCAATATTTCCTATCTACCATGATGGGCCAAGCTGTAGTCGGTACGTTGTCACTAGCGTTGATGTTCGTGGTTGCCATGCTGATATTTCATCTGAAAGTGGTGGGCAACTTCTTTGAGCTGGGGATATTCCTTGTCTTCGGTATAGTCATGATCTTGGGCATCGGCCTCTCCCTGGGCGGTTGGGCCAAGAACGAGCGCCAGGTGGCACCGCTAGCCAACATCATTACGTTCCCTATGATGTTCCTAAGCGGTACATTCTTCCCGCGCTACCTCATGCCGCACTGGCTGCAGAACATCACGACGTACATGCCGCTGACACCAGTGATTGACGGGGCACGGCTGATCGCCACCGAGGGTCAGCATTTGGTAAACCTCGGCCCACAATTGGGCGTCATGGCTATCTGGACGGTGGTCGTGTACGTCATTGCATTCCGCGTTTTCCGTTGGGAGTAGGGGGTAATGAGGGGGGGTAAGCCCCCTCTCATCGCGCAGAAGTATTGGTGCTGCTACCGAGCAGTACGTGGCTGGTCAGCCTGTAGCGGCTGGTTTCGTACCCACGCATCAAAGCTTTTGCCGCAAGGGGTCATTTCGGCTTCGCTGCAGAGCCAATACGTGCCTTGTGCGTCGTAGGCCCAGCCTACCTCAATGCCGGGTCCTTGATTGTTGCTCCCAATAACCTCGCCGGCACGTACATGGGTGCCAAGATGAATATAGGGAGCGATTTGGACGAACTCAGCAAAATAAATATACGGACTGCTGTTAGGGGTGTTCGGCGCGCTGTCCAACTTTTCCACTACTTCTGCAGCGCCCTTCGTATTGTCGTAGGTGTGCCCCGTCTGGTCGGCTAGGGTAATAACACCAGATGCTGGAGCACAAATGTCGTATCCAGCCTTTGTTGATGGCGTAAAGTCGACACCTTGGTCGATACCCGCAAAGGCAGCGTTACCAACCAGTGCGCCGTAAGGCTTGGTATTTCCATCGCAACCATAAGCCTTTGGCGATAGAACATGCGTGACAGGAGGAACGGTTGTGGCTGCGGAAGTTTGCCGGCCAGCTGTTAGTTTTTGTGCAGCTACAGGGTCTCCGCAGCTGGCGAGTGCGTGCGCACCCAAAAGCACAACAAGGAAAAGCCCAAGGGCCTTCTCTTTCGCTGCGGGCGTACGATTATAGTTCGGCATGTCGAGATGTATAATATATACTATTTTTATAGTATGTCAATGTACATCCGCATAAGTGTGCGTATGGGATATGCGCACCTTTGCGGTAGGCGTACGGTACAATGGAGCCTATGACACTATCGTATATTCGTGCACTCGCTGAGGAATACGCACAGAAGTATAACCCCGACCACGTGGCGCCATTCCCGCACGAGAACGTGCTGCAAGCACACAGCGACCTGCATATCCACTTTGTGGAGCTGGAAGACAAAGATGTATCCGGTGTCATCTTATATAAAGACAGCGAGTTTACTATCCTGGTGAATATAGCCAAGTCCATAACCTGGCAGCACTTTACGCTGGCACACGAGTTGGGCCACTATTTTTTGCACAAAGACATCGTGCGGCAAGAGCAGGGCATCGTAGACGCCGACGGTATGATTCAAGTCCTGAACACGCAGCACTGGCTCGACCATGTGGGCTTACCAGAAATAGAAGCTAATAATTTTGCCGCCAGCCTGATTATGCCCGAAGAATTAGTACGCCGCGCTTGGGAGGCTACCACCGACATCGAGGCTTGCGCACGTATTTTTAATGTTTCAATAACAACGATGGTACTCAGGCTGACGAAGCTGGGTGCGCTGGCGGGGTGATGTACGATGCCTAATAAACGTACGCCTCAGCATCCAGATCCTTCCGTTGCCCGCTATATGCATCTTGCCAAGAAATTGCCAGTCGCCGGGGTGAAAATGGCCGTCGCTAGCACTTCCCCCGAAACGGTCGCCACTGCACCAAGTATAGACATCGACAACGAGATAGCCCGCGAGAAAAAGCTCAAGAACGACAACATCGCCCAGGACATCATCCTAAAGCGTCAGGTAGCAGACCGCCTGTTTATCCTATTGGGCGTTGAAACGGCAGCGATTTTCGTTTTGGCCTTTTTGCAAGCCACGCGCTGGCCGCTGCATTTCCAGCTGGAAAATGGAAGTTTTAAGATTCTGGTGAGTGCGACTATTATGCAGATTACCGGTATGACGTTTGTGGTTGTGCGCTATTTGTTTCCGAAGCCCCGCTAATGGTTTTGTGGTACGATAATCCGCATGAGTACTATACCCACCGACCATAAACCGCTCTCGACACTATTTGAAGAAATGCAAGCTGCTGCTTCGCAAGTAGAGATAGGTGCGTTATATGGGCACTACAAAAATCCACAGGCACCGTATAAGGTAACCGGTTTTGTCATTTTAGAGGCTACCGACGAAGTAGCCGTGCTGTACGAAGTGCAGGAAGCAGGTGCACCGCGCGTCACATTTGCACGTGCCCTCAGCAGCTGGCTTGAAGCCATAGAGTGGCAGGGCCAAACCGTACCGCGCTTTAGTAAGATCCAGAAGACTAACGAATAGCGAAAGGGCTGATTATAGTGGCGCATTCCGAAGAGCAACTGCAGCAAATACAGAAGACATTACGACAGGTGCACGAATTTGCTCGCCCAGGTTACTACTACCATCATGATGAGCCGAGTCCAGAGAATCCCACGAGGCTCTACCGGGTAGCGCAAGGACCGGCCATTGATAAACGAACTTTGACCCTAGCGGGAGTACAGTATACTGCCGAATACCCACCATACAATACACATGTAGATCCGCCGATAGTATGGGAGCGTCCGCTCTTTAGCCCCGTAGACGCCCCGGAAGACCAGAGGGACGGCTTTGCAGACCCCATCCAAGAGCTTGGCGGGATAGTCTTGCGTCGTTTTAATTTCTCTAGGGCTTTGGATGAGCCGACTGTAGGGTAGCATATACTAGGTACATGGAACTGATCGTCGATCTCCATGTCCACTCGCATTACTCCCGCGCAACCAGCAAGAGCTGCACTATAGAGGGGCTGTATTACTGGGGCAAGAAGAAGGGCATCAACATCATTGGTACGGGCGATTTTACGCACCCGGAGTGGTTTGCGGAGTTTCGTGAAAAGCTGGTACCAACTGAAGGCGGATTGTTTGCTCTGCGCCCCGACATCGCAGACGAGATAGATAAAACATTACCCGACAGTGTACGCGGCAATCTCATCCGATTTGTGCCCACCGTAGAAATAGCCACTATTTATAAAAAAGGCGAGCGGGTGCGCAAGCTGCACCAGCTGATTGTTATACCTACGTTTGCGGCAGTCAGCCGGCTGAACGGCGCTCTGGAGCGCATAGGCAACCTAAAAGCCGACGGCAGGCCGATATTGGGGCTAGATTCAAAAGAATTGCTACGCATGAGCCTGGCGGCCGATCCTGAAAGTTTGTACATACCGGCACATATATGGACCCCATGGTTCGGTATGTTCGGCAGCAAGTCCGGATTCGATACCATCCAGGAGGCATACGACGAACTGGCGCCGGAAATCCACGCCATAGAAACCGGCCTGTCATCCGATCCGCCTATGAACTGGCAGCTTTCGCAGCTCGAGGGTATTAGTATAACCAGCAATTCGGATGCACATTCGCCGCAGAAGCTAGGGCGCGAGGCTACGCTTATGGCGTGTAATCCTACCTATGCCGATGTTATTGGCGCTATAAAAACTAACGATACACGGCTGAGCGGCACCATCGAATTTTATCCAGAGGAAGGCAAATACCACTACGACGGACATCGCGCCTGTAATGTACGGTTTTCACCAGATGAGACCAGGGCGCACAACGGTATATGTCCCGTATGCGGCAAGCCGTTGATTGTCGGCGTAGACTACCGGGTGGAGCAATTGGCAGATCGCACGCTCGGCCAGTTCAACCCCGGCAAAAAAGTAGAGTATATAGTGCCGCTTATAGAAGTAATTGCCGAACTGAACGGCACCAAGTCTACCACCGGCAAGGCCGTCGTCGAACAATACGACAATCTTATAGCGGTTTTAGGCGATGAGTTCAGCATTTTGCGTGCCCTGCCACTGGATGCTATACGTGCGTATAATCCACATGTCGCACTTGCGGTCGAACGCATCCGCACGCAGCAGGTGTACCGCGACCCAGGCTACGACGGCGTATACGGCACTATCAAAGTTTTTAAAGACGCCAGCGAAAAGGCCGCCACGCTGAACCAGCTGTCATTGCTTTAGGAACTTCGTATGTTAGAAGGTCTAAACACAGAACAATGCGCGGCGGTAACGGCCGAAGATACGCCGGTGTTGATTGTGGCGGGGCCGGGAACGGGCAAGACGAAGACACTGACATCCCGGATCGCCTATTTGCTTACCGAGAAAAATGTACCAGCCGAGCAGATAGTGGCGCTGACATTTACCAACAAGGCTGCCCGCGAGATGCGGGAACGACTGCAGGCGCTGATGGGGGATGAGATTGTTTTGCCGCAGATTGCCACTTTTCACGCCCTTAGTATGTCATTGCTGCGTATACGGGGTGACTTGCCGCCAATGGTTGCAGAATCAGACCGCCAGGCAATCATCAAAGCGCTTGCTAAGACTCCCGAGGGCAAAGGCATAAACATGCGGGATCTGAGCCTGTGGTTGTCGCTGACGAAGACATCGCTGACTGAACCAGAACCGACACTACGGGTGCTGCTCGATCAATACAACCAGCGCCTGCAAGAACGCGGCCTGTACGATTTTGATGATTTGCTGCTAAAAGCCTATGCCCTCCTGGATCAGACCGAACCGCACTACAGCCATGTGCTGGTGGATGAGTTCCAGGACACCAGCGAACTGCAGTATGAAATGCTCAAGCGTTTGGCAGCACACGGTACACTATTTGCCATCGGTGACCCCAACCAGTCTATTTACGCATTCCGCGGCGCGGGTGCGGCGATGTTCGACCGGTTTATGCAGGACAATGTGCAGGCACAACAGATCACATTGGTCGACAACTATCGCTCGCGTTCGCACATCGTGCATGTGGCCAACGCTGTTTTTCCTGTTTCTCCACAGCTTATCCCCAACGTTTCCGGGGACGGCCAGGTGAAGATTGTGCAGACGCTGAACGAATATAGCGAGGCGGCGTACATTTTAAGCCAAATCGAGCAAGGCATTGGCGGTAGTGATCTGTTGAAAGCGGCTAGCACCGATGGGTCGGCTCAGCCCCGGGATTATGCGGTACTCTACCGCACGCATCGGGCAGCGAGCGCGCTGCAGCGGGCATTTCAAGAGGCTGGCGTTCCCTGCCAGATCGTAGGCGAAGGGTCGCCCTACGCCCGGCCGGATATGCAAGTGGTTATCGCAGGGTTGCACTATCTGCATGACGGAACATCGCCGTCCACGTATAAAAAGTTCACGTCAACGCAGCTCATGGCATTATTTGATACTGTATCGTTTGGCGAAGAGAAGATGGTAAGTGAAGCATCTGGCGAGATAGCCGGCGCTCTCGGCCTTGGTAGACATGAACACTTGCACCAATTTCAGAGTATGCTGGTGCAATTCGGTGCCGGCCAGACTGGCCTTGCAGCTGCTCTGCATCGTATAGATGAAATACGCGACAGTGAATTTTACGATGCATCGCTGAATGCAGTGAGTCTTATGACAATACATGCGGCAAAGGGTTTGGAGTTTCCGTATGTATTTTTGATTGCAGCAGAAGAGGACATCCTGCCAAAAGCTGGCGCCAAAGATGTAGAAGAGGAGCGACGGCTGTTCTATGTGGCGGTAACGAGGGCCAAAGATACCCTGGAAATACTGCATACAAAGATGCAGGGTGGAGAAACGGCGTCGGTATCCCGTTTTATCCGCGAGCTACCTGCTGGCGTTGCGGAGCATGCGGTTGACCCTCATCTTGCCCAATCCGAACGGCGCTTCAAAAAGCGGGCTGCAAAACGTGCGCAGACAAGTTTGTTTTAGCGTGGTAAATCTTATATAATATAGTAAATATGAACGTATTAGATCGGCTGCCGCGACCTTTTTTTGTGCTCGCCCCTATGGACGACGTAACCGATACGGTATTCCGCCGTATTATCGCAGCGTGCGGCGCGCCAGACCTATTCTTTACGGAGTTCGTTAATGTAGATGGCTTGCAGAGCCCCGGCCGGCCGCGGCTCCTAAAGAAATTGCTCCTTACCGCCGCCGAGCAGCCTTTGTTTGCGCAAATATGGGGTAAGAATCCCGATAATTTTTACAAGACCGCCCGCGAATTGGCCGATGGCACGTTTGCCCGGGAAATGGGGCTGCCCGAGGGCGTCGGCTTTGCCGGGATAGACCTCAATATGGGCTGCCCCGACAAAACCGTGGTCAAAAACGGCGCCTGCAGTGCGCTTATCAACGACCGCGATCTGGCGCTGGAAATCATCAAAGCTACACAAGCCGGTGTCGATGGCAAAATACCGGTAAGCATCAAAACACGTCTCGGTTTCAATGCCGTAGATTTTACCTGGCATGAATTGTTGCTGCAGCAGCATCCCGCCATGCTGACCGTGCACATGCGTACCCGAAAAGAAATGAGTAAGGTACCCGCGCACTGGGACGATATGGCACCCATTCACGACTTGCGCGCCAAACTGTCGCCGGACACATTGCTAGTCGGCAACGGCGATGTCATGAATCGCGGTGAAGGGCTGGCGCTGGCGGAAAAGTATAATCTGGATGGCATCATGATTGGTCGCGGTGTCTTCCATGATCCGTTTGCGTTTGCCGCCGACAGTCCATGGGAAGGTTATACGCGCGAACAGCGCGTCGCACTATTCGCAAAACAAGTTGAGCTATTTGCATCAACATGGCAGCAGGGCGAGCGGCAGATAACGCCGCTGAATAAGTTTTGTAAGATTTACATCAATGGTTTCGATGGCGCAAAAGAACTGCGCGAACGCCTGATGGCCGCCCAGAGCACCGACGAACTGCTGACGCTGTTGCGCGCCGCGTAACCCCTGGACTGCACCTTGGCTAAGGGTGTACAGTAGGCGCATGATAAAAGCGGAACATCTGGGTAAACACTACCGCAAAAAAGTGGCGGTAGACGATCTTTCATTTACGGTACATACCGGGCGTGTAACCGGTTTTCTAGGGCCGAACGGTGCCGGCAAGTCAACCACCATGCGGCTGATGCTGGGCTTGGACTATGGCGACGGCGACACCACATTCGACGGCAAATATCTGCACGAATACGAGCAGCCATCCAAAATAGTAGGTTTATTGCTAGAAGCGAAGGCGTTCCATCCTACCCGCACTGCAGAAAATCATCTACGGGTTTTGGCTGATGCCGGCAATATTCAGCAAACCCGGGTCATGGAAGTACTGGACGCCGTGGGGCTCAAGAGTGAAGCCAAGCGCCGCCCCGGCAAGTTTTCGTTGGGCATGAGCCAACGTCTGGGGATCGCTGCGGCGCTGCTGGGCGAACCAAAATACCTTATTCTCGACGAGCCGGCTAACGGCCTGGATCCCGAAGGCATCGCCTGGCTCCGGCAATTTATTAAAGATTACGCCAGTAAGGGTAATGCCGTGTTCGTATCGTCGCATCTGCTGAGCGAAATGTCGCTCATGGCGGACGACGTAGTAGTTATAGGCAGGGGCAAGCTCATTGCCAACGCGCCGATGCGCGATATCATTTCCGGCAGCTCCCATTCCAGCGTGTTCGTGCGTGCCACAAAGCTGGCTGCACTGGAAAAGGCGCTCAAGCAGCAGTCTATAACCTACGAAAAAGACGGCGATGGACTGCGCATTGTTAGCAGTAGCACCGATGTTATCGGAAAAGTGGCATTCGAGGCAGGTGTACCGGTGCTGGAGTTAGCGCGGCATAGCGCTTCGCTTGAAGAGGCATTTTTGGAGCTTACTGAAGGTGCGGAAGAATACAAAGCAGGCGGCGAGCCAAAGAAAGGAGCGAAGTCATGATACCCGCACTCAAAGCCGAATTCCGCAAGCTCCTGACAGTCCGCTCCACGTACGTCATAACCGGCCTCGCACTGCTTGCGATTGGGTTCGTGTCGTTGTATGCCGAAGGGATAAAAGGCGGCGACCTTGCCGGACCAAGCGCCAGCCTCTACCTGGCGAGTACTATCACGCAGCATAGCGCGCTGATCTCGATATTGGGTGCACTCGTAGCATTGCTGCTTTTGACCCACGAGTACCGCTACAACACCATTACCTATACACTCACGGCAGCAAATAGCCGATCAAAAGTTTTGTTCGCAAAGATCACCGCCGTATCCGTCTATGTCTTTGGGTTTGCGGTAATCAGCGGCCTGGTTGGCCTGCTGTGCATAACCATAGGTATGACAATGGCAGGGCATACGTTGCCGAATCAGGATATATCAATACTGACATACTTGGGGAAGATGGTATTTTACTGCGAGGGTTGGGCGCTGGCGGCGCTACTGTTCGCTGCGCTGTTCCGCAATCAGGTGGCAGCAATTGCCGTACTATTGGTTGGTCCCAACACTACCGAAGTATTGTTGAGCCTATTCCTGAAAGAGCATGCCGTGTATCTGCCCTTTACGGCGCTGAGCCAAGTTGTTGCTGCGCCTAGTGTCCCAGGGTTTTCGAGCATAACAGGAGCAACACTGTCGCCCATGCGCGGCGCACTTGTTTTCTGTATATACCTGGTCGTTGGCTGGGCGGTAACGTGGTTGCTGTTTTTGAAACGGGATGCTAGCTAGTCTTCGGCAATAGATATTGCCGGATAACGCTCCGTACGCTATCGGTGGTCGGTAATGTCAGGGCTTCCTCGAGCGCCGTCCAACGATAGGCATGCCCCTCTTCGTTCAGCGTTACTTCGGTGCTTTCAGCTGTCGCCTTATATTCAAGAAATATAAAGTGCCGAGGCTTGTGAAACGCGCCGTCGTTGAGATATTCATGGACGCAGAGAAACTCGGGCTTCAAGATGTGTAGACCTGTCTCTTCCAGCGTTTCGCGGCGCACGGCATCCTCCAGGCTCTCGCCCAGCTCAACATGTCCGCCGGGAATAATGTGCAGCCCCTTCCATTTGTGCGACTCAATCAAGAGTAGCTCGTTCTTTTTATTGAGGATAAACACACCTACTATGGGTTCGGGGAATCTTTGGTCATTCATGCCGGTAGTATAACAAAACCACGCAAATGCGTGGTTGATCAAGATTCATGTGGTGGGGATGGCTGGGTTCGAACCAGCGACCAATCGGTTATGAGCCGACTGCTCTAACCACTGAGCTACATCCCCTCGTCGAAGTTTACGCACCAGCCTCGTTTTCCCGCTAACGCCAAAAGCTTCGATCGGGCGCAACATTTCTCGTTAAGGCCGGTTACAGGGATGAGTATACCAGATTATCTGATCTAGTTATATACTCTTTATAAGAACTATGCCCGAACAGCACAAACAGCGGTTACAGACATATTGGCGCCTGGCGCGCTCGTATATTGTGCAGCTACGCGATGTGCGTTTTGCGGGGCAAGTATTGTTCGTGGTGGTTGTGTTGCTGGTGAGCTGGAGCGGCGTAAAGGCCATAGATGCCAATTTTTCGTTGCAAAAGCAGATTACCGCCTTGCAGCAGCAGAACGACCTGCAGCAGCTGGAAAACAGCAACCTGCAGCTTCAAAATACCTACTACAACAGCAACCAGTATCTAGAACTGTCCGCCCGCCAGAACTTCGGCCTGGCTCAGCCCGGCGAGAAGGAACTGCTGGTGCCGCAAACGGTAGCTATGTCGTATATAGCTCCAACGCCCAAAGCCGCGCAGCAGGCGAAGGTCAGCAAATTGCCATTCTACCGGCGGAACTGGCAGGCATGGGCGGATTTTTTCCTGCACCGACAGGGAAATTAGCACATGATACTACGAACCGCGCAGTATCTGAACACCGCCCGCCTGCTATTCGGTGAGCCGCAGAGTATAACTGAGCGCATCGTAGCGGTGCTGTGCGCTATGGGGACGTATGGGATAGCCATCGGTACCATTTTGTGGATGATCAGCGGCGTCAGTACGGGAGATGGCGTGCACTTCAGCCTATTTCAGCGCGTCGCCATTGCAGTAGTGTCAGTGTCGGCTGTCACGTTTATCCTTACGCTGTGCGTCGGCGGTATGCTGGCGGTCGGGCGCCAGGCGGGCAAGCGCAATCCGCTGGTACAGCTACTGTATACGTTTGGCCGGGCGTGTTTGTTTGTACTGGTGCCGTGTGCCGTCCTGACGCTGATCATACTGCTGGTAGCGTTTCTCATGGGTTACCTCCGTTGACTTATCGCCCCTGAGCTGATACCATTACCTCAGGTAAAAGATATCGCGGGGTGGAGCAGCGGCAGCTCGCATGGCTCATAACCATGAGGTCGCAGGTTCGAGTCCTGCCCCCGCAACCAAAGTAAGGCACCCACGGAAGTGGGTGTTTTACTTTGGTTTTGTAGCTGGCTTGAACCTGCGACCAGCCAGTGCAAGCTGGCGTAGGTCGCAGGTTCGTGGAGCGACTGAGCCACGCAGGTGCTTGCACCGAGTAGCGAAAGAGCGGATATAGGGAGCGCCAGCGACCGCTGTCCTGCCCCCGCAACGCTTTTTTCTTGGCTTTGGTGGCCGGGCTATACGAACGTTCGGTGGACGCAGCCGCGCAGAGTACATTCGACCTCTGTTATTACGGCAGAGGTTTTTGTTTACCTCAAGCTCCTGGGGGGTAATCTGTTCGAGCCCCGGTAGGTTGCAATGATGTCTAATAAAGCCTTATGATAAAGATGATTTATGAAGCGGCAAAATGACTCTGGTTTTAGTGTTGTTGAAGCATTGCTAACACTTGTAGCTGTGGCTGTAGTTGGCGTCTCGGGATACCTAGTTTACATAAACCACAATAAAACTCAGATAACGCCTGTCGCAACAAATAAAGCAAGTACTCCTGAGAAAAATGGCGCGAACTCATCTGCAACGGTTGATCCGTATGCAGGTTGGCGTACGTATAGCTCATCAGCCGGAGGCTACTCGATAAAGTACCCACCAACCTGGACGCTTAATGCATCACCTGCGGGTGCAATAAATGGTGAGGTTCTCATTACATCATCTAGTGCTAAGAATGAATCATTTGGGGTCTGGCTGATGTTATTAGATAATAGCAACTCCACATCGTCTACTTATTCTGCCTTCACACAAATACCGTACGTTCAAGGCTCGGTCATTCAGACACTATCTAATGGTATTGCGATCTGGGAGGCTAATCAGACGCTTGCCAGTAACGGTCATACATACGAGGACACATGTACGCCCTTTGAATCTGCTGCAAACAACAGCTTCGGATTCCGGCTTAACAATGGCAAATATTTAGACGTTGCTATGTCATTTTGTTTTGCCGCAAAACAGTCCACGACGAAGGAATATAGCCAGCAGGCTCAAAGTAATGAATTGCAGCTGGCAAGTAAAATGCTGTCCTCCCTGACTCAGTATTAATGATTCTAGTTTGCCGTGGGTGAATCAATAGATCGGCGCTTTTGTAGACTACTTCTGGTGGCTTAGCTCAGTAAGGATATGCTGAATACAAGAAGCAATCGTTAAGATTTGTGTGCTATCTTTTTGCCAGCGAAGCGTCTGTCCGTTACTCTTTAGATACATATGAAGAAAGATAACGAAAATGGCTTTAGCGTTGTTTATGGGACGGTACTGCTGGCAATTGTGCTGGGTATCGGTTTAGCCGGATGGTATATTTGGCATTTGAATCAGGTAAAGACGAATGATATGTCACCCAGTGCAGTCCATCCGTCCATCGTAAGCACTTTCCAGCTCCCTGCGGGCTGGGCATGGTATCAGGGTGACGGTTTTAAGTTCGCCTATCCCCAGGCATTTGGCAATTTTACAGCAACGAACACGCAGTACGCTGGGTCCGGTACGCAGCAGCTGCTAATCAGCAGCGCGCCGAAGGCTTCGCTCTTCCCTGGACTATCGCTAGGCGCTTTTGTACTCAGTAAAATGGATTCTGCTGGTACTCCAATAGTAAGTAGGAAGTATGGACCTACCGTTAGGCTTCAGAATGGAAAGTGGATCGTCACACAAGACAATCCGGGCGACCCAAAGCCGTATGCTGTGGGTGCTACGTACCCAGAAGTTAGCGTCGAAAACAATGATGGCGCGAACGTGTATACATTCACAAGTAGTGACGAGGGCGGCGTAATATATACGATAGCTTTTGTGGCTAAGGGCCATCTGTACACGCTGCAGCTTCCCGAGTTTGATACTGGAGCGTACAGTGCGGGCTCGTCGCTCAATAACCAGAGGCCGTACGATCAATTAGTCTCCCAAATTGCGGAGTCTATCAGCGCCGATAAGTAACAGAGACGCATGGGGCCATGCCGCTTTCTGCTCCCGAGCGCGTATACTAATAGTATGAAACGATGGCTGGTTATTACATTTAGCGTACTTATTATCGTTGGCGCATCCTTGGCAGGGTGGCTCTGGCATCAAAAAACGCAGTCGCCGGCCGGCACGCCATCGGGAGCGCATGTGCTTAGTTATGCAAATGCCGGGCTTTCTAGCGTCGGTGCGGATATCTATAACCAAACAAATGCCACCCAGCTCGACTTGTCGCACAATAGCTTGCGGTCG
>DASTXH010000071.1:0-1418 GCA_035758575.1 Saccharimonadales bacterium (SeqCode)
CGGTGCTAAAGCTAAGCGGCATCCATTGATTCGTATTCTTGCGATCATATTACTCGGGCTATTCTTAAGTGCAGGCATACTGGCGTACCGTTATTACAGATTTGCATCTGATAGCCGAGCTACTTCCATAAGCGACCCGGCGCAGCACACAGTATGGAAGACCTACACATCCTCCGACGAAAAAGCATCGTTCCGCTATCCGGAGACATGGAAAACAGTTGCTTCCTGCATCCACTCGGATGACGCCAACAACAGTGACCATGTATGTCTCGCAAGCCCGTCCGGAGGAATTAAGATTTCATGGGTTACTGACCTGTCCGGACTCGGCGGTGAGCATAGCGCGAATTACCCATACAACACAATCTTCAACAAGACTGCTATTGCGAAAGCTCTTGGGCTGTACGTCATCTCGGGCACGACTACCCTAGATGGAAAAACGTACCACCCATGGATAGCGGTTCAGGACGATAACGGAATCGTCAGCACTGGCGTCCAGGGAGACGTCGCCACATTCACCAGCCGCTGGGCAACAAACCCAACGACTGACGATCTAACCGGCATTCTCTTCTCGACCACAGGTGCGCGCACAAGCCAAAGCACTACCGCCTTTACAAAGGCGCAAGCCGCGGCATGGTTCTCAGGCGCTGAGGCGCAGCAAGCAAAGACAATCATGCTAAGCTTAGTCGATAGCCCCAACCCAGCAGCTAATTGGTATCTATACGTATCACCTGGTTTTCATTATTCGGTGCGTCTACCCGACGGCTGGAGCCTTAGCCAGAATTGCACCGGGCCGTATGCACCTCTTGAAACCTCCTACACCGGATACGGTGGTCAGAATACCGATCCACTTGCATTGAGATCGGGAGTCAAAGCTACCGTGGCCAATACGTGCTTCGGAAAGGATGGCGCTCCGCTCGTGAGCTTCCAATGGTACGACCTCAATAACCCGCTTCAAGATGCGCAAAAACTGCTTGCCAGCTTTAGCACGACACCCGGCCTTCAGAAAAAAGGCTCCTTCCAGACTAATGCAGGACAAACAGTAGAAAAGTACTACATGAACGTGACGACGCCACCACAGGATATCATGCAGCCACAGGTAGGTATCTACTATGACTATCTCATTCAAAATAGTACTGGTTTCGTTTGGGTTTTAAACTTCTATCCGCCTGGTGCGGTTGACCGGCACGATGTCGTTGAAGAGGCGATAGAAACTTTGATATTGCATTAATGTAGACTTTCTTCTTGAACCAATAGTGCTCGTAAATCGTCCCCTATAGCCAGCCACATAGGACGCAAACAGAGACAGACTCAGCAAATCGGTTGAGTCTTTTTATTAATCTAATCTGCTACTATGTTCGAAATTTAGCTTTGTTTCGCTTGACACATACATACAGTTTTCATACAATAGTTGTATTGGT
>DASTXH010000077.1:0-36794 GCA_035758575.1 Saccharimonadales bacterium (SeqCode)
CGGTGCTAAAGCTAAGCGGCATCCATTGATTCGTATTCTTGCGATCATATTACTCGGGCTATTCTTAAGTGCAGGCATACTGGCGTACCGTTATTACAGATTTGCATCTGATAGCCGAGCTACTTCCATAAGCGACCCGGCACAGCACACAGTATGGAAGACCTACACATCCTCCGACGAAAAAGCATCGTTCCGCTATCCGGAGACATGGAAAACAGTCGCTTCCTGCATCCACTCGAATGACGCCAACAACAATGACCATGTATGTCTCGCAAGCCCGTCCGGAGAAATTAAAATTTCATGGGTTACTGACCTGTCCGGACTCGGCGGTGAGCATAGCGCGAATTACCCATACAACACAATCTTCAACAAGACTGCTATTGCGAAAGCTCCTGGGCTGTACGTCATCTCGGGCGCGACTACCCTAGATGGAAAAACGTACCACCCGTGGATAGCGGTTCAGGACGATAACGGAATCGTCAGCACTGACGTCCAGGGCGACGTCGCCACATTCACCAGCCACTGGGCAACGAACCCAACAACCGACGACCTGACCGGCATCCTCTTTTCGACCACAGGTGCACGGACAAGCCAAAGCACGCCTGGCCTAACAAAGGCGCAAGCCGCGTCATGGTTCTCAGGCGCTGAGGCGCAACAAGCAAAGACAATCATGCTGAGCTTGGTTGACGGCACCAACCCGGCAGCAAATTGGTATCTATACGTATCGCCTGGTTTTCATTATTCGGCGCGCCTACCCGACGGCTGGAGCCTTAGTCAGAATTGCACCGGGCCGTATGCACCTCTCGAAACCTACTACACCGGATATGGTGATCAGAACACCGATCCACTTGCACTGAGATCGGGAGTCAAGGCTACCGTGGCCAATACGTGCTTCGGAAAGGATGGCGCTCCGCTCATAAGTTTCCAATGGTACGACCTCAATAACCCGCTTCAAGATGCGCAAAAACTGCTTGCCAGCTTTAGCACGACACCGGGCCTCCAGAAACAGGGATCATTCCAAACCAACTCAGGGCAAACAGTAGAAAAGTATTACACGAGCGTGACGACGCCACCACAGGACATTATGCAGCCCCAGGTGGGCGTCTACTATGACTATCTCATTCAAAATAGTACTGGTTTCGTTTGGGTTTTAAACTTCTACCCGCCTGGTGCGGTTGACCGGCACGCTGTCGTTGAAGAGGCGATAAAAACTTTGATATTGCATTAATGTAGACTTTCTTTTTGAACCAATAGTGCTCGTAAATCGTCCCCTATAGCCAGCCAGAGTAATATTTCTTACGAACACTTTGTGATCTATTTTGTCTGTCGCACCGCGCAAAGCATAGACACGACGCCGCTACTGCTGTTTAACAGGTCAAGACATTTCACCCCGAGGCAGCAGTAAAGCCACATTAGCGCCGCGTGTTTATCTGACCGCCGTTCGAGTAGTCGCTCATCCTTATCTGCACGTCCGTACCTTCGACCTCGAAGACTAACACCTTATCAAAAGGTTGCGTCGACTCCACGAAACCCTGTCCCTCGAAATACAAATCCTGTGCGGTCTCCAGGGGTGTGATGTGGTAGTAAACCGTATTGCGTTTGTCAAACAGTATTAGCTGCCCGGTAAACCAAACGAGATAAAACGACTTCCTAAGCTCCTTGATGGGGTACTTCTTACGATACTGCGCAATACGGTAGAAGACCGACAGCTGTTTAAGCACTATTATGAGCAGGCCAAATACTATTAAACTGACTCCTAGGCTAAAGAAGACATTCCGAAAATCCCAGCCGAAAAGCTTATAGGTGTTTCTTCCGCCCCAATGATCCGTTACCCATGTTATGAGTATTAAACCGCCGCCAGAGACAAAGATATATCGAATGTTTTGCGGTATTTTACGCCAGTCGTCTAATAGAAAGCCGAAATCCATAAAATCATACTACTATGAAGCATAGCCCTTATCGCTCGCCTTATTGTGGCTGCTGTCTACAGCACATTCACTGCATCCATGCCCAGCGTCTTACCGTTGACCGTTGGGTACAGCTGCACCCGTAGGTCATTGCCGGTGCCCGTGATGTCTACGCACGTCTCAATCTGCCGCCATTGGTTGTTGTTCGGTAGGTTACTGAAATTAGTAGAACCGACGTTTACTACGCTGCCATTATTCAAGTTGAATAGGTTCAGTGAGCCTGAGCCACCAGCTGTACCACTCTGGTCTGCGGTAGTCAGCTGGGCTGTCACGCAGTACGTCTGTCCAGCACTGGTCGGAATAGCAATATCCTGGTAGATGCTGCCGCCTGCCTGGTACGCGTTTGTAGCACCAAAGTTACTGCCTTCTGACGGGTTCGTACTACCAGTCAGGCCATTATTTGCGGCATATGTAGTAAAGTTCGTGCCTGGGTAGATGCTCCACCAACCGGTACCGGCTTCAAAGCCGCCATTGGCTACAAGGTCTTGATTGACGTTTACTGCATCTACGCCTAATGTCGGGCTGCCATAGCCTGGATACAGTTGTACCCGTAGGGTATTTGCCGCACCAGTAACATAGATGCAGGCACTTACTGGCACCCATTGGTTATTGTTTGGCAAGCCGCTAAAGTGGGTGCTTCCGGCGCTGACTACGGTGCCACCATTCATGGCATAGAGGTTAAGATCGCCAAAGCCGCCGCTTGCTCCGCCGCCGTCAGCAGTCGTGAGCATGGCATTCACGCAATACTCGTTGCCGTTGCTGAGTGAGATTGCTATGTCCTGATAGAGGCTGGCATTCGCGCCGTATGCATTAGTCGCTTCAAAGTGGCTCCCCTCATAGGGCTGTGCGCCACCCGCAGCCGGATTGTTCGCGCCGTAGTTTGCATAGTTGGTATTCTGCGTGATGCTCCATGAGCCACTGCCTTGCTCGAAGCCACCATTAGCGGCCGCATCAAGGTTGAGCGTAGCTGCATCAACGCCAATAGTCTTACCATTCACCGAAGGATATAGCTGAACTCGTAGGTTATTGCCCGCACCGGTCGTAGGCGTGCATACCTCAGTTCGTCGCCACTGGCTGTTGTTGGGTAGGCCGCTAAAGTTAGTGACTCCCGCATCCACTACCGTACCGCTATTCATGTTAAGTAGGGCGACTGATCCTGAGCCGCCACCGCCGCTTGTGTCGGCAGTCGTCAGCATCATGGAGAAACAGTAGTCCTGACCGGCGCTGGTTGTAGTCGGGATATCTTGGTAGACACTGCCACCAGTTTGGTAGGCATTGGTAGCTAGGTACTGATCGCCCTCAAATGGAGCGATACCACTAGAGGTCGTGTAGTTGGCATAGTTAGTGCCGGGGTAGATACTCCAATGATTGAAATTAGAGCCGGAGTTGAAGCCGGAGTTACTAACGAGGTTTTGGGCATAGGGGCGGGAGGAGCCACCGCTGCCGACAGTTGACGTCCAGTAGCGCACGCCGCCATCAAACCCTTCGCTTGTATCATGTGTTTCCCACGCAAGAGTATGCTGTTGGACTGGCACATTGAAATTATTCGCATCCCACATTACACCATTTCCAGCATAAACCCCTACGTGGTTAAAGTTTGCTAATGAGCCGCCGCCAAAGAAAACAAGATCTCCCGGCAGAAGATCGGCTTGGGCAGTGATCACCTGGCCACCAGCCGATTGCATACCCTGGCCGTGCGGTAGGGCTATCCCCGTGCCCTTATATACCGCATACAGGGCCAGGCCGCTGCAATCAAATCCGACAACGCCAGTTCCGCAGCCACCGTTTCCAAGATCACCCTGTCCGTGGGTAGGGCCAGAGGTGTCGCCGCCGTCCCAACAGTAGGCAACACCGGACTGGGATGCGGCAGCGTTGACAATGGCTTGATCCTGGCTAGTTGCGGATGCAGGAGCGACCATAGCCGCACTTAACACGATTAGTTGGATCAAGACCAGGACAAGATACTGTAGCTTTAGTTTTATACGCAGCCTGGGCATGACATTCTTCCTTTCACTGATATAGAGTCACCGGTATGATGAAAACCGCAGAACGAAGTTATGCAGACTATTTACTGGATTGCCTCCAGCTTCGGCACCAATTCCGCATAAGCTGTCATGGTTTGGATCGCGGCAGACTTGTCGTCACATGGTCCGCTATATGAACCATTCACCATATAACCCCAATAGATATATATGTAGCTTCCAATTTTCGCGTGTGGAATCGTAGGGTTACTTTCAACATATTGCTCGGCCGTTTCGCTGGCGGGTATCTTCGGCCCCAGATTTGCATCGGTGGGCAGATATCGGGCTAAGTGCCCCGCTTCACCATTCAAAGTGTCGATGCAAACAGCAGGACCGCCTACTGCGAGCTCTGATGAACTAAGGTCGACGGAGTTCTGGTCGTATTTGTCCACGACGTATTGCAAGCTAATCGAACCGTTATATGGAGCGCGTATGCCCCATTCAGAGATCGTAAAGTAGCTTTTTGGTGATGATGTAGTGCTGCTATTTGCCGAGGTATTGCTAGCTGTTGAGGTATTCGTGGTCAATGGGGTACTTTTTTTACTCGTTGAGACTATGGCTGCTGGGCTGTAGTGACTATGGTAATGACGGTACAGCAACACTCCAGCTGAACCTATGGCACCTATCGCTGCTATCGCTACGATCCAGTAAACAATGCCAAATCCAGATTGGTATTCCAGTCGCCCCATGCCCTGTCGCTCCTCGAATCGTTAATTATTCTCAGCTTATATACAGGAGACACGTATTGTCAAATATAATTGCGCCTCACACCTTATATACCTCACACACTGGCTGTGGATGACGTGACGATTCTCATCCTAACTTGGCGTATGATGGCCAGCCATGAAAGAGCCGGACTTATGTCCGGTTTTTTCATGGCTCTGTGAGCGGGTTCGAACGGGATTGCCAGTGGCAATCCCCGCCCGAAGCCCGGCGACCATGAGAGCCGGGTTGCGAAGCAAGGTCGAATCCCTCCGCTCCAGCCAAATAAAATAGACATGCGCGCAAGTGTATGTCTATTTTATTTGTATGTAGCTTCAGGGACTCGAACGGTGAGCCCAGTGGGCTCGGCCGCCTGTAACGGCAACCATTGGAGCCTGGCTGTGACGAAAGCTTAGTTCAATTGGAGCGTTGACAGAATATAGGTAATATATTATCGTTAAAACGATTTTACGATTTAGGATAAAGAGCTCCTGATACTTTAAGGTGAAGGCGACTGCTGGAAATGAGCCAACGCAATATTATGACGGTTTTACTACACGTCATATTTTAAGTCCTGAAAGGATAAGTTTATGTCAGAGCTATCTTCAAGATCATACAACCAATTACCTCAGGAGCAAATCGCTCAGACGGCAGAAGGCCTTGGAATTATATTGGCACATAGTCGGGGTAAGGCGCATGTATGTATCGACCCGCGCCTGCCCGTACGAGAGGCGGCGGAATTTCTCGGCCAGCGCTACCATCTTCGCGTTGAAGATACGTCTGAGCTTATGCGGAACCGTTTCCGTCCGCTCGCGAAGGACGAACGAGGCGCCATTGTTGTCGGCTATAGCTTAGAAGAAGACGCGCAGAATGGATATGCCCATCAGAAGGTTATTCGTTCACGACATAACCAAACTGACGATCCGAGCAGTGTGAAATTGCTTGTATTAACAGAGTCCCTGCCCGACGCAGGACTGACCGATGACGCTGGTGCGCCTTTCTGGAATGGGCCAATTTCATACGGTGAGCTCTGGCGGGTAGAGCCCGCGCAAGAGGGTGGTATGCATCTCTCACGCATGAAAGTCGGCCTCGGCGACCAGTCTTACGAGTGGCAGCCGGACGCTTCGTTCGATTTCGTTATTTGACGTTTGTTCTAGGAGTACCCAGGAAGATATCAGTAGCAGCGGTGAGCAACAACTTCCCGGACCGTGATTGTGGCTACCCAAAGGAAGCTGAATCATCGTGCGAGCCTACGCTGTGGACTTGAAGCCGGTAGAGTTGTTCACTATTATCCAGCCGGTTGTCCATAAGTATTTTGCGCGTGGTTATGACGAATTAGTAGTATTGTTTGCGTTCAAGCCAGCGCCAGTAACGAGGAAATTGGATATATGGCCTCGGTTTTCTCGTGGCTGTGGCGGTAGGCCGGCTTACTTCATAAACGCCGGAAGGCTGCCGACTGGTGCGGGGTGCGGCTGCTGCGTAGCATCGGTAAATACTGTGTTAAAGCGAGCTTCAATTGCGTCCACAAACCCGGGGCTGAAGTAGTCGGGCTGTGTAGTATGGATAACGGTCAGGTCCCCTGCAAGCGAATTCCTGGCGTTCGGCTCCTGAAGGTCAACTTCCCAGCCTTGAGCGGTCCGGCCGATGTACAGATGGTGGTTGACACGCAAATCAGGTGAGCCATCCGGCTGTTGTCCGGTCTGTACGACCGCATCGTCACTGATGGCTGCGATGGTGCTCGGATCGGGGCGTCCATCCTTGCTGAATGTATATGCCACAACTTGAAACTTGTACTCACCGTTGGCGGTGTTTGGTATCGTTGAGGTTGCCGGGATCCGTACGGTTTCATTATCCGGCACGCTAGGTTGCTGGTTCTGAGTGCCATCAGGCAGGAAACTTTGCCCAGGATGAGCATGGGCGTATGCGTCTATTTTAGCCGCCGCCGCTTTAGTAATGCCCTCAAACCGGGCATTTAAGTATGCTGTTTTTTCGGCCGCAGTTAGCTTTATCCACGGCTTTGAGGCCGGAGTTTCCTGTCCGCACGCCGCGAGTGCCGCCTCTAGGCCTAGGGCGCCCGCGCCTACTGCGGCAGCCTTGCGCAGAAATTGCCTGCGCGTTTGTGGGTCGGTTATCCAGTTCTGTTTGGCTTGTTCCATGATTAGGTCACTTTACCATGCACACGTTTATGGTTCAATATGATGCACCCGGTTTTTGATCATGTATAACGAAGTGGCTTCTAGGACTACCGTGAAATAGCTAGGTCCTAGCGGACGTGCCAGTAGCGGCTCCTTAGAGGTCTGGGTGCGGCCTTACGAGAAGCTAAGGGCAGGTGTAAAAAAATATACTTGCATAATGCAAGACATTTTTTTATCATGGGGCAATGCAACGTAGTAGCCGCTCAAGCTGCCCTATCAGCAAAACACTTGATATCGTTGGCGACAAATGGTCGCTTTTGGTTGTGCGCCAGATGGTATTCGGCGGCAGCACTACGTTCAAGGAATTGTCCGAAATCCCTGAGCGTATCGCTACTAACATCCTGGCCGAACGACTGGAGCGGCTGGAGTGCGCAGGTATTATCTACAAGCTTCCCGATCCTGCCGACGGACGCAAAAGTATATATAAACCCAGTGAAAAGTGTATAGATTTGATGTCGGTGCTGGTGGCAATGATTGACTGGGGCATGAAATACGGTGATGACCCATCGTATCCAAAGCATCTGGTGGACGAAATAGTAAAAGATGCACCGAAGATGGCGGCCGAGGCACGTGCTCTTGGGCAAAAAATTAATAAAGGAGTAGTATGACGAATAGGCAAAAGTGGCTCGCCTTTACTTTTTTGGCGTTAGCTCAGTTCATGATTATTGTAGATGGCACCATCGTAACGGTAGCGCTGCCTTCTATTCAACATGCATTCCATATGAGCCTGGAAAGTTTGCAATGGGTGGTCACGGCATATAGCCTGGCATTCGGCGGTTTTTTGCTGCTGGGCGGCCGCACTGCAGACTTGTTTGGTCGCAAACGCGTGTTTTTGTCGGGGCTTGTGGGTTTTATGGGTATGTCGCTGGCAATTGGTCTCCTAAGGAATGGCTCGCTCATTGCCTTTCTCCGTGCGCTACAGGGGTTGTCTGCGGCGTTTGCGCTACCGTCCGCCCTGTCTATTGTGCTGACGCTGTTTCGTGAGTCGCATGCCCGCACTAAGGCGTTGTCTATTTGGAGTGCCGTTTCTGCGGCGGGCGGCACCTTTGGTTTGCTTGCTGGCGGTATCATTACACAATATTTGGGGTGGCGCTGGAACTTTTTCGTAAATGTCCCTATTGGTATTCTGGTCATCGTTGGTGCGTTCTATTTGGTGCCGGCCCATAATGCCGAGGAACGGACGGGCAAGCTGGACGTGATCGGGGCCGGGCTTATCACATCATCCTTGATAGCTCTGGTGTATGCCATCACCAACGCAGGGGTCTGGGGCTGGACATCGCCGCGCATGCTTGGCTTAGTTGGTACGGCTTTGGCCTTGCTCATTGGGTTTGTCATCAATGAAAAATATACGCCGCACCCTTTATTGCCGCTTTCATTTTTCCGCATGGGTAATATTGCGGTCGCAAACCTAGTCATGTTGTTTTTTGCCATGACCGGCTTCCCTGCCCTTGTGATGCTGACATTGTACAACCAGTCTCTCAATCATTTCAGTCCTTTGCAGTCCGGTTTGGCGATGGTGCCGCTGGGCATCGTGATAGGCAGCTCGGCTATACTTGCGCCACGGCTGATCAAGGCATTTGGCTTTAGAAAAGTTCTAGTTATTGCCCCGTTTTCAGTGGTGGCTGGCATGGCGTTATTACTGCATCTGCCACAGCATGTCAATTTTTTGACGCAGGAGCTGCCTGGGTCGCTTATCTGGCCGTTGTGTATCGGTCCGGTGATTGTTTCGTTGGTATTTGCCGCTACGTCAGGTATCCCGCCGCAGGAATCGGGGCTGGCCTCCGGCATGATCAATACATTTCAGCAGATCGGCTTTGCGCTGGGTCTTGGCATTTTGTCATCGGTTGCGCCAGTACAGACGTCGCTGGCAGATTACCACACGGCGTTTTTGGTCGTGCTGTGTATTGCTCTGTTTGTTCCTCTGCTTGCCTTTGTGGGTATACGGCAGTTTAGCCCTGCGCCAGTCGAGGAAAATGTCACCATATCTTGATAGGCAGCAGGATCCGTCAGTGCACTTGTATTTGATAATCTAATGTGCAACAATTGGTTGCACATAGTAAAAAAGGATAAGCCATGCAAGATGCTATCACCAAGGAAATAACAATCAACGCACCAATACGGACCGTCTGGGAAGTAGTGACCAAGCCGGAGCATATGGCAAAATGGTTTGCTGAATCTGCGGTGTATAAACCGGCAGTCGGTGAAAAGGGTGCAGTAAGTTGGAGCGGCATGGCGGATGCGCCCATTGAGATTACTGCGATGGACGAGCCGCATACCTTTGCATTCAATTGGGTGGCGCCCGATGAAGAAGTGGTCGGCACCGATAATAAGACGCTTATCACGTTTACGCTCGAGGAATCTGGCGCCGGTACGCGCGTGCAGGTAACAGAAAGCGGCTTCAGCAAGCTGGCGATTGCCGACGAGCAAAAGAAATCACTCATGGACAAGCACGTATCCGGCTGGCCATATTTCCTGGGCAAACTGGACGAGTACGTTCAAAGCATATAGCAATAAGATGACCGTGGCTCAGTTGCCACACTATGCGCATTTTAGGATAGTCCTGACGCAAGATCATGTCTGGACATGCATGACGAGCGGTGCTAGCGTGGAACTATGAAGAAGATAGGAATCCTCAATAGCGGCGGCGACTGTGCCGGGCTGAACGCAGTTATAGCAAGCATCGTAAAGTGCGGTGTGCCTATGGGGTACACGTTTGTGGGCTTTGAGCATGGTTGGGAGGGGTTGCTGGACAAGACGGCCATTCCCCTCACCCTTGAGCGCGTGCGCGGCATATCGCACTTGGGCGGCACCATTTTGCGTACCGCCAACAAAGGCCGGTTTGCAGGTAAGGTGGGCTCGGGCGACCCAAATAAGATCGATCCGGCTATTCTAAAGCTGGCAAAGCAGAACGCCGACGATATGGGCATCGATGGGCTGATTGTGATTGGCGGCGACGGCACACTTAGTGCTGCCGCACAACTATCAGCATACGGCTTGCGTCTAGTTGGCGTACCAAAGACCATCGACAATGACATTGCCGCCACAGATAAGACGTTCGGCTTTTCTACTGCCGTGCAGGTGGCTACCGATGCACTGGATAAGATTCACACCACAGCTGCGTCGCAAGACCGGACGTTTTTTGTGGAATGCATGGGGCGGCACGCTGGCTGGATTTCGCTGTATGCCGGGCTGGCCGGAAACGCCAATGCCATATTGCTGCCAGAGTTTCCGTTTAATAGTGAAGACTTTGTGCGCTATCTGAGCCAGCGCCAGGAGCGGCAAAAGATGTCGGCCATTATCGTGGTGTCAGAAGGTTTGGACCTCGGCAGCGGGCTTACGGGCAAGACGGGTGCCAGCTCCAGCGAAGTGGTACTGGGCGGTGCCAGCGAAAAGCTGATGCACCTGGTAGAACAAATGGCGCCGGGTGAGTTCGAAATGCGCAATGTGGTACTGGGGCACACTCAGCGCGGCGGCTCGCCCATGAGCCAAGACCGTATTTTGTCCAAGCGCTACGGCATCGAGGCGATGTTGGCGTACGACCGCGGTGAATCCGATGTTATGGTGGCTTCGCGCCACAACAAGATGGTAACGGTGCCCATTAGCGAGGCTACGCAGGAGCTCAAATTGGTGACGCACGATACCTACGAATACCAGGCCGCCGGGCGCTTAGGTGTGTATTTGAATAAATAGCGAGGGGGGATATATGTACAGGCCGACAGTTTTTGTAGTGGGCGGCGGCGGGATGGTCGGTGCGAGCGTGGCGCAGGCGTTGGCTATCCGCGAGGCAGTGCACGACGTAGCGTTGATAGACGTTGCCCAGGATCTGGTGCGTGGTCAGGCTATGGACATCAACCACGCTACTGCCTACACCACTGGTGTGCAAGTGCGCGTGGGGTCTTATGACGAAATCCAGGAAGATGACATTGTGGTCATTACCTGCGGTGCGGCGCAGAAGCCGGGCCAAACCCGGCTGGAGCTGCTGGATATCAACGCCAAAATTATCCGCGACGTGGTAGGCCACGTTATGCTGCAGGGTAAACCGGTGTATCTGTTTATGGTAACAAACCCAGTGGATGTACTGACGCATATCGCCCTGGAGGCTTCGGGGTTACCCAAGCACCGCGTGTTTGGCACGGGCACCTGCCTCGATACAGCACGGCTTCGCGTGATGCTGGCACAGCACCTGCACGTGTCGCAGCAGGTAGTGGAGGCATACATCTTGGGCGAACACGGTGATTCGTCGTTTGCCGCATTGTCGCACGCATCCATTGGCGGCATCCCCCTGCCGGACTTTCCCGGCTATCAGAAATCTATGGTGGCAACTATTGAGGCAGACATCCGTGCTGCGGCCTATCAGATCATAGAGGCTAAAAAGTCTACCTATTACGGCATCGGCTACGTGGTTGCCAAATTGGTAGAAGCGCTAGTGCACGACCGTGCCAGTATATACCCAGTCTGCTCGCTGGTTTCCGGTGAATACGGCCTGGACGACGTCGTGATTGGTTTGCCTTCGCTGGTCAGCGGCCGCGGCGTGCGCGTATTGGACAAATATCCGCTTAGCACAGCCGAACAGCAGAAACTGCATGATTCGGCGGCAGTCATTGCCCGGGCAATCGCAACACGATAATATCGTTGTATTTCTTGCACTGCGCGGCAGTTTGGCTAATAATAGTGGTATATGAAAAAGCCTAAGCTTAAAAAATCGCAAGCAAAAATTGTACGTAAAATAGAGGTCATGAGCATACTGCTGGTTGCCTGCAGTCTGCTCGGTGCCTACGCCGATGTCATGACCAACGCCAACACGCCTGCGGCCGACGCCGCCACGCCGTCGTATTATTACGGCGCCGATTTATCTAAAATGAAGCTGGCAACTGGCGTAGATTCGGCTAATCCCAATACCATCAGTTCCGGCAAGCCCTGGCCGCAAAACGCCGGCAACTACTGTTTCTTGGCCACCACACAGGCGGCTATCAACTTTACGGATATTTTGCGCGGTGCAAGTGTGCAATATCCTACCAAAAACGGGCAGGGCCCTTCATCCGGCAATCCGTCGAATGCAGTTGCCGGGCAAATTTTGTACGACATGGATCACTACATGATTCCTGCCGGCGGCCCGCTGACACCGCAAGGCACCGGCGCGAACCGCCGGCCGTTTACGCTGGCTAATATCGCCTATGATTTCGGCGGCGACCCACGTGCCATAGCCGCCGGTGTGAACTATGAACTGACCGCAAAAGGGCTGACCAGCGACGCGCAGTACCATCAGCATATTTACCATAATGGTACGGCTGCGGCTACTTTTGGTATCGCCAAGGCGGTTGCCGCCTATAATAAGCCGGTTATCGTGCTGGTGAACCATGCCGAGCATGCGGTAGTGGTGGCGGGAGTGTGGGCTAACGCCAATCCCGCCACCAATCCTAACGCACAGATTACCGCGCTAGCGGTATACAACCCATGGAATCAGTCGTGGGGCACATACCTATCTAAGGGTTACTATGCCAAGGTGTCGTATTCCAGCTGGACGGCCGGCTCAGGCCTGCCTAGCCCGTTTGGCGGCACGAATACGTGGTACAAGCTGCCGTATCAAAGCAACGGTTCGCTTGACCCAGACCCATCCATTGGTATCTACCAGGCGGGCGCCGGTACGGCTAACCCCACAGCGCACCATTGGATCAACAATTTCGTTACCGTGCAGTTTGATGGGCATGCGACCAGCGCCGATACAGCCTACAACGAGAACGACGTGGCCATGACCACGCCGTAGTATTATGCGGCGTTTTTGCGCTTAGAACGTGCAGCGATGCCAGCACGAAGCCGTGTGATCTCCGCCTGCCTGGCCCTAGCTACTCTTCCAGTGCCGCCGTAGGTGCTGTAGAGGTTTTGTAGGTACTCTGCGGCAAGTGCTTTTGCGCTTATGGGTTTGCCCAGGCTATCTAGGGGGTAGCACCCAGTAGCTTTCATGGCCGCGGCTCCAATAATATGAAAGGCGGCTCGTACTTCATCCTCGGCGAAATTTGCTAAGCGTGCATCCTCCTTAGACTCGATAACCGCAAGCTGGGCTGGTGTATAACGCTGCTGTATATCGGCGTGGGATCCACTGCGTCGCCCTGCGGTCCGGTTATTTTTGCTTATTGATTCAAGCAAAAATATCTTGTTGTAGGCGTATTCGTCCAGGCTCACTGCATATGTCAGTGAAGCGCCCGGTACGTAAGCTTCCGCTAGGATAGGTTCGGGCATGGCAGGCGCAGGATCGTCAAATGCTTCGAAGAGCGATGGTTGGTAGACGTCGGGGTGAGAGGTATGCATGGCATAAAACTATACAATAAAATATGTATTTGCACAAAATAATTTTGACAAGTAATTACGTTTATATATTGTGCTTGGTACACGGTGGATGCTATGGTGAGTATATGTGGTTGCGCGCGTTGCTTTTGGGGCTTTCACTCGCCTGTTTAGGGCTATTCCTGTTAGCATATCGGCGGGTGCGGCATAGCGAAGAGACGTATGGTTTTATCCATGCGTGGGGTGCCTTTATAGGCGCCTTTGTGTGGGAAGACCTGATGATTTTTAGTTTGTTTTTCATGGTGGCGGCGCTGTTGACGGATCTTTTCCAGAATATTCGTATAGGCTTGTTACTGCTTTCTGCATTTTGGATGGTGCGGAGTGCGGGAGAGGCACTATATTTCTTTCTGCAGCAGTTTCATCGTCCCGATCATCCGCCGCACGACATAGCCAGGCATTTTGCGCCGCTGCGCCGGCTGTTCGGGCGCATTTCGGTGCAGAAATGCTACATTATTATGCAGATCTTTTGGCAAACAGTGCTGGTTGCTGCCATAACGTCATTCGCACTACTACTGTTGCGGTGGAGTGCTGTACCGGTGTGGCTGCCGCTGTAGAGCGTGTGATATCTCCATTGCAGAATGAAAAGAATGCATCATACTATGATGCATGACAGACATACAGGCTCTCCGCACGCGCCTTGGCATTGTAATGATTTTTTTAGTGTGTATCGCCGTGGTTATTGCTGCAGCTATTGGCATGGACCATCATTTCTTTCCGGCCGCTTCAACATTTCTGCCCAAAAGCACTGTGCTATTTACTGATACATCGTCCAGCTCCAGGTAAATAAACCTACCGTGGCCGTACCGAACGCGGTTGACCCTAATGACGCCGGTCTGGGCGTTACCGGGAATCCGCAACCGTCCGACACTTCCGGCGGCGTGCCGTCAGTGGGATCAGCATCAGCGTCTTCTACGAGCCAAACCGGAAATCCGTCGGCCGTTCCTGCTCCGCCCGGCCCCGTGCCGACACCGACGCGCCCATGCGGCTGCTATGGTTCCGGAGGGCGTATGTGCCCTATGGCGGTTAGCGGGTCGGCGCAGCCGCAGATATTGTGTTATTCGTGCGGCACTACGCCTACCAGCGATGCCATTGCCTGCCTTATCGAATAGATCCCGTAGCGCTATTGTTGTGGAGCCTTAGCGGCCGTGCGCAGCTTCGGCGCAACGGCATAGTGGCTTTGCATGTACTCTAGGTCGGATGTGATGATGTCCAGCACCTGTGCGGCCGATGGGAATGCCTTAGCTATATCTTGGCTGATCACTTCCAACCGTGTAGCCAGAGTGGTAAAGTAGTCGCCGGAGCGGGCTTCGGCGTCAATCCGCGGGTTTTTGAGTGAAAACCCATCACGAATGACGCTGGGCACTTCGGTCAGAAGATGGCTGAGTATCTCGTCTGTCCGTACTAGGGTATATGTATGGTTAGTCATGGGGTTGCTCCTTTATGGTTATGAATGCATTGTCGGTGACAATCAGATGGTCAAGTAGCTCTATTCCGAGCAGGCTGCCAGCAAACTTCAGCTGGCGTGTGACGGAAATGTCGGCATCGGTCGGCGTGGGGTCGCCAGATGGATGGTTGTGCGCGATGATGACCGCTACCGCTCCGTGTTCTATAGCCGGCCGAAAGACTTCGCGAGGGTGCACGATATTGGCCGTCAGGCTGCCTACGGATATTACTTCATCGTGCACGACTTGGTAGCGGCTGCTTAGGTACAGACCGCGCAGCTGCTCTTTGGTGCTGTAGCCTATTGCCCGCAAGTGCTCGAAGGCCTGCCGGGCATTGCGTATGTAAATAGGCTTACCGTTTTGGTTTATATAAAAACGCCGCCCAATTTCGAAGGCGGCAATGATTTGGCAGGCTTTGGCGACGGGAATGTCCAGCGCTTCGGCCATCTTCCGGGGGTTGGTCTCACCGGCGATGCTTTTATCACCATATTCCTTGACGACGCGCTGGGCCATGGCCAGTACTCCCTCTTTGCGGGTGCCGACGCCGAGGATAGCGGCAAGCAACTCTGGCGTGCTGAGCGCACCTGGGCCGTCGCGTACCATGCGCTCACGCGGCCGGTCGGGCTCGGGCAGGTCTTTTACCTGCAGTTCGTAGTCACGTACGTGCTCTCCTATTATGATATTGTGGGCGTGGAGTGCATAGACGCCCGCTGCGTGCGTTTTCATGGCATAGATTGTACACCCCATGGCAAGGGGTTATCTATGATCTGGAACCGCGTGGCGCTAGCCGTGTTGCAGCGGCAAGGCGCTCGGCAAGTAACTTGAGGTGTGAATCGGAGTAGTGAGGTATTTGATATTGGCGCAGAACGGTGTTGCGCTCGTGGACCTCTAGGCCAAGGTAGTCTTGCAGTAGTGCGTGCGTCTGATGGAGCGCTTGCCAGTTACCATGCTGGGCTTGGTAGAATGCGGCGACAGCTAGTCGATTAGGATCGTTGGTGCTAAGACCGGCTAGCTTTTCGTAAAGAATTTGCTGGTTTTTTGCTTTAAATACGGTTTGTAGGGTTTTCTCTAGCTGCTGGTGCTGGCCGGCCAAGCGTTGCTCGCTGTGCTGATACATTTGCTCGACAGTCATGTGGTTTTTTGGGCTTATTTTAGGGGACGGTGTGCTTGGCCGTCGCGTTCTGCCTAAGATACGTTGCGTATTTTGTAACGCGAATCGTCCAAGATCTCCGATGGTTGGGCGTAGCGCCGCTTCGCGTTGTGCGGCGCCTTCTCGGATTGCATGGTTTTCGTCATCCGTCGCCGTCGCATCCATAATGTAGAGCTTATTATCATACGTATATGAGACCTGTTCATGTCTAACGGCGGTAAGTGAATTGCTATGCCGAGGTAGTATGTAGCCCTGTATGGATTTCGTGATAGACCCAGGCAACGCGATGCGAAGTGATGCCGCCAAGAACGCAGCTGAGCCGCTGCACTGTGCGTGGAGGAGGCCATCCTGGACGTACGGGCTGAAGTCTGCTATTCGTGATGATGCAGACTGCGCCTGAGGCAGATTGACGTCGTAGGTATACCGTGTATTGTTGCGTATGTACCGTACGAGATCCGCAACAGTGAGCGCACCCTGATGTTTCTCTAACGCCGTAGATAGTTCCGTGAGGCCAGCCTCTTTATAGTGCCGTGCTAGCGTTATCCTGTGCTCGTCTAATACGGGGATCCGGCTACTCCCCTTATATGGGTCATGGTTGGTCATGGCGAAGTACCATGTATCTCCTTTGCGAGCTACCACCTCCATGCCCGGGATGGCTGGAGCGGTATGGAACGTGTTGAACTCGTTGGTAATATTTTGATCGGTAAGATCTATCTGCAGATCGTACAAACCGGCTTTTATGGGATATGAGCTTTTGGCCGTCTGGTGTGTTATAAGTCGCATATCCAACGCCCGAGGACTGCGTACGGCAACGGTACCTATAACTTTGGATTCGTGTTCGTGTATCTTGTCTTTAGCGATAACCCTAGCGGCGAACGCAGGGTCGTTAATATGTGACATGCTGCGTCCGTGTGCCGAATCGCCGGTAGTGCAAAGTGGGCCCTGGGGGCGTCTGAGACAGGCCAGTATGTCGGTGTTGATCCACCGCACGGCTGGCAGTATTTGAGCAACGGCAGCACCGGTATGTTGCTGGAGCGTAGCTTCGAGCGTATCTGCAAATCCTCGGTATGTGCCGCTATAGAGGTTGTGGGCAAAGCTCATCACCATACTGGGTGCCAGTTCCGGTAGTTCGTAGGGCTGTGAGCTGTATGACGATAGAAGCGCGGTACTAAGGATATTGCGGATTAGGGATACTGCATCGGGGATAGTTTCGTTTTTATCGGTATAGAGTTCGAGATCGGATACAAGACCGGCAGAAGCCTGTAGGGCACGTATGCCGATGATGTTGCCCACTGGCGCTCGGAGTCCGCGGCTAGCTAAAAAATGGTCGATGTCTTCCCTGATAGTATCCAAGAGCCAATTGTTGAAATGCTCAAATGCGCTATCGTGATCAGGGGTACGCGAATGTTGTACTGGTTCTGTTTGTAAAGTGAGACGCAATTGGCCGCGTTTATTATGAAGGTCTGCATTTGGATCGCAGAAGAAATCTGAGGGTCGCAAGTGGAAGCGCCTGCTGGTCTGCTCTTCAATTTCGCGAGATCGCATAGCAAAGGTCGCGGGAGATAGGGGCTGCTCCGCTTGTTCTGGCGCCGACACCCCAAAGCTGCTGAGGAATGTGTATTGGGGCTGATGCCGTATCACATCGGCTACTGCATCGAATAGCGCTTGCTTGGATCCATCTTGCTGGAATCGTTCGTAATACTGCGTGAAGCTGGGAAGATTGTTTGCGACGTATTCATGTGCGTTCGCAGGCAACGGTACGCCGGCCGTGGCGCTATCAAACCCAACGCTAGTATAGCTTCAGCCCGGGGTGTATCGTATTTCGTAGTTGGGCGGCAGCGGCTCTCCCGCGCGCGCAAAGCACCCCCATCGCAACAGCTTGGCACTCTCGCGAACAATTTCCTGCCGTTCTATCGTGGGCTGTACCGCAACGAGTTGCTCCAGTTCTGATTCAAACCGCGCAGCAGTAGTCGCTCGGAGTCTATCTGGTATCGTGAGTACGTTTAATAGATGCTGCTCGGCGGGACTCAGCAGGGGTGCTTCTTGATAAGCGGCGGGAAATTCGGACATAAAAGACTAAATATAATAACATATATCTATATTTTATACAACTACTGCTTGCCGTGTGGGAAGTGTCTGATGTAGAGTAGGTGCAGAGAATAAAAAGGATCGGCTATGGCGCAATCAACTGCTACACCTGCGGATTATATTGCTCCGCTTGATATGAACGGTCTGTCCGGCCGTATGCTGCGTATGCCCGCTCCGGCCGGTAAAAAGACCGAGTTTTTGTTTATTTACGGTCAGCATTCGTCGCTGGAGCGCTGGTGGGGGCTTATACAATATATCGCTCGCTACGGCGCAGTGACTGCGGTAGATCTGCCGGGTTTGGGTGGCATGGACAGCTTTTATACAATCGGCAAGAAGCCGACGCTGGACAATTTTGCAGATTACCTGGCGGCATTTATAAAGATGCGGTACAAGAACAAGCGCGTGGTGGTTGTGGGCATGTCGTTGGGCTTTGCTATCGTTACACGTATGTTGCAACGCTATCCGGAACTTAAGAAAAACGTGTCTATGCTGGTGAGCCTGGTCGGCCTGGTGCACGGCGACGACTTCAAAATTCCACCCATGCTGTACTTCTTTTTCCGGTCGTTGGCTACGGTCATGAAATTCCGGGTGCCTGCGCTGTTTTTTCGCTATGTATGCTTGAGCAGCTGGGCACTGCGCACTGCCTATCACCGTACGCCGAATGCCAAGCACAAATTTGCGGCTGCCAAGGACGCCGCTGAGCACGAGCAATTCATGGCCGTGGAAATATGGCTGTGGCAGCACAATGACGTGCGTACGCATGCCGTTACGACGCTGGAGATGATGGATTTGGACAACTGCAAGCAGCGCGTGGATGTGCCGGTGTGGCACGTGACGACCGATGTAGACCAGTACTTGGACTCGCACCGCGTTGAGCAGCACTTGCGCGTTATTTTTAGCGAAGTGCATTTGCTGCGCGCAAAGCTGCCGCACCACGCGCCAAGTATTATTGCTGATGCCGAGACGGCAGCGCCGCTCATCCCTGAAAAACTGCGCCATATCCTGAAGAAGTTACCGTAAATGGCGCTGGTAAGGTGTATACTGGAGCTACTATGAAGATTGGTCTCGTTTGTCCGTATAACATTGCGTTGGGCGGCGGTGTGCAGGAATTGATCCGGGCCATGCAAGTGCGCCTGTCGGCCCGCGGGCACGAGGTAAAGATTATCGCTGCGCAGCCGCGCGAACTGAACGGCGTGGATACCACAAACATATTGTTCTTGGGCCGCGGCATAGACATCCAATGGCCAAACCATACGGTCGCACCACTGTCGTCAGGCCTGAGCATGGAGGCGATAGAACAGACTATGGAAGCGGAAAAGTTTGATATCCTGCACTTCCACGAGCCATGGGTACCTGCGCTCAGCCGGCAAATCCTCAGCTGCAGCCAAAGTGTAAATATCGCGACCTTCCACGCCAAGGTACCTGAAACTATTATGAACCGTACGCTCGCCCGGGTGATTACGCCCTACATGCGTTCAGTGCTGCGCGACCTGCACGAATTGACTGCGGTATCTAAGCCGGCATCAGAGTACGTCAGCAGCCTAACTGACCGTCCCATCACTTTTATCCCAAATGGCATTGACCTGCAGCGTTTTGCATTCACCAAGCGGCCGAAGGCAGGTTCGCCTAAGACTATCCTGTATATCGGTCGGTTGGAGCCGCGCAAAGGCGTAAAGTATCTGTTGCGCGCCTATCGCCTACTGGCGTTATCACACGAAGATGTGCGGCTGGTAATTGTGGGTGATGGCTTTGACCGTCCAAAGCTGGAAGCCTATGTTCAGGATTTGCACATTCCGAACGTCTCGTTTTTGGGATATGTGCAGGAGGACGAGAAAGTCCGTCTGTTGTCGGAGGCCGACGTGTTTTGCTCACCGGCGCTATTTGGCGAGAGCTTTGGTATTGTTCTTTTGGAGGCTATGGCTAGCGGTACAGTAGTCGCGGCTGGCGATAACTCCGGCTATGCGTCGGTTATGAAGGAGCTGGGTGCTCTATCCTTAGTAAACCCGAAGGACGCGCCAGAGTTTGCCCGGCGCTTGCGTCTATTGCTGTGTGAACCCAAGCTCCGCGCATTGTGGCAGGACTGGGCTGAGGCGTATGTCCAGCAGTTCGATTATGAGAAAGTGGTTGACCAATACGAAGCATTGTATAAGACAGCCCTGAAGAAGCATGCCGCACTTGCCGCAACAACAGCGTAAAGCCGGCTATACGGTGGGCTTTGTCCTGGACGACTCCCTGGACAGCGCCGATGGCGTACAGCAGTATGTGTTGACGGTTGGCGAGTGGCTCCGCGGTCGCGGTCACGACGTGCATTATTTGGTCAGTTCCAGTACGCGCACCGATGTAGCAAACGTGCACTCTTTGGGCAAAAATATGGCCGTCCGATTCAACGGTAATCGTATGCGCATGCCGCTGCCTGCGCCGTATGACCCCATCCACGAATTACTGCGAAAAGAACATTTTGATGTATTGCATGTGCAGGTGCCGTACAGCCCATTCCTGGCTGGCCGCGTTATCAGCCTGGCATCGGCAGAGACGGCCGTGGTGGGTACGTTCCACATTTTGCCGGACTCACGGCTGGTAGCGTTTGCCAATCGGATGCTGGCCCTGTGGTGCCGGCGGACGCTGGAGCGGTTCGACGTTATGCTGAGTGTATCCGCAGCGGCCCAGCAATTTGCCCGCACGACGTATGGTGTAAGGAGCGATGTGGTGCCAAATGCTGTAGACATCAAGAGATTTATTGGTGCCGAGCCGTTTGCTCATGATGCTGGCGTGCGTCAGATCCTGTTTTTGGGGCGGCTGGTGCCGCGCAAAGGCTGCCAAGTGTTGGTTGACGCCGCAGCTATTTTGAAGGAAGACCCTACAGTGCCGCCGTTCCATCTAACTATTTGCGGCAGGGGGCCGCTGACCGAGCAGCTGGAGCGCTCGGTGCACACCCAAGGGCTGGAACAGTACGTGACCTTTACCGGCTTTGTAACCGAGCAGGACAAGCGTCGTTGGTATGCCACCGCGGACGTCACGGTATTCCCCAGCAGCGGCGGCGAGAGCTTCGGCATTGTATTGGTAGAAGCTATGGCAAACGGCAGCGCTGCGGTGCTGGCGGGTGACAATGCGGGATACCGCTGTGTACTGGAATCTTGTCCGGGCGATGTATTATTCGACCCCAACGATGCCCTCGCCTTAGCCGCGCGCTTGAAAGCGTTGCTGTTGTCTGAGCCGGAGCGGCTCCATATTGCTGAATGGCAAAAGCACTACGCTGAGCAGTTTGACGTTGCCCGCATTGGCATGCGGCTGGAGGCCGCGTACGCTTCGGCATTGCGGCGACAGCGTACTTTGCGTTAAGATACTAACAACATGGCATTTTTCTCAAGACGGCCAAACAGTGAAGAAGTAGCGCTTACTATCACCACCAAAACGTTTTTTAAGGTGTTGCTGCTGATAGTGGTAGCTATTCTGCTGCTGGGTGCCCTGCAGAAAGCTACGTACGCCCTGACACTTATTACCATCGCCTTCTTTTTAGCGCTGGCGCTGAATGCGCCGGTCAGTTGGGTGGCGCGGCATTTGCCGGGGCAATTCCGCGGCAAACGGTCATTTGCTACTACCCTGTCCTACCTTATCGTAGTAGCAATCCTAGGTGGATTTATTGTCGGTATTACCCCACCGGTGGTGCGCCAAACACAATCATTCATCGCGAATGCACCTCAGCTTATCAGTGACCTGCGTGACCAGGATAGCACCGTTGGCCAATTCATTGCCCGGTATCATCTGCAAAGCCAATTGAATGACCTGTCGAGCCAATTGTCGCAGCGGCTGCAGCATAGCACGGGTACCGCAGTGTCGGCATTGTCACGTATTAGCAGCAGCTTGTTCGCTACGCTGACTATTTTGGTGCTTACCTTTATGATGCTCATAGAGGGGCCTTCGTGGGTGACATTCGGCCGTCAGCTGCTGCCTGCCGACCACCGGCCACGGGTAGACCGCTTGCTGCGCGACATGTACAAGGCGGTAAAGGGCTTCGTAAACGGCCAGGTAATCTTGGCGGCAATCGCATCACTGATGCTGCTGCCGGGGTTGCTGGCGTTCCATGTCAGCTATCCGGTGGCGTTGTTGGGCGTGGTGTTTATCTGCGGGCTTATTCCTATGGTCGGGCACACTATCGGGGCTATTATCGTGACGTTTATTGCTCTGTTCCATTCGCCTATTTCTGCTGCCGGTATCCTTATCTACTACATTTTGTACCAGCAGATAGAAAACTATCTCATTCAGCCCCGCCTGCAGGCGAATACTACGAACTTATCACCGTTGGCCGTTTTTGCCTCTGTGGTGGTCGGCGTCAGCTTTGGCGGCCTGTTCGGCGGCTTGCTGGCCATACCCGTTGCCGCCTGTTTGCGCGTGTGGCTGGTGGACTATTTTCAGACCCACCAGTGGTTGAGTGACACCGAAGACCGCAAAGCCTCCCGTTAGTCGGCGGCCTGCTCTAGCCATAGTTTGGCATAGGCTACGTTGTTGCGGGGCAGGTTATCGCCAAGCTTATACTCAAAGCATACGTCAATTCTTCCCTGGGGTGCTCCTATTTCGCCGAGATGCAATACTTGGGTTATTGTGTCAATGTTTGCGTCGGTAACAATGGGCTCGTATTGCTCGCCGTAATACGCTGCGTATACCCTAACAGGGAGTTTGTCTCTGCGCCCATGGCCGAAACCAGAAATGCGCCCTCTGGCATGCGTGTGGGGTTGCCTGAGGTCTAGGTCGGCTGCAGTGTCCCAAGCGTTGTAGTATGGGTCGTGGCCGTAAGCTCCGTATAGTATGGCGTGCGTAGGTATGACCGTTTCAGTAGCGTGGGACAGGGTTTCTACTATTTTATGCCCCTGCTCCATTAGTAGACCGATACTGAATGTCTCAGTAATACCTATTCGGGCCATGGGTAGACTTCGCTGCACCTTAGAGCTGAGGATATCACCTTGCCGAATGTCGATGCGGTCAGCAAAACCAAAGAGTTCCACAACCTCTTGGGCACACTGCGCTGCAGATGGGTTTCGTTCGATGCCTATTATTTTTTTCGTTTGGTGATCAAACACCGCCGCCGCAACAGGAAACAGAGCACTACTCCCGGTGCCTGCGTCAATCACGCTACTGCCGCTCTGCTGCGCCATGGTGCTTTGCAGGGCTTCTAGGAATCCAATAACGCGGGCCGTATCCTGCAGGAGTTCAGCAGAGGCGGTCGGGCCGAACTGTCCCATTTTCATAGCTTTTGTACCGATTTCTTTTTTAAGACCGCGCCGATTTATGATGTCTTGGCAGAGGGCTTCGTAGCGGGCATTTTGGACAGTAGCGCCTATCAGCAATCCACCTATGACTTCGCCGGCTATCTCCTGACGTCGCTGGCGGCCTGCAGCACTGAGCTCATTATATAAGCTGTTCATATGATTCCGACGTCGTCCGTTAGAGGTGATACCAGATAGCGCCCTGTGGTGTGTCGCGCAGGCCGATGCCTTGCGCTTGGAGCTGGTCACGCAGGCTGTCCGATGCCGCCCAGTTTTTGTTCTCTCTGGCGGCTTCGCGTTGTCCTATTACTGCTTTTTGGGCAGTAGTGATGTCATCACTAAAGAGGTCGATGCCTAAGACGTACTGCATTTGTTGCAGGAGCTGGGTTAATGCGGACAGGTAGAACGAAGCCATGCCGTTCTGCTCAATCGCGGCAAACAGTAATTCAACGGCCGCCAATGCTTTCGGCGTGTCCAGGTCGTTTTGGAGGGCATGCTTGAATTGGGCAACTGCTTGCGTGCCCAATTTGGTGTACGGATGCTCTGCCTCGGTTTTGTCGGACTCTTCCGGGCCCGTTGGCAGTGATTCTAGGAAGTGCTGCGGTTGGACGACTTGCCAGCGTCTGTCGGCTATTTCTTGCCAACGCTTCAGCCGGTTTTGGGCGGCTTCCAGCGCATCCCAACTGAACTTGCTTTGGCTGCGGTAGTGGGATTCCAGCACGTGCAGGCGGAATGCCGTCAGGCTGAAACCTTTTTTCTCGATGTCTTCCAGCGTAATGCTATTGCCAAGAGATTTGGATATCTTTTCGCCCTCTACCGTCACGTGGTTGGTATGCACCCAATAGCTGGCAAAACGCTTGCCGGTGGCGGCCTCGCTTTGAGCGATTTCGTTGGTATGGTGTACGGGGACGTGGTCGATACCCCCCGAGTGGATGTCTACGGTTTCTCCCAGGTACTTCATGCACATGGCCGAGCATTCCAGGTGCCAGCCTGGAAAACCTTTGCCCCAAGGGCTGTCCCATTCCATATCCCGCTGATGGTCGGCGGGCGAAAACTTCCATAGCGCAAAGTCGCTGATGTTCCGTTTTTCCGGATTGTGCTCTACGCGCGCGCCGGCTTGCAGGGCGTCCAGGTCGAGCCGGGCAAAGCTGGCATAGCCTTCGAACTTGGACGTATCGTAGTAGATGCCGTCGCCGGTAGTGTAGGTATAGCCTTTGGCCTCCAGCTGTTCGACTAGGGCGATTTGTTCGGGAATATGATCAGTGGCTTTCGGCAAATGCGCAGGCCGAGTGATGTTGAGCCGTCTCAGGCCGTTCTGAAAATAATTGGCGTAGAAAGTCGCTACGTCCCAGGCAGTTTTGCCTTCGCGGCGGGCACCTTTTTCCAGCTTGTCCTCGCCTTCATCGGCGTCGCTGACCAGATGGCCGACGTCGGTAATATTCATCACCCATTCGGGTTCAAGGCCAGCTGCCTTAAGCGTGCGTACTAGCAAATCGTAGCGAATGAATGTAAACCAGTTACCGATATGCGGATAGTCATACACGGTAGGGCCGCAGGTATATACGGTGACCCTGGGTGGATTAAGTGGTGCGATGTCGTCAATTTTGGCTGTCAGCGTGTTGTAGAGCTTCATGAGGTAGTTCCTTGTCTAGATTATCGAGGAGTTCTGCGGTGAACGCAAGACACTCCGACTTTACCTCGTTGAACGGCCGTCCATGTACAATTTTGAAGCCGCTGGCGTACGGATGCCCGCCGCCGCCCAGATGTTCGGCGATCTTGTCGGCAATAGCGTGGCCGTTACTACAGCGGATAGAGCCCGTGATGCGTCCATCGGCGTAGTGCTTGAAAACGATGGCCACCGCTACATTTTGCGTACTCAGCATATCACCATGGATAAGCGGCACGGGGTTGTACTTGGGGCTGTATTCGGTAATCTCCGCCTGGGGGATGTCTACTGAGGCAACGCGCCCGCTACTGGTGAACTCGGTGCGCGCTATCAGCGCGGCTTTGTAGCGGAAAATAGCTTCAGGCATTTTGCTGTATTCGCGCCGGTGCTCTTCCAGGAGCGGCCGGTTCACGCCCAGCTCCACTAATTCGGCCATCACCCGGTACGTGCTGGGTTTTGCCAGGTCGTTCGATAGCCCCTGGGTGTCACCCAAGATGGCGGTCATGAGGTACTCACCTGTTGCGGCATCAAGCGGCCAGTGCAGCTGACGGGCTAGCTGGTATACCAGCTCACCAGAGGAAGACACGGCCGCATCACACAATGTAACGCCCGAAAGGTCCAGCTTGTTGCCTACGGTAGCATGGTGGTCCAATATGATGGTCGGCTTGGTGGCCAGCCAGTGGATATCGCCGCTGGCCTGCAAACGTTCAAATAGGGTGATAGTAGAGGCGTCTACGATGATGCTGGCATCGAATTGCTTCGGCAGTTCGTTCAGCACCCGATCCCAGCCCTGCAGATAGCGCAGGTACGACGGCATGTCCACACTGCAATAGAGGTAAACCGATTTGCCCATATCCCCCAGGATGTTTTCGAGCGCCAGGGCACTGCCCAGCGAATCGGCGTCGGGGTTGTCGGCTTGCAATACCACGATGCGCTGCGCATCTGTGAGTATAGCGGCAATCTGTTCTGCTTCGGGGTATATCATTGGTGTAACACTTTCTTTAGCTTATCGTACAAGAAGGCGTAGGGCCATGCAAAATCATCAGATAGAAGAAAATCCAAAGGTTTCCATTCGCAGGCTGCTACGTCATCTGCAGGTTGAAACGTTCCCCGCCACTTTCGGCATAGAAATACGACATCGCATGTGGTGACGTTCTCGCTGTAGTAGTTGGCGCCGGTATCTAGGAGTTCCAGGTCTGCGACGTCGATCTGCGCACCCAGTTCTTCTGCAATTTCACGCTGTGATGCCTGGTAAGCGTCTTCACCGTAGTCCAAGAAACCACCCGGGAAGTCGTATTTGCCCGCTGCCGGCTCGTGGGCGCGTTTTGAGTAGAGCAGTTCGCCCTTGTCGTTTACAAAGATAATCGAGCACGCTGCGCGGGGATTGTTGTAGTACGGATGGCCGTTCGCGCAGGTATATTTTGTGTCATTATTTTTTACAAGTGCTGCAGCGCATTCGGTGCAAAAAAGTAACTTCATAGTGTCTGCCTGCCTTCCAGGGCGCGGCCTAGGGTGATCTGGTCGGCATACTCAAGATCTACGCCGATAGGCAGTCCGCGCGCCAGACGTGTTATTTTTACGTCACGATCACCTATCTGCTGGCGGATGTACAAGGCAGTAGACTCCCCTTCCACACTTGCGCTGGTGGCAAGGATAATCTCGCCAACACTGTCTTCGTCGATGCGCTGTACAAGCTCGGCGATGTGCAGCTGGTCGGGCGTAACGCCGTCTATAGGAGACACCAGGCCGCCCAGCACGTGGTACGTGCCGTGGTACTGGCCGGTGGCCTCCAGTGCTACAATGTCGAACGGTTCGGCTACTACCGCAATGGTGGATTTGTCGCGGTTGGGATCAGTGTAGAGATCGGAGAGTTCTTGTTCTGCCGGTACCAATGCAAATGTTTTTTTACACAGGCCAATGCCGCTCTTAAGGTTCGTGAGGGCATCCGCCAGCTTGAACGGCGCATCGCTGTCGCGCTTCACCAAATAATATGCATAACGTTCAGCAGTGCGCGGCCCCACGCCGGGGAGCGCCCCGAAAGCATCGATCAAATTGGTGAGGGCCGGCGGCAGGATGCGCATAAATGTAAAGATTCCTACAGGCCGAGGTTGCCGAGTGCGCCCATCATCGGCTGCATCTTTTCGGTGGCGGCGCGTTGGCTTTCCTGGATAGCCTCTTTGACGGCGTCTTCCAGCCAGCGTTCCAGCTCACCAATGTCGTCGAGGTCAACTGCTGATGGGTTGATGGTGATTTTTTTGATCTTTTGCTCGCCGGTAATCTCTACCTTGACGGCTCCGTCGCCTTTTTCTACGGCGATGACTTGCTTTTGCAGTTCTTTCTGGAGCTTCTTGACTTTCAAAAGCATCTTGGCTTGGTCAAAACGGTTCATGTGTTATTCCTTTCAATGGCCGGTTGGGGCGATGGTTATTTTACTAAGCAATAAAAATATTGTAACAGATTGCATGCATGATGCTAAGGGCGCGTGACGGCTATTGTTGTGACTGGATTTTTTGTGTGTCGGGGGTGTGCGGCCAAACTTCGTAGTACAGCTTGAGATTGTAAAATGCCGCCACGAGCACCAGGCAGCCTACCAATGCAATGCCTATACCGCGCGGTACGGGGTTGCGCGGAAACATTCGCAGCCAAAAATGCAGCCCATAGGCTGTGCCCGCAGTAACGACCAAGTATGCGATAGGCATCAGGATACTCAGGGGCACGCTGTTGTTCAGTCCAGCGAGTACGCCGCCGGCTGCAAAATACAGAAACAGCAATTGGGTGCGCTGGGCCCGCCAATGGCGGATGTAAAATATCGCGCCAAGTACCATGAGCCCAAGGGCTAAGACGTCAAGAAGCGGCAGACGCCCCACCCATAGCTGCGGATTGAAGGGTGCACGGTATGCAAGCGACGAGAAGCTCTCACCGATATGGCCTAGCGTAACCCGCCAGGTTGCAAAATGATCCGGCAGCCCCGCCCAAGTGCGGATAAGGGCCGGATGTTTTACGAATGTATATGCAATGCCGCCAAGACCGGCCACTGTAACGAGATGCCAGCCTAGCCGGTTCCATAGCGTGTCCAGATGCCGCCAGGCTGCACAAACGGTGCGCCATTGCAGGAGCGCGCTGATGGCTACAAGCCAGACGAATCCTGGTATAACCAGCAAGATAAGGTTTATGATCAGCCAGACGTAAAACATCAGTGGTCGTTCCTGGTGGTCGTGCAGGCCTACATGAACAGCAAGCAACGATAGTACGGCGGTGATGTACAAAATATCCGTACCAGCGAAGCGTGCAACGTGAAGGAACCATGCCGATGTAGCAAAGAGCACGGCGCCAAACAGTGTGCTGCGTAATCCATACCACCGCCGGGCAATGTATAGGAAGATATAGAACGCGATAAGCGCCAGCAGCACGCTAGGTAGCCGGTCGACAAACGCGGCGTGGTTATCGGGCGCCAGTGTGGTGAGCCATTGTAGTAGCTTCAGGGGCAATTCTAACGGATTCGTCAGGAATATGGCCTTTAGCTGGCTACTGGCGGTCAGTGATTGCTGTTCGCTGGCGGTAAGATGGGGTGCCAGACTCCCCAGACGATATAGCACCAGCGCGGCAACTGCAATTCCGGCGGCAGCTCTGCCGGCGTAGGCACGCCATAGTTGCTGTAAGACCCGGCCATGTTGTTTCATTACCTCAAATTTTACCACATGCTTGCCTTGTTCGTACCTGTGCTATGATGGCGGTATGAAACACGCAGATGCATCTACGTCGGCACAAACACTACTAGAAGAAATAGAATTCTTGTTTGAAAAATACTCTAGTGAGCTCCGCGCCACGACCCAGCCATATCAGCTGCGGCGTGTCCAGGGCAACGTCTCGTCCTACCGGTATCACCCTGATGATGTTTTGGTGCGCGAGACACTCATGGAACACATAGGGTCGACGCCGGTGGTTGCAACGGCGTTTTATCCATACATCGACGATCAAGCCGTTGACCTAGGCCAATCGCTGACCATGCTGGCTATCCACGACATCGGCGAGCTTATAGAAGGCGACGTAATGACGTTTATCAAAAATGACAGCGCCAAGGATCCTGAGCACGCCGCGGCGTTGTCCTTGCTGCACCCTACATATCACGACCTCTATAACGACGTTGAGTCACAGACGAGCCAAAGCGCCAAGTTCGCCAAGGCTATCGACAAGATAACGCCGGATATAGTTGATTTCTTAACCCCGGCAGATATTACCGTATGGCGCTTTCAGCACTTCGTGGGCATTGGGCCGGATGAAATCGTCCCGCTTATAGAAAAGAAAAAGCGGCCGTACATGCTGTGGAACCCCTTTATGACCGAATTTCATAGTCTTCTTCTGGACCGTCTAGCCGTAAAAATATCCGCCGAATCAAGCAAATAGACAGCGTCATCTGGTAGTAACGACCGACTATCGAACTAGGCGGCGAAAGGGTCGCCGGCGTGTTGGCGGTCGAGCGAGCGGAACTTCTGTTTTTCGTTGTCGAAATATAGCTCTACTTCGCCCACGGGGCCGTTACGGTGTTTACGTACCAATATGTCGGTAATCTTCTTGCGGTCGGTTTCAGGGTTGTAATACTCTTCGCGGTAAATAAATGCCACCACGTCGGCATCCTGTTCGATGGCACCGGATTCGCGCAGGTCGGACAGCTGCGGTTTTTTGTCGGGGCGGCTTTCGACCGAGCGGCTCAGCTGGCTCAGGGCAATCAACGGTACGTTCAGCTCACGCGCGACACCTTTCAGGCCGCGTGAGATTTCGGATATTTCCTGTACACGGTTGCCGTCGCTGGCATAGCGGCCGCCGCCGCTCATCAGCTGCAAGTAGTCTACGATAATCAGCCCTAGCGGGTGCTGATGCGCCTCGCGCCGGGCTTTGGTGCGCATGTCGCTGATGGTGATGCCAGGCGTATCGTCGATGTAAATAGGCGCCTCGGACAGTGTGCCCATGGCGTGGCCGATTTTTTCAAAGTCGGCATCGGTAAGGTTTCCGGTGCGCAGCGCCCATGCGTCCACGCCGGATTCCATGGACAGCAGGCGGTCTACCAGCTGCTCTTTGCTCATTTCCAGGCTGAAGATCAGCACCGGTTCTTTGGCCTGTACGGCTACGTTGTGCGCAAGGTTCAGTGATAAGGCGGTTTTACCCATGGACGGGCGGGCAGCCAGAATGAACAGGTCGGAGCGCTGCAAGCCTGCCAACAGATCGTCCAGGTCGCGTAAACCCGTGGGTACCCCGCGGATTTTCTTTTTGTCGCGGTGGAGTTCATCCAGGCGTTCAAAACTGGCCTCCAGGATTTTTTCGATGCTGACCACGGTCTGCTTGATTTGTCCCTGCCCTACTTGCATCAGTTCGGACTCGGCAATTTCTATCAGCTCTTTCAGCTTCTTGGTTTCGTCCAAAGCCAGCGCATGCAGGTCTTTGTTGAGCTGGATGATGCGCCGCCGTACGGCCTTCTCGGCCACCAGGTTGGCATAGCTTTCCACGTGTGCGGCGGTAGGCACGAAGTTGGTCAGCTCGGCTAGGTATGCTGGGCCGCCTACTTCGTCCAGATGTTTGGCGGCTTTCAGCTCGTTAGAAAGGGTCAGGACATCGATGGCTTTGCGATCTTCGTACAGTTTGCGGAGTGCTTCGTAGATGTGGACGTGGCGGATGTCGTAAAAGTCGGCTACAGACAGTTTGTCGGCAATTTTAACCAGCGCATCGTTGTCGATGAGTATGGCGCCCAGCACGCTGGCTTCTGCGTCAGCGTCAAATGGCAGCACGCTGTCGGTCTTGGCTCCCCCTTGCATGTACTTAATCATACAATATTATGGACCCCAACACTATACGGATGCTTGGTGTTTACTGATTATGGGTTAGTTGGCTCTGTACGGCGGATCACGTCTGCAGTATCCGCGCGCATCATGATAGTATTTGCGTGTATAGGTGTAAAGCCTAGGCGCGCGAAGAAACCGGGCGCAAGCGCGCCAGCCTCAAGGTTAGTCTGATGGTGTTTGGCTGCTTCTATGGCAATCAGGTGCATGAGCCGCCGGCCAAGATGTTGCCCCCGGTGCTGGGGTGCCACCGCGAACGCGTCAATCATCGTTCCATCTGACTTGGTGTGGTCAACGCGAGCCGCTGCCACGAGAGCGCCGTCAGTATTCACGAGTCCATAATGCACGTCTTGTGCTGTGTCGGTCGCATTGATGTACGCCGTAACATCTTCAGCTTTGACGACGGGGGCGGACTGTTCTTCGTCGTGTATCTCAGTAAGAATAAGCCGTACGGCTGCTTCGGTGAGCTCGTTTGGGTTTTGAAAATCAAGTGTTACCCCATGGATTGCTTCGTTGCTTTGCATGTATTCTCCGTGATGCTCGTCGAATTATTTCTTGTACTGACCGTAGCTTATGATGGCAATACTTCCCCGCCTCCAAATACCGCGTTGATAGTGTCTAGTGCCGGAGGTGCTGCGGCCGGACTGGGCGTACTGCCCGGCACCGCCGGTGTGGGTACTAGTGGCGTGACAGTTTTGTCAAATACACATTCCATGCTGAAGCGCTGGCCGGTAGTGTTTTCGATGACCGTCAGAATGACCTGTTTGTTCTTGGGGTCGTTTACGCGTTTTTGATGGAATGCAAACCCAAAGGTAAGCTTGATGTGCCCCGGCGAAAAGTCTGCCCGCGCCATACGTACAATGCCATATAGGGTATTGTATTGCTTGCCAAGTGCGGCCAGGACGGCTTGCCACTGCGCAGTATCTATAGTCGCCGTGCCCGCAGGAGCTTCCGGCATAGGTACTGGCGGCTCTACGGATGGTGACGCCGGCATGACTGCCGGCGCTGGCATCACGGCAGGTTTCGGCTCTGGCGTTGCTGTAGGCATTATGGGCGACTGTGGTGGCGCAGCAGGTTTTGGTGCGGTAATGGGCGTGACAGCCGCAGGCACGGGCTGCAAAGCTGCCCCGCTAGTTTGTGTCGGTTCTACGGCGCAGGCGGCCTCCAGCAGGATGATCTCCAGCAGCTGCTCCGGCCGGTGCGACGCAGGCACTTCAATAAGTTTTGCGAGCAGGGCCAAAATAGCTGTGCTGTGCAACGGTGGATTTTTTTGCAGGAACTGACGACGTAGTGTTGCTGATAACTGCTTGACAATGGCGGCCGCCTGGAAGCCGCTGGTGCGTAAGCGTTCGAGCAGCATAATAAGGCCTGGAGTATCGTGAGCCGCAACTAGCCGAATCAGTTCATCGGCGGTACCGGCTGCCGGTACGCCTAGCAGCTGCTCTACCTGGTCCAGTCCAATCTTTTTACCGCCGCTGCCGGCTTGGTCGAGCATGCTGATGCTGTCGCGGAAACTGCCCTCGCTGTGCTCTGCGATTAGCGCCAGTGCCTCGTCGCTAATATCTATCTTCTCTTCGGTGGCTATATGCCGCAAGTGCTTGACCACAACGTCTTTTGCTGCCGGTTTGAATGTGTAGCGCTGTGTACGGCTGATGATAGTGGCCGGTAGCTTGTGCGCTTCGGTGGTGGCAAGGATGAATATAACGTGTGCAGGCGGTTCCTCAAGCGTTTTAAGAAGCGCATTGAATGCTGAGGTGGTCATCATGTGTACTTCGTCGATGATGTATACTTTGTACTTTCCGCTGCTGGGCGCAATGTGCACGCGGTCGCGCAGATCGCGCACTTCTTCTACGCCGCCGTTGCTGGCGGCATCAATCTCTATAATGTCCAGGTGGCTGGCTTCGTCCGTATACGGTACGCCGTTCAGCTCGTGTGCCAAAATACGCGCAATGGAGGTCTTGCCCACGCCGCGCGGGCCGGTAAACAGATATGCATGCGCGATGCGTCCACTGGCGATGGCGTGCTTGAGCGTGTCGGTGATGTGCTCTTGGCCGACAATTTCGTCTAATGATTTTGACCGGTATTTCCGGTATAAGGCTTGTCCCATAGTTCGCCTTTTATTATAAGAGCATTCGCCGAACTTGCCGAATGTATAAATTACAAACTAAAAGAGGCCGCTTTATGCGGCCCCAGAAACGATCGAGCACAGATTTTTACAGCGCAGCTTCGAGGGCAGCCCACTCGGCGTTGGCGTCGTTCTCGGGCAAGTTTACGCTGACTTGGTCGCCCGGCTTAGCTTTGAAGTACGTTACGCTGGCCAATAGCACGCGGAAGTCTTTGCCGTTTACGGTGACATAGTAGTGGCCGTTCTCCAGCTTCAGCGCCCCTACGACCTGTTTGCGTGCGATTGGGCCAATCTGCTTGTATAAGAAGGTGCCGTCATCCGCGACAGTAAGCTTTAGAATGTCGCCCTGCACAAGTTTAGACTTGGATGCGTAATTAGCGGGAACCGGGTACATCTTGCCGTCGCTGCCAACCATGTTTTGGCCGTCAAAGACGCCCTCGATAATTTTGCCCAAGGCATCGTCGCGCGCGATAGGCGCAACCTTGGCGTCGTCGCCGACGAGGCTGATAAGTAGCTCCGTTGCTGCTGCAAGGTTCATTTCAGCGTCCTGAATGAGCGTTCGCAAGCGTTTGATCTGTTTTTCTGGTATGTCTGCCATTGTTTTTTCGTCTCTCTAAACTTTTCAGAACCACCTACTCCTAAACCTAACATGTTTAGGAAGTCAAGTCAAAGAATAAACTAAAAATGGTGGATAACTGTGGAGTCTACCCTCTAGTACATAAAAATTTTAACCGATGATTACTAGGCTACCATATGCGTATTGCAAGCTTCAAGTGGTTTTATTTGCGCGTATTAGCCTTTGGCGTGTTTGAGCATACCTGTTGGCCCTGTCCAACACCGGAATGGTGTGGGTGCAGGCTCTGGCTTTGAATACACTGCGATGTAAAATTACAGCTGGCATAAGCGATTTGCGTCAAGGTACAGTGGTATTTTGTCTTTGGGCACAATCATAAAAGCGCGGAGGAATGCTGAGTTATAGTTGCTGGAAATGATAGCTATGAGCGTGCCATTTATATCGACAAACTGCTCATGTACAGTAGTGGCATCGTTCCGGATGATTCCATAAAGATCGTTTCCCTGGATTGCGTCTATTTTACTGCAGGCACCATGTCCTAATGACGCCTGCCGCCCTATATTAGGGCATTGCGATGCACGCAGGAAAGAGGTAGATCTAAGCTCATAGATTATAACCCCATCTGGGGCTACGAATTTATGCGCTATACCATATGGAGTCAATACCCGGTATTGACTGGTTGGTAGATTGCTGGGGTTTTGTGCGGCATGCAGCGATATATTATTTGGTAGATAGATAGCCCTGGGCTCGCTATACCAAAGCACAAAGAGGCTGAGCGCCGACAATAGCAGTACGGCGGCTGTGCATATCCACAACCAAGCGGCTCTTATATGAATCGACGAGGATGGGCTACTTATTCCCTCTCTTTGCATTATGGATTCCATGCTGTGGGCAATTGCCCATCTTTACTCGTTGGGCAGGTTGTCTGCCTAGACTGAATGGTGTATGCAAAGTTTCTAAAAGTATCATTATGGCTCATATTAGTATAGTCGCAGATTTGCGCTTGATGTGCGAACGGTTGGTTCCATATTCCAGCGAGGTAATATTTCCAAAGACCAGCAAATGTCCGTCTATCTATAGTGAGTGAGCTGTCATTCATCTGCTCATCGATAGGCCGTTGATTATCAGGACCTATGGCTGGCGACTCTTCGGTAATGATGCCGGTGTAAATAATAAGCCGATTTTGAGGACTCAGCTGAAGCCAATCGCCGAGTATATGATTGACGTCATATCGGGCATCGCATGCATCTCCGCCGCTAAAGTCTGAGCTGTTTCCTGGGTCAAACAAGACGACAGTATGGATACTACCCTTTTACTCCTTTGTTGCTCCGGCGAGATAATATATTAGCCCTAGCCTGCCTACGCTCCATCCGGCCAGCGTATTGGCCGATTCCGGAATGATCTGCATGACTTTGTCGTTGGAGCACTTCGTGTTTGAAGTCCATTCTTCTAAGGCGTAGCTTTTATCGGCGATCATTGCCAGGCCGTCCAAACCGTTTGCCCTGCCGGGTATGGGTGAAAAGAATACGCTTGTTACTGCAGTGGTAGTGGTGGAATTAGTTTGTCCCTCCATAGGGTTGGGGCCTTTGTTGGGGCAGACGGTAACATCGGGTGCTATGTGACCGGCGGTGTTTGGCGTGTCTAGATAGTGATCATTTGCCCAGAAGTCTGGTTCGTTCCTGCTGTTGTTGTGTACGAAATACCACGTAGTGTTGTTGTACTGGCCTACGGGACTGCCATCGGTGACGCCGCATTTTAGAGTAAGAACGTCATTTGGGTAGATCCCCTGCCCGATGATGTGTGGTGTGTCTTCCCAGTTGGGCGTGGTGCGCGAAAGAATGCCGCCCTTGGCTGCCTGGGTGACCGTATAGCGCGGACCCTGTGCCTCGGCGTGGGCAGTATTGGTCTTTAGGAACGCGCCCAGGCCGCCGCCAGTGACGGCTAGCGCTGCGAGGTAAGTATGGGCCGCCAGTCTTCCGCCCTGATGTTTGAGATAGTCTTTCGCAGTATGTAGTGTGTCGGCTACTGCATTACATGCTGCGGCTGTTTTTATATCCAGATAGGCAGCGGCTTTCGTGGGTAGTTCGCCTAACTTTTGGATCAGTGTCGCATGTGGCTCTGCCGGCGTCTGTTCCGGTTGGAGCGGAGCTGTCTCCTGGAGTAGAGGAATAATTGCTATGGCTTCGGTATTCATGCGCGCACGGTAGCATAGTCTAGGAAGGCGCGTATATGATACTGATCACGTGTAGCAGCTATACAAAAAGAGTCCGGTTGCCCGGACTCTTCTAAGGTGAACCTTCCTAAAACTAGGCAAGCTCGACAGTTGCGCCAGCGGCTTCGAGGGCCTTCTTGGCAGCTTCTGCGTCTTCTTTCTTTGCCTTCTCGAGAACGACCTTTGGAGCGCCGTCTACGAGAGCCTTGGCTTCGCCAAGACCAAGCTGGGTCAGGTCCTTGACGGCCTTGATCACAGCTACTTTCTGAGCGCCTGCGTCCTTCAGGACAACATCGTACTCAGCTTTTTCCTCGGCAGCAGGAGCTGCGTCAGCGGCAGGACCGGCAACGGCTGCAACAGCAGCAGCTGGCTCGATGCCGTACTCATCCTTCAGGATGGTCTTCAGTTCGTTTACTTCCAGAACGGTGAGCTTGGTCAGCTCTTCGGCGAGTTTCTTCAAATCAGCCATTTCTATCTCCTTTAATTGGTTGCCTTCGCACTAACACCGTCAAGCAGTGCGTGCAGGTTGCCCGACAGGCCGTTCATGGTTTCATGAAGCGGTGACATCAGGGTTGCTACCACTTCAGCGATGAGCTGGTTCTTGCTTGGCAAGGTGGCGAGCGCCTTTACGTTGTCGGCCGACAGGAACTTGCCGTCTGCGCTGATAGCGCCTACGAATTCCAGCGTCGGGTTGGTTTTAGCAAACTGCGCGATGACCTGAGCGGGGGCAACTTCGTCTTCGCTGTTGAAGGCGTATACGAGCTGGCCGCGCAGGCTGCTGGTTTCGGCGCCCTTGAGCTTGTCGTTCTGCTCAATGGCTTTGATAACCAGGCGGTTCTTTACTACGCGCACTTTGGTGCCATTGTCGCGAGCATTCTTGCGAAGCTGCTGCATGGACTTCACGGTTGTGCCCGGATAGGAGGCGACTACAGTCATCTTGGAAGATGCCAGCAGGTCTGCTACGTCGGATACAACATCGTGCTTCTTTTGTTTGGTTAGAGCCATAAATCTTTTCCTTCTAAAATGCGATGTAGCGTAAAAGCCTCACGCATTTCCATTAAAAATCTTTCGACCTAAAGATTTTAAAGAACAAAAAAGCCTTTGGTTCTCGGTTACCAAAGACTAAGATAGTAAAACAATGCAAAAGATGAATTGTATTCACTTCCTCGGTAGCGAATTAAGTTGTTGCCAACAGCTACTGTCTTCGGTAATGAGATC
>DASTXH010000082.1:0-4617 GCA_035758575.1 Saccharimonadales bacterium (SeqCode)
CTTGCGCTTCCCTGCCTAGTCGCTGTATATTGAGGAAAGAAACATAGGCGGGGATGCAGGATAGATAGTATGCGGGTGCTAATGTTGGGATGGGAACTGCCGCCCCACAACAGTGGTGGCCTTGGGGTAGCGTGCTACAACTTGTGCAAAGCGCTTGCACGCCGCAGTATTGATATCGAGTTCATTTTGCCTTATCAGGCCGATCATGGCATAGACTTTATGCGCGTAACCGCCGCTTCACCGCAGGGCATAGAGGCTATTCTGCGTAGCGGCATCGCCTATGATAGCAACAAATATATATACAGCGATGGTACCGCAGTTGAATATTCTATCTTTGACCAACAGCAATTATATGAAGCTGCTGTTGGCCGGATTGTTGCGGCTAACCAGTACGACATCATCCACGCACACGATTGGCTGACGTTTCGCGCCGGGCTACGCGCCAAGCAGACAGTGGGCTGTCCTTTGGTAGTGCATGCCCATTCTATCGAGGCCGACCGGGCTGGCGGCCAAGGCGGTAACCCTATGGTACGCGAGATTGAAGACATAGGTTTTCGCATGGCAGACCGCATCGTCGCCGTCAGCGACTTTACGCGGCGTGCGATTGCCCGTGAATATGCCATTCCATTAGATAAGATAGAAGTAGTGCACAACAGCCTGGAGGCCGGCGACCTCGTGCCGCTGGATTACACGCAGCCCAACACCTATCAATACCTGGCCGCTTTACGCGCCCAGGGTTACCGTGTGGTGGCTAACGTAGGGCGGCTTACTATCCAGAAAGGCCTGCCGAATTTATTGCGCGCAGCCAAAATTGTTGTTGAGAAACATCCTAAGACCATGTTCCTGCTGGTAGGCAGCGGTGAGCAATATGTAGAGCTGATCGAACTGGCGGCTGATTTGGACATTGCTAAGAATGTTATTTTCACCGATTTCCAGCGCGGCAAACCATGGCGCGATGCCTATGCTATTGCGGACTTATTTGTGCTCCCCTCTGTATCCGAGCCCTTTGGCCTGACCCCGCTGGAAGCTATTGGCTATGGTACACCTTCGCTTATCAGCAAACAGTCGGGCGTCAGTGAAGTGCTGCATCATGCGCTGAAGGTAGATTACTGGGATGTTAATGAAATGGCCAACCAGATTATCGCCGTCATGTCCAATGACTCATTGCGCGATGAGCTGCTTACGAATGCCTCGCAGGAGCTCCGGGGACTTTCCTGGGGACAGGCCGCCGATAAAATCAGCGCGCTGTACGCCCGTCATGTTGCATCAGGAGTGGCTGCATAATGGTGTCTGAATGTGCGGTGGATCACGGTTATGCTACGTGCGTCCTGTATAGTAAAGACGAACACCCGTTGACCACACAAGGAACTGCCGTATGACGAAGTCCATCGTGCTCTACCTGCATGTGCACCAGCCGTACCGCATACGGCATTATACAGCGCTCGACAGCGGTAACAGCCATGCTTACTTCAATGCCCCTTATGAGTCTAAGGCTAGCAACGAGCGCATCCTCAAGAAAGTGGCCGAAAAGTCATACATCCCAACAAATCATCGCTTGCAGCGGATGATGGAACATAACCCCGGCTTCAAACTGAGCATGTCTATAACTGGTACGGTGTTAGAACAGTTGGAGCAATGGTCGCCGGAGGCGCTGCGATCATTCCAGGAGCTTGTGGCAACGGGCCGTGTAGAAATTGTGGCAGAAACATACCACCACAGCCTGGCATTTTTTTATTCCCGCACCGAGTTCGAGGCACAGGTAACGCAGCATAGGGCGAAGATCCGGCAGCTGTTCGGCCAGACGCCTCAGGTGTTCCGTAACACCGAGCTGGCTTACAACAACGACGTAGCGTATTGGGCCGTCAAAGCCGGCTACAAAGGCATATTAGCGGAAGGATGGGATCCGGTGCTCGGCTGGCGGTCGCCCAATTATGTCTACCGCCCGGCATATACCGACAATATCCGGCTCCTTATGAAGAACTATAAGCTCAGCGACGACATTGCCTTCCGGTTTGGCGACCATAACTGGAGCGAATGGCCGCTGACGGCCGACAAATTCTGTCACTGGCTGTCCGAAAACGACAAAGCCACTAATTTCAACCTATTCATGGACTACGAAACATTTGGCGAGCATCAATGGGACGAGTCCGGCATTTTCAATTTCCTGGAACACTTGCCGAAGCAGTGGCTCAAGACGCCTGCGCATGAGTTTATGACGGTTTCTGAAGCCTGCGATGCGTTTGAACCGGTCGACTATATAGATGTGCCGCGTACCATCACGTGGGCTGATACTGAACGCGACCTTAGCGCCTGGCTGGGCAACCGTATCCAGCAACAGGCCATCACTGCTCTGTATGAATTGCACGAGAAAATAATTGCCACCAACGACAGCGGCCTTATCGAAGACTACCGGCGGCTGCAGACGTCCGACCACTTCTATTACATGTGCACTAAGTGGTTTAATGATGGCGATATCCATGCCTACTTCAGCCCGTACGACTCGCCATACGAAGCGTATATGAACTTCATGAACGCCTACCACGATGTGCGGTTCCGCTTGGCTGAAAAAGGCGTTGAGGTATAAAATAAGCAGTAATGAAATATGGGTGGGGCTTGTAGATGGGGCGACCAGTAGTACTGAGTAACGGGCAATTATTTGTCGGGCTGGACGAAAGCGGCCTGGTACACGACTTTTATTATCCGTACGTCGGGCTGGACAACCTTACTAACGCCCGCAGCTCGCAGCATAAGATAGGCATTTGGGTGGACGGCGTATTCCGCTGGACGAACGACGGCACGTGGGATGTCAGCGTCGGTTTTGCGGATGATGCCCTGGTCAGCGACATACGCATGCACTCGGCCGATCTGGCAGTCACCCTAGAACTCCACGATTTTGTGGATATCGAGTACAATGCACTCATCCGCTGCGCCACCATTACCAATGAGTCCGACCATCGCCGCGATATTCGCCTGTTCATGCACCAGGTATTCCAAATATCACGCGCCGGGCGCGCCGATACTGCCATGTATGTACCGGACGACCACTATTTACTGGACTACAAAGGCCGTTGTTGTCTGCTGATTGCCGGCAAGACTGCAGACAACGGTGATTTTGACCAATACTCAGTCGGCAACTACGGTATAGAGGGTAAGGCCGGTACCTTTATGGACGCCGAGGACGGCCAGCTGTCTGGCAACGGCGTCGAACATGGCGGCGTAGACAGCGTCCTGCGTTTTCGCCGCGAGGTAGAACCCGGGCAGACATTCGGCGTGCACTACTGGGTTGTGGCCGCCGATAGCCAGACTGATGCGCAGGTGGTGCATACGCATTTGAAATATTATCCTATCGAAAAGCGCCATGAAGCCGCAAAACAGTACTGGCAAAAATGGCTTGCGCCTGCTCAAGCTAAGACGCAAGGCATGAACGAGCAGCGGCGCCGTATGTTGCAAAAGAGCCTGCTGATTATAAAGGCGCACTGTGATGAGCGCGGATCTATCCTGGCGAGCGGTGATTCCAGTATTTTCAATTACGGCCGTGATTACTACTGTTATTGCTGGCCACGTGACGCTGCCTTTGCCGTCTGGCCGCTGATGCGTCTGGGTATCTTTGAAGAGGCGCGCAAATTCTTTGACTTCGCGCGCGATACCATGCACCGTGACGGGTACCTGATGCACAAGTATCAGCCCGACCGCGCCATTGGCAGCACCTGGCATCCGCTGATGCATAATCGCGCCAAAGAGTTGGCTATACAGGAAGACGAAACCGCCACCGTGCTGTTTATGATTGGCGAATATTACAACCTCAGTGGTGATCGTATTTATGTGGAGGGTATTTACGACAGCTTCATCACCCCTTGTGCCGACTTTTTGGCGAATTTTGTTGATAGCGCCACAGGTCTGCCGCATGCCAGTTACGATTTGTGGGAGCAAACGTTCCTTACGTCTACGTATACTGTTTCGGCGGTCATAGCCGGGTTGGAAACCGCTGCCAGCCTGGCAGAGTCGCTGGACCGCGGCCAGGCAGACGCCGTACGCTGGCGCCGCGCGGCCGCCGGTATGCGCCAAAATATGGACGCACTGTACCAGCCAGAGCAGCAATACTTCCGGAAGGGATTCTTGCTGCAGCCCGACGGCAACCTGCAGTACGACGACAAACTGGATAGCTCCAACCTCTACGGCCCCCTTATGTTTGCACGGTTACGGCTGGATGACGCGCGTATGATCGGCACCTTGAAAGCCGTCGAAGAGCGCTTGCTGAACACGTCGCCCGTCGGCGGCGTGATACGCGATGAGAAAGACGGTTATTTTTTGGCCAAGACGCAATATAAGGGCAACCCTTGGGTGGTATGTACGCTGTGGCTGGCACAGTATTACATCGCCATTGGCAAGGCCGATGAAGCAAACAAACTAGCAGAGTGGTCTATGGCTCGTGCCTACCCCAGCGGCGCCCTGAGTGAACAATTTGACCCCGAAACAGGCTTCGCTCTGAGCGTCACGCCGCTCGTCTGGAGCCACGCCGAATTGGTAAATACCTTGCTTGATCTTTTTGACGCAAAATCGTAGTTTGTTAGCGACGAAAAAGCAGCGGTTCCTTTTACCTATGCACGGAGTGATCTT
>DASTXH010000020.1:0-1006 GCA_035758575.1 Saccharimonadales bacterium (SeqCode)
CGATGGCAGGTAGTCCTACCATACGGGCAGCATTCTTTCGAGACGAATTTATACCACTCATTTTGCATGATTAAAACAATCTTAGCGTAGCAAACATTACAGGCGACTGTAGTAATCCGCGCTACAGTTGTAGGGGGTAAACGAGGAGAATGTATGCTACTACTCATTGCAGCACTACTTGTAGTGTTATGGTTTGTCGGGTTCCTAGCACATATCGGCGGCGATTTTGTGCATATTATCTTGGTCGTGGCGGCAATTATCGTCATTTACAATTTTGTGGTTGGCCGCCGGGCGGTATAGTACGCGACGATATATTGGCTACGAATAATATAACGACGACGTCAAGTATCACTAGGCATACTGTACGTGTACAAGGAGGGGCTATGGCACGAAAATATGATCCACGAGCAAGTGAAGAAGTAGAAAAAACCATGCATGAACATAAGCATGAAGGCAAGTTCAAAAACCGTAAACAGGCAATTGCAGTCGGCCTAAGCAAGGCACGTGAAAAAGGCGAACGAGTGCCCCGTAAGAAGGGCTAGCGGGTTGAGATTACGGCCGGCGTTTGTGCCGCCAAAAGCGTAGATGTTGGCCGGCAAGTGCGGTGAGTCGTGGCCTACTAAGCGTGCGGCGCAGCTGTTGGATGTCCTGCCGCCATTCATACAGAGCGTAGCCTAGGGCGACAATGGCCACGCCGGCCGCGATAAACCATTGGAGCGGCAGTTTGAGCGGCGGGCTTGTAGCTGCCGCGACGTCGCGTACATCTGCTATAGCTGCAATTTGATCTTTGCAACAGCGGTTCGTTTCGGGGTTGCGCGTTTGACCGGCTGGGCATGGCTCGAGCGTAGTGCTGGCTGCCAGGACAGCCCGGCAGCGGTTTGTAGCCGGATTGCGCTCCTCGCCAGGCTTACATGGAGTAAATATTTCGGCGGCTGTACTTGCTATGCTGCGGCAACGGTTTGTGGCAGGGTTTCGCTCTTGGCCGGGGTCGCACGGGGCTAGTGAT
>DASTXH010000049.1:0-7622 GCA_035758575.1 Saccharimonadales bacterium (SeqCode)
CAGATAGCTACGGGCTCCTTCGTTCCAGAAAAGCAGCGTGCATTTGCCGACTACATAGGACGCGAGCTAAAGAAGTTAGGCGAAAGGAAGTTATGAATATTGTCATCTTATCCAAAGGGGCGGGCAACTATTCCACGAAGCGACTGAAAGAAGAAGCCCTAAAAAAGGGCCATAGCGTCCGGATTATTAACTATGCGAAGTGTTATGTATCGGTTGAGAGCAATAAGCCGGTCGTGCGGTATAGGGGCGAGGAACTAACTGGCGTCGACGTTATTATTCCACGCATCGCATCGGGCCTTACCGGCTATGGCGGTGCTATTGTGCGCCAGTTTGAGGTGCAAAATGTATTTACTACCACTACGTCTATCGCCCTAACGCGTTCACGTGACAAGCTGCGCAGCATGCAGCTGCTTGCCAAAGCCGGCGTGGGTATTCCTAAGACTGTTTTTGCCATGGAGACAGCGGATTTCGACGACGTGCTTGACCAGATTGGTGGCGCACCGGTAATCATCAAGGTGGCGCGCGGCACGCATGGTAACGGCGTAGTGCTGGCCGAAACCCGTAAGGCCGCCAAAGCGGTGATGCAGGCGTTTTATGTGGAGGGCGTGAGCTTCCTGGTGCAGGAATTTGTAGCCGAAAGTGCTGGTAAGGATATCCGTGCTTTTGTGGTAAATGGCAAAGTGGTGGCCAGCATGGAACGCCAGAGCCTGACCGACGATTTTCGGTCCAACCTTCACCAAGGCGGCGAGGGGAAACCGGTTCGTCTCAGCGACGAAGAGCGTAAAGTGGCGCAGCGGGCCGCTAAGGCTATGGGCCTGCAGGTATGTGGTGTAGACATGATGCGCAGCGACCGCGGGCCGCTGGTGCTGGAAGTAAATGCCAGCCCTGGTTTTGGTATAGAGCAGGTTACGCGCCACAACGTGGCCGAAAAAATTATCGAGTATGTCGAGCAGAACGCTCGGGCGCGGCGGAAGAAAGACAAGGTGGGGGCGTAACGCTACACGAGACAAACCAAAGGTTTTTCTCGTCGCGCCGGGCGCCGGAGTAAATCCGTCGCTCGGGCTGCTCTTTTCCAGCGGTCCGCATACTACCTAGGGTGGCGGATCGGTTTTGCTCCCTTCCTTCAACCAACCGCACGCCGGAGCATAAGCGTGGTATACTTTGGCTTATGGGGCAGCATGATCTTATTATCCTTGGCTTGTTTGCGGCGCCTGTTTTGCTGCTGATGTTGCTGCGCGTTAATGCGGCGTTGGTGTTTGTAAGTCTTTGCGTCGGCTATGTTATTACGCAGTTCTTGGCTAACGACATCCAGTCGTTTGCTGACCTGTTTGTGTCGCATGGGGCATCGGTGAGTGTGTCGGTAATGCGATTGGCGTTGCTGCTGTTTCCGGCGGCATTTACCACGCTGTTTATGATCGGCACGGTTCGGAAAGCCCGTTTGTTGCTGAATATTTTGCCGGCGCTGGCCGCTGGATGTCTCGCTGCGCTACTGGTCGTGCCGTTGCTGACGCCCGGTACTGCACAGTCCATCATGAGTTCGTCGCTGTGGGCACAAGTGGTTCGGCTGCAGTCGGCACTAGTGGGCGGCGGTGCGCTTATCAGTATGTTTTTTATTTGGACGCAGCGGCCCAAAAAGCACCACGATGAGCATTCCGGCAAACGGCACTAGCCTCACAGTGCGTCACTAAGATTGACTTTTCATCATTTTAGCGGATAATGTAAGGTGTTATTTTCGTGTCTGCTTATGGAAAAGAGCAGCCCGAGCGACGGATTCACTCCGGCGCCCGGCGCGATGGGAAAAACCGAAGGTTTGTCCCATAATCGCGGGCCCATAGCTCAGCTGGTTAGAGCACTTGCCTTTTAAGCAAGGTGTCCTGGGTTCAAGTCCCAGTGGGCCCTCCAGCAAAAATGCCCCATGCATTGGGGCTTTTTTGTTGATATCCTGAGGTCATGGAACTGCTGCAAGACATACCTGTTTTATTCTTTGCGTCACAAGAAGGCTGGCGGGTTTGGCTGGAAGCCAACCACGGTCATGCGCATGGCGTGTGGCTCAAGCACGCTAAGAAGCTGTCCGGCAAGGTATCGGTCGGCTACCAAGAGGCCCTTGAGGAAGCGCTGTGCTATGGGTGGATAGATAGTCAAAAGCGGGCATACGATGGCGACTACTACTTGCAAAAGTTTACGCCGAGGGGGGCAAAGAAGTATTTGGTCGAAAATCAATGTTGCCAAAGCGGAATTACTTATTACAATGGGGAAGATGCGGCCGGCAGGCTTTGCTGCGGTTACCGCAGCCAAGCAAAATGGCGAGTGGGACGCTGCCTACGATTCGCCTGGTTCTGTGAATGTGCCCGAGGATTTCCAAGCGGCCCTAGAGAAAGACCCGAAGGCCAAACATTTTTTTGAAACGCTGAACAAAGCAAATGTGTATGCATTTTGCTGGCGCGTGCAAACCGCCAAGAAGCCGGAAACCCGAGCAGCTAGGATCGAGAGGTTTATAGCCATGCTCAATCGGGGCGAGAAACTCCACTAGCTAATCTCCTATATAAAATATGTAACCTACTTTTTGCATATGTCTATGTCTGAAGCAACCTGTATGTACGGCCCACGGCCGGGTACGCCCGGTACTATCCCGGAGTATTTTGCTATTGAACAAATCCAGCCGGTGCTTGGTGCTGAGCGGTTGAAACGAGTAACGGAATTCGAGTCGCAGCTCTATAACTCGCAGTTTACGGGCGCTGAGTTTCCCCAAAGTGAAGCCTATACAAAAGAGTTGGAAGCGCTGGAGGCGTCTGGCATAGCCTTGCGACCGCTTGAGGGTGTGTGGCGCGACAAGGTAAACCGTGCCAGTCTTGGTGTGTCCTATTTCCTGACAGATACCGGTCGGAAGGCGCTGTATGATGCAACAGGGCACAGGCTCACTGCTGAAACAGAAGATGCATGTACGGCCGAGCTCAGCATGCTTGATATCCGGAATGTCGACTCAGGCGCCCTGGATATACTAGAGGGGCAAAGCATCGAATATGAAGAGCAGGAGTTGACCCAGGCGTTTATAAGGTCAGGCTTTGACGGGTCGGCCGTGCGGGCGCCGCATATCATCAGATCATATAAGAATCCAGAAATATTGGCGGCCAAAGCCCGTGACTATCAACATCTCAAGGCGCATTACAGATGTATTGCTAAAGAACTTAGGGTTTTGGGTGACGCCGATCCAGAGGTGTTGCGTGCAAAGCTTTTCGTTGTCGATCTGTATAGACGTCGAGTTAATAGGTCGCTGGATGAGCTATACGTGGGTGCCTATGGCCTATTGAGCCAGCATCGCAATAGCGGCGGAGCGCGACATCGTGAAGAATTGACGCAGCTTGAGGAGCATTTGCCTGGTTTTGATACGACGCTTAGCAGTGAAGAAATCGCTGGGCGTTTGCAGCGGTTTGATCGCCACCGGCATGGTGTGAGCCGCGACCAACGGGGGAGGCTGACGTGGTTGAGCCCTGAAGCTGAAGCGTTGGTGGAGCGCGACCCAGGGGTGGCCGGCCAGAACGAGGCCGTCGACCGCGGTGAATTTACCGACATACCGTATGAGGCGCTTGCCAAGGCTACTATCAAGGGAGAGACGTATGGAGATTGGATCGCGTCGGTACTGCAGTCGTACGGTCTGCTCAGCGCTTCCACTGAATGGTTTAGTGAACGCGAAGGGCCCGCGGCAGATGATCTGTGGCAAGCCGTTGTCGACGGCAAATTCAAGAGTCTTGCGGTTAGCGACAAGCAGCGGATTGTAAAGATTCCAGAAAAAAGTCGTTCAGTAGCCCAGGCTCTCTGGCTGGCGAGTCACGAGTTGACGCATGCCTTGCAGCACGCTAACAAACGGAGTATAGCCCGTCTGGCAATCCAGCAAGTAGTGGGTATCGATGCTGTTTCTGATCAGGTAGAAGCCGGCGCATTATGGCAGGAACGTGTGGCGCGCGAGGCCATAACAGGCTATGCCAGCCAAGATACGCCAGGCACCGGGTACTACCGGGCACTGCAGGTAAAGGCGCGCGGCGGCAGCTATGGCGAGTGCGTGCAAGCTTACTTCGAGGATTTGCTGCGCCGAAATCCAAAGATGGAGGCACCGGCCGCGGCCGGACAGGCAGTGAACCGCGCCCGGCGCATATTCCGTAACGGCGGCCTTGAATATGCGCAGCATACCGCTCATGTCACCAACACACAGGTACTAAGCTATCTTGAGCAGCGGCTGATATACGAAGCCCTGCCCGAGCAACAGCGCCCGTTGTTGTTCATTGGCAGTGTTTCTATCAGTAGCCTTGTGACCATGACTCATTTAGGGCTAGTTGATGTGTCTAAGCTGGTAGTTCCCCAGCGTATGCCTCATCAGCTGTTGCACGACGCCGCTAAGGAAGTACTCGCAATATAGTGGTGTCGTTGCTATTTGGCAACGCTCGCCGGCGCTTGGTATGATGGCGTAATGACAAAGCAGCAAACTATCGACAAGACCAGGCAGTACGTAGAGACAAAGTTTCGTGGTGAGGGGTCCGGGCATGATTGGTGGCATATGTACCGCGTGTGGAAGCTTGCCAAGCATATTGCCGTCTCGGAGCCGGGCGTTGATGCGTTTGTCGTGGAAATAGGCGCCCTTCTGCACGATATTGCCGACTGGAAGTTCCATGATGGCGACCTGGAGGCGGGGCCAAAGGCCGCCCGGGCATGGCTGGAAAGCTTAGACGTTGAAGAGAACGATATTATCCAGGTGGAAGACATTATCCGCAATGTATCGTATAAGGGTGCTAATGTTGCGCAGACTATGAAGTCCAGAGAAGGACGGATTGTGAGCGACGCCGACAAGCTGGATGCCGTAGGTGCCATCGGTATAGCCAGGACATTTGCCTATGGCGGTGGACACGATACGCCGATGTATGATCCCGCGGTAAAGCCCGTCATGCATGGCTCGTTTGAAGAATATAAGAATAGTAAGTCGCACACCATCAACCATTTTTACGAGAAACTGCTCTTGCTGAAGGATAAACTATATACGAAGACGGCTCGTAAAATTGCCGAGCATAGACATCAATTTATGGAGCAATATCTGGACGAGTTTTATAAAGAGTGGGAGGGCGAACGTTAAGTTTGCGCTTTCGGCACGGGTAAAGCGAACGGTTTTGGTGAAAGTCTGCGGAGGTATATCCGTATGGCAGCAACAACCACATGTGTGTATCATGAATGCATGATACGGTACGACTTCTATGTGGCAGGGCGCTGGCGTAACAAAGATGTAGTTGAAAGTGTCGTGAAGTCTGTCCGTACGGCAGGCTATTCGGTGTTTAGTTTTCTTGAGAACGACTATACTGATGTGCTTCAGCGGCTGGGGCTTAGCAGCGATGCGATGAAATCGGAAAATACCGAGAAACTACCGCTTGACCATCCGTTGATACGCGCCATTTTTGAAAAAGATATGCAGGGTATCAAGGACTCTAACAACCTGCTGCTTGTTTTGCCGGCCGGCATTGCCGGACATATTGAACTGGGCGTTGCCTATGGCATGGGGAAAAAGTGTTATGCAATCGGCCAGCCGGAGAAGACCGAAACCCTATACGGCGTTCTTGATGGGATATTTCCAGACGATGCGGCGTTATTGAAGTCGCTCTCAAAGCTAACCATTCAAGGGAGGATGCATGGATAAGCCGATGCCAAAAGTAGGCGTGGGCGTGATGATACTGAAAGACGGTAGGGTGCTGCTGGCGAAGCGGAAGGCCGCACATGGCGCAGGCGAGTATGCCTTCCCGGGCGGCCACCTAGAATTCAATGAATCATTTGAAGATTGTGCTGTCCGCGAAACCGCTGAAGAGTCGGGCATTCGCATCGGGAACGTACGGTTCCAATATCTCGCCAATGTGCGCAAGTACGGTAAGCATTACGTGCATATTGGTATGCTGGCAGACTGGGTATCGGGGGAACCCGAGGTATTGGAGCCTGAAAAGAGCGAAACGTGGGGCTGGTATGCGCTGGACAGTCTTCCCGAACCCATGTTTGAGATGTGCAAACTATCGTTAGATAGCTACCACACCGGTAAGACACTGTACGCAGACTAATACTGCATTTGGTATGATTGGGCAATGACGGCATCACTCGACGACTTACTGGCATTTACTTCTTTCACTCATGACGTACGAAATGTAAAACGCTCTATGTGGGTAAGGAACGAAGAGCAACTGGAGAACGACAGCGAACACTCCTTCCAGATTGCGCTTATGGCGCTGTATCTTACTGAGCAGAATAAACTTTCTTTAGATGCATACAAGGCAATGGGGCTGGCGTTGGTTCACGACATTCTAGAGGTGTATTCCGGCGATACATACGTTTATGGTACCGAGCAGGATAAGGCGTCGAAGCAGGAGCGTGAGGCGCAGGCTATCGCTCGCCTGAAGCGGCAATGGCCAAGTCAACGGCTTATGCTGAATCTGATTGACGAGTATGAAACAAAGGCCACTGCCGAGGCGAAGTTTGTATATGCGCTGGACAAGCTGGTGCCCATCCTGAACAACGTATTAGATGAGGGCCGCAACTGGCAGCATGACCATATTACGCTGGACCAATTACAGGAAGCCAAGTCAAAAAAGATCACGGTTGACGCAGAAATCGGGCGCTACTACGAGCTGGTCCTGGCGTTGCTGCGTAATAAACCGGAGTTGTTCTCGGGCAAGAATCATCCTGAAAGTTGTTGACTTTTTTACGTTGCAGCGTGCCCACGCGGACCGCATACTCGCCATTGCAATTAAATAAAAGGGGCCTGATAATGGCAAAATACATTTTCGTGTACAAAAACAAGAACGATTGGACGAACCTACCGAAGGAGCAAGTGGTGCAGATGATGCAGGCCTGGGGTGAATGGCTAGGATCGATGGGCTCGGCAGTGGTAGATCAGGGTGAAGCCTTCCGTTCGGGCGGCAAAGCGGTTACAGCCGCCGGCGTTACGAACGCTGATGATATGACTAGTGGCTATACGCTGGTGGAGGCAAAAGATTTCGACGAAGCTTTGGCGTACGCCAAAAAAGCGCCGACGCTTGAGCGCGGCGGCACGGTTGAAGTGTATGAAGCGTTCGGTATGTAATAGCAATGCGGCTGCGCACTGAGCACCAGCGCGCAGTCAAGGCTACCCATGCAGCCACATCCCACACTCGCGAACAAGCCCCCGGCACTCCGGGGGCTGCTCTATGACTTTTGGTGGGATGTGAAAAAGCTGCGTGCCTTAGACCTGCCGGTACGTGCCATCAACACGGCCGAACTGTTATGGCACCTGGACCTGCCCTACTGGAAACATGAGGGACGGCCGTTTCAAATTACGCCCCGTCAGGTGTGGCAAACGCCCGAGGTTTACCCCGAACAGTATGCACGTACGCAAGCAGCAGATGTGCGTTATCCAATAATCGTCAGGGAAGATGGCGCCAGGTTACTCATGGTGGATGGCGTGCACCGCCTGCTGAAGACCGCGATGGCAGGTAGTCCTACCATACGGGCAGCATTCTTTCGAGACGAATTTATACCACTCATTTTGCATGATTAAAACAATCTTAGCGTAGCAAACATTACAGGCGACTGTAGTAATCCGCGCTACAGTTGTAGGGGGTAAA
>DASTXH010000050.1:0-3196 GCA_035758575.1 Saccharimonadales bacterium (SeqCode)
CAAAACAAGTTTCCGGACTTTCCGGGTAACATCTCGCAGCGCTCCTCGCTACAAAACTTCAAACGCTCCGCTGGTTTGAAGTTTTGAGAGGGAAAAGAGCAGCGATGGGAAAAACCGTAGGTTTGTCCCATACGGTTCGACAAGGGCGAGTGGCGGAATGGTATACGCTGCGGACTTAAAATCCGTTGACCTTACAGTCTTGAGGGTTCGAGTCCCTCCTCGCCCACCACGTCGCAGCACCTTCCAGCCTACCGCCTTTTATCCGCAAAACAAGTTTCCAGACAAAAGGCGGGTAGATCTAAAAAACAATGCTGCAGTTTCCCAAAATTTTAAACCAAGGAGTCCGCCGGCTGACGGAGAACCATTCCACTTCAAAAGGGAAAAGAGCAGCCCGACAAAATGTATTCCATTTTGCCGGCGCGATGGGAAAAACCGTAGGTTTGTCCCATAATCGCGCCCCCGTAGCTCAGTTGGACTAGAGCAAGAGACTTCTAAGCTCAAGGTCGCAGGTTCGAATCCTGCCGGGGGTACCAACTAAATAACCCATCCTAGCGATGGGTTATTTAGTTGGCGTGCTTAGCAAGAATCGGCCTGCGGCCAGGGATTCGCCGCTAGGCGAAGATCGTAGTCGCAGGTTCGGTGGAGCGAGGACGCGCGCATCCGCTGGCCAGCGGAGAGCACGCCGCAGCGGAGGAGGCCGGAGGCCAATGTCCTGCCCAGTGCCAGTTCGTTAATCTAAAAGCGCTTCCCTAGAAGTGCTTTTTGTTTGCTATCATTACCACATGAAGCATCTTCTTATACCCACGGTAAATGTTTTTATCATCAATGGTTCGAAGCTCCTGCTGGGTCGGCGCGCCAATACTGGCTGGATGGACGGATACCTCTGCCCGCCAGGCGGCCATATAGAAACTGGCGAAACACCGGTGGTAGCAGCGCTGCGGGAAATCAAAGAAGAACTCGGCGTAACGGTCAGACCCGAAGACCTCACCTTTGCCTGCGTAGCCGTGCGCAACACACAGGCAGGGGAAACAGTAGCATTCGAATTCATCATCCGTGACAAGCAATACAACTACGCAAATGCCGAGCCCGAAAAATGCAGCGAGTTGGTATGGGTTGACCTGGCCAACCTCGATAGCTACGATATCGTCGACCAGTTTAAACAGATCATAGAACGAGGCATCATCAAGCAACAGCCATACTTAGAGATAGGGTACTAGAAACCGGCATGAAACCACCCATCACACTCATCACCGGAAACGCCGGTAAACTAAAAGAATTGCAGGCGCTAGCTCCGGATCGGCTAGATATAACCTCACGCTCGCTGGACTTACCCGAAATACAAAGCCTGGATGTACGTGAGGTAGTAGAAGACAAGGTGCGCCGCGCATACGAGCAGGTACAGTCGCCGGTAATCGTCGAGGATGTCTCTACAGGGCTTGATGCATTACACGGGCTGCCCGGGCCGTTCTTTAAGTTCTTCGAAAAAACATTAGGCAAACGCACGCTGCTTATACTTTCGAAAGAGACGGAACCGCGCGTCACTATCCGCTGCGTAGCCGCATATTACGATGGCAGCACTATGCTATTCGGCGAGGGAATCGTTAAGGGACGCGTAGTGGAGCCACGCGGCGAAAACGGCTTCGGCTTTGACTTTACAGTGGTACCTGATGGCGAGACGCGCACCATGGCAGAGATGCCCCTGGAAGAAAAGAACGCCATGAGCCACCGTGGCCAAGCTATGCGAAACCTGCTCGCGCAGCTATAGCTCCTTGATACGCCGCGCAAACCAGCGGGCGCTGGGACGGATAGTTCGCTTCATGGTCTTTCTGTCTACTGCAGCAAGCCCGAACTTCGGCCACCAGCCATACGCCCATTCAAAGTTATCCAGTAAACTCCAGTGCAGATAACCTCGAAGATCTACGCCCGCATCAAGTGCACGCTGTAGTGCGGCAAGCGTTTCTTCGAGCCACCACTGCCGCTCTGCATCATGTGCGTCCGCAAGGCCGTTTTCAGTAATGATAACCGGCAAACGATAGCGCTTCGATACGCGCCGCAACAGGCGATCGAACAGCCCTGGCGCCATGTACCAGCCAAGGTCGCTAACAGGCTTTTTAGGATTTTGCGGCTTTAAGCCGCTCAGATAATGCGTAAAGTAGTAATTGATTCCGATAAAATCCTGCTGCCTACGGATGCGATCAAGGAACCACCAATTGTTGAGATACTCAGCCGCTGCGCCGACGCATCGAGCTAAACTATCATGAGGCCGCTTCGGCAGTACATTGCCCGCCTGCATGGCAATTCCCACCTGCACGTTGGGGTGACCCTGCTTTAGTGCGGAGTAGGCGCGCTTATGGGCATGCACCAGGTTTCTATACACCCGTATGGCGGTTAGCGGGTTCTTGCCCTGCGGCGGCCACTCACCCTGCAAGTAACTCAGCTGCGTGTACACATTCGGTTCATTCAAGGTGATGACATACCGTAGTTCATCGCCAAACAATTCGCCAATCTTATGTGCGAACCGCACGAAATACATCACGTTGGAGCGCTTTGCAAACCCGCCCTTCGCCGTAAACCACACTGGCATCGTCCAGTGCCACAGTGTCAGCACCGGCTCTATATCGCGCTTCTTCAGCTCACTAATATATTCGCGGTAATGGGCAATGGCCTGCTCATTCCACTTGCCTTCCTCCGGTTCAATGCGCGACCATTCAATACTGAAACGGAAGGCGTTCATGCCCAATTCCTGCAGAATACCAAAATCTTCACGGTAGCGTTCGTAATGTTCCACGCCACTGCCTGAAATATAGTTCGCAGGGTCAGTACCCGCAGGCGTTACTTCATCAAGGTTCGGCAGCCAGTGCAGCCGCTTCGTAAATGTTGCCGCCAGCCGCCCCGCATTTGCCAGTTCCCACTCGCTCCATTGGTTATGCGTATTGCCCTCCACCTGGTGCGCCGCCGTACTGGCACCCCACAAAAAACCTTTCGGGAATATAGAATCTTTCTTCATGGTATCTGTATTATACAGTCACGGCGTAGGACGGTTGAATTATCCCCACGCATAAGATATAATTACCTCTGTTTTCAGCCTGGAAACGAAACCCAAAATATCAAACCAAGGAGCGCATGCGACTGTTTGATATTTTGAGAGGAGAACCATAGCCGTAGGCCGAAGCTTTTAGCGGAAGCTAAAACGAGG
>DASTXH010000060.1:0-1681 GCA_035758575.1 Saccharimonadales bacterium (SeqCode)
GCTGTTGCGAAAAATTGACCGAGTTTTTGGTGATGATTCCCATCACTAGCTGACGGCCCAGCTGCCTCTGGATTACTCATAAATTGCCTTGTTTAGAGATATATTAGTTATATATGACTTGGCGATTTTAATGCCGAGATAGGCCCATGTCAAGGGGTAATCCAAAAAACGCCTAGCCCGTAAGAGGCTAGGCGCTGTAATATATTTCATTGAGCGGTGGAAAACTTAGTCTACAGGCAGACTTTCTTCGTCTGTGGGTGCCTCTTCAATCACGCGCTGGTAGCGCGGGAAGAATGAGATGACAACCGAAAGGAAACCAATCTTGCCAACGGTCATCAGCAGAATAATGATGGCCATACCGACCGGATTGAGCAGATTAGTCGCTCCCAGTGTGAGTCCGGTGTTGCTGACTGCAGAAATGCTTTCAAAGGTAAGCCATAGACCGGATATGTTGGGCTGCACGAAAAAAAGTACCAAGATAAGCATCGCTAAAATGGTCGTGAAGCCGATAATGCGGAAGTTTGCCTCTATCACCGTGCGTTGTGCGAAATGCAGGAAACGGCGGGCAGTGCTGACCTCTAGCGTGCCGCGGAACCGGGCGCCGATAAGTACGAACAGGTACATGAATGCAGTCAGTTTTAGTACGCCACCGGCAAAGCTGCCCGATGCAGCACCGATGGACATCAGTACCATTAGAAGCAAGTGGGATTTGTCGTGCAATGCCATCAGGTCTGGAAAGACCGTAAAGCCTGCAGTGCGGGCGGATACCGACATATAGTAGGTGTCCAGCAGTTTACCTAAAGGAGACCATGTGCCGCTAAATAACGCACTGTTGTGCGCCTCGAATACAAACATACTCAGCGCGCCCAGCGCCTGCAAACCAATAGTAACAGCCAGGATGGCTATGATGAAATTGCGTGGCACCAGTACCGACTCAGGGATGCCGCGGGCAATGTGCCGTAGACCGATTTTACGGAACAGCCACCGGTATGCTCGGCCGCGGATGCCGATGCCTAAGCCGCCGACAGTAATGAGGAAAGCGCCCGAAAGCAGCATCCCTGCGTTATGCGCGTAAGGAATCATGTTATTGGGTAGCGCCGTCACCCCGTCGTTTAAGATGTGTGATGCTGCATTGAACGTAGCCTCCCACAGGCTATGCGTGCCGAATATGCGCAATAGGACGGTGCCGAGCAGCCAAATGAACAGGAAGTCCAGGAAAATGAAGGCGATGATACCTTTGGTATGGGCGCCGATTTTTTCTATTTGGGCGCGTATGTTGCCGCCAGCGAAACCCAGACGGATAAACACGATCAGAAGGATAGACACAAAGCTGGCGATTAAGCCGTTCACGATCATATCCAGCAATAGTACGAACTGGCTGCTATGCGACAGCAGCCCGCTGTCCCCCCGGAATAAACCGGTGAGCGTACCGACACTTACGATGTTGAAGAGGTTCGTTAAAAAGTGAGATACATGATTGTCGCGCTCCGTCCACATCAGAAGGGCGGTGAAGAGCAGGAAAGCGACGAGCGTACCCGTGAATAGGATACGCTCCGCAATCCAGAACGATTTGGCGCTTTTAAAGGAGTCCTGAATTTCCATAGATGGTGTTACCTTCTAGCAGCTCAGGCGTGATGCCCTAAGCCATAGCGCAGCCATAGAATGGTGAATGTTACCAGGC
>DASTXH010000079.1:0-2521 GCA_035758575.1 Saccharimonadales bacterium (SeqCode)
TACGCCTTTCGGCCTCGGCTTAGGTCCCGACTAACCCTGAGCGGACGAGCCTTCCTCAGGAAACCTTGGGCTTTCGATGGAGGAGATTCTCACTCCTCATTCGCTACTCATACCGGCATTCTCACTTCCAAGCGCTCCACCTGTCCTTACGGTCAGGCTTCTCTGCCCTTGGAACGCTCCCCTACCGCGAACACCTTAGGTGTTCACCCACAGCTTCGGTGATACGTTTAGCCCCGGTACATTTTCGGCGCAGAGTCACTCGACCAGTGAGCTATTACGCACTCTTAAAATGGTGGCTGCTTCTAAGCCAACATCCTGGTTGTCTGGGCAACTCCACATCCTTTTCCACTTAACGTATACTTGGGGACCTTAGCTGATGGTCTGGGCTGTTTCCCTCTCGACTACGGATCTTATCACTCGCAGTCTGACTCCCGTGGATAAGTTGCTGGCATTCGGAGTTTGACTGAATTCGGTAATCCTGTGGGGACCCCTCGTCCAATCAGTGCTCTACCTCCAGAACTCTAGCCACGAGGCTAGCCCTAAAGCTATTTCGGGGAGAACCAGCTATCTCCGAGTTCGATTGGCATTTCACCCCTACCCACACCTCATCCCCGCACTTTTCAACGTGCGTGGGTTCGGGCCTCCATTCAGTGTTACCTGAACTTCACCCTGGACATGGGTAGATCACTCGGTTTCGGGTCTACGACCACGTACTCATTCGCCCTGTTCAGACTCGCTTTCGCTGCGGCTCCGTCTTTTCGACTTAACCTTGCACGGGATCGTAACTCGCCGGTTCATTCTACAAAAGGCACGCCGTCACCCGTTAACGGGCTCCGACTACTTGTAGGCACACGGTTTCAGGATCTCTTTCACTCCCCTTCCGGGGTGCTTTTCACCTTTCCCTCACGGTACTGGTTCACTATCGGTCACTAGGTAGTATTTAGCCTTGGGAGATGGTCCTCCCAGCTTCCGACGGAATTTCACGTGTTCCGCCGTACTCAGGATCCACTCAAGAGGGAACGAAGTTTCAACTACAGGGTTGTTACCTTCTTCGACGGACCTTTCCAGGTCGCTTCATTTACTTCGTTCCTTTGTAACTCCGTATAGAGTGTCCTACAACCCCAAGAGGCAAGCCTCTTGGTTTGGGCTAATTCCGTTTCGCTCGCCGCTACTCAGGAAATCGCATTTGCTTTCTCTTCCTCCGGGTACTTAGATGTTTCAGTTCCCCGGGTCTGCCTTCAATATCCTATGTATTCAGATAAAGATACTGTTCCATTACGAACAGTGGGTTTCCCCATTCGGAAATCTCCGGATCAAAGCTCACTTACAGCTCCCCGAAGCATATCGGTGTTAGTCCCGTCCTTCATCGGCTCCTAGTGCCAAGGCATTCACCGTGCGCCCTTTCTAACTTAACCATTAGCGAATAAATGGTACAACATATTGTTGTGTTATTTATTGGTTTGATTAAAGAAAAGTTTCACTTTTCCTCAGCAATTACTGTTATCTAGTTTTCAAAGAACAAAACAACTGACTTCAATCACATCATGATAAACATCACTGTGATATCTACGTGCAGTTTTGCGCCGAGTAATCGCAGGCGCAATTATTAATGAGAGATTGAACTCTCAAAACTGAACAAAGTGTCAAAACGTACGTCATGTAAAAATCCTTAGAAAGGAGGTGATCCAGCCGCACCTTCCGATACGGCTACCTTGTTACGACTTCACCCCAATCATCTGTCCCACCTTAGGCGGCTAGCTCCTTACGGTTACTCCACCGACTTCGGGTGTTACAAACTCTCGTGGTGTGACGGGCGGTGTGTACAAGGCCCGGGAACGTATTCACCGCGGCATGCTGATCCGCGATTACTAGCGATTCCAGCTTCATGTAGGCGAGTTGCAGCCTACAATCCGAACTGAGAACGGTTTTATGAGATTAGCTCCACCTCGCGGTCTTGCGACTCTTTGTACCGTCCATTGTAGCACGTGTGTAGCCCAGGTCATAAGGGGCATGATGATTTGACGTCATCCCCACCTTCCTCCGGTTTGTCACCGGCAGTCACCTTAGAGTGCCCAACTTAATGATGGCAACTAAGATCAAGGGTTGCGCTCGTTGCGGGACTTAACCCAACATCTCACGACACGAGCTGACGACAACCATGCACCACCTGTCACTCTGTCCCCCGAAGGGGAACGCTCTATCTCTAGAGTTGTCAGAGGATGTCAAGACCTGGTAAGGTTCTTCGCGTTGCTTCGAATTAAACCACATGCTCCACCGCTTGTGCGGGCCCCCGTCAATTCCTTTGAGTTTCAGTCTTGCGACCGTACTCCCCAGGCGGAGTGCTTAATGCGTTAGCTGCAGCACTAAGGGGCGGAAACCCCCTAACACTTAGCACTCATCGTTTACGGCGTGGACTACCAGGGTATCTAATCCTGTTTGCTCCCCACGCTTTCGCGCCTCAGCGTCAGTTACAGACCAGAAAGCCGCCTTCGCCACTGGTGTTCCTCCACATCTCTACGCA
>DASTXH010000031.1:0-161718 GCA_035758575.1 Saccharimonadales bacterium (SeqCode)
TTCCGGGCCGAACTGCTGCTTCAGCCAGGGGCCGCGCACCAGGCCGTCGTTGTGCTCGCCGCTTAAGGAGCCGTGGTATTTCAGCACCAGCTCGTCGACCTCTTTCATGGCAGGCAGCAGCTTGGCGCGGTCTTTGGGATCCTCCAGCTTCATGAGAGGGATAATATGGAAATTGCCGTCGCCCATGTGGCCAGCAATGGTCGCGAACAGTTTGTATTTTTTAATGATCTTCTGCAGCTTGGGCAAAAACTGCACCAGATATTCTGGGTTCACGATAAGGTCATCAATAAACGGCGCCGTGTGTTTGTCCTTCACTTTGCTGCGCAGCAGCTGGAAGCTTTGCCGGCGCATGACCCAGAACTTTTCGCTCTTGCCTTCGGTCGGGTCTTCCTCGAAACCGTTTATCTCGTAACGCGCCTTGTACTTTCTAAGGTCGCGGTGCAGGGCATGTACTTTTTCACGCACTTCGGCTTCGCTGTCGCCGTTGAATTCCACCATCAGCACCAGCTTGGGAAAGCCGCGCAGCAGCTGGAAACCGTCGGGAATCAGACTGAATAACAAATGGATAAACTTGCGTACACCCAGCATTTTCAGGAAGCTCGGCATAAACCGGATGCTGAGCCACAAGGTGGCATCATCGAAACTCTCGAATGTTGCGGGCCTATGCGACAGCACGGTAGGTATCAGCTCACCCAGGTCGTCTATGCCGCGCAGAAATAATACCAACAGGCCGGAATGCTGACGAACCGGCACCAGCCGATAGGTAATGTCAGTCACAAACCCTAGCGTGCCCTCGGAGCCAACAATCAGCTTGGTCAGATCAAATATGCCGGTTTCGCGGTCCCACACCTCCCACAGGGTGTAGCCCATGGAGTTTTTACTTACCTTTGGCCGGGCGGCCTTTATCTCGTCGTAATGTTTTTCGCATAGGTCATAAATACGTTTGTAGATATTGCCCTCGTAGTCGCCCTGGGCCATCTTGGCATCCAGCTCTTTTTTATTGAGCGGCCGCACCGTATATTCGTTGCCGTCGGCAAACACCACCTGCAGCTGCTTCACAAAGTCCTTTACCTTGCCATACTCCAGCGATTTTTCGCCGCCCGAATTGTTGGCAACCATGCCGCCTACCGTGCACAAATCGCGGCTGGCAGGATAAGATGGCATCAGCGCCTTGTGCTGCAGCGTTGCTTTTTCAAAGTCGCGGTAATACACGCCCGGCTGCGTCTGCGCTTCGGCAGGGGTGACGTGCTCTATCTTCGTAAAGTGCTTCTTGAAGTCTACGATGACTGAATCATTGATGGCGCCGCCGGCCATATCGGTACCCGCGCTGCGTGCGGTTACGGACAGGTTCGGCATCGTTACCTTGTATTTGTGTGCTAAGCGCACCAGCGTCTGTACGTCGGCGCTGTCTTTGGGAAATACCACCAGCTCCGGCCGGATCTCGAACATACTGGCGTCGTGGCTATATAAATCACGCGTGGCGAGCGCGTCGTCTATCTCGCCTTTAAAACCGCCCTTTGCCAGGGCTTGTTTGAATGCATCCATACCATAAGCATACGTTTTGCCATAAGCAAAAAGCAAGCACGGACAGGGCGGCTAATCTACGGACGCGGCCGGCTATGGCTGCTGCTTCGGCGGCTGGTTTCTATATTGTTCAACAAGAAAATCAACTTCGTTGGCGCGCTCGCAGGGACCATCTGGATCGTGTGCCATCGTTTGCTCGTTGCCAAGATATTCATTCCATGAGTCAGCGGTCCAAACTTGGTCAGGGTGAGAACTCGACGCTTGGTCGGCAATGCCGCCCACGCGAGGGCAATCAGAAAAAGGATTCTTTCCAAAGCACTGCTCACAGGCAGTACAATTAAATGAATTAGATAATGTTTCAGACATAAATGCGATAATATCACAATATCTTAGTTTTTCAAGCAGACGTATTGCACAACCTGCATACCCTGACCAGGGCCCGATGCCGTATAATCATGAGCATGACAGCCGCACCAAAACACCACAAGCACCATAAACACCATGTCCTGATCGTTGGCGGCGGGTTTGGCGGCGTCAAGGCCGCATTGGAACTCAGCCGTGAGCCGGGCTTTGCCGTAACATTGCTGACCGACCGACCGGATTTTTGCTACTATCCCGCGCTATACCACACCGCCACGGGAGGCTTACGTAGCGAATCCAGCATCCCCTTAACCGACTTCTTGCCCACCGCCCGCATTACGCTTGCCATTGGTTTTGCCGAAACGCTCGACCGCAAGCATAAGACTATCACAACCCGAGAGGGGCATATCATCCCCTATGACACACTTATCCTGGCCATGGGCGTAGTTACCAATTACTTCGGCATACAGGGATTATCCGAGTACTCATACGGTATAAAATCACGCGAAGAAGTACTGCGTCTCAAAAACCACCTTCATAAACAGATGCTGGACGAACATGAACCAGATCTGAACTATGTGATCGTAGGCGCCGGCCCTACCGGCATTGAGCTCGCCGGCGTACTGCCCGAATACATCCGCACCATCATGAAGAACCACCATGTCAAACAACGCGCCGTACACGTAGACCTAATTGAAGCCCAACCACGGCTATTGCCGCATTCGTCCAAAGATACGTCGCGCGCCGTACGAAAACACCTGCGCAAACTAGGCGTGCGGCTCTACCTCGGCAAATCGGTCGGCGGCGAAACGGCGGATGCCCTGGTGGTAGACGGCAAGCCCATTACCAGCCACACCGTCGTATGGACGGCCGGTACCGCGAACAATCCATTTTACGACAACAACCACTTTGCCAGCTGCAACCGGCACAAAGTTGTTGTAGATGAATATCTCATGGCCGAGCCCGACATTTACGTCATCGGTGATGGCGCCTCCACGCAGTACAGCGGTTTTGCTCAGACCGCCCTCTACGATGCGCGCTTCGTAGCCCGGAATCTTATCCGCCAAGCCTACGGCAAACAGCCGAAAAAATACAAACCGAAACAACCCATTGCCATCATCACGGCCGGACCCAGTTGGGCTGCCGTAGACTGGGGCAATTGGCACTTCTACGGCCTGCTTGGCTGGTGGCTGCGCCTGGCCGCCGACTGGAGCGCCTTCCACGACTTTGAGCGCTGGTGGCCGGCAACAGAGCAGTGGAGCACCGAATTTGGCCTGGAAGAGACCTGCCCGGTGTGCGCCGCCGCAATGCGTCTGCCCGCGCCAACAGTACCAAAAACATCTTAAATACTGTAGTCTCCGGGTATAATAAACGCTATGGACAAATTGGAGGCGGTGTATAGGGCACTCAATAGCGCGCAGCGCGAGGCGGTCGATACTATCGACGGGCCATTGCTGGTTATTGCCGGGCCGGGCACGGGCAAGACGCAGCTGCTGAGCGCCCGCGTGGCACGCATTCTGCAACAAACCGATACGCCGGCGCACAACATCCTGTGTCTTACGTTTACTGAAAGCGGGGCCGCAAACATGCGCGCACGCCTCGCCAATTTTATCGGACCATCTGCGTACGACGTAACTATCAGCACCTATCACGCCTTCGGCGGTGATCTTATCCGGCGCTTTCCGGAATATTTTGCCGAAACGAACCTGCAAAATCCTGTCGATGAACTGGGGCGGCGGCAGATCATAACCGACATCGTAGAGCGCATGAGCTACCAGAACCCTCTGAAGCAGACCAGACATCATCTGGATGACCTGCTCAGCACCATCAGTGAAGTCAAGCGGGCTCTACTGCAGCCCGATGATTTGCGCAAAGTAGCCGACGAGAATCTGGCGTACATTCGTGCCGTCAGTCGGGACCTCCCCGAGCTGTTTGCCGGTTTTACCCGTATGCCTGCCATCAAAAAAGCGCAGCCTATCTTCGAGCAAGTACTGCGCAGCCTGGACAGCCATGCTCCACAAACGCCAGCATTACCACGCTTTGGCTCACTAGCCGGCGTCGCCCACACACAGCTGCAAACCGCCTTGCAGGACGCGCTTGCAGATGGAAAGACCACGCCGCTTACCGCTTGGAAGAATGACTGGCTGGTCAAAAATGAGCAGAACGAATTTGCCTTAGCGGGCGAGCTGGAAAGTAAGCGCATCCGCGCGCTGGCCGACACCCTGGAACAATACGAAGCAGCACTGGCGGCCCAAGGGCTATACGATTTCGATGATATGATTCTCAAATCCATCAGCGCACTCGAACGCCACAATGACCTACGCTTTACCTTACAGGAACGGTACCTATACATCCTGCTTGATGAGTTTCAGGACACCAACGCCGCGCAAAGCCGCCTAGTACAGCTGCTAGCCGACAATCCCGTCAATGAGGGGCGTCCCAACCTGATGGCAGTGGGCGATGACGACCAGGCCATCTACGCGTTCCAGGGCGCACAGTATTCGAATATGCTGGATTTTTACCACTCGTATCAAGATGTAAAAGTCATCAACCTCACCGAGAACTATCGTTCCCACGCTGATATTTTATTAGCAGCCAAAAATGTCGCCGAACAGATCGGCGAACGCCTGCACCACCATTTCGACGGCGCGAGGAAAACGCTTGTGGCCGCCAACCGCTCGCTGCCCAAACAATCCGTCATGACGCGCAAAGAATTCTTAAGCGACATCGCCCAAGCAGATACCATCGCGCGCGAGGTGCGCTCGCTGATCGACCGCGGCGCAGCACCAAGCGAAATCGCGATTATCGCGCCCCGGCATAAACAGCTGGAACCATTGGTACCGTACCTGAACGCCCTGAAAGTGCCCGTCCGCTATGAAAAGCGTGAAAATATCCTAGAGACGCCCATTATTCAGCAACTCGTCACCATGAGCCGACTGGTCGTAGCCATCAGTAACAACGACACCGCCAAAGCCGACCATCTATGGCCACAGGTACTCAGCTACGACTTTTGGCACATCCCCATCAGTCGCATATGGGAGATGTCGTGGCAGGTTGCCGCCGCCCGACACGCCCGCGAAGCCGATAACTCCTGGAGCAAGGCGCTACTGGCCGATGGCACCACCTTCCGCATTCCGGCATTGCTCTTTCTGGCCCTAGCCGCCAAAGCAGGGCAGGAAACCTGCGAAACCATGCTGGACTACCTGGTTGGCACCAGCGCGGTAGATACCAACGAAACCGATCTGCCACGGGTATATTCGCCGCTGCGCGAATACTACACAAATGCCGCCATGCAGGCCGAGAAGCCCGAGCTGTTTTACGACGCATTGTCGCACCTAGCCGTCCTCCGTTCGCGGCTCCGCGACCATCAGAATACCAGCGATACCGCGCTTAGCCTGCAAGATCTGCTAGCCTTCGTAGACATGTATGAAGCAGCCGACGAGCGGATGATCAATACCAGCCCCTACAGCCAGCAGAAAGATGCCGTTCAGCTGATGACCGTATTCAAGGCCAAGGGCCTAGAATACCAGCACGTCTTCCTGCCGAGCTTACAAGACGAAGTATGGGGCAGCACCTCGCGCGGGCAGAGCAACCGCATCTCGCTGCCCGCCAACCTGGCGCCCATCCGCCACGCCGGCGCCACCGACGACGAACGCTTGCGCATTCTGTTTGTAGCCATCACCAGGGCCAAAACCGGCTTGCACTTGTCCAGCGTCACCCAAAACTACAGCGGCAAGCCCACCCGGCGCCTGCGTTATCTGAACGAACAGGATGGCGACGACGGCCAAACACGGGACTTTGTGCTACCCGAATCCGCCCAAGTCGTACACCGCTCCGACACCGAACCGCCGTCCAAAGAACTACTCGAGCGCGACTGGCGCCGCCGGCATACCGACGGCCTGGCCGTCACCGACCTCCAGGCGCTACTGGCAGACACCATCGCCAACTATCACCTCAGCCCCACGCACCTCAGCAGCTTTATTGATTTAGAATACGGCGGCCCGCAGCGTTTTTTCTTCAATACCATCTTACGATTCCCCGAAGCACCATCGCCCGACGGCGAATTCGGCAACGCCATCCACGAAACGCTGGAATGGCTCCAGCACCAAACAAGCGAGCAGGGCGCGCCGCCGCCCACAACCGAAGCGCTGGATTACTTCACCGAACGCATGCGCCGCAAAAAGCTGGCACCCGCCCGATTAGAGCTAGAGATAGAACGCGGCCATACCGCCCTTGCGGCCTATCTAACTGCACGCATAAAGCAATACAAGCCAAACGACCGCGCCGAGTTCAACTTCCGCAGCGAAGGCGTGCATCTAGGCGATATCCGCCTCAGCGGCAAGGTAGACCGCCTAGAGATAGATTCCACCAACCGCACTATCACCGTGGTGGACTACAAGACCGGCAAAAGCTATAGCCGCTGGGAGAGCATTCCTAAGTTGCATCGTTACCGCCGTCAGCTCTATTGCTACAAACTGCTCGTCGAGCAGGCGCCTATCTTCAAGGGCTACCAGGTTATCGGCGGCCGGCTGGAGTTTATCGAGCCCGATACGGCAGGTACTATCAATGCACTCACGCTGACGTTTGCCGACGACGAATCCGAACGCACCAAGCTGCTTATAGCCGCGCTATGGCAGCACGTCCAGGCGCTCAATTTCCCTGACGTCAGCACCTACGACGCCACGCTCAGCGGCATCCGCCAGCTTGAGCAAGACCTCATCGACAGCGTTATATAAGCTTAACGTCCGGCAATCTTACGGCTGCTATAATCAAAAGCATAAAAAAGGACAGAGCAGGCCATGAACCCACCGCAGCCCAAAATGCCTCAAGAGACAATACCGGATATATTGAGCCACGAAGGCAGGCCATTAGTTATCGACAACAAGGGCACCGAAGAAGAAATCGGATACGAACTACCTCCAGTTCCCGTCCAATCCGAAACCCTAGATGACTCTGCTCAGCACGCGATTGACGAAAAGAATGAACGCTTTATGGAGACACTTAATTCACTCGAGTGGCGTGATGGCCGCCATACTATGTACGAGGCGCTAAACGGTATTAACAAACAGCCCAAGCTTGTAGACGATGCCGGCGACACCATAGCCGCAGTGACAAACCCGCAAGCCATGCTAGTTGCGTTATCATACGAAGGGCAAAACCCTGCCGCTATGCGCTTCTTACTGGCAAAAACAGCTGGAGACATGCAACATGGCAAGCTCATAGAAGCGGCGCCAGATCTGCTCACCTGCGGAGAGAACGGGCAGGAGGCTCCGACACTGCAAGGCGTCCTCTCGACTGTTCGCCTGGCAGACGGCGGAGAGGAACATATTGCAGCGTTATACGACTTTGGGTTCAATATGTGCACACCCCAACAAGTAGACTGTATGCTCAACACGCTTAAGGCACAGGGCATAATACCTATAGCGGGAAGTAGCCTCACGGGACTCTAAAGCCGCCGTTTGATAGTGTGTAAAGACCGCAGTCTCTCCCTACATAAAAACCGCCCGATGTTCGGGCGGTTTTAGCAAGATTACTAAGTCTTACTTTTTGTGGTTCTTGCGGTTTTTGCCGTGCTTGTTGGAATGATGCTTGGCGGCAGGCTTTTCTTCAGCTTCTGCCTCAGCCTCTTCCTCGTCATCAGTTTCTTCTTCAGCGGCTATTTCTACTGCTTCGCTGATGGTAGTGGCAGCTACTGCACGACCGGATTTCTCACCCATAACAGCGCGCATGCGTGCCAGGCTGTTTTCGGGCGCGAATAGCAGTGCGTACAGATTAAAGCCAATGACCGCGCCTAGGATTGGACCAAGCGCATAGGTGCCCCAACCCATAGAGCCGAACACATCAAAGGCGCGCATACTAAGCGCAACAGCTGGGTTCACAATGCCGATGCCCATGCCTCCAGTTACGACAACAGCGGCAGCTACGATAATGGCCAGCATGTACGATGTGCCAACGGTGCCAGCAGTTTTCACGCTCCAGAAGCGGTTGAATACAGCCGCCGCATAGCCCATGGCCAAGACGAAGGCGCCCACGGCCTCCGCAACCAGTACATGACTGTCATAGTGACCGCCGATGGTTGGCAAGGAAGTTTTTACGAAGTACGTGTACAGATAGTACGCCGCCCAGGCACCGAGCATCTGCGCGGCGATATAGGCAACAGCGGGGATGGTTTTGATCTGGCGTGCAGTCCACATACCAATGGTAATTGCAGGGTTAAAATGCCCGCCGCCCGAACGACCCAAGGCTACCATAGCCACCGCAAGCGTCAAACCAGCAGCCAGCGCTACAAAGTATGGCAAGCCGATTGTTGAATGTTGCACACTTAGCATCACCATTGCCAGCAAGCCAGTGCCGAGAAATTCAGCCACCAAGATGGCTATCCGATTTCTCCCTACCATGTATAGTACCCTCCAATATTAGTAATACCCTAAGCTTAGTATGCTGATCTGTAAATTGCAAGCACGTTGCCCGTTCGGCACGTCAGCAATGTACCCCGCGCCTCCGTTACAGCAAAAAAGCGCCCGGATGAACTCCAGGCGCTTTACGGCACAGAAATGGTGCTAAGCCGTGCGGCGGCGGGCTACCAGGAAATGGTAGGCCAGGCCGGCGATAGCGCTAATACCTACGAACATACCGATGACATTGCCTGCGCCGGTGTTCGGCAGAGCAGTAGGAGTGGGGGTAGGGGTTGGCGTAGGAGTAGGCGTTGGGGTGGTGAAGCTGACATTCTGCGTACAATTGCCGGTAGTGTTGACGTCTTTACCATTTACGGTAAACGTAGCAGTGGCCGTAACAGTACGGGCACCATCGGCACTATACTGGTGCGTCTGGTTGGTAACATCGGTAAGCGGCGTGGTAGACGTGCTATCACCCCAGTTAATGACCGCGTTTTTGAACGTAGCGCCATTGGTGGCAGACGTATCAAGTTTTGTCACGGTTACGGTGCGGTTGTCGCCCTGCGAAAGCGTCAGCGCATTACAGCTATAGGTAGGAGCCGGAGGCTGTACGCATGACTTACTGCCACCTTGCGCCCAAGCCATAGGGCCGGGGTTGTAGAATGGTTTCCCATTTGCGTCGGTCGGTTTACTGCCGCTTAGAAAGTCAATCTGGTAATAACAATCAAGCATGTCTACGCTTACCTTGTAGGTACCAGGGCCGGTAAACGTCTGCGTCTTGTAGCTATGCAGCTTCTGGGCATCAAGATTAGCATGATCGAAGTGAGCATTCGGGGCTTCCCAAGATACCAGCGTAAACGTATTCTGACAATCAGCAGCGCCACTCAACTGCACCGAAACAGATGCAACCGTATTGTTATTACTAAACGCTACACGGCTGGTAGACTTGCCGGCATCGTTGGTTGAACCAACAACTTTAGTTGTACAACTGGTAGCAGCCAAAGCAGGCGCTGCGCTTATCAAAGTTGCGCCCAACACTATAACTGCTGGAATAGTGACTAACAGTTTACGAAAGAGATGCATCGAGTATCCTCCAATATCCTTTTCCACCGCCAGGAAAACTAGCGTTCCAACTATAGTATCACTATTTTTATATTTGTCAATATTATGCTCATGCTTTCAGAAACTACGAAAAACGCGCACTTTGTAATGCGCGTTTTATTAGATGAAAATAATGGGTTATTGCTTCTGGTGCTTGCGGCGTTTGAGGCCGGCCACCTGCAAACGCACCGATGTACGATCTACCAGGGTCTGGGCATGCTCCAGGCTTACCTCATCTTTGGCTTCGGCCTTCAGCTTTAGCGCACGCTCGTGGGCAGCCTTGGCTTCGGCTTCGTTGATTTCCTCGGCATGATCGGCTTCATCCACCAGAACTTTCAGATTGTTGTCGGCAATCTCCACGACGCCGCCATTGGTGGCGAAGTGCTCCATAAGGAAATCCGGGTCGCGCATATTGCGGCGCACCGAGATAACACCGTTGGTCGCAGCCGCAATCAGCGGCATGTGGCCAGGCAACACGCCGATGGTGCCTTCAAGCGTAGGCAGGAGTACTTCGTACACATCCTCGTCAAATTTGACGCCAGCGAGTGAAATGAGCTGTAAATGGATCACCGGGGTACCCCTTAGGCTTTCTTCTTATCTTTCTTTGGCTCTTCTTTGGCGGCTGCTTCACCGGCAGCCTTCTTGACGTCTTCGATGCTGCCCTTCAGATAGAACGCAGATTCCGGTTTGTCGTCGTGTTTGCCGTCCAGGATTTCGCGGAACGAGGCGATGGTGTCTTTCAGGCTCACGTATTGGCCCGGGTTGCCCGTGAACTGCTCAGCCACGAAGAACGGCTGGCTCAGGAAGCGCTGCACGCGGCGGGCGCGGGCAACGGTGCGCTTGTCTTCTTCGGATAGTTCTTCCATGCCCAAGATGGCAATGATGTCCTGTAGGTCTTTGTAGCGCTGCAAAATACGCTGTACTTCGCGGGCAACAGTGTAGTGATCCTCGCCAACAATCTCGGGGTCAAGGATGGTTGAGCTGGAATCCAGTGGGTCGACGGCCGGGTAGATACCAATTTCAGTCAGCGCACGGCTGAGCACGATGGTACTGTCCAGGTGGGCAAAGGTGGTTGCCGGAGCTGGGTCAGTCAGGTCGTCTGCCGGCACGTATACCGCTTGTACGGAGGTAATGGAACCTTCACGGGTAGAGGTAATACGCTCTTGCAGGGCACCCATTTCCTGTTGCAGGTTCGGCTGGTAGCCCACGGCAGAAGGCAAACGACCGAGCAGGGCAGACACTTCGCTACCCGCCTGAGTAAAGCGGAAGATGTTGTCGATGAACAGCAGCACGTCGCTGCCCTTATCGCGGAAGCCCTCTGCAATGGTCAGGCCGGTCAGGCCCACACGCAAACGTGCACCTGGTGGTTCGTTCATCTGGCCGAACACCAGCGACGTGTTCTTGATAACGCCCGATTCTTCCATTTCGTGGTACAGGTCGTTACCTTCGCGGGTGCGCTCTCCCACGCCAGCGAATACCGAGTAGCCGCTATGGAACTTGGCGATGTTGTTGATAAGTTCCTGGATCAGCACGGTCTTGCCTACGCCGGCGCCGCCGAACAGACCCACCTTACCGCCCTTGGTGATAGGCGAGATGAGGTCGATGACTTTGATGCCGGTTTCCAGGATTTCCACGCTGCCTGATTGCTCAACCAATGGTGGTGGTGTGCGGTGGATGGGTGCCTTTTGGGTGAAGGTGCCACCCTGGCCGTCAATTGGCTCGCCAACGACGTTGAACATACGGCCCAACGTGTTTTCACCGATAGGTACGCTAATTGGCGCACCGGTATCGGTAACGTCTGCGCCGCGTTCCAAACCGTCGGTCGAACCCAACGAGATTGCACGTACGCTGGATTCGCTGAGATGCTGCGCCACCTCGAGTACTAGTTTTTTGTCTTCGTATGTTACTTCTAGGGCGTTATAAATTGCCGGCAGGGTACTGCCCTGGAACTCTATGTCTACCACCACACCCACGATTTGGGTGATGGTACCGGTGCCTTTCTTTGTCGTTGCTGCCATCATGCTCTCCTGTTTTATATCATCTCAATCAATTTATTCATGCGCCGGCGTTACGGGAATTACCCCTTCAGACTGCGTTCCGGTAGAAAACTCAATCCGTGCGCCGTTCGTGGCCAAATTGCCGAGCGTCTGCTCGACTATTGCAGCAGTTACTGCCGCCATCTCCGGACTGGAGTATACCCCACCGCGTTCCATAACGTCTCTTGCGGCATCCGCTACGACGTCCTGGATGGGCATCTCGGATCCATCTGCACCAACTACGCTAAATACCATCTGTTCACCACCAGGCTGTTGCACCAATGGCTGCACATCTTGCCATGCTTTTTTGACCTCTTGGCCGAATGTACTCATGACTATCCTTTCAGCGCTTCCGCGCCACCCGTTATTTCTGCAAGCTCTTGCGTGATGGCAGCTTGACGGGCGGTATTGTACGCCATGGTGTAGTCGCCAATCAAATCGGATGCATTGTCGGTGGCGTTTTTCATAGCCATCATACGCATGGTGTGTTCGCTGGCCAGGCTTTCCAGCAGCGCCTGCCACACTTGCACCTCTATAAGCCGTGTGGCGACGTGATGAATTACCGTGGCTACATCGGGCTCAAAGTTCATGGCGATTTGCGGCACTTTGGCTGGTTTTTCCGGCTTCTCCAAGCGGGCAGGCAGCAGCGGCATTTCTACCGCTTCCTGTAACACGCCGGAACGGTGCACTGTGTACAAAACATCTACTTCATCGGTTGCAGCACTGCCGTATAGCTCCACGATAGAGTTCAATAGTGGCTGGATGTCCGCCTGGGTCGGCTTGTCGCCGAAGGCGGGGTAGTGCGCCACCAACTCCATGCCGGCAGTGCGGCGGACGAACTGCGCACCGCGGTTGCCAATGGTAATAACGCGGCTTTTTACGCCTTCGGCCTGATCGCGCTGCACCTTTTGGATCAAAAGCTTCAAAACATTGGCGTTATACGCACCGGCCATGCCGCTGTTGCTGGTAATAATTATATACAAGCGGGTCTTCACGGTGCGCTTTTTAAATAATGGCTGTTCCGTAACCTCTTGCGACAGCGATTCTTCTTCCACCTCTTCCATAGTGTTCAGGCGGGCAAGCAGTTCGTAGGCTGCCTGGCGGTAAGCACGGCTGGCCTGCGCCTGTTCTTGCGCACGGCGCAGCTTGCTGGCAGATACCAGCTGCATAGCCTTGGTAATCTGGCGCGTGCCCTTAATGGAGGTAATGCGCCGCTTCAGCGTAATGAGGCTAGCCACGGTGGCCTCCAGCAGACATATTGCCTCGTGTCATTACGCTTCTTTCTTGTCCTTCTTATCGGCGTAGCCGGCAGTAACAGTCTGGCAGATCTTCAGCAGCTCGTCATTCTGCTCATCGGTAGGCTTGGCACCGGTGTTGATCGCCTCGATCAGCTTGGCATGGTGCGACTTTAGCTCGCGGTGCAACGCCTCTTCAGCTGCCTTTACTTTAGGCAGCGGAACAGCGTCAAAACAACCACGGGTAGCAGCAAACAGGCTGGCGTACATTTGCCAAACGGCATACGGGCTATACTGCAGCTGCTTCAGCAGCTCGGTCAAGCGCTGACCGCGCTCAATGGTGTGGCGCGTCTCGGCGTCCAGGTCGGTTGAGAACTGGGCAAATGCAGCCAGTTCGCGGAACTGAGCCAGACCCAGTTTCAAGCCGCCGCCTACTGCCTTCACAGCCTTGGTCTGCGCGTCACCACCTACGCGGGACACCGAAAGACCTACCGAGATAGCCGGGCGGATACCCTGATAGAACAGATTGGTTTCCAGGAAGATCTGGCCGTCGGTGATAGAAATGACGTTGGTAGGGATGTAGGCGCTGATGTCGCCAGCCTGGGTCTCGATGATTGGCAGAGCCGTCAGGCTACCACCACCGAGCTCGTCACTAAGCTTGGCTGCGCGCTCAAGCAAACGTGAGTGCAGGTAGAACACATCGCCAGGATAGGCTTCGCGGCCCGGGGGGCGGCGCAGCAGCAAGGACATCTGGCGGTAGGCAACCGCGTGCTTGGACAGGTCGTCGTAGATGATAAGGCCGTGCTGGCCGTTATCGCGGAAGTATTCACCCATGGCGCAGCCGGTATATGGCGCCAGGTACAAAAGGGCGGCAGGATCAGCCGGGCCGGTGGCCACGATGATGGTCTGGTCCATTACGCCTTCACGCTTCAGGCGTTCTGCCAGGGCAGCCACCTTGGACAGCTTCTGACCAACGGCAACATAGATGTTGATCACGCCGGTCTTTTGGCGAGCCTGGTTTACCATAGTATCGATAGCAATAGCGGTCTTGCCGGTTTGGCGGTCGCCAATGATCAGCTCGCGTTGGCCGCGGCCGATTGGTACGATGGCGTCGATAGCCATAATGCCGGTCATCATAGGCTCGCCGACGTGCTTGCGGTCGAGTACCGATGGGGCAGGGCGCTCCACGCGGCTCATTTGACTGGACTTGATTGGTGCGCCGCCGTCGAGTGGGCGGCCCAGCGGGTCAACGATACGGCCGATAAGCTCTGGGCCGACCGGCACTTCCAGCACCTTACCGCTCAGGCGGGCAGTAGCGCCAGCCTTTACGTTAACGTCTTCACCTAGCAGTACGGCGCCGATTTCATCTTCGCCCAGGTTGAAGGCAAAAGCGGTAACAGGGTTGCCGTCTACGCCCTCTAGCTCCAACATTTCGTTGTAGCCACACTTGCGCAGGCCATAGATCCAGGCGATGCCGTCGCCGACACGGGTTACTACGCCGACTTCTTCAATTTCCGGCCGGGTCTTGAGCTGGGCAATCGCCGCCCGAATGTCGTCTGATAATGTCGTAATCGATAGTTCGCTCATTTTAGTAATCCTTTCCCTGAATCGCTAACGTCTTAAATTTCCTGATGTCGCCCGCCACAGTGAGGTCTATTTGGTGGTCGGAGAACTCCAGCTTCACGCCGCCCACCACCGATGGGTCGTGCTGCGGGGTTATATATATCCGCTTGGCCTCCGGAAATACCTCACGTACCGCCGTTTCGATGCGGCGGTTCATGTCAGCGGTCAGGTCGTGGGCGCTGATAGCCACCACTTCAACTACGCCGCGCTGCGCCATCTGGTGCTGCACATCGCGCATCAGCGAGCTCAATTCACCGGTGCGGCGCTCACCCAGCAGCAAAGCCGCTAGGGACGTGATATCTTTACGGTCAAACGTACCGCCTAGTACGCCATCGGCAATCACGCGCGCAATCTGTGCCCGCGGTGTCTTCATGCTGCTGCGTTCCGCTGTTTCAGGGCCTTGTCTATCAGGGCGGCGTCTTTCTTGGCGTCCACTTTTTCGCCGATGATTGCCTCGGACACATCAGATACCAGGCCGACGATTTCGCGCTCCAAGCGCTCACGTTCACGCTTGGTGGCGTATTTTATCTGCTCGTTGGCGCTTTCTACAATCTCGTCGGCGCGCTTACGGGCGGTGTCCTCGGCGGCCTGCACAGTCTGCTTGGCAGTCGTGTCGGCGTCGGCAATGATTTTGTCTGCCTGGGTGCGGGCTTTGTGCAGCTCGGCTGCCACACGCTCGTCCAGCTTAACTTTTTCAGCTTCCATCTGTTCGCCCAGGCGAAGCCCGTCTTCAATACGCTGGCGGCGCTCACCAAGAACCTTCAGAATGGGCTTGAATGCCCACTGGCGCAGAACCAAAAACGCGAGCAGGAATGTTATAAGCTGAATAACAAACGCCTGGCCGCTGATGCCGAGCGCGCTGAAGATGGATGAGCTATCGCCAAAATGGGCTAGTGCGTTTATCATGTATTATTTCTTCTCTTTCTCGCGTTGCAATCTTTCATAAAAGGGGAGGCCGGTGCGTATGCGGTGCGGCCTGCCCGTATTTCTAAACTATTTGTTGAGGAACAATGAAGCGAAGGTCAGCAGACCGAACAGCTCAACTACGGCTACGAACACCAGGGCCTGACCGAAAGACTTAGCGGTTTCTGGGTTGCGGCCGACAGCCTGGAAGTAGTTGCTGCCGATAAGACCGATGCCAAGCGCCGGGCCAAAGAAGCCCAAGCCGATCATAAGGCCCTTACCAAGTACTACCAGGTTTACTACGTCTGCGAATTGTGTTGCCATTACATTAACTCCTTTTATTACTAATCTTATACATATTCCCGCTACTCCCCTGAACCTGCCGGACTCGCGCCCATTATTCCAGGAGCCTCCACTTCGGTCAAGTCCTCGTGCTCGGCGTGGTTGGCAACCGACGCGAGGTACATGATACTGAGTGTAGCGAAGATATATGCCTGCAATGCGCCCACAAACAATTCAATAAGTGTGAACGGCGCAGCAGTAATGGGTGCGGCCACGGTGTGCCCCAGGTAGCTGAATATGGCGATGATAGTTTCGCCGATGGTAACGTTCAGGAATAAACGCAGCGCCAGGCTGATAGCACGCATGAGGTCGGTAATCATTTCCAAAATGCCGATTACCAGGTACAGCGGATTCAGCGGGCTGCCCACGAAGAAGTGGCGCAGATATTTCAACAGGCCGCCCGATTCACGGATAGACGAGCCATACACCACCAGCATGGTCACTACACCCACCGCCAGCGTTCCGTTGAAATCGCCGGTAAACGGGCGCAGCAGCGGCACGCCGTGTACCGTCAGCGCCTCGCCCACGCCCGGCAGCAGGCCGAGCCAGTTGTTAATAAGCAAAAAGAAGAAGAGCGTTACGAAATACGGCGTATATTTGCGCACGTGCTCTTTGACCGTAAAACCCGACTTTACGGTGCCGGTCATGAACTCGATACCCATCTCAATGAACTGCACCAAACCGCCCTGCGGTTTTACAGTGACACGCCGGGCAATCGCAACCAATACGATAATCATGACGGCGATGCAGATCCAACCATAGAAGATAGAGTTGGTAATAGTCAGGCCGCCCAGATGGAACACACCGCCGGGGGCAATATGTACGGCAGGGCCGCTGTCTTCGGCAAAACGAGCTAGTAGGTTCATGCGGCGCCTTTCGTATCATTAGTACTATTTGAGACAGTATTTGCGCGGCGATTCGCCTCGGACAACACTCGCTGTAGTACGCCGAATACGCCAACAGCAGCTACCAGTACGCCAGCGATCAAAAGCCACGGCGCAGTATGGTAATGCCCGTCCAGCATGTAGCCGCCAACAAGCGGCACAATCACTACAAGGGCAAGCTGCCAGGACATCTGCAAAGCCATCGTCATAAAGAGTGCATTAAGCTCAGCAGCTTGTGTTTCTGCCGTTTTGCTTGTAGTAGGTACGGCACCCTCACTAGGGGCAGAGGGCGGCGTATTGCTAGTCGCGCTTTGCTTCGATGCCATTGCCCCCATAGCATAGCAGATGTACCCCTTATACACAAGATGACTTTAGGTGTTATTGATCCACATCACTGAGAATCAGAAACTGCCGGACCGATTCCAGGTCCACAAAAAATGAGCCGGTAAAATGGTCACGCCCTGTGCACCCTGCGGTCCCGCGCTACTTTCCGCTTTTCTTGTACCAGGCGATCTTCTTTTCTTTTCAAGTCTGCCACTAGCCGTGGCGGGCCCGGAACATGTGGTCAAGTTTTGCATCAAACCAAAAGGATGTGATCGGTTCCTGACAGCAGGAACACGTACCGTCATATTCACAATTGCCTAAATAAAAACATAACTTTACAAAGTATAGTAGGGTGGTACACTGGTATGTATGCAAACGAAACACAAGGTTACTATTTACACCGCTGACTGGTGCGCTTTTTGCCACGCCGCCAAAGATTATATGGACAAAAAGGGCGTCGCCTATGAGGCACGCGACGTGGAAAAAGACGAAACGTACGCCCAGGAAGCCGTTAAAAAGTCTGGCCAGATGGGTATACCCGTCATAGATATCGACGGCACTATCATCGTCGGCTTCGACCGGCCCAAAATCGACGCCGCATTACAGGCGTAATATCTACACTATCCACGCTTTGTCGGCCGTGGCATACTAGGGATGCGATGACGTTTGAGGACTTCAAGACCAAAGATGCCGTAGTGGTGGTGTATACCGGCGACGGCAAGGGTAAGACCAGCGCCGCACTAGGGCTTATGGCCCGCGCCCTGGGTAACCGCTGGCGCGTGGCGTTCATCCAGTTCATCAAGTACTGGGGCGTGGGCGAGCACGTATTTATCCGCGATATCCAAGGCTTGTATAAAGATCAGCTGCACTTCCATAAAGGCGGCAAGGGCTTCTACCAGGCGCCCGACGACCTCAGCCCCGAGCAAATCACTCCCGAGCAACATATGGCCGCTGCGCTGCAGACATACGAAGAAGCACTGCGCTGCGCTACCAGCGGCGAGTTCGACCTAGTTATTTGCGACGAAATTAACAACGCCGTACACGACGGCCTGCTGACCGAAGCAGAATTGCGCGCCCTGATAGCCCAGCACTCGCCCGGCACCAGCCTCTGCCTGACCGGCCGTAACTTCCCCGAAAGTCTTATCCCGGAAGCAGATATCGTCACGAACATGACAAAGGTCCGCCACCATTTCGACGACAAGTATCTCGCGAACAAAGGGATCGATTACTAAACCTCGCTAGCCGGCGGCTATTTCGCCCAAGAACATCGCCAGCAGCTCGTCGTAACGCGCTTGTTCTTCTTTGGTAAATAATTCAGTAGAATCAGGGTCGGTCAATCCCATACGCGCCATTGCCGCAAGGGCGAGGTCGGCTGCGTGCACCGTGTCCGGATCATCATCTAATATATCCACACTCTCCCGATTCTCAGTTGCCATACTTCCTCCCGCAACCACTGTATCTCTGTGCGTCTCACTGAGCCATGCGAATGCGGACAAATGCATGATTTATCACAGACAAACACAAGAAAAACTGGCACTCTTGACATGAGAGTGCCAGTTTTCTACACTAGCGCGTAGAGGGCAGGCGACTGCTCGAAACACTAACAAACGGAGGAATCTATGGCAAATATAGTTCGGTGGGATGACCCCTTCGCCGGATTAACCAACCTTCATAGCCAGCTGGACGATATGTTCAACAACATGTTCAGCGGTATGCCCACAGCGCAGGCAACCACAGCAGCGCCCAGCATGGACGTATATACCGAAAATGACAAACTCGTCACAGAGGTGCAAGCTCCGGGCTTTACCAAAGATGATGTGGACGTAAGCGTACACAATGGCATCTTGGAGATAAAAGGAGAAAAGCACGAGAAAGAAGAAGAGAAGGGTGACAAAAAACAGCGCAGCTATATGCTCCGCGAAAGCCACGCCAGCTTCTACCGCCGCTTGCGTCTGCCGGATTACGCCGACGAAGACCATGTGGATGCGACGTTCGACAACGGGGTGCTCAAAGTGACTATATCGTTCAAAGATCTACCGAAGCCGAAGAAAATCGCCATCACCGGCGGCAAAAAATAGGCAACCAACCGCATATCTCTAGAAGCGCCGGACTAGGCGCTTCTATCTTTTGCATGTATATCAGCGGTCAACTGCTTTGCTGAGGAGAACGCAATCTGTCTTCTAGGGCAACGCGAGTAGACTCCTCAGGGTTAAGCCGGAAGCCCTCCATCTGTGCATGCCCCACATCTATAACGTCACGGGCAATGGCGCGCAGGTTAGGTACAGCAGTGCTCCATTCGCTGGCGTTGCCGCCCTCTTCGGGCGGTTGCAAAAAACCGCTCCCTGCCAGAGCGGGGTATTCTTCTATGTTTACCGGGCCGGTAGCGGGCAGCGTGCTTAGCTGGTGCATAATAACCTGCGTCCTATGTTGCCTGACGTCCCACATGCGATGCAAACAATCTCTTACACGCATAGCATTGCGCCACTCTTCGGTACCCTGGGGCGACAAATCAGCCGGCATACGCATGTCGACCAACACCTCTTCGTTAGAGAACACGGGAAATTCACCAGCAAACTCAGCCACAACCTTCTCCTCTACGTTAGGCACGAAGTATACATCCGCCTTCCGGTTTCTGCCGTGATCAGACGCACACAGTCACGGCACAAATCTACTTACTCTGACGCCAGATCAACTTGTACACTTTCAGCTTGTCGGGCAATTGATTCAAGTACGGAATGAATGGGAAGGCCATCATAGTCAATAGTAGTGAGCCGAAAATAATGGCGCCATCACGGTCGCCGTTACTGTCGTTGGCCAACACCGTGTGGTTCAACAGACCAATGGGCGCCAGCCACCAGGCACCGGGCGTGCGTCCGGATTCTTCGCGCACCATTCCATATTGATCGGTGGTAATGGCCAGCACGGTTGCTTTGTCCTCCAATACGCCCGTATCGGACAGGAAGCGCGCCACATAGGTAGCGCCCTTTACACCGTCCTGTGCGTTCAGGGCCGGCTCGTACAAGCCGGCTTGCGCCATAGCGGTCAGCTGAGCAACTACCGTCATGACCGGGCTATGTGGCGCATTTTTAGCATCCGGGCTGTCGGCGGCATAATACTGGCTGGCATCGCGCACCTGCTGTTTTTGCACGGCAACCGGCTCATGGGCAAACACGGCCATTTGGTCGGCTGCGCCGTTTTGAGCCTGCAAAAGCTGGGCGTAGGGCGCTGCCACAAACACGGCACGGGTGTCAAAATTGTATGGGTCAATATTATCCAAGTACGTTGCCGTATCCGACGAATAGTCAAACTCGCTTACCAAGGTGCGGCCCATCAACGCCGGGGCATCCTGGGCAATAGATTCTATCGTGGTAGGCTTGATATACGGCGATGGTAAGAAAATCGCCAGCAGCATGATAAGCCCCACCAGCACGCCACCGCGTACAAACAGAATCCTATGGTTAGCCGGCACGGTCTTTACGGCAACGTCCTTGCGATACGGCTTGGCGATGCCCAGTACACGCACCAACAAGTAGTGCAAACCCAATAGCCCTAGTAAAGTGAGCGGGATTACCACGATGTGGATGCCGTAAATCTGCAAAAAGTTCAGCGGGTTGATTAGCTTGCCCAGACCGCTGCCGTTATAGAAGTCGGCACCCTGCAGGCTGCGCCACTGCGACGAATAGTCGCCGCGCAGCACATAGCCGAACTCAGTCTCCACCAGCACCGTAAACAGCATCAGCACACCCAGCACCCACGTCAGGCGCCGCGGCTTCTTGAAGCCGGACGTAAAGAACACCACCAGTAAGTGCAACAATATAAATAACACAAAAGCCTGCGTCGCCCACAAATGCACACTGCGCAGGTAGCCGCCAAGGCTGCTGGTGAGCCACCACGTAGGGCCGTTCAGTGCCATAATGGTGCCGGTAATAATCAGCACCAAAAACGACGTCATCGACAAAAAACCAAGGGAATAGAACAACTTGTTGCCATAGCTGGGCACGTCCTTGATCATAATGCTTTGGAACGCGGTGCCAAGTGGATGTTTCGCCTTCATAAAATCCCCATTTGTGAACGTTATCTGTTTTTACGCTTTATATACGAATTGTATCAAATAGTATTGTGGCCCACCTGTCGCACGTAAAACCATGATCTAGATCACACAAAAAAACCATACCCCTTAAGTATTGCCGTGCGCTCGCCTATTCTCTATAACAGCTTCTTCGTATTGCTGCTTAGCAACCTCTTCACTGATAAGACCCTCCATATATTCGCCAGTTATCCTCTGGCTCTCCTCTGCAAACTTTTTTTCAGCAGCCTCACGCCGCAGTGCGTCGAAATCGATTGGTTCAATTGGTGCATCGGAGAATTGTGCATACACTTCCATGCTCTCATTATAAACCGCAACATACCCATATTGCGGGACATGTGTCTTACTGCTATATTTTCGACATGAACCAAAGGCCGGATGTAACCGTAAAGCTGATGCTGCGCATAGACAGTCATATATTTATGCTGTGGCGCCACACAGAAAGGATGCTCGCATGATAACCATCTATTTCGAGGCCCACGGCACCACGCTCGACAACGAACAAAAAATATCCTCGGGCTGGAACGACGTAGCGTTGTCGCCACTAGGCGAGCGGCAGGCAAGGGAGTTGGGCGAACGATACGCTCACACACGCCTGGATGCAGTGTTCTGCTCTGACCTCCAGCGCGCCTACGAAACCGCACGGCTAGCGTTCGATACCCGCCTGCCCATTATCCAGGACGTACATTTACGCGAGTGCAACTACGGCCAGTGGAATGGCGCGCCCAAGCAACAGGTTGAAGCCTACAAAGAAACTGCCATCACCGCACCATACCCAGACGGCGAAAGCTACCAGGACACATCCCACCGCATGAAAATATTTCTAGAACGGCTGCTAGGCGATTACGATGGCAAGACCGCACTGATTATAGGCCACCGCGCCACGCAGTATGGCCTGGAGGAATGGATAAATCATATCCCCTTGCGAGATGCTGTGCTGGCACCCTGGAAGTGGCAGCCCGGCTGGAAATATCAGCTTACAAGCGTGAAATAATACGAGGCGCGCCATGCGCGGCAATCAATGCGGCTAAGTCATCGCGGCGCAAAAAGTCCGGCAACAGGGGAATGCCGACCGGATCCATAAAGCCCATTTCGGCAATCTCGTGCTCGCCGTGGCTGGTTTTGCCCAGGTCTATGGCCAGATAGTCCGCGCCATTGGTAATATGAAAGAAAAACTCCAGATGCTCGGTGCCCTTGTAGGCGAACTGCTGCACGTACAACAGGCCGCCGACAGCCGGCTCAATGCCGGTTTCTTCCAGCATTTCCCGCCTGATGCCCTCCATCAAGGATTCGCCTTCTTCCAGCCCGCCGCCCGGTATACACCAGTTGTCGCTGATGCCGATTAGTGTGCTGTTCTCGTATCTCTTCAGCCGCGCCGCCAACAGCTTGCCATCGTGCAACGCAATGCCCCGAACCGCTATCCGCCTGCCCATGCGCACCCCTTTCTTTTATGTGCGGCCATTATACCAGCTTTTCCGCTATACTAAACGGCATGACAGATACAACCGAAGACGGCATCCGCACGCAGGCAGCCACCGATGGCGTAACGCATTTTGCCACCGGCCTGGCCGTAGCGCGCGATAATAAAATTCTTATCGTTCGCCGGGCGGCGCACGACTGGCTGGGCGGCGTGTACGAATTACCGGGCGGCGGTGTAGACGACGGCGAAACAATTGCCGAAGGCGCCATCCGTGAGCTCCAGGAAGAAACCGGCCTGGCCATCACGAAAATCCTGGACACGTTTGATGGGTTCGACTACAGCACCGACCACAAGCCAAGGGTGCGACAGATCAACTTCCTGGTAGAGGTAGCGCCCGGCGAGGTGGTGCTTGACCCCAACGAGCACGACGAATACCAGTGGGTAGACGAAAGTTCATACAAAGATGTTGCCGTATCGCCCGAAATTCAAAAATGCCTGGCAGTGGCGTTTCACCTGCTACGGCAAACTGCCAAAAGCTAATCCTTGGGTTCGCGCAAGAAGCGGTTCACCGTACGCAGCGCCAAAAATCCCGGGATGATAGGCACCCAGAACGACACGAAGCGGAAGATCAGCGTTACGGCCGCGGCCGTAGGCAGATCCATGCCGACCGAGGTAAGGCCAAGCGCCAAGAACGCCTCGGTGGCGCCGATACCGCCTGGCGTGGGTGCGAAATTACTGACCAGCGACGACGTAACATACAGCGTAAACGCATCAACAAAATTGATCGACCCATGCACCGCGTACGCCGAAAAAATCAACGCCAGCGTAGATACGAACGTCAGCGCCAACGAGCCGAACACCAGGGCGGGCAGCTGCGGCCACAACGAAATGCGACGAAAACCGCGGATCATATCGCGTACAAATCCATGGATGCGCCGCCGGATAGCCGGTATGGCAATAAATATGCCCACAATCACGATAGCCGCTACCGCCAGCAGCCACATCGACCCCTTATACGCATGCTGCACTATATGTTGCAGCGTCAACGGTGATACGATGGCCACCAAAGACACGGTGGTAACAATGCCGAAAACTGTAGGCAGAATAGATATAGTTATGGCATCGGCCTGCTTTTCGCCGATTTTATTGTAATAACGCGCCGTCAGACTGACGCTGCCTAGGTTGAACGGCAGAAAGTGGTTGATGAAGGCACCCGTCAGCTGCAAAATATTTACCTTCTTCAGCGACCCTTGGGCGTTACCCGCCATATATTGCGTGTAGCCTGCCGATAAAAATCCCAGCGCCGTCATTACCAGGCCGCCTGCGACCCACCACCACTCAGCCCGGTGCAGCACCGTAACCGTACCGCGCAGCTGCCCCAACTGCGGCAATAAGAAATACAAACCGACGACACTGGCGCCCAGCACTATCACCGACCACGGCCGTATAGTTGGCCGCTTGAATATCGTATCGTTGGATTTTGGGGATTCGGACATAGTCGTTTTTTGTATAAATAGGGCTGACGGTATTGTAGCGGAAATAGAGCCCGGCGCACAATGGCTGTGCCTTCTGCTTGCCTTATCGCCAGTAAACCAAGATAATTTCCTACACATATGGAACAACTACACAAATACGTCGAAGCAGCGCGGCAGTACGGCCACACTGATGAACAAATCCGGCATACGCTGGCCGCATCGGGCTGGCACCATTCACACATAGATACTGCCCTGGGTAATACCTCATCCACAGCTACCCGCAAGCGTTGGATAGCGAAAAAGCCGAGAAGGATGCAGCTCATAGGAATTGCGGCCTTGGCTATCGTCGCCCTGACCACTGCAGGCGGGGGTATAGCCTATTGGCTCCACGGCAGGGCCACCCCGCCAAGCGCACCGATGCGACCATCAATCACGTTCTACTATGACGACGGAAAAACGGTGCTTTGGCAAAATAACAACCCAGCACAGGGAGGATTTACCGGCAACCTCCCTACTAAGGCCCCTCACTTCGTATTCCTGGCATTTGCATCATTGGAGCAAAAATACGGCGATGATTACTGGAAACAGGGGGCCTGGCAGGTTACGACGTCTTTGGACGCCGGCCTGCAAGCATCTGCCGAAAAGGTCGTAGCGGACAACTACGCCAACATCCAAGCCCTCAGCGGTGGCGCGGCCGACGAAGAAGCAACGATACTACAAGACGTACAGACGGGGCAGATCAAAGCGTATGTGGGCGGTGTCAACTTTTCGGATCCCGCATATGGCCCCTATGATTACGCCGCGCTAAAGCATGAGCCCGGAACCAGCGTGTTTCCGTTTGCGTATGCCGACCTGATAGAACATACAACAAGCGCCGGTGCGGGCTCAATGGCCGCCGATGCGCAAACCACGTTCCCCGGCTATCCATGCACCAACAAAACAACGCCTTACGCAGGGGGCAACTGCCTATGGGATTACGATCTGGTATACCCGGGCGTTATGCCGATCCGCTATGCGCTGGGCGGCCTTAGGAATGTGCCAGCTATGCAAGCCGTATATACGGCGGCCGGCACCGGTGAGACAACGCCGGCCATCAACCAATTTACCGGGCTGATTCGTAGCATGGGCGCAAGCAACGGGTACAACTGCTACTCAGATGTGCCGCTAACGAAAGCCGCTCAGTGCTACGGTAATGCCGTACTAGGTAGTTCGGCATATCTTTCCCTCGCCGACGAAACCAATGCGCTGTCTACCTTCGCCAACAACGGCAAGGCAATCCCGCAAACACCAATCATATCCATACGGCTCAATGGCAAAGTAAAATCCGCCTGGCAGGCTCCGGCAGGCAAGCAAGTCATCCGGCCAGATACGGCATATATCATCAACAATATAATGTCCGACCCAAACGCCAGCTATTTGCCGGGCACCTGCACGGGCACAGCGTGCACCGGCTTTAAGTTCCAACGCTACAACGGCTGGCACTTCGCCGTGGACAGCGGCCATGTTTCGGATAATTTTGGCACAGTTATGGCCAGCTGGTCTGCAAAATACGCCGTGGTTTCATGGGTGGGTAACCACAACGAAAACGTAGACCTTTCGGCGGCAAGAGGCACCAGCGGCGAATACCTAGTAGAGCCGCTTACCCAAAAGCTTATGGAGGCCGCACATAGCGGCATTGCACCCAGCAACTGGCAGCAGCCTAACGACATTCAAACACTACCCGCATACGTCCTAACCAACCATATCCATTATGGCGATGTCGAGCCAAGTCCCGCAGAGGATCTTTACCCCAATTGGTACCGGCAGTAGATTTGCACTCCAACGCTTGCGGGCGATATACTACAGGTACCAAGCTAAACATAAGGGGATACCAGATGGCTCGTGGGCAAGCGTTCGGTAGAAAACAGGCTGGATTTACGGCCGTGCTTATCGTACTACTAATCGTTCTGGTAATTGGCGTCATAGCCGCCAGCGGCTACCTGCTATACAGCCGACAGCCCAAAACCACGCCCCCGGCAAGCAATACCTCAAATAGCACCAGCAGTTCTAGCACTAATTCCTACAATAGCACCGGTGCTTCATCGGGCAGCGGTAGCGGTACGGCCGCCGTGGCCGCCTGCGCCACCGCCAACCTCAAACTGTCCATCAGCAACCAAAGCGGCACCGCCGGCACTATGTACATGAATGCCGACCTCACCAACACCGGCACCACCAGCTGCACGCTAACCGGCTACCCAACAGTATTTTTGGCGGACAGCACCGGCTCAACAACCGGCATGGGCGCCGAAGCCAGCTCGGACTACACGCCAACCACCATCACCTTAGCGCCAAATGCCGTAGCGCATTCGCTGCTGGCATTCCCGGATGCTGGCGCCTTTGCCACACCCGGCATATGCTCGGGCTCGTCCACCAACCTATACCTCTACCCGCCAGCATCCACAGTATATCTACAGACCCCACTTACCCAGCAGGCCTGTCCGGGCTTCCGCGCCACTGCATTGAAGGCCGGCGCCTAGACCAATTTAATTCGTCCAGCAATGAAAGAGCAGTCCACCGACTCACCGCTTCTACGATTCATTCACAACCCCTGGCGCTGGTTCGTAGATTACTGGCGCCGCAGTTGGGGACGCAAAGCACTGGTATGCTTTTTACTGCTAACAGCACTATGCCTATGCAGCATGTACGGCATCGCACGGTGGTACATATGGCAAGAAGAAAAAAAGCCGCTGGTAATTGGCACCAGCTTCATCGCTGACTATGCGTGGTCGCTGGGACTGGATGCCCACCAAACCATGCTGGCTATTTTGGATGATCTGCATGTAAAGCACCTGCGTCTGGTCAGCTACTGGAACGACATAGAGCCCCAAAAAGGGCAATACAGCTTCAGCGAGCTAGATTGGGAGTTTGCCCAGGCTAACGCGCATCATGCCAAGGTGACGCTGGCCATAGGCCTGCGCCAACCGCGCTGGCCTGAGTGCCATGTACCAAGCTGGGTCGACCCTACTGCGCCGCAGAGTCAGTGGCAACCGCAGCTAGAACAATTTATCGGCACGGTAGTACAACGCTATAAAAACAATCCCGCATTAGAAAGCTACCAGCTGGAAAACGAATACTATCTGGACACCTTTGGCATTTGCAGCAACGACAAGCGCGAACGCCTAACCGCCGAAATGGATCTGGTGCACGCCATAGACCCCAAGCACACCCTTATCGTATCGCGCAGCGATAACGCACTAGGCTGGCCCATACATCCACAGCTGCCCGACCAGACCGGCATCTCCATCTACCGCCGCGTTTGGACGCCCATCCTGGGCCGCTACATAGAGTATCCGTTCCCATCGTGGTACTACGCCTTTCTGGCCGGAGGCGAAAAGATCATGACCGGCCGCGATACCGTCATACACGAGCTACAGACCGAACCCTGGCCGCCCCACGGCACGCCGTTTACCCAGGTGTCGCTGGCAGAGCAGAACAAATCGTTTGATGCCGCACGCTTCAAAGACACCGTAGCCTTCGCTAAGAACACGGGCATGCGCCCCATCGATTTATGGGGCGCCGAGTACTGGTACTACCGCAAAGAAAAGCTGCACGACCCCAGCCTGTGGCAAGTAGCCCAACAAGCATTCCAGGCTACTCGCTAACACCTAGAAGCTATAACCCAGACCGCTCAGATAGGCAAGTAATTCGTCGAAACCAGTGATAGCTTCTTGAATGACCGCCCGGTATACATACGCACTGGACACCTTTTCGCCCCGTGTCTGCAGGCGCATCTTGAAGTCAACAATTTGCTCCCGCTGGGTATCGGTTACCGATTCAAACAAGCGGCCAATTTCTAGTGATGCCTCCTGCGGCTGCGTAAGAAAATTGACGCCAATCTGCCATTCATGGCCAGCGAACGGTAAGCGCAACCCGAAGTAATAGCTGTCTAGCGCCCAATTTGAAGGGTAACGGGCGGCTGCCTCCTTGTTGAATCGATGTTTGTCGTGCAGGGAAATATATTCGAACATCCCCGAATTGGTGGCATAGGCAAAAAAACGCTGCACCCACGCCAAATCAAACTGCGGCATGATGACATGAAAATCAATATCTCGAGCTACCATCACATCGTATGCATAGCTGCCAATGAGGTTGGCTTCGCCGTACTGCGCCAGCTCGGCTTCTATGCTGGTCGCCTTCAGTAAGCCCGCCGCCTCTTTGCGCACCGCTCGGGCTGCTGACAATAGTGGGTACTTCATGCAGACACTATAGCAAACCCACGCGCACCCGGCGACTAGCTGCAGCACATCAGCAAAACAATGGCATAAATTGCTGGTTTGTTGCATACTGTTTTACAGATATGGCCAAGAAAAAGCACAGCAACGCCACAACCATCCAAAACCGCCGCGCCCGGCACGATTACCAGCTGGACGACAGCATCGTTGCGGGCCTAGAGCTAACCGGCCAGGAGGCACGCGCCCTGCGCCAGGGACACGGCCAACTGCGTGGTGCCTATGTAACCATTAAAAGTAATGAGCTGTGGCTGATAAATACCACGATCACCGGCGACCGCGCCAACCCCATCGACGAAAGCGAGCAAACCCGTGCCCGCCGTGTGCTCGTGAAACGCCGTGAAATAGACGCCCTGATGGAAGCCAAGCAGCAAGGGAAAACCATCGTTCCGCTGGAACTGCTTACCCGCGGCCGCTATATCAAGTTGCGCCTGGCCGTAGGCAAGGGCAAAAAGAATTACGACAAGCGCCAAACACTAAAGGCACGTGCCGAGCAGCGCACCATCAACCGCGCGCTCAAATTTCATCGTACGTAGCACACCACAAGCATTTTGTCTATAAGCCGTCTCATTGAAAACTCAGCATACCTAGCGTAGACTGAGAGGTACTAAGGGAGTGTGTAGTTATACGCATATGAAGATTGCCATGGTCGCGCCACCGTGGTTACCTATTCCTCCAGTAGGGTACGGTGGAATCGAAAATGTCCTAGCAGCTCTTGTTCCGGCACTTATGGAAGAAGGTGTCGAGGTAGAACTCTTTACCGTGGGTGACACCACATTAAAAGCCAACAAAAACCACTGGCTGTACGAGAAAGGCCAATACGACTACATCCATGCGCCGATGTACGACTCGCTGCCAGTGCCTGTGGCGCACACCTTTTTTGCGTTCAACACGGTCAAAGCCGCAGGCGATTTTGACGTTGTCCATACGCATAACACCGTTTTCGTGGATGTACTGGGGGGAGCGTTCGCCGAAAGCCTGCCGCCCATCATCCATACACTGCACGGGCCACCATTCACCACGCCGGATCGCCTGGCGCTCAACCTTGCCGACAACATGCCAATGTGGGAGCAGATAGGCAGAAGCACTGCCAAGAACTTTTATGTAGTCGGCATATCCAAGGCGCTCATGGCAAGCGCCCCGAAAGCACTGCAGCATCTCTCGCTCAAGCCCGTGCATAACGGCATCAACCCGTCCGAGTTTACCTACCGCGAGCAGAAAGACGACTACTTCATCACCCTGGCGCGCTCGCACCCCGAAAAGGGTCAGGGCATTGCGGCGCGGCTATGTCACGACCTTGGTTACAAGCTGCGTATGGCCGGCGTGGTAGCCGACATGACGCGCCCCAAGCAGGTGATGATGGAACTGGCCAACCCGCTCAGCAAATACCGCGGCCTGGCAGATTTCCGCTACTTCAGCGATGCTATATTCCCATACCTTAACAGCGCTATTGAATATGTAGGCGACGTCAGCGGACAGGCCAAGATGGACTTCCTCAGCAGCGCCAAGGCCCTACTATTCCCCATCCAGTGGGAAGAGCCGTTCGGCATGGCGCCCATAGAAGCCCTGGCCTGCGGTACGCCCGTGGTATCTATGGCGCGCGGCGCCCTGAGAGAAATCATCCAGCACGGCGTGAACGGCTTCCTGGCCAACGACGAGCAGGAGTTCAAATATTACATGCAGCGGGTAGACGACATCGATCCCGCCGCCTGTCGTAAGTCTGTCGAAGACAACTTTTCAGCCCGGCACATGGCCCAAGAATACATCAAGCGCTACAAAACCGTCATGCGCAGGCGCCAACGCCAACGCATGACCGTAAAGTCCGTCGCCAAAAAGACCCTCAGCCCGCTTCGGCCGCAAATCCCTAAGCCCGTGCTAGATCCAGGCGGCATCAGCGTGACGCTGGAAGGCGGCGGACGCACCGTTTCCATCTAGCGTCAACCAGCCATTTTAGGCCGAAAGCGCTTATGATACGATGAGTTCATGCATCCACTTCATCGCTGGCTGAATGCCACCCGCCACTACCGCCAGCGCGAAATGGCCGACCTTTTTACCGGGCCCTGGCCGCCCAAGACCAACTTCGCAGCACTAGTAACTGCGCCGGCGGGTTACGGCGTGTTCGCAAGCCTCGGGCCGCATTTCCAGTACGCCATTTTTGGCCGCGACTCCATAGAGACCGCCGAGGATTTGCTAGGCACGCATCAACAGCTAGCACACGACATCATACTTACCCTATGCCGCCTACAGGGCGTAGCCACCAACACCGTCAGCGAAGAAGAACCCGGCAAGATCCACCATGAATACCGTGCACTGCGCCTGGACGGCTTTACCATTCCCGACTCATCACAGCAAATTTTGCGTGACTTGCAAAGTATTTGGGGTGGTCAGGGCACCGAAGAGATGATCTACTACGGCACGCACGACGCCACGCCGCTATTCATCCGGCTAGTCGGCCAATACATCGCCGCATACGGCCGGACCATCCTGGAAGAATCGTTCACGGGCCGCGGCGATCGTACGCAAACAGTGCAAGGCAGCCTACTTGCGGCAACCACATGGCTAGTAGGCAAACTCCAGAGCCATCCGTTGGGCTTATTTGCATATAAACGTCTCAATCCACAGGGTATCGCCAATCAAGACTGGAAAGACTCCGGCACATCGCACATCCATGCCGATGGCAGCATGCCCAATCTGGAGGGAGGCATCGCCTCCATCGAGCTACAAGGCTATGCCTACGACGCACTGCAAACTATGCTGCACCTCGGCCTAGGCAGCCAAGAACAGCGCCACACCTGGAGCGAGCTGGCGCATCACCTTCAGCGCCAAACTATCGCCTCGTTTTGGATGTACGACGAACAGTACTTCGCCCAAGGCATCGACTTTGATGCGCAGAATCAGCCACGACAGATTGCCAGCGTCACGTCCGATGCCGGCGCGCTGCTGGATAGCAACCTGTTGCACGACCTGTCCGAACACGATGCCGGCTATTACACCAAATCCATCGCCCGCACGGTGTTTAGCCCCGAACTCCTTACCAGCATCGGCATCCGCTGCCGCGCCGTGCGCTACTGGGACCTCTTGGACTTTATCGACTACCACGGCCCCAATACCGTCTGGCCGAAAGAAACGTTCGACATCGCCAAAGGCCTGCGCCGGGCAGGCCTGCACAGCCTGGCGGCCGAGCTGGATAAACGCCTCATGACCAGCCTGGAAAAAGCAGGGGAGTTCTACGAGTTCTTCTACGTCAGCCGCATCGGCAAGGTGTGGTACGACCACAAAGATGCCCTGGCGCACTTCAGCGCCGAATCGTCCGGCCACTTCATACCCATGCCCGAACCCGGCCAGGCCTGGACCATCGCTGCCGCCATCCGCATTGCCGCAGGGCTGCACCCCGTGCGCCCGTTACCCACGCCGACCGACTTCGAACAATCCCTGCTCGCCAGCATCACCGAACACTGATATTGTCAGGCGGCCCATCTTTGGTTATAATGCACTTGTTCTGACTTCTCTTCAACAAGCGAAATCAGAGGCAAGCCTTCACCGGCCTGCATATTGTTCTTTACATATTCCGGGGTAGCTCAGTGGTAGAGCGGGGCGCTGTTAACGCCTAGGTCGCTGGTTCGAGCCCAGTCCCCGGAGCCAGGTAAGAATTACAACATAAAGACCGTGTTCCTATGACCGGTCTTTTTGCATATTTGACCTCTGTTAATTAGCACTAAAAGAGCAGTGACCGTTGCATTTCATGACGCCTCAGCAGCCCTTTATATGACCGCGTTCCTAGACCGTACCAAAGTGGCCATACATCTGTTATCCCGGTTCGAGTCCAGTTCTCCCTCGTAGACCCTGATCGAGATATAATGAGACTTAAGATTTAACGACTTTGTCGAAGCTGGTAAGCATGGCTAAGAGATTCATAGACTCATACGTACAGAATAAATACTTCTTACAGAACCCTCCAAAAGATCGTAGGGATTTTATTAAGCATTGCCAAAAGCTTGGCTTAATGAAGGAGACCGTACTTCCAAGAGAAACGAGAGAAATCCCTATAATACCTCTGCTGGAGTTCAGTGTGGCCGCAAGTAATAGCATGTTTGCCTCGACTCACCCTGGGAGCTCTTTCGATGCTCGCACAGAGCTTGAAGAGCTTATCAAACAAGAAAAATTAACTTCGCCACTATTCGATAGCGATCATCCAAGTAAACACACCGTAGACGAGTATTATTCAAGCTTCCAGTTTATTCAGATCGATAAAATTACTAATGATATATTTTTTGATGATGAGGACATAAAATCTCTAATTAAGCTTAGCGTCACCACGCAAAATGTCTATATGCCGTACTTTAAGTCAGGCGGCAAACTCATACAAATGAGCGGGATGGATGAGGGCTGGCATAACAGGCGGATGGCTTTCAGTCTTGAGCAATACTTAGATGATCAGAAGCTAGGAATATCATCTGTGCTGTGTTGGTATCAAAAGTTACCCGAACTTGCTAAGCCACTTCTCGGAATTCCTCGATCAGATAGCAACTGGCTAGAATTATGGAAGAACATATCTTGGGACAAAAAAGAGGCGCTAGAGGGTGACGTTAGGCGCGGGATAGAGTATTTGCAATGGGCAGCTATGCTAAAAGTGGCCCTGCAAGACTATAAACAGGCAGAAGTGCTTGATATAGATGAAATCAGTAATTTAGTGGCAGAACAAATACTCGACTACGTACCATCTGAGATGGATCAGAGGGGTATATTACTGAGAGCAAGCCGAAATTATTTCTTCACTGATCCTGACACGGGCACTAACTATTATCATGACAAATATCGTCGGCTCAACTATCTTGCCAACGCTTTCAGACTAGAATATCAACCCAAAGTGATTCTTTTCGTTGAGGGGTATATAGAGGCTAAGGTGTTACCAATAATATTTGAGGCATATGGTGGTCTACCAGGTTCTTCGGGTATCGAAATTAAGAGCTTGGATGGCGTTGACAATCTCAAGACTACACACGACGACGTTATACGCCTAAAAGCGCTACTGAAGCAGCTCAATTCTAAGATCAACGAAAAATTTGCTTCTAAAGACGAAGAGAAAGAATTGAAAGAGCTCATCAAACGTCTTGAGCGAGTAGATATTGTCACTAGTAACTGGGAAGCATTTATAAATTTCAACTTGGAGAAATGGCAAGCAATTCCGTTCTTCTTGGCTGACAATGAAGGGCAGCTCCAGCGAGTGCTTAACACATCTAAAGTTCTCAAATACCAGGACCAAAATATGGACGTACCCAAAGAATGGCAGTATTTGTGGGGCGTAGCAAATAACCAAAGTCCCTGGGTTGGTGATAGCTTTGAGATGGCTAATTTTAGTAATGAGGAAATTCGTAACGCCCTTAATGAACTGTACGGGGATACAGTTTCATCAGAAGACGTAGAAAAACTTCGTACAGAACATGAAGGCCTAGGCAGTCTTATCGATAGGCTCAATAAAGAAGACCCGGATCAAAAGCGCGTAAAGTTAAACGTAGCTATTACCCTAGCAAAGAAGATGGTTAAACTATACAAAGACAATAAAAACCTTAAATATGATCGGCCTGTTTTTGAAGCTATAGATAAGGTGAGAAGAATTGCTGCTCTAAATCACGCGCCTACCAACATGCTTAATGAGATCGAAAATAGAAAAGCTATACTTGAGCAAATAGACGGCAAGGCTACGGATTGATCATATTTTCATGGTATGCTACGTCGCGTTTATTCTGCCCGATTGAGCGATAGACGTGCCTTATTTTCTCGTAAGTACTGCGCCAAGCCAGACAATTCCGGTATTGAATCCATTGGAAGTAAAGCCTCCACCCAATCAATATCACCGATCAATCGTATAGCCGTAGCGCTGTCTAGTCTCAGTATTAGCTCGCTCATTATTTCAGGAAAGTCTTTCATAATGTTATAAATGGCCGATAGGCCACGATTCTTTAACCTGAAGCCATTTGCCTCGTTCAAAAAACACTCGAAGACTACGCCTTTTATAAACCCAGCCGGATAGCCACTATGATCACTGCTTAATAATTCGAGGTATCTGATCGCTGAACCAGCCGTACCATCTGCTGCCTGCAGTATATTCCTGCCTAGGTTTTCCTGTTGCTCTACGGTTAGATCCGCTAGTTCTGAGCGGCTATTGTTTAATAGCATATCCGCCGCCGCGTTTTGCGTTGGCCAATTGTGAGAGCTTAGGCCATCAATTATTTGGGTGTATGCTAATGGCGTCTTAAGCCCTGCGGTCTTCACCGTATTGAAATCCAACCCTTCAATCAAGCGCTTTTGAGCAGCGCTTAGCTTACTTTGCTCCCATAGTGGTTCAAGACGCTTAACACCAAATGGCCTAGCCCGCGCGTTGGTTAAAGCGTATGACACAATCGTATTCCTAGCTCTTTGACCAATTTCGTCGTATAAATCTACATCAGAGAGAAATATGAGCTGGGAAATTATAGGACAGCCCATAACGAAATCATGCCATTCTGTCGGTGTATTGTAGCTTGTACCCACTGTTTTAAAAAACTCCGTAAGAAACCACTTGCCCCTCATTATTAACGGTAGTAACGAGGGATCTCGTGTCATTTGCTCTAACTTATTGCTATAGCTATTAGCCATCTGTTTATACCGAGAAGGATCAATGCGCGCTGAGATCTCTCTTGCATATTCAGCAACACTTGCTTTACTTGGTTCCAGAAAATCTACATTTCCCACCAGTCGTTCTATAAGTGTTTCCACGTATTTCTTCCGATACAGCGTTGGGCGGCCAAGCACCTCATCAATAACAACGTTTGCAGCACTGACAATTTCTTCATCCGATGGCGCAGTTTCATAGGGATGGCCATAGACGCATCGCATTTCATAAATATAGGTCAGCTTCTGAAATACAACGTCATCAATAAGTTCATATTCCTTGGCACGCTTAAGAATTGTTTTGTCAGCACTTTCTTTTCTGGCTTCAATGGCCTCTATCTCATTAACAATCTGGACGGCCGCATTATCACGAGTAGATGCCTCATGAAATTTCCGCTTTAGAGATTCTGCTGCGCTCAACCAAATTAGTATGTAGCATCCGCGAGGCGCTCCATTGCGTCCTGAGGCCACCGCTTCATCGAAAAGTGGCTTGTCGTCATCATTGAGTATTCTTGATGCGTACGTAGACAAATCAGGCATATTGTCAATTTTAACGTTGCGGCATCGAAAAGCACAGTCCTCTATGTCTCAACTATAAGACCGACTTGAATAAGTCCTATTAGGTGACGACAGAACCATTTCTAAGCGCAAATTTTGTTTGGATTCCCTCGATCAGTTCGGCAATAAGTTTCGCGTTTGACGAAGACAGCACGTAATCCGCGTATGACGCCAGCGGCTGGATACTCGCCGTCGAAATTCCATACTTTGGCAAGTGGTAGAGCAGCACCTTCTGGTGATCCGCCATTGCTTTCTGAATCTGGTATGAAACTTTGATGCCAGTTGCATGACCAATTACATATTCTTTGATTTGTTCCTGCATGTCGGTTTCATTCACGTACTTTTCAGCGCAGTTTGGATCTTTGCGTTTCGTGCAGTGATAATAAACGTGGCGATTATACGTACCGTCCTTGAGCAGTTTATATTTTTCCTCAGCAGTAATTTCAGCACCGCAGCTACCGCAGGTAAGCAGGCCTTTGAAGGCAAATCGCTTCGATCCCCATTTGCCCTTATAATCCACACGACCGACATGAATCTGATCATACAGCTCTTTAGTAATGAGCGGCTCGTGCGCACCTTTGAACCACGTGCCCGATCCTTCCGGCCATTCGAACTCGCCATAGTAAAATGGGTTATTCAATATTAGGTAGACCTGCGACAACGTCACATTTTTGCCGGAACGATTCGTACATCCAACTTCGGCCAACCAGCGCTGAATCTCACGCCCCGGTACACCTTGCGCTGTTTTCTCGAATACCTGCTTTATGAACTCGGCACGTTCCGGGTCGAGGATAACGTCTTTGACGCCGCCGAATGCCCGATTGATATAGCCAAGCGGAGCCACGCCCGGCCGCCAGCCCATTTCGAGCTTGGTTTTCATGCCACGCTTAACGTTAATGCTCTTGTTATCATTCTCTAGTTTGGCCTGCGAGCAGAGAATCATGAGCAGGAATTTTTCGTTCGGGCTGTTCGTAAACGTTTGCGAATAAGTACGAATGTGCAGCAGTTTGTGTTGGTCCATGAGATCGACAATCGAGCCTAAGTCACCCGCATTACGACTCAGCCGGTCCGGCGCCCATGTGAGAATTGCGTTATATTCGCCGGCAGCGATTTCGGCCAGCATCTCGTTGTATTTAGGCCGTTTGCCGGAATCCTTCGCGGAATGGCTTTCTTGCTTTTCGCAGACTACGTTTAAGCTTTCGCGCTCGGCCATTGCTCGCATCTCATTGAGCTGTGAGTCGATGCTCATCGCCTGGCGTTCATCTGATTCACTCGACTTGCGAGCATACAGACAGTATTTGAGGTCTGGCGTTTTTGCTTCCATACACAGCAAAGGTACCGCAAAGGTTGTAGAAGTCCAGGCCAATCCAAAAGTTACTTATTTCATCATAATTTTCGACTGGCGACATAGGGGTATTGACGCTATAATTGGCTTAAATGCTACCGAAGATTATCGATAATGGGCGTAAGAAATTACGCGATACGCTTAATGAGATCGCGCCATCTCATGATCACCTTTCTATTGCAACCGGTTACTGGGACCTTCCGGGCATGCAACTCATCTTCGAAAATATAAAGAATTACAAGTCGATCCGGCTTATTATCGGTCAAGAACCGCTTGCTCCACGTTTTGCCAAAGCCTTGAACATCAACGAACCCGAAAAATCGTTCCCCGAAGCAGACTTTCAAGCAAACCTAGTGGATCTCGAGCAACGTCAAGAATACCGCGATCTTGTATTTGCCACCAAAAATCTTATCGCCGAAGGAAAGCTTGAAGTCAGAGTCTACAGAAGGAGCTTTTTGCATGCCAAAGCCTATATATTCGGAAGTTACGACAGCCCGACTGCAGTCGGTGTCATTGGTTCATCAAACTTTACAAACGCCGGGCTAACATCCAACGCAGAGCTCAATGCGCTCGAGGATGATCACCGCATTGTTAAATTCCAGCCGTATAACGATACGGATGAGTATGGCCACCTAAGTTGGTTTGACACTATCTGGAACGATGAACTTACTGAAGAGTGGAACGGCACTTTTAGTGAGCTGCTCGGCAACTCACCTGTTGGCGATGTTGTGTACTCACCGTATGACATGTACATAAAAACGCTTTATGAGCTATATGCGGATGAAATCGTAGATGACACAACCCTAGACGACGAGACGGCTGACGTACTATTTGAGTTCCAGCAACGAAACGCAAAGCTGTTACTCAAGAAGCTTGAGAAATACGGCTTGGCGATGCTTGCAGACTCTGTAGGACTAGGCAAGACTATAACTGCCGGTGCGGTCATTAAGCATTATATCGAAGAGATAGGTGCAAAACGCGTCTACGTTATCGCCCCCGCCAGCCTCACCGAACAGTGGCGAGAAGACTTGGCTAAAGTCTATAAGATGTTTACCGGCTTTGAGGTCATTTCTATGCAGGACATGCATAAAATCGAAAAGGCCCGTGCAATTGACCACTACGCACCTGTAGATCTGTTCGTTGTCGATGAGGCGCACAACTTACGCAATGATGCTAGCCAGCGTCACCAAGAACTGCTCGAATGGTTTAGCGAAAACCCTGATAGTAAAGTATTGCTCCTAACCGCAACACCTATTAACAATTCACTGACCGACTTTGTTAATCAGATTCAGCTAGCGGCAAAAGGAAGCCTGGAATCATTTCCAGTTGTCTATCCAACCAGTAAAAAGAATGACGTCATCGATTTCTTCGAGGCTGTAAAGCGACTTTCAAGCGAGATGAAGCAGGCGGAAAATAAAGGTCAGAAGCCAGATTTTGTCAAAGTTAATAGGATCATGCGCCAGGGATTGCGGCATTTTTTAGTACGCACTACGCGAAAGGGCATCGAACGAGAATTCGGTGGCATGAAAGCCAAGGACGGAACAGTACATACATTCCCCAGTACTGTTGTTACGCCCTCGCCTTACACATTTAGTGACAGCTTGAGTGAGGCCGTCGCGAACGTCATTAACAACAACCTGGCTATCTTCAATGATCAGAACCCTCGCAAATTAGACGTGGATTCACTACTAGAACAAACTCAGCGTACCCAACATCCACTTGATATTCTCAGTGAGGTTTCAAAAACAGACGCAGATTACACTCACAACGTATTCGTGAACGTATTCCAGATTTTGCTCTTGCTCGGTTTCGCCCCTTACCGCTCAGAAACTTATCAGCACAGGTTCTATGGCAAGAAGCCGGAAGAGCTAAAGCAATTCAAGCTTCCTGCCGACGAATCTTTCGCGCTGCAAAGTCAGATGAGCGTGCATAACATGATGCGCGTTACGCTCCTTAAACGACTAGAGTCTTCCCAATATGCGCTCAGGCGATCTCTAGAGAACTATCAGTCCAGGCTCGATTATTTTGTGCAAAATCTTGATAAGGGCTACATCATAAAATTCAAAGACATACAGGATATCCAGAACAAATTCGGTGACGACCTAGAGGCCGTCCTCCAATATAACGAGACGGCGGAGAGTAGCGAAAAAATAGAGCTAGTTCCTGCCGATGCCGAACGGTACAACACTGACGCCCTACGTGCCGATCTTGAAAAGGACAGGAGGCTGTTAGAGGTACTAATCGAATTATGTCAGGCACTTGGCGCCAACGACGATAAGCTAGTCGCGTTTAGCAAGCTAATGACCAACATCATCCGCGAGCAGAAGGCCGGCAAAAAAGTCCTAGTATTCAGCTACTTCTCTGATACTGTCAACTACTTACGTGAGACTCTGCCTTCAATTATTGGCATCGAAAACTTCAGCCAGAAAGCCGCCTTTACAAGTGGCGAGAACAAAGCTAACATCGAGAGCATCGTGAAACGATTTTCTCCTATCTCTAAGAGTGGTACAGGGGTAACGGACGCAAATTCCATAGATTACCTATTTGCAACCGACGTCTTGAGTGAGGGACAAAACCTACAGGATTGTGGTACGCTCATAAACTTTGATCTCCACTGGAACCCCGTCCGGATGATTCAGCGCAACGGGCGCATCAACCGACTTGGGTCCGAGCATAGCAGCGTATACATCTACAATATGCACCCAGAAACGAACCTGGAGTCATACCTTAAGTTAGTAGCTAGACTCGAGCAGAAGATCGATCGCATCAAGAATACTATTGGGACAGATCAGTCTATCCTGGGAGAGGCAGAGAATCCGATAGAGTACATTGATGATATTGATGCTGAAACTACGCAACAAAACGTCACACTAGAGCTCTACAACAAGGATAAAGCAACCGAGACGTTCAACAGCCTTGATGATGACGAGGAATTGCTTAGCGAAGATGAATACATCCTTGACCTGCGCAAATTTACAAAAGATGCCAGCGACGAAGACAAGGCACGCATACATGGTATTCCGGTAGGTAAGTGGGGTTACCTACCTCACGGCACACAAAAAGATATGCTAGCGCCTAGTGTCCTAGCGCTAACTCGCGTACGTGGTACCACGACCGATTCTGCGACAGATTTCGAAACACATATCTTTATAGAAACAACTGAGACAACACAGCCGATAGAGACTATCCAAGCACTCGGATATATACGCACTGACAAAAGTGACTGTGATCGACAAGCGGACAAGATCACTGCCGATCGGGAGCTTGTTAAACGCCGCACCTTAAGTGTTGCTAGATCCCAGGCCATCAAACGGCAAAGTCCTTTCAAAATTACCGCATCTATTACGAGGGTGCTCGATGCACTTGCCCAAACCATTCCAGAACTCAACGTCCGCTCAGTGCTTGATAATATCGTAACGAAACAAGACCAACGTTCGGTTAAGAAGCTATTTGATACCGCTAACCGCGACCTAAAAGGCCAGGGCCAGCTCTTACCAAGCACCATCGCGGGTTTCGAAAAAACGGTACACAAACTAGAGAAATACGGCAATGACGAGAGAGAAGTTACGTCGGCTGAGGGTACACTGTATTATGCCAAATAGCCATGAATTCGTCCTAACGGTCAATGAATTACTCGCCCGGCTTGAAGAGTCTGGCGAGCTTCGTGACGGTATAGAAGTGGCTAATGCCATTATAAGACTCCTCGGAACAAACGACGTTAATGCTGCAGACACCGTCATTGATGAGCGAGTGCTGCAGTTACCAAATGCCGAACGCTACGACCACTGGTTTCAGAATCACCCGTGGATGGGGGGCGAACGCGCAGCATTTGATATCACCGATGCTAAGGATATGCCTCTTCAGGCAAAATTCTATTGGCTAAAAAAACGGTCGAGACAGTTTATCGCCGGAGGTGTACATTTTACAGAAAACTGGGAAGACGCTGATTACACACGTAATGCGGGATTCAAGATTGGCATAGATTTCTTCTTAGCGCCAAACGCCAAGTCGCTGTTGGTGGTTCTGTCAAACCGCGGTAGTCTTCGAATTGTAGAGTTACAACATAGGTTGAATAACACACAGGTGGACATCTTCGCCAAATGGCGCAATGCCAATCAAATGTCTTCGACGGAGGCGCTACACACGACAATTTGGGAGAGCTTTAAACTCCAGAGCGTTAATAAGGACTTTTATAACGGCGTATCAAACAGTTTCACCGAACTGCTTCAGCATCTGAAATCCATAGGTCGCAACGAGGAAGATGCGAAGCTTTTTGCCAGCCGTCTACTCGGACGCCTGCTTTTTGTTTGGTTCTTGCGCAAAAAGAATATCATCGATGAATCAATGGGATATTTCGATATCGCCGGGAGAAGTGCGACTGATTATTATCATGTGTCCCTTGAGCAGTTATTCTTTAAGACACTCAATACACCCATTGATGAGCGCAATGAATTCAAGAGGGAAACTCAGAAACAGCTATTTCCCGAGGCAGATGATCGCCCCCAGGCTAATTTGTTTCGAGCTGATAATAAAACTCCATATCTAAACGGTGGTTTGTTTGAGGCTCACGACAACGACTGGTATCAGGACACAGCGCTCACTTTTCCGGACGGCTTTTTCACTAATCTTTACAATCATTTTGCACAATTCAACTTCACAACTGATGAATCTACGCCGGAATACGAGCAGGTTGCGATCGACCCGGAGATGCTTGGGCGCGTCTTCGAAAGCCTACTCGCGACGCAAATAGATGAGACTGGACAGCAAGCACGTAAGGCAAAGGGGGCGTTCTATACACCTCGCGAGATTGTAAGCTATATGTGCCGAGAATCTCTTAGGAATTATCTCTATGATCTCCGAGGAGAAGATGATCGTTACAAAAAGTCTGTAGATGACTTGCTCGACCGCTCTGACCATGAATGGGCCAGTGCAGGTACTAACAGTCTGCGCGACGCAGTTCCTAAAGAATATCGTACTGTGATATTCGAGGCACTTGATGCGGTAACTATACTTGATCCGGCCTGCGGTTCGGGTGCGTTTCCAATGGGTATGCTGCAGCTACTTATCAAAACGTACGAGCGCCTAGAGAACAGATTCGACCCATATAAAACCAAACTGCAAATTGTACAAAATAGTATATTCGGCGTCGATATTGAACCGATGGCCGTAGAGATTTCACGCCTCAGGGCCTGGTTGTCGCTCATCGTAGATGAGGAGGACTCACGAGCTGTCGCACCACTACCCAATTTAGACTTTAAATTTGTTTGCGCAAATAGCTTGCTGCCTTTAGATAAAGAGCTGGGGATGTTCTCCGACAATGAGTTACATCAAAAGCTAAAAGACCTTCGCACAAAATATTTCAACGCACGCAGTCCTAAAAGCAAAGAAAAGCTCAGGTCAGAGTATCATGCACTGACTAACACCAATGTTGAGTTATTCGACAATTTGCGAACCCGCCAACTTAAGAGCTTTGACCCCTTCAAGAACTCTCATCCAGCCAGCTTCTTTGACGCGGACCAAATGTTTGGCATTACCACCGGGTTTCATATCGTCATAGGCAATCCGCCATATGGCGCAAAGATGTCAGCCGCTGATAAAAAGCGTTATACCACTTTCTACGAAAGCGCTAAAACAGAAGCGGGCGGGCTACGTGGCTCGTCTGATACGTACTCACTCTTTACGGACATGGGTCTCTACCACGCCATAGCAAGTACTGGTATTTTGTGCTACATAGTCCCGCTGGCTTTCACATCCAGTGAGAGCATGTCAAAACTCCACAGTATGCTGTTTAAAGATTGCTCACTGATACAGGTATCTACTTATTCAAATCGGCCAAAAAAGATATTCGACAATGCCGACCAGAGAGTTTCGATCGTCCTGGCAAACAAAACTGGAGGGTCAACATCACAGCTTCTTACAACAGGAGTGCTTAAGCGATACGCCTCGACAAGTGTTAGGGATATAATTGCCAACCTCCATTTTGTTAACAGCATCGAGTTTGTCAAAACAGGCAGACTGCCAAAAATCGGCAGCGACATTGAGCTGCATATACTACGCAAATTATTCAACAATCAGAAAACACTAGGCGATTACATTCTTAAGAAAAAGACCGATAACGTCATTTACTATAGGGCGGCAGGTGGTAGGTACTATCACATCATTGCGAACTATAAGACAGGCTCTACACAAGAAAAGCCACTCTACCTCAAAGACGACCTCCCATCAGGCGTTGCTGGGGCCATGCTAAGTAGTAACCTTTACTTTTGGCTTTCGCAAGCCTATTCAGATAATCTTCATTTGAAAGAATACGAGATAACCATGCTCCCGATTCCTGAAATCAGCGATGAGTTAAAGGCGGCGCTAGAAAGTGTGTATAAGAAATATACTGACGACTTAGAAAAGAATGCCGTCATCAAAAACGGTAACTATAAGACTATTGCTGAGTTCAAGGAGTACCGGGCAAGATTATCCAAACCGCTCATCGACCAATTTGACAGATTACTGCAAGAGGCATACGGACTAACTGATGAAGAGACTGCCTTCTTGGTTAATTTTGAAGTTACTTTTCGAACCGATGCCGACGAAAAATAGATAGAGACAACGCAATATTGGGCTTATGCGAAATCCCACCACACGAACATAAAGCTACTTTCGTCGAAGCCAGCCCGTAGGCCCGCTTCGAGCCAGCGATCCTGCGTTGTACGTACGCTATCGCGGCCTGTTCGCTTGGCCTCGGCATAAATGACTCTGTCGTCTTTCCAAAGTAGTACATCCCAGCAGCCAGAGTAAGAACCATTGTTCTGTTCGGCTATGAGCTCCAAAGATTCTCGAGGTGCTTTGTCGGTTATCGGATCTTGAACTTGAGTCGGCAGCGGGCCGTCACCCCACATCGAGAAGTGGTACGGCTTTTGACCTTTCATGGCATAGGTTTCGATCCAACGCGCGTTCCAGCCACCGGCAATGGCCGTTTTCATAATTGCCAGCTCAGCAAACATGGCCTCGCCCTCATAATCAATCAGACCCTTGCCGCCGAAGGTATTTACGATCGGCACACCCTGCCATTTCTTAAATTCCAGGTGAACGGTCGGTATTTGCGCCTCACGACCGTCAACGATATGTGTTTCATGGCCATCAGGGCGGAGTGTTGTGGGATAAGTTGCGGTTTTCATTCGACAGTCCTTCGCAACGGACTGTCATATATAAAAAGCGACAGCCACGCTGGACTGTCTAGGACCCAAACAAGCAGTTATGCCTATTCTTTTTTACGTAGCTGCCGCTTTTCATGGCATAACTACGCAAACGGGTTGCATCTGATTGTTTGAATCCTAGACAAATCGAATTATACCGCTAACAGATGAGAAAGGCTAGGCTAAATGACGCCAGGAACCATCCGGCATACGTTCCATACTGGCCCTGATTCTATTTGAGTTGTCGTATCGGGGAGAGACCGGGCGACGTCCAAATGCCCGAATATCCATCCGGCCAAAGGTGACAGTTCCGACCTTACGGTCGTCACGGAAGTATTCAATTACAGCCGTAGTCAGCGCATCAACCAAGTCGTCATGTTTTTCAATACCGAAGCCGGCCAGTTGCGCGATCAACTCCTCGCAGCCGTGCTCGGGAAACAGAATGATGCCGCGCTGGATTTTATCGGCGATCATATTGAGGCGGGTGCGCTTGTCAGCCTTCGGAGTGACACCGGTCACGTCATAGCCTTCTGCCTCCAACTGTTGCGGCACCGCCGCCTGGTACGCCGTCTGCTCGATATAGAATTTCGGACCATTATGGGCTGTATCCAGCTCGCGCAGTACATTCATAGTGGTCGGGAAGTTGACGTGTTTATTAAATGGCCGGGGCAGTATATAGAGCCGGGCGCCTTCGCCTAAACCCCTCACGTCCAAGGTAACGATTGCCGTGCAATCAGCTTTGTCACTCTCCGACACTGCCAGGTCAACGCCGATCACGATGCGCCGGTACTGACCGCTCAGGAGAGTGGGTAGCTCAGGATAGGTACGTATCATGTGCCGGCGAATGATCTGGTCGTCGTCCGGCACAAGATGCAACATGTACTCGCGCTCCCACATGATCGGACTGTCGATACGGCGTTTCAGCTGCTGCACATCCGCCATGCTTTTGAAGCGACCAGGCCAGAGCGGGTGGCCATCGACGACAATAGGGAATTCTAGGAATCGGCCATTGCGTGTACCACCGGCAAAACCCGCCTTTAGGCGCATCAGCAGTGAGTCTTCGTGCAGCAGGTTGCCGACGGTAATGAACTTGGTATTGTCCGAGCCGAGTGGCAACAGTTCGCCGGTGAACCACTCATACGTTTTGCGGCGGCCTTCTGCAGTTTTGACCGAGGCGCTGTCTTCAACGTCATCGGCAATGATCAGGTCAGGTCGGTGCGGTCCATGCCGCAAGCCGCGCATACCCTGCTCGCGGGACAGGGCGATGATCTTTGCCTTGAACTTCGGCAAGGTAAGACTGCTGATGCCCAACTCATTCTCCTCGGCGTCATACGGCCAGAAGTCTTTGTGCATGAGCTCGTTATCGTCAAGTTCGGCGGCAATGTTTTTGAGGTGCTGCTGTGCCTGCGACTGGGTCTGACTGACGATCACCATGTACTTCTTTTGCAACGCACCGGTAATCGCCCACAGTGGGAATGCGGTGGTGATGAGCGTGGATTTACCGCTCTCACGGAAGGCCATCACCACCAGATGCTCAATTGCCGGATCGCTGGCATCATCGATGATCTGCTTCTGGAAATCGGCCGTAGGGTAAGTGACGTAGTGGCCGAAATACAGGTGAAAGAACCACAGAAAGCTGGTCTGGCCGAGCCTGAGCCGTACCGGCCGCTGTGTAGCAAGGTTGGCAAAATCCCCGGGTGTCAGCGCGTTGAAGTCGGGAACATTATTCAAGCTGTTCATTGGTTTGCTCCTTGAGCAGGCCGGCCATCGACAGCGCCCGCGACACCAGCTCCGCCTGTTCCGGCGTCAGTTCCTCGGTTTCATGCTTGACGTTGGCATCCACCTTAATACGGGTTTCGTACACTGGATGGTGATGCTTCAGCCAGAAGGTGATTGCTGACATGTTCTTATCTTTGATGGCAGCAATGAGCTGGCTCTCAGCCAGGTCATTAATGCGGTCGGCGCTCTGGGCGATGGCTTCATCACAGGCCTCGGCAAATACCTCGTCGTCCTTCCGCCAGCGATAGTAAGTAGCCCGTGGCAGACCGATCTGCTTGCAGGCAACTTCCACAATCGGCATCTTTCGCAGTTTTTCGAGCAACTTTTTCTTGTCCGCCGACTGGTTGCGGCTCATGACAGCTTCTCCCGCTTGAGGCCAGTCAGTTTTTCCCAACGCTTGAGTGCCACCTCGGCGTACACAGGTGATTTTTCCATGATGTAGCACCGGCGGTTGAGCTTGGTGGCGGCAATGAGCGTGCTGCCGCTGCCACAGAAGGGCTCGACCACAAGGTCACCACGCCTCGTCAGTACTTTGATGTAGGGAATCAGGATCTCGATCGGCTTCGTGCCGAAGATAACGCCCTGGCCGGAACTTTTCTCGTCGCTCGCCTGGTAGTCGATGAAATCGGTCGGTTGGTAGCGTTTACCTTTATCGTACCCCTCCCACGTTGGCTTGCCGGCAGTAGCATAGAGCGCCGTTTCGTATTCCTGTTGCAGCGGGGCCTCTTCAGGGTCAAAGTTATATGCAACCATGCCACCGGCACCAACCATAGCGGCATCATATTTACTAAAAAATTTGTATTTTGCGGCAAAGCCTTGGTGTCGGTTGGGCAAGTGCCAAATGATCATATTGCGGACACGCCAGTACTTTTCCATTTCATTCCAAATCTCGCGAATGTTATGCCATGCTTCGTACACGATGATGCTGAAATCAGGTTTTGCAACCTGTGCTATATTGCCCATCCATAGTTCTGTGAAATCTTCCGGCAGCTCATCTGTCTCAAGGTACTTGCGGTTACGCTTGGCGCCAAAACCTTCCGTGGGCTTGCCATGTCGTATACCGCCGCGTAAGTATGAGAGCCGGTAGGGAGGGTCAGTGAAGCACATATCCGCCCGCTCACCGTTCATGAGTTTCAGAATATCAGCTTCAACAGTGCTGTCGCCTACCATCAGGCGGGAATCGCCCAGTTTGTACACGTCACCTTTCTGGGCTTCAACGGTTTTGATGTCCAACTTCTCCAGCTCTTTCTTTAAGTCGAACTGCTCAGGGTTGTCAGCAACGTCGCTGAAGATGTCGTCCAGCTCCTCGCTGTCGAAACCAACGTCAGCAAGCAGCGCCGGGTCGAACTCGGCGAGCAACTCGAGGTTCCAGTCGCCGGTGTTTTTATTGAGCCGGAGCGCCAACTCGCGGGCCCGGTTCTCATCCTGAATGTTCAACCGCACACAGGGAACAGTCTTCAGCCCCAGCTTCTTCAGGACACTTACCCTGAAGTTGCCTCCAAGCACTGTATTATCGTGGTTGACCACCAGCGGATCAACGATTCCGAACCGGCGGATGCTTTCCGTCAGATCCTCCGTCGACTTGTCGGTCCAAGTGCGCGGGTTTCCGGTCAGCTCCTTGAGCTGGTCGACCGGCACTTCTTCGATTTTGAGTTTTTGGTTTTGTAATAGGCTGTCGTGAGACATAGCGAAACTCCTCTCACATTAAGAGGCGCTTTTTTGACATACAAAAAGCGACCCGTTTGACCAGCCTTACTCGGCTTTTATTCGGACTTTCCGTCCTTGGTCAATTCGTGGGTCGCTTTAAACAGCGTAATTGGGTATCCCGTGGAATTGGGTTCAGCTTATGCTGAATTGTCTTTATCGTAATCGCACGAGATCAAAGTGTCAATGGCTATTGGGTACGCATTGCGAATAGGGCGCTTACTTACTTGACGTTACCAAGGGCAAACGACACTTCACACAAGCATTAGCAGTAAGAACAGGTATTTGACGCCGCCGCTGTTGGTTGGTATACTTCGGGTTGGTGGTAGTGAATTAAAAATTCAACCGACTGGCGTCGGAAGTCCATAAAGCGCAAAGCCATAGCGGCCCCATCAGGAGTAGTAGGTTTACGCCAGCTCTCCTGAAAAGGAGTAGAAGTCTTTATGACACCTCTATTCCCTGGTGAGGACCGGTATGGCTTTTTCATACCAAAAACGGAGGAATACCCAAGAGGTTGAAGGGAGCCGTCTCCAAAACGGCCAGGAGTGTGCCCAGTAATAGCTCGGTAAGCATTGCAAAAGCACGTTCGCGAGGGTTCGAATCCCTCTTCCTCCGCCAACACGACTAAGCATGCGTCGCAGGCGCTTTATTATGCGTGCAGCCAAAAAGAAAGGACAATACTTATGGCATCACGAACGATTACAATCGTGCGCAGCGCTGTCACAGGGCAGTTTGTACCCCAGAGCAAAGCCCAAACCAGCCCCAAGACAACCGAAGTAGAACACTATCGAGTAAAGAAGTAAAGGGCTGGCGGCTTTACCACCCGCCTACCCTGAAAAACGCAAAAGCGCCACAATCGTAATGATGTGGCGCTTTTTGCGGCTCGGTAAGCATTCGAACTTTCGTTCGTCGTTAGCTGCTAACGCAGCTATTACAGTACATGCGTACTGAATGAACTATAATAGCAACATTAGACTATTATGTCAATGTACGTATCGACCTGTCAATCTTATAACCACTCGCAGTCAGGTAGGATCGCAGACTGCTTATTGCTTTTAGTATACACATACCTACTCGGTGCAAGTCAAGCCAAAATCGAATAATGTCACAAAGAAACACGCCGCTTTTGTTTACTGCCGCAACATGCTGCTACAATACTCACTATGCCCCTTTGGGGTAACAACTTAGCGACCTAAACTGAGTAGCCTTCGGGCAAAAGGCATGGTCATAAATCCAACAAAGAATACTAAGCTCATCGTTTAGGTATCTTTGTTGGTTGCGCGGGGAAACTCGCGTAGGGGTCGCAAGACCTCGCCTAGCGGTGAGCTTTGTGTTTTTCTCCGCTAGGTAGCCTGCAATAACCTAACGTCCGGGGAGAACAAAATGCACGACAAGTCGCCATCACATAAAATCTGGTACAAAAACTGGTGGGGTATCGTGCTAGTTGTGCTTATATGGCCGATTTTCGTGGGTTGGCTTGTCTGGCGCAAAAAGGCGTGGCCTACCGGCGCTAAGATAGGAGTGACGGCGCTCCTTGCCCTCGGCGCTTTCTTCACCAGTGCGCTGTATGCCGGTATGGTGGACGGTGCAGTCCATCCGCAGCACGACCAGCCTTCGACGGCTACCGTAGCCACCACAGCCAAGAAAACCCAGACGCCGCCAAAGATCACCACTGCCCAAGTAACAGAAACGCAGGACGTACCGTTCGACACAACCACCCAGGACGACAGTAGCTTGCCAAAAGGCCAGACAAAGACTATCCAAGCCGGTAAAGATGGAACGAATACACTCACCTATGAGGTAACGTATTCCGATGGCGTTGAGACGAACCGGAAGCTCCTATCTACGACCGCCACTGCCCAGCCGGTCAATGAGATTGATGCTATCGGCACGTATGTTGCTCCCCTGCTCGATACAAGCGGCAACGGCATACAGACCACGCAGAAGTTCACCACGACCGGCGACTGGACGCTCAATTATACTTATGACTGCTCCAGCTTCGGCTTCAAGGGCAACTTCCAGGTCTACATCTATAACGGCGACGGCAGCATCGGGGATGTCGCTGCGAATGAGCTAGGGATGTCAGGTAGCAATATCCAGTATGAGCATGGCGCAGGCACGTACTACTTGGAGATTAACTCTGAGTGTAGCTGGCATGTGACGGTGAAAGGGTAAAAGTATGCCACGCCAAATCAAAGAAACCCGCTGCACCTGCCAGGCATGCGGCAACATCTTTCACTATGGTAAAGCCGAAGAAATAGAGAACTGCGGCAATGCGATGCAGAATTGCGGCAAGTCCATGTCCTGTTGCACGGGATGCGCTCCAGCCGTGCTTGTCAAAGACCAGCCGGTGAGAGACCTGAATAAGTGCCCGCAGTGCGGATCGCGGAATGTCGTTAAAGAAATCGTCGTCCATACCGTCTAAGCTGGCGGTGCTGGCCATCATAGGGTACAAGCACTCGCTTTCGCCCCTGCTGCATAAGTTGGGTGTCGAGTGCCGGTTCTATCCGGACTGTGCTAATTACTCGCGCCAGTGCTTCGAGAAGTATGGATTTAGGGTTGGTATACTGAAGACCTATCGCCGCCTGAAACGCTGCAATCCGGATTGCTGGGATAGCTGCATTGATTTGCCGTAGGTAAGCAGGCTAAGACGGTATCAGCTGGAGTACGTCTTATAGATATTCCAGTATTAGCATATAATTAGTATGCAGAGGTTATAATTATGAGCAATTGGACGAAAGCAAAGTTGAAAGCCAGTGAGATCCGCAAGAAGTATTCGAGCGATGATGGGATTATCAATGCGTTCAAAGTCGCAAAAGGCGAAGGCATTACTATTCTATATTTTGAGCCGAACGAAAAAACTCGTGACATTTCTGGGCTGATGGATACGACAAAAAAAGTTATTTACCTCAACCCTAACCACTCAGCTAGCAAGCAAAACGGCACCATAGCCCATGAATTAGGGCACTATTTCTTGCAACATTGGACGCCTGAGAAGTATCACAAGAACAAAGACACCTACTTGGACGTAAAACCAGGTATCGAACAAGAAGCTGACGTTTTCGCTGAAGAGCTACTCATGCCTAAAAGCCTTATATCAAAGTTGAAAAGCAAATATGGCCTCACCAACGACGACTACATTGACCTGGCGAAATTACTAGGCGTAGCGCCTCTAACTATGAAGAATAGACTCAGAAGCCTGTAAAGTATGCACAACCAACCGCAGAGTGACGGTAGCGGCGGAGAAGACCAGCGCGAGCTTACGCTTGAAGTGCTAAGTACAAGTGCGCTTCCTGCTGACGAGTCCAGCGAACTAGCCGAAGAAAAAGAAGAAGAGATTGACTGGGAAGCCAAGAACGCTGAACTTACCTATCAGATCAGACTAGATAGGGTAGAGGGCAGGAAGTCATGGAACAAAACGCTAAAGAGCCTAGTCATAATTAATTTTGCAATGAGCATGTGGCTTGTGATTTTAATCGGCGGCGGCTTTTTAAGCTTTCCCAGCAATGCCTATGCCGTCCCCGCTGTAGTCGGTTCCGGCATATTCGGGACTTATGGGCTATCGAAACTAGCCATAAAATATTTCTTTGACGACGAAGAATCAAAAAGGTAACCATATGCCAGCTTCAAATAACGATACCAACCACATCAAACGCCTAGAACGCCAGATAGCCCACGATCAGGCGCAGCCCGTGAAACCGTCAGAAAAACGTGTGAAACTCAACACGAACTTTGAAGACGCCGTCAGACAACTCTCGCGCCCCAAGCCAAAGAAATAACGGTACTACTTAGCCGTCAGCTCCTGCCACGTCAGCCGTTTCCCATTCGAGAACTTGAACCAGGTAGCAAACCGCTCCCCGTCGCTCATATCACGGAAATTGTACCGGAAGCTGAACTCGTCACAGTAGCTAGCGAGGTGCTTGGCGGTCACGCGCCCCATGTAGATTGCCCGCAGCCCTAGCTTTAGGTGGTCCCACGCTCCTTCTATGGTGTTTGTGGATACCGCTTCGCGCACATACTCTTTCTCCGAGTGATTAACCGACTGGTGTGCATACTCCCGTTTTACGCGGTGGTAAATCTTGCTTTCGTCAGTTTGCACGGTTGAACCCTGTTTAATAGCCGAGCGCATAAATGGCAACGCTACTGTCGCATCAGCCGTCCTGGTGACAGTGGTCTTAATACGGCCGGTATCCTTTTTCTTTTCCACTGCACCGATCACGGCCACCTTATTCTTAAACATATCGCGCCTACCGGTCTTACCGCCCCAGTATGTTTCGTCTACTTCTACGACACCTTCAAGTGACAGCGTATTATCCGTGACGTTATGCCGGATGCGGTGCAGCATGTGCCAGGCGCTTTTCTGGGTGATACCGAGGTACTTTGCCAACTGAACGGAGGATATGCCTTTCTTGAGGCTGGTGCAGAGATAGATAGCCAGGAACCAGCTTTGCAGCGGTATGGCCGAGTCTTCAAACACCGCGCCGACACGGACACTGAACGGGCTGCGGCAAGTAGCGCATTTCAGTAGGCGGCTGTCTTTGAGCTTGTATATTTTGGTATCAGCTACGCCGCATTTCGGACAGGTTGTGACACTGCCCCAGCGGGCGTTTTGGATGAAATCGCGGCAGGATTGTTCGTCGGGGAACTTACGGTAGAAGCTGATAAGATTGAATCCATCGGGCATATCTCTATAGTACAGAGGTCAGGTGGTAATGTCAAGTATATAAGTGCCGCGAATAGCCTCTTTACAGAGTAGCATTTAGCTTATGAAGCAGGTGGTGGAACCCTTAATTTTCAGTACCTCAACGCATTATGATTACACTAAAGACAAACGGCAAAGACGTCATCGAGATAGACGAATCGGTAATCACGAAAATCCTCGATATCTACCCCGACGAACACTTAGCAGATAGACCGCTGTTCTTGGAGGCGCGCAAACTAGAAGTACTGACCTATGCCGAGCTACGAGCCGAATGCGACAAATTACTGATACCTTGGCAGTTATTCCTACTTAGCCCCACACGACTTAAAAAAGAGATCGGCAAAATAGAAGAGAAGCGCAAGTCAAAGTTTGATAAAGTCATGATCGCAAGTCGTGACAACGAAGGCCATGGGGTTTCACTCCGTATAGCTGACAGGTTAATCGCACTTCAAGATTTCGCGCGCCAAGGAATTAACGAGAAGAATAACTTTTGCGGATCGTTGAAAAGTGTTCATCGCGATAAATGGGCAGAGCAGCTACTGAAGCATTTCGAAATCAATCCCGCTAAGCTCTCGAATGGTAGAAAGGAGAAAACACTTGAGTATCTTATCGGGAAGCTAGAGGAAAAGGATATCCGCGTTTCCCGGGGCGTCCTGACCAACAAGCTGCTGCCTGCAGCGAACGCAATCCGCTCGTCATACAGGAAATCAAGCGGCTTCGTAGTGCAGGATTCAAAAGTACCATACGTCTTCCTACCTAATGAAGTTAGCGATAACGAGACGCCCGGTAGGCAAATATTAACTCTGCTATCGCTCCTGATATTGATCGGCTTAAACCAATATAATCTTTATATAACGGGAGACTTGGAAACGAGAATTGGCGGTAATCGCACGCTAAACCAGATATACGGAGTCGTCAGCGAGATCCTGCTGCCCTTCGAGGCAACAGACAAACTAAGAGGAGTACAGATAACTGAAGATGTACGCGATGATTTAGCCAGCCGCTACATGCTAACCCCATCCGCAATCATAGTGACATTGCGGCAAAGAGGGCTAATCGAGGACGACACGACCTACCAATCACTGCTTGACGGCATACCAAAAGGTAACGGCAGTAAGGCAACCAAACGGACGCCCCATCTTGATACGGCAGTACGAAAATTATGCGGCAATGCTACCAGCAATGACATTATCAATGGGCTCAGGTCACACACTTTAACCTCAGTTCAAGCCCAATATATGATGTTTGGGCGTGTCGATAAACTAAAGTTCGAAAAGTACAAGGCAAATGTCGGCCTATGATAATCATCGATAGCAATACCGTGATTGCATGTTTTAACGATCATCGATCGTTGGCCGGGCTCGACTTAGTCGTACCGGACGATCTATACGAGGAGTATCTGGCCGCTGAAGTAAGGCATGGGCAAAAGATAAACGGCATACGTCTTGCATCCACGATTAAAGGCTATGACGAAGCTGCCTATCTACGGAAATACGCTGAGGCCATAAACGGCTACTCCCACATATCTTTTGATAAAATGCGTGGCCTAGGTGACGTTTCCATACTAGCTCTGGTGGCGTGCCTGGTTACAAATTTCGACAAGGCGCTACCACAAATAGCGCTCAACTTAGGGGAAAGTGCCAAGAACATAATCCGCGTGGTGACCGACGACAATAACCTGAGGAAGAAGCTACAAAACGACTTCGGGGAGTTCGTCGAAGTCGTGAATTACGAAGAATTCTGCAAACCCTAGAAAACCGGCAGGACCCTTGGCCTACTGTACCGCCTCGTAGGCGATGCGCCACAGCTTGTTAGCTGTGTCTACAGCGCTTTCGCGACGGGTATAGCCTTCGCTGGTCGCAACCGCTTCGTGGTTGGCCGCATAAAGCGTCCAGCGCCACTGGCCAGCGCGATCCTGAAAGATTTTAAAGTATGACTTCATACCTTACCTCCCAAATTATTAATCACAAAGAGATTCGACCTCATCTCTTCTCCGGCAGAATCTTTCAAAGGATTCAATGAAGAAATCAATAAGGCCCTCCACCATGACTAAGAGAATTTGGTGTCCTGCCGATTTTTTAAGGTTCGATAATAGCATACAACATTTCACCAGAAGCATAAAGACTTTTAGAGCATATGGACGAGCTACACACAAATAGAAGCCACTGTGTCGGAAGATGATAATAAAGCTGCGTTAACACACTTCCAAACCGTCGACACCTAAGCTAAGGTATTGGCACTATGAAAACCCAGCCATCCAAAGAACGCGCCGAGAGCAGAGTCGTAAACCGGTACCATAAACTATATGTGCCCCTTATCGAGCTGATTGACGCCCTACAGGATCTGGAGCCAGGTGGGACACTGGTCGACAACGTCAAAATCGGAATATCAGAAGTTGACAAGAAGGTCCACATAGAATACACCGCCCATCCGATAACGCTAACGATCAAAGATGGCAACAGAAGCTTTATCCTTCGTATTGCTGGATGAACTATTTACTGCTGAACAGGTCGAAGAGCAAGACATGCACTTCAATTTGGCGGCCAGCGTCGTCCGGCTTCGTAAGCACGAAACGCCATTCACCATCACGCTGCCTAATAGTCTTCACATAGTCTGTACGACTCGTGAACATGCCTTCAATCTGGCTTTGTATCGCAGAAAAGTTGGCGTTATCTTTGTTGAAGATTACCAACGCAGTCTTGGCATCCCGCCAAGTAGTGTAGCCTAGCAACTGGCCAATGCCTTCATTAATATACTGTGCGCCTTTCCATAACTTGCACTCAGCCACGAAAGTGGCCTTGTTCTCAAAAGGTATAGAGATGTCCGTTTTTCCGTTCTTATGAAACAGTTCACCACCTGCCACGCCATTCGTTATCGCTCCACTCAAGACTACCAGCATTACATCACGTAATGCTTCTTCGTCTTGAAACTCGGATGCCCTATTGGTCTCCATCGACGCGCCAGCACTGCGTAAAGAGTCAAGTATGTGCGCATAGTCTTCGTTCGATATATAAGCTCCGGGGTTCTCTTTCTTGGTCGACAGGGGGGCGATCTTCTTTACCGTAACTTTCACTTGGTTTAAGGGGCTCGGGTTACTGGTTTTTTCGAGCGGTATTTTGAGAGCAGTCTTGATGGAGTCGAGTTTTGTAATCTGTTGATATCGACTCTCAACGGCGCCTTCTACGGCGCTCCTGAGTCTATCGTTAAAGCCGGATAGATCGTTATTGATGCGACCAACTTCGGTCTGATACATAGCGATCTCGCTATTGATGGCTTGCTCTATGCCTTCGGCAGTTGTTGAGGATTGTGCAAACTCCTTAGAGAAGGATAACTTACCGCCGAATATCTCAGCTGTGAAGCGGTGCAACGAATGAGTAGACGGAGAAACGCTAAATAACGATTCAGATCCACTGTAGGGAACATGGACGATCACTCTATAGGCGGGCACCTCTGTACGTCCGCCGCTAAATGCTGGGATATAATCAAAGTTACCGGTAACATCCATGTTCGCTTCAACTATATCTTGATCCTTTTCAGCCACATGCAGCTCAAGTGGCTCAAGCTCATAAGTACTCGTAATATGGTCAACTATTTGTTCGACGCTGTTTGCTTCGAATTGGCTTTTTGTTAGTTGGCTGGCTTCGTTTCTAGCCTGTTGCACTATCCCCTCGGAAAACTGATGCCACATGACCGAATTAAACAATGAGTGATCGCGCATATATCTGTTTACTCTTTCACCTTGATAATCTTTATTATAGATTATCTGGTATTTTTTGTCATGGTTGCTTCAATATGCGAATGGCCCATAAAATAGATGTGTGTACACCCATCTCAAAGACCGCGACTATTATGAAAACCTCTACGACGAAGGCACCGTGGAACACTGCCGGTCAGGCGAGCGCATGGTCAATGCTACCTTCCGCAAAATGGAACAGGAGCATCCCAAGGAAATAGCCGGCCGCAAGCCTGGATGGTATCTGCAGTACAGCACTCTGTATTTTTCACTGGTCGAAATGCCGGCTGCGGCGCGTCATGTTAACCGGGACGAGACAATCGACAAATGGATGCAGCGCGATGAGGAGAAAGATCAGAAGCTGGCCGAAGCTCATATCGCCGGCGGCACGTATTGCCGCAGCTGCGGCAAAGATATGCACGTCATCGATAAACATTACATGCGCCGGGACGGTCATAAAGAGGACGACATTCTGCTGATGTTCGAGTGTGATGCCTGCAATAAACGTAAAGCTTTCTGGCAGGACGGCACTGAATGGGAAGGCGCGCAGCTCAAATGCGAAAAGTGCGGCGGAGCGGTTCAATCGGCACATAAAACCAAAGGCAAGGTTATTACTACCACGCTGACCTGTACAAAATGCGGGCACACGGAAACCGAGACTATGGATTTATCAAAAGATCCCGAGCCGGAAGAAGAACCAGCCGATCCGTATTATGATCTGGATCGGAAGCGCTTCGTATTCAACAGCGACATGATGTTCAAGTTTGAGCAGAAGGCGCAGCACCTAGCGAGACTTCAGAAACTGCACGCCACGGCTGCCGACAAGGCCGAGCATGTGGACGTATACGACGCCATCAAAGACATAAAGAAGCTGAAAATTGCGCGGCTGTCCGAATTGCTGGCACCGGTTCTCGTCAAACAGAAATACACCGAATTCAAACTGGGTGAGCCACAGTTCGGCCGTGAGGTTTCACTCGACTTCAGCTGCCTAGACGCTGACGCGGATCGGGAAGAATATAAAAACAGAAAAGGTTTGCAGAAGCTAATCGATAAAACCCTGATCGATACTAACTGGCGGTTAATGAGCGACGGCGTCAGCTACCGGCTCGGCTATTTATCCGGTCGCCTGCGCGCCTACGAAAACGAGGAAGACCTGAAGAAGCTGGTCGAACAACGTATCAAATCCGGCAAGCTGCAGTCAAAGCCCTCACAGCCGGCAGAGCCAGCCAAAACGCCTGAACTGGACATCCGTGAATCGGCACTGGTCTACATGGATAAGATGATGCTCGACTCAAAACCAGCCGAAATCACGCTCAAGAGCGGGAAGAAGAAAAAGACAAGCATGCCATACATTTCAGCAGAGATGAATCCACTGCTACGGGTGATCATTCCGATGCGCGATAACGACGATTCGGTGCCGGAATTCATCAGAAACTTTGATTTCAAAATGAACAGCGGCGACGATATTCCAAAAGTTCATAAAGACAGCTTGGGCAGGGAAATCCGTCTGCTCTAGTTGACTATCAAATGCTAAAATGGTCTTATGATTGGTACTATGACGGTCGAGATTAACATACTACCGCGCACCGGCAGCCGTGTCGATGCCACGGCTCGTGTTGTTGGGCCAGGGGAAACCGATTACACGTTCCCAATCTCAATCAGCAGCACCATACAGGCAATTTGGGGCATACAGGATAACCAACTGGAAGATGCACTCAAGGGGCTAGTGTATGATATGTTCTCATCCATCGTCGGCACAGCATCTGCGCCGCCAGAAAATGGCTACTGGTTCGACAGCTACAATTCCGAGTCTACCGTCAAGGCGACCCTCGATCGCATGCGTAACGTAGGTCAGATTCCGTACCTCAAGAATCCGGCTCCACAAGACCAAATAAGTAGCATCTTTGGCGGCGGCCTTTTATCTGAGATAGAGCGTATTGACGGAGTATTTTTCCAAAAGACTGGCATGCGCCTCGTAAATGCGCTCGACTACGCCTTCGAAAGGAGCGAAGCGGAGCACGACCTGGGTTCGCCGCCGGCCGACAATCCGGGCCTGCTCTACAGAATTTGCATCCTTTCCGTCATTGTCGACGCATTCAGCATCCGCCGGGCAAACGAAAACCCCAAAACCCCAAGCCTACAGGCCCTGACTAATTGGCTTGAAGAACAGTTGGGACGCGATGAAGCACGCCGTATTACGGAGGCATTTGCAAGAGTCAAAGATTTGCGAAAACAATATCCCATCCATGAGCATTTCGCGGCTGACGCCAGCGGGCAGCGCAAGGTGAGGGACGAGGTCGAAGCCGCCAATACGTACTTCGGCTTCCAACCTCATCACGATTACGCAGCCAAATGGAAGAGCATAACCGATGCCTTCAAAGCCGCCATTACCGAGCTTGACGGGATCGCTCAAAGCCTCTAATTCAACCCTAGCTACCGTGTCTCATTTGTCGCGTTCTACCCCTGTTAAAGGGTTCGAGACCGGTATGGGGAGCCAAATAGAACGCAAGAGCTCATCAAGCTCACTACGACCCCTGTTTCCGGGGTCGTTTTTTGTGGTTCGATTATTCATTTTCCTGTCCTATCTTTATCTGTTAGTCTAGATCTCACGGAGAGCCTTAACACTCAGGTAGGCTTAGCAAATTGTCAGTCCACCTATTATCAGCATATGTCTGCAGAAACTTTGTACCGTAGCGGTTCGTATTGACATAACAATATACCTTTCCTCGCATGTCGCGCACATATGCTTCATTATTTTGGTTACTCTCCAGCCAATTTACCATATCCATACGGCTACTGATGCCAGTACTCCCATCTGCATCATTTTCCCAGCGGTAGTCCGTGACCGCCTCATGAGGGTTATTGTGGTTTCCATTGTCTTTCCTAATACCCGTAATTCGTAGAGCCATATTACTCCTTATCCTCTATACGTTACCGCACAATAATTTACGCCAACCCCATCGGCTTTGCTCCGGTTATTTTGCCAATGCAAGGCCTGCAAATTATCAAGCACATCGTTCCCGCCGCGCGCAACAGGGAAGATGTGGTCGACCTCCCAGCCGAACTGACTATTCGTATTACCGTACTCGTTCCAGTGCATATACGCACCACAAGTATCCTGCCGCCAAAGGCGCATATCCCGCCCGGGTATAGGATTTGCCTTAAGCCATACTGCGACTTTTTCAAGGCCAGTAAACGGTCTTCCGGACAACCTCGTGCCGTTCATCCGCCTCGTACGAACACCTGCCTGGTTTCGCGCCTGCGCGCGCCGAAGCAGATCCCGAACGGCAAGGCGCTGAACTGTTTTAGTGTTTTGATGCTCCATAAAATCCCCCTCTCTGGTATGGAGTTACATATTTTGAGCACCACCCCCGGAGTCTCTCATTCCGTTTTGGCGTGTTCATCTTTAAGATACGCTAATGGAGTGAAGTTTCAAATTGTTTTTTCGTCAACGTTCATAAAAACTATATCTGTGCTATAGTTGTTTTATGCATAAAATTCAGGAAAAAATTCTGAATCTCGCCAAGCAACGGAATGTTGAGCAAATGAGCCTAAGTGAAGTGGCGTCCGCGGTAGGCGCCAATAGCGCTCAGCTCGTTAAGTACCATCTGGACAAGCTGAAACGCTCTGGTCATAGATTCGATCAGACCGGACTGAGCATAGTCCGGCTTCCGGAGCTTGAACTTATTTCTATACCGATTGTAGGCAGCGCCAACTGCGGCCCGGCAGATATATTTGCGGACGAACGGGTACAAGGGCACCTTAAGATTTCGTCGCGCCTGCTTGAAACGCGTCGCAGAGAAGGACTGTACGCGCTGCGCGCGCAAGGTATGTCGATGAACCGCGCACGGATCCACGGCGAGCCCATTAATGACGGTGACTACGTCATTGTCGACAGCCAATCCGTACAACCGACGCCAGGCGATTACGTCGTTGCGGTCGTGGACGGACTGGCGAATATAAAACGGTATTATTTTGATCCGGCGAACAGCAGGGTTGCATTTATATCCGAATCTACGGAAGACTACGCCCCGATCTTCCTGCACGAGAGCGATCAATATAACGCAGTCATCGCCGGCAAAGTAGTGCAGGTCATGTCTAGACCCGCCATATAGTTGGAACTCCGCTTCGCACTTCATGCAATACCGCCCAAACCGAGCTTGACGTTCGTTTTGCGGACACTATCCGCTATTGCCCTTGCAAAACTTGTATATTCAACAATAACGTCGTCGCCGTCAAGAACGAGTCGGCGGAAAAGGCTCATGATAATCAGACGTTTCTGCTCTGGCGATTTGCGTTTATAAAGATCGGCCACCTTTTGCGACAACTCCAAGAGCACAAGCTGTTGGCCCAATTGTTGGCCGGCAATCGCTTCAATCTTCGAAAGGCCTACTTCTAGCTCGCTAATCTGAATCAAGAGCTGCTGATGTTTTTGCTTATACCTCTCGGCGGAGATATCACCGGCGAGCTTGTCATCGTACAGGGTATCGTCCATACGCTTCAGACGTTCAATCTGCGTTTGAAATGCGACCCGTTGCCGTTCACGATCCGCCACGTCGGAGGCATGTCGCTCGCGCATATGCTGTGCGACCCATTCTATTATTTTGGCGGAAGGGCACACCAGTTTTCTGAGACTATCCATAACTACAGCTTCTACTTTGTCTTGACGCAGGTATGGCCGCTTCCTGCAAACATCATTATCCCGTTGACAGGAGCCGTAATAGTAGCCCTTCTGAAACTGCCACGTTACCACACCGCCGCATTGTTTGCAGGTGATGAGGTTCTTCAGCGGCGGATTATGTTTCTTCATAACCGTCGGCCGGCCCTTATGCATCTTCTGCTGCACTTTCTCAAAAAGCTCGCGGCTTATGATCGGCTCCTGCGCACCTTGATATTCTTTGCCATCGAAACGGTTGATGCCTATGTAGTATGGGTTGCTCAAAATATGTTGCACCTGACTTTTGTGGTATTCGCGGCCTTTATGCGTTTTGATACCCATGAGCTTCAACTCGTGCGTGACCGTTGCAATAGAATGGCTCGGCTCCAGATATAAACGGAAAGCCCTTTCGATACAGTAACGTGTCGTCTCGTCGGGAGCATGCACGCGTTTGCCACTCACGACAACCGTCTTATAGCCTGGTGGGGCAGGTGCCGGCATCCATCCTTGCGCCAGCTTTTCGGCCCAACCTTTCATTGATTCCTCGCGCAAGTTGTCGGCATATTTTTTAGCGACCGAGACATGGATATTCCACATAAACTTAACATCTGACTTCGCTTCCTTATGTAGCAAGATGTTCTCTTTTACAGCATGTAACCGGCGGTCGATGTCTTTTTCGAGCCAATCGTCAATCGCGACCGAATCCCGAAAGTTGCGCGTAAAACGGTCAGTCTTTTCAACCGCTAGATGGTATATCTTATGCCGCGGTTTTGATATATAGCCCAGCATCTCGTGGAAAATCTTGCGACTTTGCTCTTTAGACGCTGTTTCAGCGATCTTAAACGTCCATACTACATGTAAGCCTTTTGATTGGCAGTAATTTTGCAGTAGCTTCAGTTGGGAGTCGAGGGAATATCCTTCGTCCTCTTGCGCCTTGCTCGACACGCGGGCAAGTATAACGGCGTTAGATTTCTGATCCACTGGGCACCGCTCCTTCCGCCAGCACCTCAAAAAAGTGCGCAAGCATATCTCCTACCTCGACAGCTTCGTCCCGAGTGATCGGGCGAACCTGTTCCTGCTCAAGTATTTCTCGAAGCGTATCGTATTGGTCGGTGGTAAAAGACTGCATATACCCTCTATATAACTATCCTTACGAGGATAATTATACTATCCCCGAGAGGATAGTTTCAAGTACTTTTATAGTCTTTTAATATTTCTCCAGGAGAAATATTAAGCAATTAATTCTTATCTGTTATTTTTTATTTCTTGTACCGCTTTATATACTATATCTAATGCACCAACCGAGCAAACGCAAAACGCTTAACGCCGAACAACGTCGCGTCCTCTATGCGTTATATAAATTCAGATTCGGAACAACTGACCTACTTTGCGCTACACAGCACAAGTCAATAACCAGGCAATACATGAACACACGGCTCAGAATTCTCCAGGAGCAGGAATACATAGGCAGACATTACGACAGCAAGAACAGGCAACATGCACCATACGCAGTATATTTCCTACTGCCAAAGGGGATAGCATACCTGAGACAATCTCCAACAGACTTCCAAAAGAATATACTCGGCAACATACAAAAGGATAGAGAACAACCGCCAAACAGCCGCTTCATCCGCCATAGCCTCACGATCTTCGCCGTATACGCGCAGCTAGCAAAGCAGTACGGCAATACTTTCAAGTTCTATACGAGGAGCTACCTGTCTTTGCCCGCATTCAACAACCTGCCCGAAAAACGTCCTGACGCGTTCGCTGCCGGATCATTCGGTACGCCCATGGCACACCAATACATTATTGAATGTTTTGACGACACCATGCCACACTCGATCATGAAACAAAAAATCGCTCGGGTCGTAGACCATGCAGACAGCGGCTTATGCCCGCCCGCAAAACCATACCCCACGCTACTATTTGTCTGTCAAACCGAACAATTGCAAAAGCACGTACAGCGTTGGGCTACCAAAGCCGTCTCCGACGGTTGGACGCCAAACCTGAAGCGCATCGTAGCGACCGCAGATAGCATCAATCTATTTTCTTAGTCAGAAAATAGACAAATCCCAAAAAGATAAAACTTTTTAGGATTTATCGTAGGTAGTACCCGAGCAGTTTACCGCCATACTCAGGGCGACGAGCGCCTACACTTTCTCGATAATCCGCACAAAATCTACTTTCGAAAACGACAGGATGAGCAGGTTAGCCAGGAGGTTCTTCTCCCGTTTGCTTTTATGCATCCTTGTACCGATAACGGCTGCCTCGAAGTGATTCCAGAGCCAATCCGCCTTTTCGACATTCGTGCCCGCTTGCCGGCGTGTCTGGGCTAGGAGCTTCCTGCCCGGCTTACTTACCGATAACCAGCAATACACTGTGAATGTTTCGGCATTGCCGGTTGGGAACGTTGTTTCTTGGTCCATTTTGGACGTCTCCTCTTTTACTTTACGTAACGACGTCCATGCACATCCCGCAGGCTAGGACGGGCAAGGTGGAGATTGCCAAAGGCAATACTACCTGGCCTGGGCTAGTCGGGATGTACCATGGAGGAGTACGGAAAGGAAAACTAAAGCATAGAAGCAGGACAAACACGCAAAAACCCGGAAGCCACCGATGCAGCTTCCGGGCATAATCACGAGGCTATACTAATACTCACTCGCCAGCATAACGGTCAGTATCCGCTGGCACGTCGGCGACCATGGATCGGAGCCATATTTCAACTCACGGTCATAGTAATCAATCTTCCAGAAAATCTTCTCGTTGTGCCATACGAGAGAACCGGAGTCATGCTCACCGTACGGATCATTTTCTTCCGTGAACGTATCATATTGCCGGATAAGCTCTATAAGCTTATGTACGCCCTCGAGTGTCCGAACCCCGTTTGTCACCATAAACCCATAGCCACTCTGACGAAAGACATCGTTCAACTCCGCGATCCGTGTTGCATCCTCGTGCATCTCAAACCTCCTTGAAATAATTTCATTAGATCTCAAGCAGGTCGACCTCCCGCTCTGTCGAACGGGCAAGGCCAGAACTGGCCGCGTCAAGGTGGAGCGCCGAACACGACGAACGACCTTGATGCGGCCAGTGGCGGCCTTATACTGAAGAGACAGAGGGAGGGAAAAACTTCACGTACTGCACATAATAAGTACATGCAACTTACAGATACCACCCAAACGACGCACAGGAGCCTCATTACTGGTGATCTTGGTACCAGTTCTCTCAAGCATTCCATCTATAAATCATCAATAGAAAAGAGCACCCGTAGTTGCAGACTGCACGTCTAATTCAATATATTTACGAGCAATTACTCATCGTCTGAAGCGTCTCCACCATTCAAAGAAAGCTTATAGAGCGCCTCATCGAGTTTCACGCCCAGTTTATTTAGGATCGCTATTAGCGCCTCCGCATCTTCACGCGTTGGAGCTTTCAAGGCATGTGCATACGCATTCCGCAAATGTGTGGCTTGTTTTGCGAGGTCAACATCTTTGTCGTCGAACACTTTCTTCTTCAGTAGCATTTGAGCGATGCGACCAAGATTACCTCCTGAAACGCCATATCCTCTCGCCCTAAAATAACCCTTCGCTTTTGCAAGCACGCTTTCATATTTCTCAAAAATAAGAGTTAGTGGCTGTGCATTCGGGGGATGCCCATTTAAAAATGTATCAGGAGCATTGCTTGTCTCGCTAACCTTAGCCAGATATTCGTCCGTTAGCGAATTGTTTTTTGAAATTGCGTACCGTGTCGCCGCATATAATAACGCTGCGCCTTCTATGACGGTAAGCGATAAAAATATAGGCGTAGCATGATGTATCGCATGTAGACGAGACGCCGACTCCGATAACATCCATGTTACGGGCACGAGAAGAACATAAAAAAGGCTAGCGGCAGCTGCGCTATACGAAGAAATCTCTAGTATTTTCCCCAAAGGAAGCAAAGTAAAATTCCATCTCCTAACGATTAACGTCAGAGCAGCTAGATATGTAGCAATTAACATGCCGGCAAGAAATGGCAGCGAAAGCGTCAATATGCTCCATTCAACCCCAAATATGAGGAGATGATGGCTTGAGGCCGCCTCCTTAAAAGCGGCGAGCCCAACTACTACAGCAAGAAACGTTGCTAGGTATATGAACTTATCCTGAAAGTCTGAGTCCATCATCTCCTCATGAGCACCCTACATCTTATATCTCAGATTACTACAATCCCTTACTACTTAAAAGTAACGGGTACTTGTTAGGTCACTTCTTAGAGATTAGTCTTAGGCAAGCGTGAAGCGTCGCAAGATAGAAATGAAACATCCAACTAAGCCAGACATTTTCGTCATAATCTGTCTTTTGCTTTCCGTTGAAGTGTCGTATGGCAAAGTTGTTTGCTATTTCAAACAAGAGGCTATCGTCCTTCTGATTGAGTTTCAGTCTGCCAGACTTCTTAAGATACTCGAAGACGTCAGCCAGGTCCCTCACGGCATCACGGCGACCATCCAAGCCTGTACGAGAATTAAGAAACTTGCTCTTGGCGGCGTTCACTTTCTCAACAATATTTGTTGGTGTTGTTTCAGGAAGTCCGTGCCTTATCAATCTTGCCACCTCTGGTTGCGGCTTAACGACTACCTCTCCAGCATTGTTTAGCTCGAACCCATCAAGGTAGCCGTCCAGAAGTGGATTGATCTTTTCGGCATATTCCTGCTGTCCCAATTTGGTATCGTATGTCTCGTAATGATAGCCACAGTTTCCGTAGCTGTGAAAGTAGGTGTTTTCGGTGACAACTGGTTTTGATACGTGATCATATAGAAACTCAATAACGTCAAACAAATCATCTTCGCTATACTGGTCAGCCCGAGCAATGACTGGATACAAGTTCGACTTCTTTGTTGTTAGCATGAGTGCTATATCAGGGTTTCTACCGAGTCTCCCAATCTCTGGCTCATCGTTATCTATACACTTCCACCCGCCGAAGTTCTCAATCAACAGCTCATCAGTAGCTATATTATCGTACACACGCTTAAAAAGCTCTATGAGCGTGGGCAACCCAAAACCCTGATGTTTGGTGAGGCCCTTACGCTGGGAATAGTATTGTCTGGTCATATCTATACCATTAAAGCAAACAATTTCGCTAGGATACAGGCACAAAAAATACGACACCAGATGAGCCATTCACACCCTGACGCGTATTGATGCGGTAAAATGGTGACTATGGAGCTAAATAAGCAGACGTTAGACCAACTACAAGATTTTAAGAAGTTGCTAGAAAATTACGTGACATTAACTAACACTATCTATTCAATCATTAATCACCGTAGCTACGCCGAAGATAGCGAGCGTGACGCTTTTTGGGCCAAGCATGAAAAACTTCAACCGCAGCTCAATATATTATACGGTAGTCTCGAAGATATAATTACTGCGATCGTGGGGTATAAACCAGTAGTAGAAGTACCCGCAATACCCGGAGCAAGCTGGGACGTATTTAGGGAAGCACTCTCCGGAAACTTTCAAAGCTCAATGATGGGCGATTGCCAGCAACATGCGTTACAAACGATGAATATGGTCGTAGGTAAGGCAAAGAGTCTCTTGTCCAATAAGACCAGTGTTACTATAGGTAGCGCAAAGCAGTCGAGACAGGTGGGTACGGTTGTATTTTCGCAAGAGTTGATAGATCGAATAAATCTCAACAAGCTAAAAATCCTTTGCACCGAGATGAATAAGTTATTACCAGATAACCCGAACTCAGCCGCTTTAGTTATGCGTACTATCATGCTTGTATGCCTACGTCATAAACTGGGCGGAAGAGCAAAAGAAGACCTAGAAGCTGTCTTAGCACAAGCAATCTCTCAAGACGTTTATAAGGATGCGCATATCAAGAAGATACTCATCAATTTTCAAAAAATGCCGAAAGCTCTATTAGATGCAATGCATCATAGTCAATGGATGCTACTCGAATATGACGAGTTAGCTCCTTGGCTTCCTGGGATCAGTAAATTGCTGGATATTACGTTTCCATAGTCTTCCAGTGGCTCCGCATATATTCAATAACTCGGCTAACCAATCAACAGTTCATCCAGCACGTCGATGTGAAAGAGATTTTGGATCTTGTAAATACAAATCGAGAGACTGTACAGTTATCGTCTCCAGCGATTCGTGTTCTTCCCGTTCAAACACCGTACCTTTCTCTGCTCCATGCGTGACAGTGCTTCTTTTGCTATATAGTCTTCGTATTGTTTTGCAGAATCGAAGGGGCGTAAGGATCTTCATACAAGGTCCACAACCAAGACTAACTGGAGAAATGAACCTAGTGATCAACTTTAATATCTGATCAGTATTAGTAACAGTTCGGCTTATGCTAAAATCTTTGTTATGTCACGCATAACAAATTGGTCTAGCTATGAAACCATCGCAGCCCTCGATCCCCTAATATTCGACGAACAGGCTAGGCGGCTGCCTAGCCTGAATAGTACGAATGACGTCCGAGGCTTAACTGACCAATATGAGTCACTGCTAGATGTATCGGCTCGTGCGCTGAAAGAGGGCATCGACGCTGACAATGCCGCAGCGTCGTTACGAGATCTAGACTTTGTAGCCGGTTCTCTAGTAAGGCATGGTGCCATTGAAATAGCCGAGCAAGATATGGCACAAATCGTCCTGCATTCACTTGGCGCAGTAGCGGGAACTGTACCGCGCGGAACGGTCTTTACCTATGCTGCGGCAAACCCTGACGGTGTCCGAAGGAGAACTTTTACAGACACAGATGGTGAGCAACTTTTTATAAACTCCGTCAAAGAAGGAGTGGACGCACTCGACCACTGCGTAGAGGCTCTCAGTGAGGTACCAACCGGCAAGATTGGGGGGATCGAGCAAGCTGCAGAGCATATGGGAAGAATGGTCACATCGATTGTTGCAGTCAAGAAAGGCATTACGCCAGAGTTCTTCACATATGAAATGCGGCCGTATTTTGATGCGCTTACAGTAAATGGCGTTTCTTATGCGGGTGCCGGTGGCGCACAAATGCAGGTTGTAGCAGTTGACCGTATGATATGGGGCGCTGATTGCCCGGATGCAACGTATGAAGACTACTATGCAGACAACGTTCGCTACCTGACGCCCAATCAGCGTGCTGCTATAGCAGATTTTGAAGAATCTACGAATGGTAAAAGTATCGTCACGCTTATAAACGAAGGTACACTTCCACCCGAAGCAGCAGTGTCTACGCGAGGACTTCTAGTTACGCTTCGCAAGTTTCGCTATCCTCATCGTAAGGTTGCGAATGATAACTTCGCTTTGCGGACCGAAGGCTCGGTTGGCAGCGGCCAATACACGCCCACTATGTTAGATAAACTGATCGAGCTAAACGAGCAAGCTATTGCACAAATAGAGGAAAAGGTATGAGTAAGGCGGATTTTGAGCAATTTGAAATAGGCACAGTCTTTAATCCATGTGTTGTTGAAGGGCAGCCACATCGCGTAGCTGATCAGATCAGGCTAGACTATCCATCGCGCCTTGAGGCGATGGCGCTTGATCCGGGACAAATCGCAGACAACAACAACCTTGTCTATAGGGCCGGACAGATTGATATTACCGTACCGCTTTTCAAAGAAGTTACGGTTACGGCTAATGGGAGCGGGGAAGCGAAACTTACTGAGACTACGCCCCGGCAAACGCTCGTACGACACGCAGCCGCACTAATGGTACAGGCGCTTGACATCAAGGATGGATTAACGATTAATGTTAAAGACGAGGTCAATTTACGGCACTGTGGGCTTGGCTCGAGCAGTTCACTCATAGCCGGAGTAGCAAGCGCTATTAACGAGATGTACGGCAAGCCAGTAAAACCGCTTCATCTAGTGCGCTACCTTGCGCAAAATCATGGAGAGGAGATCGACGGCGACGATAAACATCTCATACCCGTACAGTGTATCGGGGGTTCGGCGGTATGCGGAAACTTCCCTGGCGGCATGATCGTACTTGCGGGTGAAGCGACGCCAATAGCGCAGATGGAGGTCAGCAACGAGTATAGTGTCGTTATTGGCGTGCCTCGTGACTTTGATCATCCCGATTCACAGCAATTAATGCAGGCTGAGATTGATAATATGGAAGGCTTCAGGCAAACAAGTAACCAGTACGGCAAGGAAATTGCCTATCGCTTAGTACATGAAGTCATGCCCGGCATGACTGAGGGAAACCTAAAGCCCGCCGGTGATCTTGTTTTCGACTACAGGTGGAATATGGGAAGTATCAAAAACTGCTCATTTGTCTTTCCTCGCATGCTCGATATTGCAGAAGATCTTCGATCGTTTCATGCTGAGGGTACCTGTGATATGCTTGCCCTATCTTCTGTCGGCCCCGGCTTCTTCGCGGTAACCAAAGATCCCGAAGCAGCCAGAGAACGATTTGAGGCCAATAACATGGCCACTTATACCACGACGGTTCACAACGGCACGTATGTCTTAAAGACAGAGGCCGAGCAAAGCTAGGCAGCCTTAAACCGGCGTGGACTAGTCGAATCTAGTTGGTAGTGCAAGAAGTTGACATATGTAGTGCACTATATTTTCATAAATATATGAGGATATTTTTCGCATCTTCTCAGGAAAATGAAAAGAAAAGTGAAACACAGAAAATTCTCACTACTTACCTAAAACAGACATATGATGTTTTCCATTATCTTCATATAGCGACGAGTGACGACGGTGGCTACTCCTTTACGCGCTTAATGGAGAGAATTGGTCAGGCCGACATATTCATAGGAGAGATGAGCATGCCGAGCCAAACACTCGGGTTTCAGCTAGCACACGCGATTCAGCTTTCGAAGCCGACTCTGTACCTCTACGACAAGCGAGAGAAAGGACCTCCTGCTGGTTTCATGGGTACAATAACTTCTCGTGTCTTAAAGGTAAAAAGCTACGATGAAACCAATCACATAAAAGTCATTGACGCTTTTATGACGTTTGCTCAAAAGCAACTCCTAACGGCTAGGACTAGTTTCATGAGCACCCGCGAGATTGACGGTTACCTCGCAAAGGAGTCGCGACTACAAGGGATACCTAAAGGCGAGTTAATCCGCCAAGCACTGCACGCTTACATACTAAACAAGTAGAGAACTACATAAAGGCTTCAATAGCGACCGAAAGTACGTCTCGTATCGCCCTCTAGTTATGCGTTGCATAACGGTACATGGTACCATATACTCAGGATACGATTACGCTATATTTTAGTACAGTAGGAGCGAAGAAAGTGGCAGAGGGCTTGTTGCAGCAGCATCTGGGGGAAAACATTTTAAACAGACCACCCACTGCTGAACGGGTTATTAAAGGTATAGGCTACGCGTGCTTAGATGCAACGCTTGATGCTACAAACCCGTTCGTGCGTAATCAATACGATTTCGATGAGGGCTTTTATCGTGGGGACTTTGAGTTCCAAAGTCCTTTGACTGGAGAAACTGTAACAAGTACCCCCGAAACATACGGTAGGCATCGCGTAGTTTCGGCGCTACTGGATAGCACTGACGGCCGCGGGGCTCCTTCGACTGTGCTTGATTTAGGCTGCGGTACGCTGGATGTAGCAAGAATCATCCCCGAGGCTCAAACCGGTCAGCTTAACCTGTTAAATGCGGATATATCCGGCCCCTGGTCGTCAGGCGATGGCAATTCTGCGCTTGAGAGAGGTACCGACAAGCTATTGGCCGATGCTCGCGGGCAAGGAAACAGCATATTCAATGTACAGTACGACTTCAATCAAAGCGAATGGCCTTTTACTGAAGGTTCACTGGACTATATTGTCTCGAATATGGCACTGCATCATATTGATCCCGAACAAAAACTCAATATGTTAAAGGCCATGCACGGAAGCCTTAAGGAGAACGGTGCGGTAATCTTAACTGATGTCTTTTCCAAAGATGAGTCAGGCGCACGTTTTACTCAAGCCGGACTGCGCGGCCCGGAAGAATGTGGCGGTCATATGGTATCGGTCTCTGAGTTCGTCAAGATGGCAGATGAAGCGGGCTTCCAGCTGGACACCAATGCACGAACCCTTATGCACGAATCGCGTAACTATCAAGACGCGAACGAATTGACCCACAGTATGAACGAAGTACACGCAACCATGGCGATCAACAAAGCTATATGGTTTTTGGAGCTTCGAAAATGACGCGACACGCGCCAGAGCACATAATTTATCCCGTTGGTCATCATGCAGCGGGCAAGACAGAGCTGTGCAATTACTTGACAGATACCTACGGGCTGAAAGTTGTAGAAACGGGGACAATGGTGCGCTCTCTTTATGCATCCCGTGATCAGAGATATACATACCACAGCCTCGGTCAATACATCAGAGCTGTCGAGGACACCGATCCAGGTTACTTCGACCGTGAGCTCGCAAAACTCGTCGACCGGGAAGACCCCTCAAATGGTGTCGTTATCATAAATGGCATGCGCAATTATACTAATATTGCACGCGCGATGGATACTTACCCTACCGCCCGCCATTCGGTAGTCTGGTTAGAAGCACCCACGGAACAGCTGCACGAACGTTACATGATTCGCGAAGGGAAGCAGCTGAGTCGGGAAGACTTTGATATGCTGTTAGCCTTTGACATGGAGCTAGGCCTAGCTCCAATTAAAGAACAAGCGGACTTTCACATCGAAAATGATTCAACCCTAGAATCGCTGCATGAGCAAACAGACGCTATAATGCGAGCACTGGGGTTGACGGCTATTGCGGCAGCCCGGCTTGAATTAGGCGAGCAATAGCTTCAAAATTTTTAGTCCAAACTTCAGCCCGAGCATCGGCATTTAGCTCAGCAAATGTCCTAGTGTCACCAGGAAACATCATAAGCCGCTCCCAGCGAAATGTATTGCTTCCCCGCAATTCTTTTGCCATTACAACTGGAACTTGGTACGAAAATTCATGGATCATGCCTTGCTCATCAACGTATGCAGCTCCAAGTTCAAAGTAGGCTTCACGGCTTGGGAGTGTATCGATAATCTTGAGAAGCTTTTCGGGACTAATTGCTTTATCTGCATAAGTCATGAACGGGCCAGGAAAACCCAAATCCTTAATAAAGAAGCTATGGTCTTCCCTGACAGTAGGCTTTCCTGTCATCTTATATGCTTGGTCTACCATGTAGTGAGCTATCTCCATGCTGGAGCTAGACTGTATTTCGGGAATATCCAGTTCCAGTGGCAGAACTTCTATATCGCATTTATTAAAAACTAAATTCGCGGCTTTAATCTTATCGGGGTTCCCGGTAAGGAGATAGATTTGCTTCATATATCAATAGTAGCATGCAGCAATAAAAAGCTGGCAGTCCTTGAAGGAGTAGCGTCAACAGAGCACCCGACACCCCAAAGGGCCCTACTGAACTACTGCCGATCCGTCATCCGGCAGCTCGTCTTCGGACGGCGGCGCCACATCTTCGCCGCGCTCTTTAGTCTCTTCATCCTCATATGGAGTCGCGTACTGCTCACGCGACACAGCAATAGCTCGCTCGGCAGCGGTATCAGAGCCGTTATCGCCAAGTAATAATGTTTCACCGGACGTAGCCTCTTGCGGCTCATTCGCAGTTATCTTGATGTAGAAGTGGTACCTGGGTAAGTTCGGAATATCACCTTGTACAATGCGCGGGCTAAACTGATGTAGCAATAGGTCTTCCGTCGGCTTACTTTTCGACCGGAAGGCAACGACCGTACCGACGTTATCCAGGATAGTATTGAGTGCTGCAGGATCCTTTAATTGGGACACTGACTGGTGGGCGATTGTCACGAACAACTTATATTTCCGAGCCTCTGAGAACAAATCCATGAACGACGTCGTAGCAAAGTTCTGGAATTCGTCAACATACAAATAAAACGGCCGCCGTTCGGATTGCGGCAGCTCCTCGCGCCGCCAGGCAGCCAGCTGCAGCTTGGCCAGTACGGTCGTCCCAAACAGGGTAGAGGTATCTTCGCCGATACTGCCTTTACTGAAGTTGCAGATAAGAATCTTTCCGGTATTCATAATGTCTTCAAAGTTGATGGTCGACTTCGTTTGACCGAGCACCCGTTTCGCCGACTCCGAACTCTCAAACCGCTCAATACGCGTCACCGGCCCGCCGGATATCTTCACCCGCTGGAACTCACCAGCCTTTCCAAGCTCTTCTTTCCAGAACCGCCGCAACCGCTCGTCTTGAAGGTTCCGCGTCATAGCATGCCGATATGACGACTCGGTCAGCAAGCGAAGCACCGTAAACAACGTCGCGTCTTTGATCGTAAATGCCGTATGGATCGCATTGCGCATTACCCGCTCAATGCGGTAAGCGTTAGTGTCTGCGTTATCATCAAAGATCTTACTTAAGACTGAGATGACCGCTTCGGTCACTAAGTCCTTTTGGTGGGCCAGCTCGCTGCCGCTGAGGCCTTCTGGCAACTCAAGCAAGTTGAGGCCAACAGGGAAGTCATAATCCCGCGGATTGAAATAGATAACATCTTGCATCCGGTTCTCCGGGATATAGCGGAGGAGCCGCCGTGCTGAATCACCATGCGGGTCAATTACTGCGATACCTTTGCCGCTTCGGATGTCCTGCAGGATGGCATACTCCAGCATAGTCGTCTTCCCATTACCCGTACCACCAACAACGTAAACATGCGATTCACGTTCGGATGTTGTCAGGCCGATATCCGTACTATGGCCATGATGGTAATTACGCCCAAGAACCACATCGAAAGAATGGTGATCCGTACGTTGCTTGAGCGCAAGCGGCGCTTCAAGCGTCCGGCTTCGGATACTTACCACGCCATCAATCGCGGCCTCGCTTCGCGGAAAATGGTACATCGTAGCTAACTCAGTTGCGGACAGGATGGCAACATTCTTACTGGATAGGGCAGGGAGCCGATAGCGGAACGCAAACTCCCTACAGGCCGCCCTCAAAGCGTATGGAAAATCTGCTACAGCACGCAGCGACTGCCGTTTTGTCCCAAGCGCATGCAGCGCCTTACGCACCGCAACCGTCCTGCTGCGCAGGCGTTCTTTAGATTTACTCGCCACAAGCACACGAATACTTGCTAGGAACAGGAGGTCATCAACCTTTGTTTTAGCGTCCCCCAGCTCAGCCTGCTCAAATACACTGAGTGTCCGGTAGGGCTTCAGCCCGGCATCTACCGCATTTTGGGACGGCGCCTTCTTATACCCAGATGACCCGTGATGGATTTCTCCAATAGTCTCAGTCATACCAAGCAGCAACGAACTCAGACTGTTGGCAAGCATACGGCCAAATGACTTTCGCCTACCAAGCGTAGCAGCATGTTCCTTGTTGTATAGCAGGCGCTCTGACAGCCAGTCAGCCTCGCGTACTGTTGCCGGAGAAATGACGTATTGTACGATGACCGTTTCATCCTGTTGCGGATTCGCTAAAGCTCCCGTCAAACGCGTAGCCGGATCATACTCAGCCGGCGAATCATGGTGCTGCATAGGGTAGGCAAAAGAACGCCCCACTTGCTTGAAGACTGATATTTTCGACTGGCTATGCATCTGTTTATCCAGCAGATAATCGTCAACTTCTTTAAAACGTAGCTCTGCCGCATAGGCGGCGAGTTCCTGTGCGAAGTTTTGTTTGTCTCGCGCAGCACAACGTAGGAAAAACCTCGTTCCACCTTCACGCGTCGACATCACCTCAAGCGTAAAAAGAGCAGGCCGATGCAATAGCTTATCTTGCGAGGATCGAACTACATCGAGGCCGTGCCAGTCATGGAACAGCTGCACCGTTGCAAGTGGCGGTTTATCGGCAAAGGCAAGGGGGGTGAGCTCAAAAAGCACTGATTTGCGCAGCGTCAGCGCACGAAAATAGAGGGACACCAAAATGAATCGGATTATAAGAACGAACAAACAGGCGATCACCATCAGTCCGACAGCTATGGCAGTGATCCGTGGCAGCACAACAAGGAAACTATGAACACTGTGCTCGAAAGCGTTCATTTGCTGTTGCGTTGGAAAATTTGTCGGCATTACATGTTCCGTCCTATGCTTAGTCAAAGTGTTCTAGAAGAGGTAGATGGCTTCTGAATTAATTGCAAGATCTTCAAATGATGAAACGTGAGCACGAGGAAGAGGCGTCCCTTTATTGCGGTAATGTGCGTACAGGTCATAAGGTTCGAGCTCTTTATGCGTAAAAAGGATTGGTCGGATGCCTTTTGATACAAGTTCCTTAAATCGTCTAATTTCTTCGGACGTGAAATCTGAAGTCCTCGCAAACGCTAAAAACACTCTGACGTTTTTTGCTTCAAGTAAGCTTTTTGTCTTCATTAAGTTTTCTAAATCTTTATCGTCAATTTCGTCAGCATTTGATTTGACTTCACCGAGTACAATGGCGGGAACACCCCCTTTTCTAAGCACTCCTCCGCCATAGTGCGTATCTAAAATGACTAGGTCTGTCTCGCACTCTATACCGGAACCAGTCAAGTTAAGAGCGGTAGAATATATAAGATTATGGTTATGGGTAGCATGAAGAAAGCGCCACAAAGTCAGGGCAACAGGTATTGCGCCTTCCTGATTATTCTTTTTCGCGATAAGACCGCTTTTTCTGAACTCCCAGATTGCGCTATTTTTAAATTGCGACATCAAATCGATACCCGCTTCACAGTACTCGCATGACTGCTTCTCTTTGACGTCTTTTATTCCGATCCACTGATGTAATCCGCAGCTTGGGCAACGTAGTTCAATGCCCGGCCGAAAGAGACGTTTTTCTACAAGGTAGCTAAACGCATCTTCAGGCGTTAAGTCTGGTTTTTCTCTCGCCTGGATTGTTAAGCTTTTGTGTGCGTCAAAAGTTCTTGTTTTAGTCAAAGGATCTTTATCGGTAATAATAGATTGGGCTTCTCCGCGTGATATTGTGTCCGTATTCTGAGTGCCTTTGGGAGGATTGATGAGTTTTCTCACTCCTGGTATTTTGAATACCCTACAGCCGTCTAAGCCACCCATTTGCTTAATCAAATGATTGGCTATAATCCCTGCCTGGCTTGCCTTTGTAGCAATGCCACTTCGCTTAAATATTTCAGCGATTAGTTCGGTATATTCGAGGGGGTATAATCTTTCGAATGATTCTCCCGTATTGACTATAAAAGACATCCCGTCTGGGCTTACTCGAAATATATCGTTGTCGTAAAGTATTTTCCATCCGTACCATTCATTCAAATCGGGAAGATGAGGGGGTTGCAGGGTATAGCCTTCATACTCGTACTCTCCAGATAAGTGAATGGATGCACAGAAGTGCTGCTCGCTATATGGCCATCCATAGACAGACGGGGGAGTCTTGGGCAAAGGAATAACAACCCGAGGTGGACCGAATTTATTGTCGACGTTTGCTATAACCGAATGCCTCGTAATCATAGGCGTAACTGGACGTAGATTAAATCCGTTCCAAAGTGAATCGTCTACTCTGCACTGAAGGACCTCCCCACGCTGTTCTACTATCCCTAGCTCATGAGCTATTACATGAATGGCTTCTTCGGCTACATCCGCCGAGTACCATAAGGCGCCTTCCCGTTGAGACTTCCGTTCCTGCTTGCGCCTTACTAACCATTCTATGCAACGTTGCGCTATTTTTTTGTATTGCTCACTAAAAGCGAAAGGTATGAAGGCTATCTCTATGCCTGAGGCGCGCAGATTCCAGAAGTTTGCGAGGTCACGGAAACTATGATGATCACCCAAGTACAGTCCATCATACCGCCAAGAAGCATGGCTAGCTTTTAGGTCAAGATAGAAACTGCCCATATGAATAGGCGCTGGATTTTGAAGGAGAGCTAGATCAATTTCGTTATGGCTATTAATTTTGAGTGGAATCTTATAAAAAGGTTTAGGGAAAGTCGTCAAAACGTCATAATTTCGCGGGGCTCGCGAAAAATCGCCATACGATAAGGCAAACACGGCCGCAAGAGGATCGTCGTCTGCCCATTCAGGGCGTATTATAGCTCTCCTATTTGAGGCCTTGGCGTGTCTCTCCATCTGTCTACTGATGTCTAGTACCCTGAGTCGTGTCTCTCCGTCTCCGGCCACCCAGCCATTGTCGTTGCTCCATAGGAATTTGCTCCCAAGGCTTGAATTTGCGAGGTAATGATGCTGCTCGATAAAGCGATCGAATTCAGGATTTTGAAAAACGGGGTAAAGAAGATCGACATTGAAAAGCTTCACAAGCGCTTCGTCGCTAGCGTATCCGACAGGGATTACGGGATTGTATATGCCGCCACATAGCAGTGTATTTAAGCGAGCGGCCTCGACTAGGTCTTCTATACTACCGTCTCTTACACAAAAACCTATTCTAAGCGGTCTATACTCAATATCTAAAGAGAAACTTGCCATAGTTATTCTTTCTCATGTATAAAACTATACGCGTTAGCTGCTGTAGCAGACATCGCCTTGCTATCAACTTCATCGAACCCGACCACATTCATTTCGGAAATATGCCACGTCCCATCGGGGTCGACGCTTTCCACGAATGCCACATGTCCTAGCCCATGAGCGGCATTCGGTGTTTGCATAATGGCATACTCCGATGGCGTATGGTCTACTTTATAACCATTAAGCAGGGCATTGACCGCCCACGTTGCAGCATTACCCCAGGTATTGGGTACAGGCTGACCGACTTGTGCGCGGCGCATCGCGGCCCAATACGTGCAGTTACCATAGTCATACGCATCGCCTGGGTAAGTCGGATCGGTATACAACGTTGCGCTCCCCGTACCGCCATCAGAACCACCGCCAACAAGCGCACTCACATTCGTAATCGAGGTGACCACCGCAATAGGCATGGCTATCACGGCAATGAGAACGCCTAATACGATCCATAGTTCTTTCATGCGAAGAAAAGAGTTACGCTTCCGCAGCAACATATTCATGGCCGATACAGCTCGGCAGGATTGGTTGTAATGAGCGGATGTTCTTCCTCCGCCGCGATAACCCGTACCGCAACATGGTTTTGGTCTGCTATCAGCAAGGCATCGCCCCTGCCACAGGTAAGTAGAAACGACTCTTCGTATTCACTCAAGTGAAACTCTGAAGCTACATTTTTAATGGTTGTCGTATCTTGTTTCATAAGAATACGGAGGCTGCTTTGCGACGCGATTGCGCGGCCATAGTCACTATGTAGAAAATCGTTTGCCTGCTGGGAGATGATGGAAACGCCAAGGTAGTATTTACGTGCGCGGCGTACGAGGCTAGCGACAAATCGCGCGCTTTCTTCGTGCTCCAGCAACATCCAACCTTCATCAATGACAAGCAGCCGCTTTTCCGGCTTCGCCTTCACCTGATTCTGCACGAAATTGGCAATTATCAGTATCATGATCTGCCGTAAACTCTCCGGTAGATCCTTGATATCGAAGACAACCAAACGGTTGCTAAGTTCTATGTTCGTATGCTGGTTAAAGACGTTCTTTAACGAGCCGGTGATATATTTCTCAAGTCGCTCACAGAGAGCCAAATGGCCGAGTTTTCGTAACTCCGCGTATAAATCGCGCAATAGTGGCATAGTCTTGCTGGACTCTCTATAGACAGTCAGCATCGCTTTGTCGACAGCCGCTTTTTCGCTTGCGTCCAGACCTTCAGCCATAAGCGAGACAACTTCAGTGAGATCTTGGATATGCTCAGATAGGTCTTTTTTGTCATGGTTGGTTGTTGCAAGGTCAAACGGATTGATCTTTTCTTTAGACTTAGCGGACAGCCTGACGTATGTACCTTCAACCGATTCGGCCAAACGCTTGTACTCGCGTTCCGGGTCAATAACGATGACTTTCGTGCCTTGCATAAGCTGGCGGAGAATCTCCACCTTTGTGGCATAACTCTTGCCGCTGCCCGATTGCGCAAAGACAATGCTGTTCGCGTTATGCAGGCTAAACCGGTCGAGGATAACAAGTGAATTGTTAGATTTATTGATCCCATATAAAATACCATTTTCCTGAACGAGCTCAGATGACGCAAAGGGAAATGCCAAGGCTGCCGATGAACTGTCCAGGTTTCGTTTTTGGTGTAATTCATCGTCGCCGCGTGGCAAGATGGATTGCAGGCCTTCCAGTTGTTGATAGCGTGCAATCTTAACGGCGAATAACCTGGCAGCAAGTGTATTATTAAGTATCTTGGTAATCTTATTTAGCCCATCCAAAGTCTCAGCGCGTAAACCGATATAGATCGCTACCTGGAATAGCTTTTCCTGGCCGCGCTGGATTTTATCTCGCAGTTCAATCGCCGAATCCAGCGGATCGGTAATATCCGAACCAACAATGGCGCCTTTACGAAGCATTGCGCGGCGGGTTGACTCTAGCTCTGTAATCTTACGGTTCAATTTTGGTAGCGCCTGCAACGCATCAACCTCTTGTATGTGGTACGAAATATCCGCATCATGGTTGAAATGGACGAGGTTATCCAACCATCCCGATGATGCTATGAACGGATACCCCGAAATAAAGAGCGTACGGATATACTGACCGTCAATCACGAGATGATCTGGCTGCTCTTCAAGCCCTTCGTATGAAAGTACGTCGACCTGGTCTTGCTCGCCAAATGAAAATGCCAGCTCTTTCGGACGACTATCGCGATGCTGCTTCCATGCGGCTAACTTCGTGAGAGGGTCTATCATTGCAGCCCCCTGACGTAGGAGCTAGTAAGCAGCTCGGCGACTTGGCCGCTTATAGGTTGCGCTTTGGCTTGGTTCGGATTATAGAAACTATGGAATAAATCCAATACTTCCAGGCTAGGCAGCCGACGCGACTGCATGCCAAGCCGCGCCAATCCTTTCGTGACAATATCCGCATTCAAGGACAACTGCGTTTTAGCAGCTTCAAAATCATCGTCGGACGATTCGTAGGGCAGCACAACGTAGAAATGTCGGGATAAAATTTTATTCCGGGTAACAAGGCGCTGGACGAACGTACTGTAACTGCGGATTTGCCGCCGGTATATCTCTTGGTTCTCGGCAACAAATCTCGCTTCCAAATCCGAAAGATACTTACCCATATCGTGCTCACGGATACGGGTAATGATCTGTAGCGGACAGGGAAGCGCGTTGAGAAAACTCTCATACGTATCGATCAGCACATCCTGCTCCTCGTCACTCTTTAGCTCAAAGTTCACTGGCGACACCTCAAGCGTGAGACGGTACTGGCGGCGTGGGAGGAGTAGGATTCCATCCCTGACGCCTTTAATGTTAATTTGCAGTCTAGCCGACGCTTTCTTGCGGGGTTTCTGTGAGATGAACACGCAGGCCTCCTTTCTTGTTCGCGGTTATACGCAAGTTACGCGCCGGATCGGCAACCAGTGCTTCAACTTTGACCAAATCTTCAATGGCAAGCTGATTCTTTTGCATAGTAGCCTTTGGCCTCTCCACCACGGCCAAGTCATCAGCCTCAATGTGGATCTCAGTGTATATTTCGCGCATATACGCACAGTTCTTATCAAAAACGTAGTGGCGCGGCCGGAGGTTATAGTGCAACAACACGAGTATCCAAGACAGCAAAATCTTCCCTTTCATGCGTATCGACAACAAACCACACAACGCTCCGATGGCTGCTATGAATACGACTTTGTATAAAGCGTAACCGAAGAACGGCGGCAACAGCACGAACATGCCGCTGCCCATAAATATAGGGGTTACTAGCAAGAGCACCTGCGACATGCCAAGATTACCGGCGATCCTATCTTCAACAGTAGTTACTTGTGCGGGGACAATTGTCGTCCTCATGATTCTGCCGCCTCTTCTCTACGCTTAGCCGGGGGCGTAAAACCCAGCTCCTCCGCCGAAAACGAGCCGTCAGGATAGCTCGTTGCCAACACAGTCTCACCAGTGCGCAATGGTTTCTTTTTGCTGACGTTGCCCGTACCGGACTGTTCGTCGCCATCATCATTATCGGGATCAGTTTTTTGGTTTTGCATTTGCACGACTTTTCGCTTGATCACCGTACTAATCTTCTTAAAATCCTTACGTAGTGCCTCCTCGGTCGTATACATAGAGCCGACACTACGCACGAAAGAGCTTGCCATTGCACGGGCGGCACGTGGCGTGCTTGCTGCATAGGATAATTCCTTCATGACGCCCTGTGTTTTCAGTAAAGCAAGAATAGTGGCTAGCCCCACGATAAGTGCCATGAGCGTATTCGGTTGTCCGCTCGTCGAACCCTCAAGCATCCCAGTAAAGATCGATGAAGCAAGCAGCATGATAACAACCTGCACGAATAGCACAAAAATAGTTGTGAGGTATACCTTGATCGCCGTGACCGCAAAATCTTTGAACGCGGGTATCAGGTACAAAAGAATAATAAGCGGCGATAGGGCAGCACCAATGTATAACGTGATAAGTCGTCCGACATAATAGATAAGTAATAGTACAGTCAGTACGATAAAAGCGAGCATAACGAGCAATCCACCCAAGCCGAGATTGGCCGAGGCTTGTTTCGTAACCTCGGTCAACTGATCCCATAACGACATCGGCGGAAATGCATCCTGTAACGCATGGATCATTGCGTTTGAAAAGCTTATTATTCCGTCTATAGCAAAGATGGAGGTATTCATTAGGAGAAAGACGAGTGCCAGTTGTGGTAATAGTTGCTTGATGTCCAACTCATCAAATCCGAGCATACTAAAACTCATAACGTGAAATCCCAGAAGAGCCACAACTAACACGAATGCCGTGTCGGCAATGGCAACGATAACGAGCCACAAGTTAAAAACGCTCGAATTATCACCCATCAATGGTGTGCCTTTTGTGAAGAAAGCCAAAGCTTGGACGAAGGGCTGGCCAAGATTTCCTATGATATTCTGTAGAACGTTCACTATGGATTTGACTATGATATTCCAAAAACTGCCCGTGCCGCCTTGCTGTATGGATACAAGATCGGGCAACTTTGTGCCACTTGTCGCGCTAGGCGCACCGTAGGCGTGACTTAAAATGGCCGTCAGTGTTGCCGCAGCAATCACTAGTATCAATCCAATGATCGCATTCTTGAGTGTAGCTTTGGCGTGCTCTAGGTTTTCAGGCTTTCCACGGCTGGACATATATTGGATACCACCCATAACGAGGAAGAACGCACACACGAGCGAGGCAACAATACATAGTGTCGTTATTATTGGATCGACGAATGAGTGCATTGTTGTTGAGGCGGCTAGAGCATCCGCCGTCTGTCTCGCAAGCATAAACATCCGATTATTTCCCGAATGCGCTAGTAGCCAGGTCAGTTACGATATTACTGATAACAAAGGCGGCTATAACGATTGCCAGGCCTATTGCCGCATAAATGAGTGTATGCTTGGAACGTTCCAATTTCTCCGGGTGGCCACTACTCGTAATGTATCCGAATCCACCGGCAACAAAAAAGCCGGCCGCTACGAGACCAGCTAATCCTGCAACGACTTGAATGACGCTTCGAATGAAGTTCTCTACTTGAGTTACACTTCCGTCCGATGCGAGTGCAGTGTGCGCGAGAATGAAGGGGAGCCCAAGCGACACAACAAATGGCGCTACGCTTAAATTAATAGTAGTTCGCTGCCTCACACCTTTCCCCTCTCTGTAAATGAATTTAGTTTAGATATATCATACTATTTACGCAGAGTAAACATAATGTTAAGCGTAAGCGCAATCCGACGAGTGTTATAATCGGAACATGCGTCGAAGTATCCTACCCAGTTTAGGGAAGAAACTTAAAAAGAAACCGATATTTTTTGCGTTCACGGCACTTGTTTTGGCTACACTTGCAACCGTACTAATCATTCACTTGACACAGCCCACTCGATCAATTGCGAACTACTGCAAGGCTTACAATCTTGGAACCACTGAGCTTGGCGCTGCAGGGGGCAGTACGTACACCTACAGTACGAGCGTATTCCCTAACGCTTCTAGTAATAATCCTGGTACTTTTATTCCGATTTTCAATAGGCTGGATTCTGTAGCTCCAACTGACATTGAACCACAAGTGAAAGCAATGAAGAATATATGGATAGAGATGAAAAATAATCCTACCGAGACCTTGTCGGCTGCGCTCAATGGGCTGCCCGCTGAACAGGCCGTCACGCAATGGACTCAGCAACACTGCGGACACTAGATTGGCCCGTATCTAAAGCTCTGCGTTTCGATCATGCCTAACAACCCGACGCGCCACTGGCCGTAAGAGCGTCTTGCCGTTAGCTTGTTCGATAACCTTTAAGATAAACTTGCGTTCGTTTGTCTTGATCGTTACCATAATTGGCGTTGCCACGTACGAAACTCTGATCCTGCCGTCTTCTCTCGTCTGAAAGGTAACGTCATCAAGCAACGTTCCACCGGGCTCCAGGACATTTAATGCACCTACAAGGTCAACGAGCGCGATGTACAGCTTATTGTATTTTGTTACCACCTGACTTTCGGCAAACTCTTTTGATACTTCCTGCATAAATCCTCTTTTTTATAAACAAAACGTTTATATTCATAATCGAGTCTACCTGGTTTTGAAAATATAAACAAGTCGTTTATATAACAAGACGCCTGCATTGGCTACGCTTAGGGTATGGATCGTAGCGAAGAAGCGAGGCAGCTTAAGGCTTTTGGCAGAAGGCTTGCTGAAGTCAGAAAAACCCGTGGCCTTACACAACAAGAGCTTGCCGGCAAACTTGATATTAGCCTTGTCTCTGTTGGTTATCTCGAGACAGGGAAACGATGGCCCAGGCTCAACACCCTACATAGGGTCGCCGCAGTTTTAGGGGTACCGATCGACGATCTCTTCAGAGGATTGTGACTCGCGTGCTAGAATGAGCATGATATGGACAGAACAGACACCCCTGGCGAGATTCTTAAAAAGGCTAGGCTAAAAAAAGGCTGGACGCAGGAAGAAGTAGCCAAAAAAGCAGGCCTCGGACAGAACACCTACCCAAAACTAGAACGCGGTGATAATATGCCAAGCCCCGAATCAGCAATAAAGCTTATGCATGCTCTGGACATTGACCAATCAAGGTTGCCTGCATTGTTAGGCCAGCCGGACAAAAAAGGCTAGGAATGATATCGCCCGCGATACAGACGGAACCCATGCAAACTAATACGATAAAACACCCCTTACGGGTTCCACTAGTAATTACCATTATCGTGATGGGCGTCATGATGACCGGCATTTATCTCTGGCAATACTACAGGACTACCAAACTTAACCTTTCGATATCGGCAACGCACAATAATATCTCAAATCTAAACGTGCGATTGGCTAAGATAACAAATCAAAACGACGGTATAGTATCTGTGCCCAGCGAACAGCCTGGCATCGTGAGCCTCTTGCACGGACAAGTAACTTTCACGATGCCGACCGGATGGGTAATTGCCACCGCTTCGCATTACTATCAGCAATGCAACAACGGGTCATACGATTCAAAAGCAATGTGTCTCGACTCTACTACGATCGTACCTAAGAGTTTCAATATTGATAATCCGCCCTCTACGTATAGCGGTATAACGATCTCGGTATATAAAAATGATGGCGCTTCATCGGCACAAGATCTTTTCGCACAAGAAGGTGGCATGGCCGTCTTCGATCCGCACATGCAAATACAGTTCCTAACCATTAACAATATTAGCGCATGGTACGGAAACGGTAGTAAGGTGCCGCTCGAATATGGCGACCAGTTCAATAACGAGGGGTATGTACTTGTCAATAAATCTTACGTCGTAAGGATCTCGTCAAATGTGAACAATAATGCCGGCCCGAATGGTACGATGGCCTTTAACGATAACAGCCAATATAGCCCAGCCGTTAAGTCATTTGTAAATACAATAAAGATGCAGGGCAATTAACCGTGGGTGAAGTTATCTCCGAGCAATCGACACCAAAGCATAGAGCCAACAGCGGACTCATCATCTTGTGCATTCTCGCTGTTATCGGCTTAGGCCTTATCGGTTCTTGGTATCTATATCATATCCAAAATAGTAAAGTAGAGTCTCTCGCGCAGACAAAGGCCAGTCTAGATAAACAGGCAGCAAATCTCTCGGGTCAGCTGGCGTCGGCGCAATCAGCGAGTAACATATCTACCGCCAATTGGAAAACGTACTGCGACCATTACGGTAATCTTTGTTTTAGCTATCCGTCAGGATGGTCTCTTAGTAGTAATCATAGTGACATCGCTGGCTTATCCGGCTTAGGGATGGGAACGGCAACGCTTACGAACCCTAGTAAAACACTCTCCGTCTCGTATCTCGACGATTACATCAAAGACGACTTTCCAGCCAATTTTATCGTCAATTCGGTCACGCCGCTCGACCAGGCAGGAAAAGGCCTCATAGCGCTTGGTGGCTATTACGTTGCTGCGGGCGGGCATTTCCCTCTGTTTACCGTAGTTAATAGCAGCACCGATTCAAACGGCCCATCGACATCTAACAAGGCAGGACAGAATATTACGACCGCCGTTGTGCCGTTATTCGAATACAGTTACGGTGCGCAAACGGCACTCGGACAATTCACGATTAGCGGAAAGAACGTCCCGACTACCGAACAAGCCGACGCCTGGTTTAACTCTGTTGACGGCAAAACGGCATTAGCTATGGTAAAAACATTTGCCAGCGGATCGACATATACAGGAAAGTATCTCAACATTCCTGAGCTGGGGATACGTATGAAGCTTACTTACAACACTCAAGATGCCTACTACGCTATCCGAAATTCCTCAGTCCAGGGTCAGCCGCCATATGTGCTGCTTTCTGTGCATTCACTTGATCAGTACCTTGGCTGCACTACAAGTCAGAATAACGACGGAGTAGCCGGAATCAGCACCTTCACGAAAGGCGAAACGGATCCAGTATATGGGTACTACGGCAAAACTTTTCCAGACGCTCCCCTCATCAATGGGAGATACTACTTTGTAACTGGCGACCAATATGACTGTACTGAAGGTGGGGCTTCGGCGCTGCATTCAGACGTGAGAGGTGATTTCATTAAGGCTTACTCTACTATTGAAGCAATACCTAAAAACTAGAAAGGGTGAGGCAGCTTAAGAAAGTCGACCAACTCGGATGCGAGCGCGCGAGATTCAATCCGCCTCATAATCTCACAGCTGTCAGCCTGCGAAAGAATATTGAGCGATCCTTCGTAGATAAGTTCCTTATCAAGGATGACCAATTTCCTGTGGCGTCCCCCGGTAAAGAGTACTCGCACGCCAGCCTCCTGCATAGCCACAACTGCAAGCTCAGCCTGGCGACGCAACACTCCAGAGTGCTCATACGGAGGTTTAGTGTTAACGACCACGCACACCCGGCGCTTCGTTAAACCCCGCAAAGCAGGAAGGAGATAATGTACCCGCCGCATAGTCACAAAAGGGCACTCAATAATCACCTCCTTATGGCAACGGCGCAGGTCCTTGAGAAAACAAGGATAGAACGTATCTTGGTCAAGAAGCCTTGAACCCGCTATCCCCAACGACTCAGTACGTCGTAGTTTAGCAAGTATCATAATTGGGCGTCCTCTTCATCCTCCTGCAGCACACGACGAATCGCCTCCGCATCGCATGCGTAGTCTTCATTTACGGTTCTATTCCAGTAGCAAACGGTGAGCCAGACCAAGCAGCTAAAAAGGCTGACCGAGTTCCATGACCGGTCCCTCCATTTAACTCCTTGGTCTAGCAAAAAAATTGCCAGCCTTAAAAACTGACAAAAGAAAAGAACCGCCCTTTTAGACGGTTCTTTTCTCTTTACCCCTGTTACTATTTAGTTCGAGACCGATGTAGTCTTTCCTCTAGCAACTACCAACAATCGACTAAAGTTATAGACCGATAGGCATAACCACTCCTGCACCAGTCATATAGCTCGCGGTGATATACTAAGTGCATCGTGGTTACGCCAATAAAAATTACAAACGTTACAAAATACTATGGAAGATCCAAAACTCCCGCCGTACACAAACTTTCCCTCGCGATAGAACCTGGCGAGGTGTATGGTCTGCTCGGTGCAAACGGTGCTGGCAAAACGACCACGCTACGCATGATACTGGACTTCATCCGGCCAACCTCAGGCACCATCCAGCTGTTCGGCACGAATAACCGCCAAGGGGCCAGGAAATTACGCAAGCGTATCGGCTACTTGCCGGGCGATGTCGTGCTGCCAAAAGGCTCAACGGGCCGAGAGTTTTTGAGTTATCTCAGCAATCTGAACAATAACGTCGATCACGCTTACATGCTGCAGCTAACCAAAAGATTTGAAGCGCAGCTAGATAAAAAAATGAACCAGCTCTCAAAGGGCAACCGGCAAAAAATTGGCATTATCCAGGCATTCATGCACCAGCCAGAAGCGCTCGTGCTCGATGAGCCGACCAGCGGCCTAGATCCGCTTATGCAGGAACAGTTTTATAAAACGGTCGACGAAGCACGCGAGCGCGGCGCGGCTGTTTTGCTTAGCAGCCACAGTTTTGAAGAAGTTGAGCGTATGTGTGACCGAATAGGTATAGTGCGCAAAGGCAGGTTCGTCTACGAAGGTTCAGCTACTGACATTATTGCCACACAAAAACCACGATGGCGCGTAACGTTCAAGCATGCGGGCGATGCCACCAAACTGAAATCTGATCCGGCATTAAAAGTCATTGATGTTGGCCAGACAAGTTTAACCGTCGAACCGGCGGACACCATCGAAAAAGCCTTGGCGGCATTATCTCACCATGCCATAGCCTCGATGACAACCAGCCAACACGGTCTCGAAGAGGAATTTCTGCGCTTTTATGAGGAGGCCGCTTCGCAATGAACGCCGTAATAGCCTGGGAGCTCAGACGCCGCCGCTTGTTTATTGTGTGGTGGGCGATTGGGATTGCCAGCCTTATAGCCATAACCGTCTTGGCATACAAAGCAATCGGTCATGACGCCAGGCAATTGAACACAACCTTTAATAGCATCTCCTCGTCGGCCGGTGGGTTTTTCGGTGGCAGTGACTTTTTCTCACCCATTGGCTACCTAAGCTCACAAATTTATTACATTCTACTGCCGATATTGGTGATAATAATGTCAGTAGTACTAGCGGCTGGCCTCATGAACCGGGACGAAGATGACGCTACCGTCGAATTCACACTAGCTCGAGCGATCACCAGGCGCCAGTTGCTCTTGGCAAAAGCCGTAGTTTGGCTCATTGTTACTAGCGCGGTATGCGTGCTGACCTATATGGTAACGGTTGCAACCGTTCACTTTGCAGGTATTAGAATCAACCAAGCAGATTTGGTTACAACCCATTTGCTGTCGTTCGCATTTTCCGCCTCCTTCGGTATGATCGCCTTTGCGCTCATGGCCACAAACCAGCTAACGCGTAAGGCCGCTAGCAGCATTGCAATCGTGCTGGCGTTCGGTGGGTACGTGATCTCGTCGCTCGCCAGCCTGGTCCACTGGCTTGAAACCCCAGCAAAATTTATGCCATATCACTACTACAATACCGTCGGCCTGTTCAGCGGACACGTAGAACGCGGATTAGTGCTATATCTTTTGGGAGCGGCTATCTTAGCTGCCAGTATAGCCGCCATTGGCTATACAAGACGGGATATTGGGTAGCACCAACCACCCATTAATGGTCCGTGACCGGTATGGGGAGCCAGACTAAGTACAGTACAAACTTGAGCAAAGATCCAGTAAGCATTAATGCTTCTGGATCTTTGTTTGCTAGAAATAACTTGTTAAGTGATCTTTAAGCCGCAACCGTTTTGCTGCGGTACAGCTTTAGTGAACCCAGGTAAAAGATCACCAGGATTCCCACGCACCAGGCGAGTGCAATCCAGGCCTTGTCACCGGGCATACCGTTTGTAAGCAGCGAACGCATCGTCTCAACAATCGGTGTCAGCGGCTGATTGTTAGCAAAGCTGCGCAAGACGGATGTCATTGAAGCTGTCGGCACGAACGAGGGGCTGATGAAAATCAGCAGCATGAGGATGTAGCTGAACGAGCCGGCACCTTCGGCTGATTTAGCCAGCAGGCCGAAGAAAATTGCCATCCATGTCGTGGCCAGCGTAAAGAGCGCAACCAGTCCGGCAAAAATCAGCCATTCAGTTAATCCCGCATGGGAACGAAAGCCGATTGCAAACGCCACAGCCAGCACGAGCAAGGAAGAGAACAGATTGGACAGAGTCGATGACGCCGCCTGACCGCCCAAGATTGACGACGGCGCAACCGGCATCGTGCGGAAGCGGTTGATAATACCGCTTTGCATATCGTTACTAAGTCGATAGGCAGCATAGGCGATACCACTAATAACTGTCATGATGATTATCCCGGGCGTCAGGAAATCAACATACTTTATGCCACCAGTTTGCTGACCGAGCGCACCGCCGAATACATAGACAAAGAGGAGGAGCAGGGCGATCGGCATCATAACGACGGTAATAATCGTGTCGGGGCTACGGGTAATGTGGCGCAGGCTGCGCCTGGCCATCGTCCAGGTATCGGTAATGAGCTGCATTTATTTGTCCTCCTTTTTGTCACCAATGAGTTTGAAGAATACGTCATCAAGCGTTGGTACTTTTTGAGTGAAGTCAGTTGGTTCTATGTAGGCGTCGCGGAGCTGGACAAAGAGCTCGGCGAGCTGCTTCGTGCCTTCACCGATCGCAACAGTCAGGGTAAGGTTTTCGTGTGTGGTGACGTCGTAGTGTTCTTTCAGGACTGCAGCAGCGGCCCTAACATGTTGCTCATCCTCAAAGGTCAGTTCGACCAGACCACTTGGTACCAGTTTCTTTAGCTCGCGGGCGGTGCCGCTGGCGATAATCGCGCCTTTATGGAGTACTGCGATAGTGTCGGCCAACTCATCGGCCTCATCCAGATACTGGGTGGTTAAGAATATGGTCGTACCGCTGTTGGCCAGCGTTTTGATAGTTTGCCACATATCGTTTCGGGCCTGCGGATCAAGCCCGGTGGTCGGCTCGTCTAGAAAGATAACTGACGGATTGCCAATGAGGCTCATGGCAATGTCCAGCCGGCGGCGCATGCCGCCGGAATAGGTCTGTACACGGCGGTCAGCCGCTTCGGTTAAGTCAAACTTCTTGAGCAGGTCAGTAGCTGTTTGTGCTGAGTTTTTGCTATGCCGCAGGTCGGCAATAAGCTCCAGGTTTTCACGACCTGTCAGTATTTGATCGACAGCAGCAAACTGCCCGGTCAGACTAATAGACAAGCGTACTTTGGACGGCCGCTTTGCAACATCAAAGCCGCTGACGGTTGCCGTGCCGCCATTCGCCGGAATCAAGGTAGTCAGGATGTTGATCGTGGTGGTTTTGCCGGCACCATTGCTGCCGAGCAGAGCAAAGACTTTGCCCGATTCGACTGCAAAGGTAACGCCTTTGAGTACCTCGTTCTTTTTATATGATTTTTTAAGTCCACTAACAGTGATTGCCGGTTCCATATCCCTCCTTATTTTTCCTTGGCTTTTTGAGCCTTTTGCTGATACTCCATCCATTCGTCGTACAAAGCAGGGATTCGTTCGGCCAGGAATTCGCTGAGTGACAGCATTTTTTCGAGTGGTTCCCGGCGCTCCGGTAAAGCATCCTTTAGAAGCTCCAGGCCTTCACGTGCTAAGGCGCCTGTTTGAATATATTCTTCAGCCTCGAAGCCCGCACCACGCCAATCCGGTGGGTTGAGAATGATGAGGTCGGCGCGTGTTCCCGCTGGTCGCGTGCGCTGGATCAGCTTCTGGTTTTCGAGTGTTTTAACCGCGCCGTTTATAGCGCTGCGGCTTGTCAGCAGTGCTTTAGCGATATCGTTAATCGATTGTTCCATTGGCTGACATACTGACAGGTAGCCGATCAGGCGGCCAACTACTGGTGGGAAGCTGTATTTGTCGGCATAGAAACGCGCCAAATGATCTGCGTAAATAAGTACTTTGTCTCGGTCCATGCCGTGAGTATACATAAATTACTGAAATAACACAATTTTGTGTCACATCAGATATTGAGACATTTTATGTAAGTTTTTCCATGTCTCATTTGTCGCGTTCAAGACCGGCAAGCTGAAGCCAAAATAGAGAACCCTTGCAAGAGGGCTCTTTTTTATTTTGTTGACATCGGGTGACTGGCCGAGCTTCAAAGCAGGGACAACCGCACACCATGAGATAACCGCTAATACGGACAGATGCCCGTCACCGACTGGGGCTCAATCCGCTCAGAGCCGGCCGTCAGGGCATGGCCGAGCCAATATGTTGTGCTATCCGCCCGTGCGTTTGATGCATCAGGGAAGGGTGGGCATGCTGGGCCAATCCATACGTCTTTTAATTCGTAGTTGCCGACATCATCTCTTGCGAGAATAAGGCTTAGCTCGCTGCTCGATTCCATAGAACGATTTCTGACAAATCGCGACATATCGGCATGCTTCAAGCGCCGGGCGTAGAATATGGCATCTTTAGGACTGGTTGCAACAATATTTGTATTGCCTATGGTACGGCCCATATCTTGGGTAATGCGCACCTCTGTCTCTGTTAAGTCGCGCGTCTCCACTACCGCCTTAGCGATGCGAACCAGATGGGGATAGCAACTAAAGGAACGGCCTGCGGCTGAGTTGACCGTACTGACATACACTTGCCAACCATTGCGCGACACGCCTACACTAAGAATATACATCCGAGCCTTTCTATTTTTTAGTATACGCCGTCGCCTCAGCATTCCCTAACGCGCTGTGCAGAAAAGGCTTTAGCTGATATACTTTATATAAGCAAGTAGTCACATACTCTTTCCGCTGTCATATCTAGATAAAACTAATATCACTCGGCCGGAACAATGAGCCGCGGGCGATATTAGGTCTTAAAGAAAGGTTATTAAATATGGCTATGAAATTATACGTAGGCGGCCTGGCTTATGTCGTCACCGATGAAAAACTAAAAGATCTCTTCGTGTCGCAGGGTAAAGTAGTTAGTGCGACCGTCATTAAAGACCGTGACAGTGGCCAATCGAAAGGCTTCGGCTTTGTCGAAATGGATGATGCCAAAGAAGGCGAGGCTGCCATTGCGGCATTAAACGGCAAAGAAATTGATGGCCGTACTATTACCGTCAACCAAGCCCGCCCTCAAGAAAAGCGCTCATCATTCGGTGGCGGCTCGCGCGGTGGCAGTTTCCACAATTCGCGCCCACGCTATTAGCCTACAACTCCGGGTTGAGTCGGACTAGATATAAGCAGACTCGAGCAAATAATCACGACGCTTTCATGCTATGGGTTCTTGCCCCATATACTCAAGATTAGGTAATCCGCCCCACTAAGCGCATACTATAATATAGAAGGCCACTTTGATACTAAAATTTCCAGTAAGGAGCGCATGGAGGAATTGATGTTGGCCGCCGCAAACTGCTAAGTTCTGAAAGGACCACATCATATCATTATTTAGGAATAAAATCAGGAAAGCTGCCAAAGTACACTGCCTAGGGTACACATTGGCGGAGCTTAAGTGATGTCAAAAGACAAGGGCCGAAAGGCTATCAAAAAACCGAAGCAAGCTAAAGCGAAATAGCATCCCGGCAATAGCTATGATTTCATTTATATGGCCCTCAGGCGAGGGAATGCTTGCCGGTACTGGCGGTTCGGAGACATTCACCGCCGGCCACATTCGCGAACTTCTACGCAGAGGGATTGGTGCGCAAGTAGTCATAATAGGCGCGGCTATCACGCAAAGCAAACATGATTTTCCAAACATTCCATTTCTAGGCCTGACGGACGAATCACAAATCGGTGAGCTGACCGGTACGGTCGTCTTTGTTAACCGGGCGTATGACGTCCGGACACGGCGCAAAGCTGCTATCATTCTGCACTGCGCCGTTCCGTCAAAAGTGGAGCAGCACGAGCGCATGAAAGAGGTTAAAGGCAAGACAATCATTGCCACCAGCATCTACAATGCGCAGCAGTGGGCGCTCTATTTAAAAATACCGAGCAGTACTATCAATGTAGTGATGCCGTTTGCTGACCCGGTTTACGGAAACGTACATCGGTCTAAACCAGGGAAAAAGCTTAGGGTCCTGTACGCAGGCAGGCTTCATCCCGAAAAAGGGATTTATACAATACTCGAGATGATGCATTTGTATGAGATGAAGACGCTCGGGGTGCATATGAGCATTGTTATGGCGGGACAACACGTTATAGAAGGCAAGACCATAGCAAAGATGCTCAGGGGCTACAGGTACGCGACCTTACTAAAGCCACGCCAAAACGTCACATCGATGGCTATGCTACTGGCCAGAACTGATATCCTGCTCATGCCGTCTGTGTTTGCCGAACCCTTCGGCATGCTCTCGGTCGAGGCCCAGCATAGTGGGTGCCGTGTTATTGCGAGCAGCCTCGGTGGCCTCCCGGAAACTAATTGCGGCTTGCTAACCCTGGTTGCAGAACGGAATCCTCAAGCATTGATAACCGCGATAGGCGAAGGAGTGGCACTTGGATTGTCAACCGCAAAACAACGCAGGGCGGCCATACGCGAATTCACGCTAAGCGATTCGGTTGATTCGCTTCTGCGCTATCTTCCCCGGGAGCAAACCACTGCAGGGCCGAGACCGATAAGCGGGGTCAGGCCGGGTATGGTACAAGCTTGAGCAGAAAACCAGTAAGCACTCGCGCCGCTGGATTTTTTTGCTCTTTTCGGCGCAGGACTTGCGGATGATTTTCATTGGGCATATGCTTAAAAGTACGGGATGACAAAGGCTAAAATAACATTCAAAGGTTTGCGAAAACTTAACCTGATTGCCGCAGGCTTGCATTTTGTGCAGGGAGCTGCGGTGTTGCTGCTAAGTAAGAGATTTGACTTGCCGGTTTCGGGCAACTTTTTGCAATTCAACAGGGCTAGCCAAAGCCTGGAGCCTGCCAACACCGTATTATTTCATGTACGCCTGCCAATCCTGATTGCAGCGTTCTTTTTTCTATCGGCATTTTTCCACCTGCTCATAGCCACCGCCTACAACAGGCATTACACCCGCAACCTCAAGCTTGGCATCAATAAGGCTCGTTGGATTGAGTACGCCTTGTCAGCCAGCATCATGATGGTAGCAATCGGTATGCTTGTCGGTGTCTACGACTTGAGCAGCCTGGTAATGCTATTCGTGCTTACAGCCATTATGAACCTGATGGGGCTGGTAATGGAAGTGCACAATCAGACCACCAAAAAGACCAGCTGGCTGAGCTACGGGGTTGGCTGCCTGGCCGGCGCGGTGCCATGGGCAGTGGTAGCACTTTACATGGGGCTGGGAGCTCACGAGGGGAGCAAGGCACCGACATTTGTCTACTGGATATTTGTGTCCATCTTCATTTTCTTTAGCTGCTTCGCGTTAAACATGGCGCTTCAGTATAAAAAGATCGGCAAATGGGCCGATTACCTGTACGGCGAGCGGATGTACATCATCTTGAGCTTGGTTGCTAAAAGCCTGCTGGCCTGGCAGGTATTCGCTGGCACCCTGCGCCCGTAATAGCCACCCGGTTCAAGACCGGTAAGCTGAGCCAAGCTAGACAAGATAAGGTCAGAATCGGTAAAACGGTTCTGACCTTTTGTATACCCAGAGTAGGTTTGAAGCTGAGTGGCTCCTCTTGTTGCAATGTATTCAAATGAAGTAAGATTTAACATCTGATTCTGATTCTTTTTCTTTGTAAGAATCACATGGCTAACATGAGCGACACATGCTAACATATGCTTATGGCAACACAGCTTACTTACGTAAAGAAAACTGATAAGAAGCTTGTTAAGAAGTTGGCTAAGAACATGAGGTCAACGCTTATCTCTCTTGCAGACAAATAGCAATAGCTATGAAAATCTATCTGCCGAATCATGACATAATCATGGATTTGCATGATGCGATTATTGAAGTATCGGGCGGTAGGCCCGGGGTACTTCACGATGAAGTAATTGACGCCGCAATCCACAGGCCAAAAACGTATCTCGCCTATCAGGATGACTGCTCCTTGCATACTGTCTGTGCAGTTTTGCTAGACTCTATCGCCCGAAATCATGCTTTTGTTGAAGGAAACAAGCGTACAGGCCTAATGACCGCTTTGCTCACCTACGAGCTAAACGATGTTGCGCTGACTATGCAAGCCGACCAGACCGATGACTTTGAGAATTTAGTGCTCTGGGTCGTCGAAGATAAGCCACCAATCGAAGAAATTACCAGCAAGCTCGAATATCTTGTAGGTAAATACCAGAAAGGAAAGGTAAGTAAGTTCGTAGACAAAATAAAAGGCTTGATAGAACCCTTCGAGGGCTAGAGCACTGTCAACTTCCGAGTTAGTCATAGTCGATTGCATAATCCTAGTTTTATCACGGTTATAACTTCCCGTATCGTAGTGAGCCAAAGAAAAACCGTCCAGCAATGGGTGGTTTTTCTTTGGGTCTGGAGCCGAACTTGGTCCAGCGGCTAGCCATGCAAAGTGGGGCGTAGGTCACTGGACCGGGCGCCAAGGAGTCACGCGCAAAAACCAGTCTTGAGCATGACGACTGCGCGTTGCCCGCGGCAACCATCCAGTCCCCGAGCTAGACCAAGCAGCTAAAAAGACTGACCGAGTTCCATGACCGGTCCCTCCATTTAACTCCTTGGTCCAGCATGAAAAACCGTCAGTCCTAACAGCTGACGAAAAAGGTTGGAACCGCCGGAAATGTCGGTTTTTAGTCCTCTACCCCTGTTTAGCGCATTTCTTTTATTCGCAGCTGCCTATGTAGCAAGCACGCATAGCGCCGCCCAACTCGATTCCTTGGCCATTTGCTCCTTGCGATAAATAGTTACACAATGACAGCATGGCATTTTTTCAGAGGTGTTTGGGGTCGATCCAGCTAGTCTAGAACAGTACGGTGCGCTCGATATTTCGCTGTCTTCCGATCTACCATTGTTTATAGACCCTCTTCTCCTTTTCGAGAGTGAAGTCTATACCGTGACTTAGCCCGAGAACGGCATAATCTAGAAACTAAGTTGGGGTATAATGCTAATACAGTTACGGTGGACAGGAACAAGGGGTAAAAATGGACGAAAATCAGATTGAGAGAATTGACCTAGATAAGGTTGACTGGCGCGGTAGTCGCGAGTTTTTTGAAAGCCTTGGTGAGGCACTCGATAAGCTAGATGATAAAGATGAAAGATATGACTTTACCTGGGTCGGTAAGCGCAAGGCTATCATCGAAGCAGGTGCACCGATAAATAAAACTTTTCGCCCGAACTTAGAAGACAGCAAAAACTGGCATACTACCGAAAACCTGTTTATAGAAGGGGACAACCTCGACGCCCTTAAGCTCTTGCAGGAAAGCTACCTTGGCAAGGTGAAGATGATCTATATCGACCCGCCGTACAACACGGGCAAAGACTTCGTGTATCACGATAACTTTAAGATTAGCGTTGAGCAATACGATGAAAATACCGAATACAAAGATGAGTCCGGCAATATTCAATTCAAGAAAAATGAAAAAACCAACGGCCGTTACCACAGTGACTGGCTCAGCATGATGTATCCTCGTCTGAAACTAGCTCGCAACTTACTTTCAAAAGACGGTGTTATTTTCATCTCTATTGACGACAATGAACAGGCCAACTTAAAGAAACTTTGTGATGAAATTTATGGCGAGGACAACTTTATAAATAATTTTCTCTGGCTAACGGGCAAAGGGAAAAAAGATACTTGGTCAAGAACAACAGAACAATATATCTTGGCTTACGCGCGACAAAAAGAGACTATGCCTCAATGGATCGACACTCAGCTCGCGCAAGGAACTTTCTCTAACCCAGATAATGACAATCGAGGTGAATGGTTCTCTGGTAGCATTTCGTTTGACGAAAAAAGAAGCAACAAAGAGCGTGATACCTATTTTACAATTAAGTCTCCGTCTGGGATTGAATGGACAAGACAATGGCAGGTAGATACACCCCAAGAAATGTACGATTTGCTAGATGATAATAGGATTTATTTTGGACCCGGACCAGAATACTCAAATGTACCGAGGAAAAAGATATTCCCAACTGATGAGAACGAAATAATCCCGTCCAACCTATTAGACAGTTGTGGCACCACAAAAAGCGCACAAAACGAAGTCGATAGCTTGATGGGGGCTAGAGTCTTTGACAACCCAAAACCCCTCACGCTTATCGAAAAACTTTTGAGCGTTTGCGGTGTATCTTCGGGTGATATTGTATTAGATTTTTTCTCTGGATCTGCAACGACGGCACATGCGGCAATGCAACTAAGCAGCGATAATATTAGGATTAAGTGGATATTGGTTCAGCTTCCAGAAAATTTAGATGAAGCGCTAAAAGTAGCAGACTCGCTCACAAAAAAGACTCTACAGAATGCAATTGCTCTGTGCGACAAACTTGGGAAACCCCATCTTCTTACTGAATTGTCAAAAGAGCGTATTCGCAGAGCTGGCGAACTGGTTGGCGGCAATAATACCGACATCGGTTTTCGCACACTTGTTGTAGGCGATACAAATTACAAAGAAGTATATAAGTCCGCTGGTGAATACGAACAGTCGACGTTACTAGACGCCGTAGATAATGTCAAAGAAGACCGAAGTGAACTAGACTTACTATTTGGCATCCTGACTCAAACCGCAATCGAACTCAACCGCCCGCTAGAGACACGTGAGATTGCGGGTGCAACTACTTTTCTATACGACTATTCCGGGGAAGCATCAGGCTTGGTTGCATGCTTTGCAGAAAGTATCAGCGAAGATGCAATTAAAGAGATCGCCACGCTCAAGCCGCACACTGCGGTGTTCCGGGATAGTTCTTTCCCAGACAGTCAAGCAAAGGTGAACCTCGCCGAGCATTTCCGCACCATTTCTCCTAACACCAAAGTAAAGGTCATTTAAAAGTGAAGCTTCGATTCAAACACCAACCGTTCCAATCGGATGCGACCAATGCTGTGTGTGATCTCTTTGCTGGACAACCGAATGGAACCCGTAAGTTCCTCGTGGGTCGTGGAGAGGAATCCGCCAAGGTTGCATTAGCACTGGAAAATACTGGCTGGGCGAACGCAGAAATTAACCTACGCTCTGAGGACCTACTCAAAAACTTACGGACTGTACAGAAACAAAATGCCATAGTTCCTAGCAACAAAGTCGAGGCCATGACTAGCAAGATCGAATACGAAGATGGTCGTAAGCTGACTGTTACAAGGCCTGTATACACAGTCGAGATGGAAACCGGTACCGGTAAAACCTACACATACATCAAAACTATGTATGAACTGAACGCGAGATATGGCTGGAGCAAGTTCATTATAGTCGTGCCTAGTATTGCCATTCGCGAAGGTGTCTATAAAAGCTTTCAAATTACTGCCGACCACTTTAAAGAGGAATACGGTAAGGTTTGCCGTTTCTTTATCTATGACTCCACCCGCTTGAACGAGCTGGAGCAATTTGCCGACGATCCCGGCATCAACGTCATGATCATAAACACCCAGGCATTCAATACCACCGGCAAGGACGCTCGTCGTATTTATATGAAGCTCGACACATTCCGCTCCCGTCGCCCGATTGATGTGATAGCAGCCGTAAATCCCATCGTCATTATTGATGAACCGCAGAGTGTTATCGGGACCGCGACCGGCAAAAACGTCGCCCGGGATAGCTTGGGTAAGTTTAACCCGCTATTTTATCTGGCTTATTCAGCGACTCATCGCGAAAACTTCAATATGGTGTACCGCTTGGACGCGGTAGATGCTTATCAGCAGCAATTAGTTAAGAAGATCTCCGTTAAGGGTATCTCAATTCGTGGCACGACCGCTACCAACGGTTATCTATACCTACAGCGCATCAACGTCTACCCAAACAAGAGCCCATCGGCGACGGTGGTATTCGAGTACAATGCCAATTCAGGCGCAGGCCTCGGCAAGAAGGTAAAAACATTCGTTCACGGCGATAACATTTACGACCATTCTGGCGAAATCGAAGCATATCGTGATGGTTTCACGATTGCCGAGATAAACGCCCGTGATAGCTTTGTGGAGTTCACGAACGGTCTAAGACTCGAGCAGGGCCAAGTAGTCGGCGATAGTAGCGAGGAAGACATCCGCAGGATTCAGATTCGCGAAACAATCATGAGCCACCTTGAAAAAGAGCGCGCGCTATACAAAAAAGGCATCAAGGTATTGTCGCTGTTCTTTATCGACGAGGTCGCCAAATACAAATACTACGACGAATCTGGCGAGCAAAAAGGCGCGTATGCTCACGTGTTTGAAGAAGAATACAAGAACGCCATCGATTTGTTCTTCCGGCAATTGCCCGTCGAGAAGGATACCGATTATCGTACATTCCTAGAACGTGACGATGTGGCGCGTATTCATGCGGGGTACTTCTCGGTAGACAAGAAAGGTCGCGCCGTAGATAGCGGCGTGAAGCGCGGCGAGAGTGAATCCGCAGATGTTGATGCTTACGATCTTATTATGAAAAATAAGGAGCGCCTGCTTAGCCATGAGGAGCCAGTGCGCTTCATATTTAGCCACACGGCTCTACGCGAAGGCTGGGATAACCCGAACGTATTCCAGATATGCACGCTGCGTATGAGTAGCGGGGACATTAAGAAGCGCCAAGAAATCGGCCGTGGACTTCGCTTGAGTGTCAACGAAGACGGTGAACGTATGGACGCCGAGGTGCTTGGCGCGCATGGCGTTCACGATGTGAATGTCCTGACGGTCATCGCTAATGAAAGTTATGAAGAATTTGCCAAGGCGCTCCAAGATGAGTTCTATGAAGTTATCAAAAACCGTCCCAAGGACATCACCGAGGAGCTATTTGAAGGCCAAGTATGGGTTGATGCGTCTGGCAACGAGATAGAGATTGATGGTCGCAACGCGGCTCGTCTATTTGTCCGACTTGAGGATTCTGGGCTAGTGGCAGGCGGCCAACTTACTGATATTTTCCATGATATGTCACCAGACCTTCGCGCCCAAAAATTTAGTGAAATACTATCAGCAGTCGATCCGGCTCTTGCAGCTTATACAGAAAATGCGCTTCAGCTCGTAGAGTCCGTATTTGATGCCAAGAAAAACCCGATGGTTACGGACGACCGCAAGAGGGCGGCGCTCAACCTCAATCAAGAAAAGTTTGCCAGCAAAGAGTTTAAGAACCTGTGGGCGAAGATCAACACCAAGACTTACTACACCGTGTCATTCAACGAGCAAAAGCTCATAGATTCGTGCGTTCGAGCGCTCAATAGCAGGTTGCGCGTATCCAAGACGCATGTCGTCATCACCGAGGGCTACTTAAAAGCCACGAAGCAAGACCAAAGCCCTGAGATGAAGAAGCTGATCGGGCGTGAAGTGGCATTAGAGGAAATTGCTGCAAGCGGCGCTACATTTGACCTAGTTGGTGAGATTGCCTCCGCGACGCGGTTGACCCGCAAGACTGCAGCAACTATTCTGCAGAGTATTGAGCCTGACGTATTCAAGCGATTCGCAACCAATCCAGAAGACTTTATACGGGAAGCAATCAAGCTCATTGATGAGCAAAAAGCCAGTACTATCATCGAGCACATCACCTACGACAAACTTGAAGAAAGCTGGAATGCCGAGGAGATCTTTGTCGATCCTACAATCACGGGTGAGTATGGCAGTAACGTCGTGGATGCAAAAAAGCACCTGTTCGACAAGCTGCGCTACGACTCGACGATCGAAAAAGATTTTGCCGGCGAGTTAGACGTTGCCGATAGCGTTGAACTCTATGTGAAGCTGCCGAGCGGTTTTTATATCAACACACCGATGGGCAAATATAACCCAGATTGGGCTATTACATTCAAAGAAGGCTCGGTGAAGCACATCTACTTTGTGGCTGAGACCAAGGGCGATACAAGCGACATCCAACTCCGTGAAGTCGAAAAGGCGAAGATCGAATGCGCTCGCCGCCACTTCTCCGTCATTAGTAGCGGAAATGTGAAGTACAGTGCCGTTAGTTCATACACGGAGCTTCTTACGCTTGTGAATGCTTGAGTATGAATATCCACCTCGACATCGACAGAACGAGTCATAGAGCCCCCTACTAAGTTTAGGCCTATGCGGGAATTTCAGGATGTTGACGGATGGGCACATGCACATCTAGTATACTAGCATCATGATAATCCACACGTTCCGCATAAAGCCAGGTAATGATCTTAAGGCAAAAATAGAGCAATTCGTTCAGGCACACAATATCCGAGCCGGATTTGTTATTACATGCGTTGGCGGCGTCAATAAGGCCGTGCTGCGTTCAGCGGACATAGCCCCGAACAAACAGGATTTACTGACCTTCCAGGGGAAGAACGATAATAACTTCGAGATAACATCACTCGTAGGCACCGTAAGCGTCAACGGCTCGCACCTCCATATGTCGATAGCGGATACTGCAGGCAACGGCTTCGGCGGACATCTGAAAGAGGGCACCATAGTCTATCCTACGGCCGAAATAGTACTGGGCGAACACGAGCAGGTAACATATACTCGGGAGCTTGATGAGACGACTGGCTATAACGAGTTAGTCGTTAGCGTACGGCAGCCAGCCGATTAGCACGCCGGACACGCGGCGAGAGCCTGCCTGTTGCCGCGGAAAACTGCTACACTAGAGGTAATGAATAATATAGACATCATCGCGTTATCCGGCAGCTTGCGGGAGGGATCCTATACCACAAAGCTGGTGCGCGCCTTTGCCGCAATAGCGCCGGCAGGCATAAGCATTGAGTTAGTCGACATCAGCCAACTGCCGCTCATTAACGAAGACCTAGAAACCGACCTGCCCGAACCTGTTCGTATGCTGCGCGGGCGTGTTCGGCGGGCAGACGCCGTCTTGCTGGCAACGCCGGAATATAACCGCTCCTATTCGCCGGTAGTGAAGAATGCGCTGGATTGGGCGTCTCGTCCAAGTGACCAAAGCTGCTGGAACGGCAAACCCGCAGCAATCGTTGGCTGTACACCCTATACCCTTGGTGCCTTTGGCGCGCAGCACCATCTGCGCCAGGTGCTGACATATCTAAACATGCCGACCCTGCAGCAGCCAGAGTTCTATCTATCGCTCATCGCCGAAAAAATGGACGACCAGGGCGTCATCACCGACCCCGATACCCGTGAACATATAAAAAAGTTCCTGCAAGCATTTATTGCCTGGATTCACCTGATTAACGCCACTAAGTAGACCTTAGGCCGACGACGCTCATTTTGTACTCATGCTGGATTTACCAGCAAATGCAGTATTTTCGAATAAGGATGCCGCCGGAGCCGCACACCTCCTGAGCTTGCCCGTACAGCTCTCGCCAATCTCATCAAAGCTAATGCCGGTCCACGTTAAACGCCGCGATGGCTCAACCAGCCGCTCTAAATATTTGCAATGCCAGTTCTACGCCTCCTACGCCGAACAGCCTTGTGGTCAAGCGCCGCTTCCGCGATACTGTATGTATGGCTTTCCGCATCCGCCCCTCGCTGCGAAACATCAACCATATACTTTTTACCTGCATCATCCTGATTGATGCGTATATTATCCTGATTCCATTCCTTCCCGCGGTAACTTCGCGGCCGGCGGCAGCACAATCGCCCAAAGCCGCGCCGTACGTGCAGCAGCTGCAGGCACCGCACACTACGGCTGATACCGACCAGCCGAACCAGCTGATCATCCCTGGTATGCAGCTGGATCAACAGATATACGAGGGTACCGATACCTACGCCGAGCTCGCCAAGGGCGTGTGGCACTGGCCGGGCAGCAGCACGCCGGACAAAGGCAGCAATACGGTACTCCTTGGCCATCGTTTTACCTACACCAACCCGCGCGGTGTTTTCTATTTCCTGAACACTGTAAAAGTGGGGGACGAGATAGGCGTTATATGGCATAACGTCACGTACACCTACATGGTTGACACCATACAGGTAGTGCCGCCGACCCAGACGGACATCCTGGACTCAACAAGCAAGCCCACCCTGACCGTCTACACCTGCACGCCGACGTGGTGGCCGAAAGACCGCCTGGTAGTTGTTTCACATCTGGAGAAAACATCGTGAACGAGAAGGTAAAACTGGCTGTATTGCTGCTTATCCTGGCCGCCAGCATCAGTCTGGCATGGTATGTCAGCCACGCGGCAACGGCCGCACTTATTCCATAGCAGCACATAGTAAAACAGCAGCGCCGAAGACACTGCTGTTTTTTGCGTACGGCTGCGCCGCGTTAGCGGACGAACAGTCGCCTTACTTTTGCAATGGCAGAGAAATTGGTTGCTGCCGCTGCGGCTGCCAGCATCAACGCGCCGGCGGTTGGTACCAGGGCACTAGCGCCTGTATCTGCCAGGGTTGCTTGGGTGGTGACGGCTGGTACGGTGGGGGTGGTTGGCGTTACGTCACCCGCGCCGCGGCCTGGTGTTGCTGAGCAAGTAGTGGCAGTATGCAGATAGATCTTGCCATAGATCAGCTGCGCGCCCTGGCCGCCATACGAAACGGTGGTGACCTCGGGAGCGTAGTAAAGATCAAGCTGGTAGTCGGTGCAGGCATTGGGTACGCTCACCGTCAATGTCTGGCTGCCGGTCGTGCCTTGCTTCAAGACAGCTTCCGTGTTGGCGAACAGCTGCTGCGGTACCGCACTGTCGTCGAAGACACCACTGCCATCGTAAGTGCCGGGCAGTGAATACGACGAGAAGTCTACGGTTACGTCGGCACACAACGGCGCGTTGTTGACAGTAGAGATGGTAACAACTCCCGTCTGCGACCACGTAAACTGGAGGTTGCTGCGGACGTAGCCGTCAACGCAGCCCTCGACTGGCTCGGTGCACGACGTCGTGCTTACCGCAACCGTCTGGTCGGGCAGACCAGCCTGCGTAAATGTTACGCTCGGCGCTGCAGATGCTGCATCGTACTGAGTAGTGAGTGGTGTGAACCCGTACTTCAGGGCGATGGTACCGCTGTGCGTTCCGTCGCTCCACTGTACGTTTGTGGTCATACTGTCCGGGTTTGGGTTACCGATGCGCCACTGCGCCGTACCCGCTGCGACATCACTACAAATCGCCGCGACCGTTACCGGCCGGGCCGCAGGGCTAGCGTCGGCATGGACGATGCCACCTGCCAGGGTAACAATACTCAAAACGCTGAAACCGAATAACACGAACACACGAGAATGCAAAACATTCCTTAACATAATTCCACTCCTTTTCAAGTCAAAAGTATCACTTTCTTTGAAAAAAAGCAACATTATTTCAAAATATGCTTATGGTTGTTTGCTCAGGCGCGTCTTGTTTCCACGCCATGACGGCCCCTGATACGACGGGTTAAAACGAGGATAAAACCATCGACAGAATTGGTAGTGACGCTTTAGGATCGATGCGCTACTCTATACGACAGAGCATATAAGGAGGAAATATTCCCGATGGAATACGTAGTTTTGCAGGTTATACTAAAAGAGAAGTTAATCGGCTCGGGGTCGGGCAACCTTACCGAGCTTGAAAAAGTCATCAATAGTCAGGCGGCCAAGGGCTACAGGCTGCACACTATTTCAACTACGAGCGGCGGAAGCAAAGGCCTGCTGGGCGGCGACAGGATACAGGCGACAATGGTTTTCGAAAAAAGCCGCGCCTAAGACGGATACGTCAGCGCCAGCCCCGAGCCTGCTTCTTGAATATTGGCGACCGCAGATAGGGCGATTTTCGACCGTAAGTCGGTACAGTGGCAGGGATGGAGAGCGGCAGGTGTATTCTGTGCAAAATACGCAACGGTACCATCCAGCACTTCCTGGTCGGGATTTTGTAAATGGAAGCCGCAAATTACATCGGCGATGCGCGTCTCGTTGCATATAGCTTTGGCGTACTCCAGCGTGTTGCATATGCCTCGGTGGGAACACGCGTTGCTAACCACGAGGCCATCGGCCGACTTGTAGGCAAGCGCTATTTCGTCCTCCATATAGTCATCTACGTCCTGCCCATCAACCCGGATCTGCTTGAAGGGCTGTCGCAGTTCAAAACTGTTCGATTTTGGGATACCTGGAAGACATACGAGCTTATCGGTCAGCCAAAGCGGCTCCTCTATACGCTGGACAATGAAGAACTGCGCCACCCGTTCTTCGTTCACCAAAGAACCGCTGCCGCCAAGATACGTGCGTGGACGGAAGTTGAAGGTCCGCGGATGCACCACAAGCGTGGGCATACGCATCGCACGCCCCTCCAGCGATGCCTGGCTGTACATTCTCAGCAATGGGTCCAACCCCCACATATGGTCGAGATGCCCGTGGGAAATAACGAGATAGTCCAAATCGAGCAGGCTTATACCCAATTTCTGAGCATTTTGCATGAAAACGTCCGAATAGCTGACGTCGTAGAGAATTCGCTTACCGTCGGCATCAATAAAATATGAAGCCCCCGGCTAACCCAGGAAATAATGGTCAATAAACGTGTTGCTGTCTGCCAGAATGGTCAATTTCATAGAGGCATAATACCATTTGTTTATTTACTTGCCAGCTTTTTTATTTAGGCTTTGACTGCTTGCTCAATGCCCATTGGACCGATGGGCTTATAGCCTTGTCAGTACGGTGGATGCAGCCGATCCAGCAACAGGGGCGGCGCACCCTAAATATATGCCGGCGGCACCTTCACTGGTACAATGACATCAAGTAATAAAGGGACTACACCGTGAAGAAGCCAGCCGTAGGGGTTATCGCATTGATCGTAGTTGCAGGTGCCGCAACCGCACTATTTCTTGTGTTCAGCCACAACAAAACGAAACCGAATGAATCAAGTAACACTAGTTATGCGGCAGTGGACGCATGCAGCATTATGACCAATAATGTGGCAAACCAAATCCTTGGTAATAGCGCTATACGCGCCACCACACCCGCAGATGCTGAGAGTACGAGCGATATTGCCTTTAGTAACTGCGCATACAGTGCTGGGCCTAATATCGATCCGCCACACATGGCCAGCCTGGCGGTCCGCAGCGCCAAAGATAGCGCCGGTGCCGCCAGTAACAAATCTGTATTTACCATTGCCGGCAGACCTGCGGGCGTGCAAACACTAACTGGCTACGGCGATGCAGCATATTGGGATCCCGGCATGGGGCAGCTGGACATCCTAAAAGGCAACAACTGGTATATCGTGACCAACTACACGGGCACGAGCCCAGCGAACGGCATTGCAACACTAGCAATGGCCGAGCAACTAACACAGGCTATCACGCTGCAGTAGCCAGCCGAGCCAGCTAAAACAGGTTCATCATCCCATCGCATGACGAATATATAGCGCTAATAATACTGGGCGGATTACCGTCAAGTAACAAGGAGGTATCATGTCGTACATCGTTGATTTTACTCATGTCTCTACTATTGGCCTGGAATCGTCGCCGGTGGCCGCAGCATTAGCCGGTCTGCGCGCCAACGAAGCACGGTACTTTATGAACAAATACCACCATGCGTTCACCACCATACCCGCCGCCGAAAGCGGCGACACGCTGGCATATGTAAACCATATTTTACAGACAGAACGGAACATCAGCTTTGCAGCCAAACCATTGGAAACCACGCGGTTCCGGGTAGAGAACATCGACTGGGCGTATGTATTTTACGAGGACGGGCTGTCGGTAAACGTCATGTATACCCTGAGCGACCCCAAGAAACGGGCGGTAGGTTTTAAGCTGTCGGAAGGCATGGAGATTCCCGCGGAGCTTGGAGCCTTTAAGTTTGCGCGGCAAAAATCCAAGCTTGCCGGCACCATCCGGGGCTCATTCTTCGTCATCAAACACGAATACTAGACAAAAGCTAGCGTACTACTGCAGAACAAAAGAGAGGCGCCGCCTGCGCGTGTTATCGCGATCATATAGCTACGGAAGCAGCTGCTGCTATACTAAGCATAACCACATGTCTACATACATCGTCGAGGAAGCTGAAAAGATCACGTCGTCAACACTGCTGCTGACGCTGCAACGCGATGAAGCCGAGCGCCCGCTGGCATTCCAGCCCGGCCAGTACGCCGCAATAGCCTACGAAAAGCATGGCAAGCCATCGGTAGCCCGCTGTTTTTCGGTGGTCAGCTCGCCTACTGACCAACACGTGTTGCAATTCAGCATGCGTGTCCGCGGCCGCTACACTACGGCGCTGAGCAGATTGCAAAAGGGCGAACTGGTTGACGTATACGGCCCGTACGGTGGTTTCATCTTTGATGCTGACCGCGACAAAACAGCGGTATTCATTGCGGGCGGCATCGGCATCACGCCGTTCATGTGCATGCTCCGCTACCTCAGCGCACTGAACGCGCGTAACGACGTCACGCTACTATACAGCTGTGCCACGCAAGATGACGTGCCGTTTCGGGACGAGCTGTTGGCCATCCAGTCCAAACACCCAAACCTCAAAACTATTTTTGTAGTAGGCAGCGGACCAACCAGCTCGCTACCGGCAAAACAGGTACAGACCGGCCGCGTCACGACCGAGCTGCTGGACGATGTTACCGGTAAGCACTACCAAGACCGCCGCTTCTTTATCTGTGGCCCGCCGGTATTTATGAAGGCCATGACAAACATGTTGGCCAAGCAGGGCGCACCGAAGTCCGGACTGCTTACCGAGGCCTTCACCCAGTCATCGCCCCGGCAAACTAGTATTTTGCGTAGCTGGCCGGCCAACGCCTATGCCCTGGGCACTATAGGCGTGGTGCTGGGTGGTTTTGTGGTTATGGTAAGCGACCTGTTGCGCAGCCTGCCGCCAACCACCACCGAGCGGCCTACCAAAACTGCGCCATACCTTATAACCAACGCCCGGCAACAACAGCTGGATCAACTGGTCAATAGTATCCCTCCATCGCCGGATGTCATTACGGCGCCCACGACGCCTGAAGCCACAACACCGGCTCCATCTTCCAACACTTCAACCCAGAGCACTACTAATCCACAGCCCCAAACACTCTCACCCATATACACGGCATCTATATCGGCGCCGGCGCCTGCCTGCCAGACCACGCCGTCCGGCCGGTGTATCTAACTCATGCAGCAGTACCAAACATGCATAGCGCTGGGCAGCAAAACCGGCATTTCACTGGTAAGCAAGGCACCAACAGCGCAGATTGATGCGCTGTACCAACGGCTTTGGCGTGAGATATTTTTGTTTGAGCGACAGTTCAGCCGGTTCCTGCCGGGCAGTGAGTTGTCTGTATTCAACCGGCAGGCCGGCAGCAAACAAGCTATCACGCCCGAATTCCGAGATTTTCTGCTCACAGCACGCGCGCTGGCGCATGAAACCGATGGGCTGTACAACCCGTTCATCCTGCCGGCACTGCAAGCTGCTGGCTACGTACGCTCACGTGTACCGGGGCGCGAGCAAGACCCCGCCGACGACCACTCGAGCAAATCCGTAGCAGCTATAGAACAACTAGAGATCGGCGACAATTGGGCGCGCATCCCCTACGGCACAGCATTGGACCTGGGCGGATGCGGCAAAGGTTACCTGGCAGACAAGCTTCGGAATGACCTGCCCAGCAGCATCACCGGCTATTGGCTGTCGTTTGGCGGTGATATAGCCGCAGGCGGGCTGAACGAAGACGGACAGCCATGGAACATCGGCATCCAAAGCACCGCGGACGGCACCGAAAACATCGGCACATACACCGTCACCTCTGCTTGCGGCATAGCCACGTCAGGCGTCACTGTTCACCAAGGTAGTAAACAGGGCAGGGCATGGCACCATATCATAGACCCGCGCACGTTGCAACCGGCCGAAACCGACGTACTGCTGGCGACGGTATGCGACAGCTCTACGCTGCGCGCCGACGTACTGGCAAGCTGTGCGGTTATACTAGGCAGCAAACAAGGCCTGGCATTCCTGCGCCGGCGCAACGTAAAAGCCGCCGTGCTGCAATACGGCGCGTCAGTGAGCCAGCGCATTATCAAGCATTTTGGTAATGGTATAATCATGGGTACTACCCATGCGTAAACTCCTTGCCCTGATTGCCCTCGTTGCGACTCTGGGCGTTGTTGCGACACCAGCTTGCCGCGCATATGCTGCGCCCGTGCCGGCTGCGATGCTGCAGCATGTCGCGGCAACCGACACGCCAACCATACTTGTTGATCCTGTACAAGGGCCGAGCGTTTCACAACAGCTGGTAACACGTGCGCGGGCTTCGTGGCCCTGGTACATCACCCGGGCGGCCGGCTTTGTTGCAGCCATCTCATTGGCGCTGCTGATGCTTTCGGGCGTCGGCTTCATTACTGGGCTCAGCTTTAGGCTACTCGAACCGCTCACGGCGTGGGCAACACATAAAGCCATCGCGTACATCTTTGGTATATCGGTTGTGGTGCACGTGGTGGCGCTACTGTTCGACAGATTCGTACCGTTTACCATCGCCCAGGCGCTGGTACCGTTTCTGTCGCATTACCGCGAAGTTTCCATAGTGGGGTACCACATGGGGTCGTTGTACGTAGCGTTGGGCGTGATCGCCTTGTATTTTGTGCTGGCTATTATTCTGTCATCCATATTGTGGATCGATAAAAAGCCGCATACGTGGAAACTGCTTCATTTTCTGGCATACCTTACCATTATCTTTGTATTTTTCCATGCGTTGTATTTGGGGACCGACCTGGCGCATGGCGTCTTTCGGATCATTTGGGTCATCATAGGCGTTGGCATTGCTATTGCGGTTGTACTGCGTCTACGCAGAAGGGCGCGGATGTAGCCATGAAGCAACCACCGAATCCCGTCGCTATCCGCGCGCGCAACAAGCGCAAACGCCTTGCCGGCTGGGTGTGTTTCTATCTGCTGCTGATTGCCGCGTTTGCCTTTGTTGTCTACTGGCAGGCACATCGTGTGAACACGCTGGACTTTGCCGGCGGCACACTACAGCTGACTACTGATAAAACAAAATATACCGTCGGCGACACCATCACCTACACACTAAAAAACGGGCTGAGCCAACCCGTTACGCTCACCAATGACTGCCCTCAAGAGCCGCTCTTTGTGTATTCCTGGACAAACAACGCCTGGGTGCGTCTGCACGACACGGCCGCAAGCTCGGTTTGCCAAACCCAGACAGGCCAACAGACTATCGCCGCCGGCGCTGCGTATACGCAAAACTTCACCAACTGGCCCAACCTCTTCAGCAAGCCGGGCATATACCGCATCGTAGAGCTTGCCACCAACTACACCGCGTTGCCGTATGCAGATTTTCAGGTGGTAGCCAAGCCCATACCCGCCCAAACACAAGTGCAAACACAGACGCAAATTATCATCCAAAAGGTGATCACCCCTGTATATATCACCGTGCCCAGCACAGGCGGAGATAACGGCGGCGACAACTAGCGCTAATTCAGAGCAAATAGACTAGAGCAAGCCGTCCCCACCACGAGCAGAGACTGAAGCCTGTGATGGCACAACACGAAACGGATACCGCACCCGGCCTACAGTCTTGCCCTCCTCAGAAAGGGTAAGCTCCATGGTATAGTCCCCATATCCTTTGATAGGCAGTGCCGAAATATTATCTCTGATGTTAAATCGGATTTGATTAGCGGCCAGCTCTAGGGGAGCGACGATCTCACCTATCTTCTCTCCGTCAGGGTTGATCACCTTTTTTACGGTGCTTAACTTGATAGGCCTACTGCTCGGGTCACTGATCAACCAACTAGATACAAGATCAAATCTAAATTGAAGCATAGCCCCTTTATGGACTTTGTCTTCAAATTCGACAGGGACACTGAAGTCTTCGAAGAACTTGTAGGCCGACAGTTTTCCATCGCTACCGTCTACTGAGGAAGACTCGCAAAAGAATGTAAATAGGTTCTTAAACATTTATCACCTCCTTTATATTGGTGGCAAAGCCTTCGCCTTCGCGTAGCCAACCCGTAGCTTTCGTCGTTGCAGGCTTCAGTTTCAGTGATGATATATGCCTATTAGCGGAGAGGAAAGCGTGGCGATTCGTGGTAGTAATGGTGGACTTCACTATCTCCACTCTAAGCTTAGCGCCGAGCGCACGCACGACTTTGGCAAGCACCTTAAGCGTATACCCCTGGTAACCGGGGCTCTCAAGCCTTGAGATATTTGACTGCTGGATGCCAGACAGTTCAGCAAGTTGTTTTTGCGTAAGGCCGGCGTCCTGCCGAAGTTTTGCAATTTGCATGGATATATCTACAGAAAGCTGCGCATCTTCAATCGCAGCGCGCAAGGCAGGCGATTTCTTAATCAGATTCGTATAGTACCCGTTGCTAGATTTCATATTCTTCATAGTAACCTCCTCCTTTTTTTAGATCATCATATATCGAGTCGGCTAGCCTCAGCTCAGAAGGTCTGAGTTTCATCTCTTTTTTCGTATATCCACTTAAAAGCAAAACAATATCTCGTTCGTATACAACATAGAACAACCGCGCCGTATTACTACCGCCAGGACGTATTTCTTTATACTTCTTACCCGCTATTGGCTTTACGAGCGGGTCACGATGGCATTGCGGAGCCTTCATACGCTCCAGTTTTGCTAAAACTAAGCCCAAGAACTCTAAATTATCCGCCTCTAATGAATCCATATAATCCCTTATGTAACATTTACCCCAAGAGGTGGTGTAGAAGCAGATGCGGTATTCCATTGCATAATTACCCTATCACAGAATATTCCAATTTTGGTATACTGTCAAGAAATGCTCGCAGCTTGACCCTAAAAAACAGCCGTCTGCTATAGTAAGGGTATGTACAAAACATACAAACAGAAAAAGCAACGGGAAGCGGGGAAGCGATACGAACGGTTTGTGGCACAGACGCTTCGCGAACAGGGGTGGCAGGTGGTCGAAAGCGGCCTAAGCGGCTACGACGACCACGGCATTGACCTAGAAGCGACCAAGGATGGCATCCGCCGCTATATTCAGTGCAAAGGCTGGAAGCGGCACCGGCTGATCCATTCCGATGTAGTGTCACAACTGTTCGGTGATGTGGCAAACATTGAGGGCGTTGGCAACCTTGACCGCGTAGAGTGCTACATATATTCCCCCGCACAGCTGGACGAAGCCGCCGCCCAAGAGGCCCAGCACCTAGGCGTACGCTTCGTGCGTCTTTACTTTCCGCCCTGGCACCATCATGTCCGGCGCTATTTCAATACCTTCCGCCAAAACGACACAACTTACTCGCGCGGCCATACGCCTCGTATAAACAACCACGGGTAAGCCCGTGGTGTTTGAAAAGACCCAGTATCAGTCGCTTTGCGACTGAACCAGCACCCACGGCTAAAGCCGTGGTGCTCTGCCTTCGGGTAATTATAGGTTAAGATAGATGGGCTTTACGCTGTTTTCACGGTTATTTCACGACCTTGCAGTAATGCTGCGCCGTAGGCAGTGATCTTGGCGATGATAGCAGCGAGGCTTAGCGCCGTAAGCCGCCGTCATCATCTACGTAGGGCTGGGCTTTGGGCAGACGGCTAATCTGCTCATCATCCGACATAAAGAAAAGGCCCAACGTCCGGGAGCCAAGGAATGGCTGCAGTTCAGCCAACCGTCGGTTGAACTGGGCGTCATGCGCCTGGTAACGGTTGGTGACATGGGGAAAGAACAGGGTATCCGATTCGCCCTCACGCACGTACATGCCCGTAGATACAACGTCGTCACTGCCCGGGAATTTAACCAATACATGGTGGTGGTTTGGCAAAATATCACCCCTCGCCAGGCCGGCCTCAATTTCATCTGCAGGCAAGACGCCCTTCAAGTCGGCACTTGGATCATGCGTGTCTAAAACTGCAATATCGGCCTGGAATGTTGGGCCAAGCAATCTCAGTAAATCACCGCGCTTCAAAATACTGGCATCAGTAATACGCGACCATTCTACCCGTTGATTTTGCTCCACAGAAAGTTCCATCGTCTCAATATAGCAACATATGCGGCATTTGAGCAATTACATGTAGCAGTAAATGCTGCACTGGCCTAGTCAAATCAGGCCAGCTACATGCTCATACTGGAAGAAGTGGAGGATGTAGTGCTTTGGCAAGTTATTTTGTCGGTAGTACTCTTGGGTACGGTCAGGATGTCTGCCATGAAGTGCGGCACGGGCAGGCCGGCATGACCCTGTGGCATAATCATCATATTCATGTGGTCGTAGGCTACACCGTGCAGATCGAGCGTGCTCATGGCACCATTCATAACGCTGCCGGCGGCGGTGTTCATGCTGGACGCGGGCGCGGTTTCCGGCACCATGTATTCCAGGCCGATCACCTTGCCTTGGTATACATCGTACAGGGGACCGTAGGGAATATCCTGGGGCGCTATGTACTGCGTGCCCAACCCTTGGGTGCACTGCGACGTTACCGTAGCGCCGGCGGGCAATGACAGTGCGGCAGTCATGGCGTTGGCGGGCGGAGGCGCGGCTTTTTTGCCATACACATAGCCGGCGCCAAACAGGCTGGCACCTACCAGCAAAACCAGCGCTACAATACCCGCAATTTTCAAAGGAAGCACCGGCGATTGCCGCGGCGGCTTAGCGGCAACGGATGGCGAAGCGGGTGACATGACCGGGGGTACGACAGGCTGCGGAGCAGACGGGGTGACTGGCTGCTGGCTGAGCGGCGCTTCGGTGTTTGTTTGCGGACCCATATCGTGGAGCATAATCGCTTTGAGCGGATGCGTCAAGTTTTGTCAATGACGTGCATCAACAAAGATTCCCAGGCACGGCAGAATACCGTACACTAACACATATGATTCGGCTTAAGGTTAGCCAGCGCGTGCTTCTGCTGTTGCTTGCGACATCACTAGTGCCGCTGGCCGCCGTAGGACTGACGTGGTTTCGTCTGTCTGAATCGTCGTTGAAAGATAGCGCCGCCAGCGAACAAACCATCCTGACCTCCAACGCCGCTAGTAGCGTCAACCAGTTCATCGCCGACAAAGTAAACTTGCTTATCATCCACTCGCAAACCGTTAGTATACGGGGCTACCAGGCGAACCTGGCAAATGCCTCGGCCGACATCCAAAGCCTTATCAAACAGGATGCCGACATCAAGAATGTATCCTTGGCCGACCAGAACGGCATGGAGCGGCTATCTATCAGCCAAAACGGGCCAAGCGCAACATTGGCAAATGTGAGCCAAAGCAGCGCCTTCCGCGTGGCGACCTTCCTGGCGGGCAAGGAATACATCAGCCCGGTCGGCTACGATAGCAGCCGCCAGCCATACATTACCATTGCGGTACCACTGGTTACGTACGACAGCAGCCAGACATCGTCCGATTTATCTACCGATGAATCCGGCGTTATCCGCAGCGCCGGCGCCATCAAAGGTGTGCTGATCACCCAAATCAGCCTGGCCAGCTTATGGCGCAGCGTGCTTTCAGAGCATCTGGGTGCCAACGGCTACGCCTATGTGGTTGACGGGCAGGGAAACCTGATTGCCTACCCAGACATGGCGTTTCTGCTGGCCCACCGCAGCCTTAGCACCGTCCCTGCGGTAGCCGCCTTTATTGCCGACCCCGGCGCTCGCGCCCACCCGATAGTCACCGCATCGGAAAAAGGCGTGGCCGTGCTGAGTTCGTATCAGCAGGTGCCAGCCACCGGCTGGGGCGTTGTTGCCGAGGAGCCCACAGGCACTATTTACGCCTCCGCCAACCGCATTGCCGACATCGGCTTCATTTTGTTCGGCACAATGGCTGCAGTAGTGGTGGCCGCCAGCTACAGCTTCAGCCGACGTTTTACCCGACCGCTCGAACAGCTAGCGGCTGGCGCCCGGCTGCTCAGCGACGGTCAGCTGGATGCTCGCATAGATGTGCAGCAACACAGCGAAATCGGCACGCTGGCCGACACGTTCAACGCCATGGCCGCCAACATCAGCACGCTCATCCGGCGCTCGCAGGCGGATTCCTCCAAGCTTAATGTCATTCTGAACAATGTCGGCGAAGGCGTGGTTGCCACCGACAAAACGGGTACCATTGTCGTGGCCAACGTGGCGGCCGCTGTGCTGGTAGGCAACCTGCCAAAGTCTATTATCGGCAAGCCCCTTACGGCGCACTTCGGCTGGACAAAGGGCGGGCGGCCGTTTGAACCGGCCCTTACTAAAACAAGCCTGTACCACAATGTCACGCTTATCAGCCCCAACCAGCGCGCCCATTTTTTGGATATACTGGTAAACCATATCGAAAACGACCCCATGGGCATCAGCACCATCTTTACCATGATCGACAAAACCAACGAGCGCGAGTTGGAAAGCATGAAGACCGACTTCGTATCCATGGCTGCGCACGAACTGCGCACACCCATGACCACCATCCGCGGCTATCTCGACCTCATCCTGCAAGATAAAGATGCCAACCTCACCGACGAAACCAAAGACCACTTGTTGCGCATCCAGGCCAACTCACGGCAGTTGGTGGGGCTCATCAACAACCTGCTTAGCGTGTCGCGCATCGAACGCGGCGAACTGACGCTGCATCTGGACAAAGTAGACTGGATACAAGCAGTACGGCAAGTGGTAAACGACCAGCTGTTCATGGCCAACGCTAAGTCGGTGACGCTGTCATACAGCGGTCCTACGGAACCCTTGTATATACTGGCCGATGAAATCGCGATCACCGAGGTCATCAACAACCTGGTCACCAATGCCATCAACTACACCGACGTCGGCGGCCGCGTTACGGTCACCATCAGAAGCACGCCCGACGGCGTCCTGACCTTCGTGCAGGATAACGGCATGGGCATATCCACAAACGACCAAGCACATCTGTTCACCAAGTTCTACCGTGCCAATGGCGGGTTGGCCAGCGGCAAACCCGGCACTGGCCTGGGGCTGTACATCTCACAAGCTATTGCCCGCCTGCATGGCGGTAGCATCAGCGTGGCGTCGGAGGAGCACAAGGGGTCGACCTTCACTATTACATTGCCGCATATTGACCTAGATCACTATAATCAGATACGACGCACAACAGCGCCGGGCATATTGAAAGGAAAACATGGCTGGGTTACAAAAAATATTTCTCGTTGAAGATAATGCACAGATCCTGGAGATCTATACCTCCACACTCAACAAATTTGGTTACCAGCTGATGACAGCCGCCACCGTAGACGATGCGCTGGCCAAGATAGCGGCGTTCCAGCCGGATATTATCTTCCTGGACATCATGCTGCCCGGCGGCCGCAGCGGCCTGGATGCACTAAAAATCCTGCGCACGGACCCGGCATACAGCTGCACCACCAAAAAGATCGTCCTGCTGACCAACCTTGGCCTCAATGACAAGTTACAAAAAGCCTGGGATGAATACGCCGACGGCTATGTCGTAAAGGCCGAGATCGTGCCGCATGAGCTGATCGACATCATCCACTCATTCGAAACCAACTAACCAAGCGTCATCCCGGTTGTATCCAGCCTGGTTGATGTCCACTCACAACAAAGAGCGATACCTAGGCGCCGCCACTACGCGCCCGTCATGACTACAACATTCACGCGGCAATACTCCCAATAGTTTCCAGCAGCAACGGAAATACTCCATACCCGGCAGCCTCGTTCAGATGTCCGCCGCCGCGGATCACCACGGGCCGCACATGGAGCGCATCTGCCAGTGCCTGAAAGGATGCCCGGGGAACATATGGGTCATCATCACCATACAAAACAGCCGCACGCCTAAGCTGCCTATTCACTTTGTCAAAATCGACACCCTTGGATCTCATAAAATAACTGTTTATCTCAGCGCCATAGTCATCGGAAAAGCCAGCAACGCTCACCAGGGCATTGACCAGTGTGTTTGACTGCTCGATATAATCCAGGGCACTGGCGACGCCAAGCGAGTGGGCAACAATGGTCAGGTCTTGGGCGTCACCGCCTGCATAGTGCCGGATGGCAGCCAACCACTGCGCCCTATCAGGATGATCTGGGCCGGGCAGCGTTGGCATAGCCACGTCGTAGCCCTGCATCATCAGCTGATCGTGCAACCATTGGCCCCAGTTTTCGCCGGCTTTGCCAAAAATACCATGCAGGATCAAGGCGCGTTTCATCGCCGCTTTACCACCGTATAATAATGCTGCACAATACCGCCAGCCAGTTGCCGTACTTCGGTCAGCTCCAGTACTAGCTCGCAGCCGTCCAGCAACTTTATACCATCACCGAACGTCATGGGATAAATATTGGTGATTATCTCATCTATCAGGCCGGCACTGGCGAATGCGCTATTGGTCGTGCCGCCGCCAGCCAGCACGGCCTGGGTAAAGCCACGCCTTTCCAAATTGGCCAGTAATGCCTGGGGCGAAAGATCCACGAACTCTACGCCATCTTCGGCTTCAGCATCCTCCGGATGGCTTGTCAGCACAAACGTCGTGGCGTTCGGCACCGGAAATACATCGCCCTTATATTGTTCATAGGTGGTACGGCCGACGATAACGCACCCAGATTTTTGTATAAGATCCCTAAAAAATTCGCTGTCGGCATCGGCAACCCAATCTGAATCGCCATCTGCCTTAGCAATATACCCATCAAGCGTAACGGCAGGGTTCCATATAAGTTTCATGCAACCAGTGTAGCACCATACTGTACTTCGCCAATCCCCTCAGCAGCAAGATGTCCTTACGCCGATTGCACGGTGTGCGGATCAAACTTTTCGCTCAAACTAGAGCCATCCGAAAGGGTAACTCTCAGCGAAAAACCGCTCTGGTCGCTGCCCAGGCTTTGGTAGCTCATGGTTTTCAGCAAGCCCCGGGACTGCAGCGCCTTCATATCTGTCGGGCTTGCACTAACAAGGTCGGCAGCGGATGACCCATACGGATACGACCCACTGTGTGCATCGGTGTAATTGCCAATGGTGGCATCCGCAATGCGAAAAGCCGGCAGGGAATAGTCCAGCTGCATGCTAGCGTCAGCAACCTTGTGGCTGCGCTGGTAGTCTATAGCCGCAATCTCCAGCTGGGAGGCCTTAATGGCGGCCACACTTTCACGCTTGCCCAGATTCGACACTTCTGTGTTCATGGCTGCCGTATCGCTGTCTATCTGCGTACCAAGCGAAGTGACCTTAGTTATGTACTGCCCGGCACCGGCGAGGTCGCCGGTGTTTATGGCTGCGAACATCTTATAGGTGCCACTCAATAGCTGCTGGGCGTCGCTGAAAAAGGCAGCCGTCTTTGGCGTGGAGGCCTGCAATGACGCCTGGTCTACAAGCGCCGTACTAGTTGCGTATGTCTTGAGGCTGTCCATCTGCGAAGCTGTCGGAGTATCCGAAAGGCCGGTAAGCGTCCGCAGGCCAGGGTTCAAAAACGCAAAATTCCGGGCGATTGCGGCCATAAGCATGCCGTCACGACAAAGCGTTGCATCGTTATATGAGCTGTCTTTCGAAACCAGAAGGACTTGCTTGATATCAGACACATACCGCTGCTGCGTCGCATCCAGCCGTAGCCCCTTCATCTGCTGGTCTATGGCTGCCGGAGTTACCGTATTTTTGGCAGCGCTACAGCTTTGGTTGGCTAAATCCGACATGCTGCCGGCACGGGCGTTCAGTGTGGCGCCGGATGCGCTGTCGCCAGCCGCGATAGCAGCGGATATTCCGCTGACTAGTACCGTGGCCTGCGCGTTCCGGCGCGCTACGGCCATCTCCTGATTTTTTATCTGTAATGCCAGAGCGTTAAATTTGTCCGTAGCCACCCGGCCCTCATAATACCCATAGCCAACAACACCGCCCACCGCCAAAACTATAACCAGGGCCGCGCTGCCGACAGCAAGCCGTACCCGCCGCCGAGTAAAGCGGCGCCGAACCGGCTTTTGTATAGGGTTATTATAGTGCGGCTGCTCGCCTAGCGGCGGAATCCCTGTAGCGTCCATATGATAGTCCCGTTAAATTTTCACCAGCATTATACTGACAATACTCAGCAAATAGCAAGGAGGGAAGCTAGTGGCGGCAAATGCTAGTAGGCATCATCCCCAAACTATGCAACAATAGAGATGAATGCACAAAACAACACGAGCACAGGCGAGCCAATCGCCGAGGCTACGCATAAGCCTGGTGATACCTGCCTATAACGAGGAGCAATACCTGGGCGCCTGTCTGGACGCCGTGGCCGCCCAGACCGTGATGCCCGACGAAGTACTAGTGGTAAATAACAACTCCACCGACCGAACAGCGGAAATTGCCAAGCAATACCCGTTCGTAACACTGCTACACGAAAAACGGCCCGGCCTGCGCTTTACCCGCAACACCGGCATGGATGCCGCCACCGGCGATGTTATTGGCCGCATCGACGCCGATACCATACTAAAGCCGAACTGGTGTGAGGAGTTGCGTAACCTATTTGGCGATGAGGCAGTCGACGCCGCCACTGGGTCATCATACTACTATGATATGCCTGGCAAACGCCTGGGCTCCTTCGCCGACCGCAACCTGCGCCGTCTGGGGTACGCCATAGGCGGCGTCTTGCTATATGGCAGCAACATGGCCATGCGCCGCAGCGCCTGGCAGGCTATCCGCCCGGTAGTATGTATGGACGGTGAATTTTTCGAGGACAACGACCTGTCGATCCACCTGGTAGAGAAGGGGTACACCATATATTACGATCCGAAGCTGGTCGTGGGTGTGGCTGCCCGCATGCTGGATCACCCGCCGCGCGCCTTCTACCGCGCCATGCGCCACCACGACACCACCTTTTCGGCCCACGGGCAGTCCCGTCACGGCGCCGCGCAAATCGGCAAGTACATATATGTCACTGCCTACCCCGCGCTGAAAGTCATGCGCCTGGCATACGATGCCGAGACAGACCGCATATCTCTCCGGCGGCTCCTGAGCAGAAAGCGCCGTACACCGCGCCCCACCTCCAACACCTAAATATGCCAACACGGTCCAACGTGATCTGAATCAACAAAAATGCTTGTGGCTATAATCGCCGCATGGTAGGCTAAAAGTACTAAGTGGGGCAGGGCAATGGTACAACGATACTTGCGAGCAAAAGCTGGGGCGCTCTGCGTCGTAGCACTTGCGTTGTGTGTGACGGCTTCGGGAATTACACCGGTATTTGCAGCGGCTGCAGTGGGTTCTGTCAGCACCTGGGCAACCAGCACAAGCACGCTGCCCATAGATTTATGTGGTGCGGGGTCAGTAGCGTACAACGGGTATGCTTATGTCATGGGTGGTACGTCATCATCCGGTGGACATCTCAGTTCGGTATATTATACAAAGCTAAGCAGCGACGGTACCGTCGGCAGCTGGACCACCAGCACCAATAGCCTCCCGTCTACGCTGTATTATCCCAGCGCAGCCGTATATAACGGCTACCTATACGTAATGGGCGGTTACAGTTCCGGCTTTCACAATGCCGTGTATTATGCCAAGATCAATGCCGACGGCTCGATTGGTTCGTGGAGTACCAGTACCAACGCCTTGCCGCAAGGAATGTATCTGGGAGCGGGCGGCGCAGCCAACGGCTACCTATACTTCTTGGGTGGGGTGAACAGCAGCTTCACCCAACTGGATACGGTGTATTATGCAGCTATCAATAGCGATGGGTCAGTGGGTACGTGGGGCGTCGAAACGAACCATATGCCCAGAGGCGTCGAAGATGCCCGATCGTTTATAGCCAACGGGTACATATACGAAATGGGCGGTATTAACGGCGCCGGTGCGATCAACTCGGTATACTACGCCAAGCTGAATAGTGACGGCACCACCGGCGTTTGGGCTACCAACAGCAACGCTCTGCCGCAGGCACTGGATGGCCCAACGGCTACTAGTGCAAACGGCTATGTATACGTTACAGGCGGCAACGACAGCAGCAACGCCTCACAAAATGCCGTATACTATGCGGCACTCAATAGCGATGGGTCGACAGGCGCGTGGACAACCAGCGCCAATACACTGCCGCAAACACTACAATTCAGCGCCTCGGTCATCAACGATGGCTATCTGTATGTATTCGAAGGGCAGAACAACGGTATGACACAGCGCACCGCGTATTATGCCAACCTCAACTTCGTGTCCCAAAAGGCAATTACCAGCAGCGGCAGCAGCGAACCCGTGGCGATTGGCACACCCGCCGGTACCAACATCACCAACGCCACTACCGCCGCGGCAACCAGCACCGACAGCGGTTTTTCATATCCGCTGGGGCTGCTGAACTTCACCTTTACCACCAACACACTCGTCAACCAAATATCGCTGAACTTCCAGACCACGCTCACGCCCAGCCAAGTAGTTGCCCGCAAATACAATGCCACTACCAAAACATACACCGACATTCCCGGCGCCACCATTACCGAAACCACATTAAACGGCCAACCCGCCCTGAATGTCGGCTACAGTATCACCGACGGCGGCCCGCTCGATGAAGACGGTGTAGTGAACGGCGTCATCGTAGACCCCGTAGGGCTAGCACAAATAGCGGCCTCGAGTACCACCAGTACAACCACAGCGCCCAACACCGGTTACGGGACACCGCAGCAAAGTGACAGACCAGCCATCTTCATGGCCATAACCGGCGCAGCCATGGTTGGCGCCGCAGGGTTCTTCAGGGCACGAAGCGCACGCCGTAAGCAGTGACTTACGCCGGATTTTGGACAGCAAAAACCACCAAACGCTCGCTGAAGTCACTAGTGCCTTTGATTACATCGCCCGTGCAGGTCATAAGGTTAAGACCGGGCTTGCCGGCGTCTACCGGCGACAACACTTGGCTCATGTCCACATCAGTATACGGGTACACTTTTGATGTAACCACGCGGTACGAAAAAACAGTATTGTCACCACGGGTAATGATAATGGCGTCATCAGGACGCAGCTTGTGCAGATCATAAAACACGCCACTCGCTGTCCAGCTGGACACGTGGCCATATATAAACATAGCACCCGGCTGCCCCGGCTTTGCGCTGCCGCTATACCAGCCCGTATCAAATATGTTGTCGGGCGTGGCTATAGCACTGTCCTTCATAACGCCCAGGCGCACTACCCGCGCCTTGGCAACGCCAATGGCCGGTATGCTGATATACTTGGGCAGATCAGGCGCCACACTGTAGGCGTTTACGACGTTTTGCGCTGGGCGCACCGATGATGGCGCGGCAGATGAGTGCAGGGCGCCGGGCGGCGGCTTGGGAATACCGACGCGGTCGCGCACCACAAGGACTACGGCGCTGGCCATACAAGCCGTGCCCAGCAGACACAACACAGCGCTGATCAGCTTTTTGTGAGGCAATCGAGGCATATCGCCGTTTATTATAACTGCATTGACGCAGCGCACATATGCCCGCTATAGTTACAAGTACATAGACGGGGGAGGGTTATACATGGCTATTCGATACAAGGCTGCGTCCGCGGTGACGTGTGCGGTTATACTAGTGCTGGCAGCCATAAGCCCTGCGCTCGCCGCAGCCTTCTCCGGCATTGGGGCGGGCACCCAGGCAAACCCCTATCGCATCACCACCTGCGCGCAACTCGGCGAAATGGCAGGCAATCTTGCCGCCTACTATGTTTTGAATAACGATATCAACTGCAATAACACCACGTTTACTCCGGTCGGCGGCCTCGGCGGCGGGACGCCGTTTACCGGCACGCTTGACGGACTAGGTCACAGCATCGAAAACATCAATTTCACCAACTGCGGCATATTTTGCTCGACAAACGGCGCGACCATCAAAAACCTCTCTATTGCCAGCGGAACGTCTACCGTTCCGCAGCATTACTACCACGGCAGCTTCGTTGGCTACGCAGACAACACCACCATGGTCAACCTGCACTCTGCGCTAACAATCACTGCAGACAGCTACGACTATGTAGGCGGCATCGTGGGGTTCATGGACAATACCAATACGGTCAGCGACAGCTCATTTACCGGCAGCATTACGCTTACCGGCACCGACGGCTATGCCGGCGGCATTACCGGCTACCTTTGGGCGGCTAGTGACAGCATCAGCAACAGCTAAGGTGCGGCCGCTATTACGCTTGCGAGCACCTCCAGTTTACAATCCGGCAGTGAGATTGTCGGTGGATCGTATGCCGGCACACTCACCAACGTCTACGGTGCCGGCAACATAGCCGACCAGGCGGCCTCGGGCAGCTCCAACCGCATAGGCGCGCTGGTTGCCACCGCATCGGGAAACACCATAACAAACTCATTTGCGGCCACGCCCGTAAGCGGCAGCAACACCATCGGCGCACTTTTTGGATCTGCCAGCAGCATTACCACCACCAATGCCTACTTCGACCAAACGGCTGCGGGCATTGGCGCTTGTGCCGGCAGCGGTACAGTGGCATGCACGGCGGTAAACGCCAGCGACGCCAGTCCCGCATATTTCTTCAACAATACCGCCAACCACCCACTGGATGCCTGGGACTTTTCAGCCATCTGGAGGACAAACGCCACCAGCTACCCCACGCTGCGCAATCTTGACGCGTTCAGCAGGGCAGGCGTACCTAATAACGGTGATGCGAACGGCGACGGTACCGCCGATGCATACCAGCCGAACGTCCTTGACGTCAGGGACGCCAACGGCGTCTGGGCAACTGTCGCTGTAGCAGGCAGCAGCAGCAACTGCGAGCTCGGCAGCCCTACTTCCGCTAGCGCGCAAGCCCTTACCGGCTATAGCGCCCTCACCAGCCTAACAGGCTTCAGCATCTATTGCGCCAGTACCGGGGCCACGGTATCAGTTTCGATCATATACGACAAAGTGTACGCCAACCCCACCGTACGGTACTACAATACCGCGACCCATTCGTTGACCGCCATTCCAAACGCAACCCTTGCTACGGTCACTATAGGCGGCACTACCAAAACCGAACTGACCTACACCCTGACCGACGGATCATCGCTGGATGAAGATGGTAGCGCAAATGGTATCATCGTGGATCCCATAGTATTGTATGCACCCGTCATAGCATCACCCAACACCGGCTACGGACGCGCCGGAACCTATAGCGGGAGCAACCTGCTAGCCGGCGGATTATTCGGCTTCGGCGTAGCGCTCGTAGCCGTTGCGGCCATGTACCGACGTCAACGCGCGTAACAAACAGGCAGACAAAGAAACATATTCAGTACAAAAGCCGTCCAAAATGGTGACAGATATGCTATGCGCCAAATAAACAGTGCCCGTATCATCGGGGCCAAGCAACGCCGCATGCAGCACATCAGCTATCCAACATGTTGGCCGCTGGCAAGCGGCACCGGTACATAGTTGCAAGCGCGCTGTCCTGCAAGACGCAGCCGGCTATTTGCTGCGACGGCGACGGATTATATACAGAGCGATCACCAGCAGGAGCACGCACATGCTGGTGCCAACCCCATAGGCCGCATAGCGGCCGGATTGCGTCCGCATAAGGGGCCTGGCTGAAGCCGACAGGTATACCGCAGCCTGCGTAATCTCGGCAAAACGCAGTTGGGCTACGCCGTTATGTATGCTCTCCAGTGTAATAGATACATCGGGTATGCCATCGCCATTTGCGTCAACCCGCTTGGTTTCGCCGACATTCAGGTGCAATGTTTGCGGCGTGGAGTGGATGGTAAGCACTGCATAGTCTCCGCCCACGTCGGACACCACGGCCGTATGCGTCACTGCCTGCACGCGGAACGTAACCGACTGGCTGGCGCCAAGCTGTACCATCTTGCCCGTACCGGACGTATACGAAGAGAAGTCATTTAATAGTAGCAGCGTATCTACAGCCTTGCTCGGCGATGGTGCCGGCTGCATCGCCGGGGTCGTACCAATGGTACTAGCCTGATCGGTGCTTGCCGCTGCAAGAGAGGCCGCGGTATTGCCAGCAGCGGAAGCCGCGCGCAAGGACAATACTTCCGGCGGCAGAATAGGGCGAAAAATTACCCACCGCATCCTCGGCTTTCACCCGTAAATACCAGGTGCCATCGGCCAGCGCCGAAGGCATAGTAAACGCATGAGAACCGGCTACAGCCGATGACACGCCACTAGTGAAGCCGGCATCCTGCGACCATTCAACCGTATACGGCGTTGCCGCCAGCCCGGACCCAGTGTCCGATGATGCGGTCCAAGCCCAGACGGGAGTCGTATCGGTTGTGGCAGTAGCCGGCGTTGGCCTGCCCGGAATGCTTGGTGCCGTCGTGTCCACGAGCACATTGCCCGCAGGCGAATACGCCGAATTATTTCCGGCGCCATCTGCAGCCCGGACGCGCACATACCACATACCGTCGGCCAGGCTGCCAATTGCCAATGCATTCGTAGCCGATGTAGCCGTATGCAGGCCCGTTGCGAACGAACTATCCTGTGACCACTGCACCGTATATGCAGGGCTTGCCAGGCCCGAACCACTGTCGGACGACGCCGTCCATGTCCAATCCGTATCCGTCGCCGGCGTTTGGCTGGCAGCGCCGGCTGGCGTTCCTGGCGTAACCGGTGGCGTAGCATCAACCTTAAAGGCTATGCCGCCAGCATTAGCACTACTGAAACCGGAGCTATTATTACTGTTATCAATAGTCTTCACGCGCCAATAGTAGGCACCGTCGGCCAATGTTTGCCCGGCGCTGCCCGCCGCATAGGTACCGCTGCCGGCAGCCTGGCCGACCGTAAAGCCAAAGCTCCCCTGGCTGCCCAAAGCGGACGTATAATCAACCACCGGGCTCGCAAAGGTGCCGGAGGTATCTATCTGTATTTCGTATTTTACGGTTGCGCTGCCGTTGGGGTCGCTGAGGGTAAACGAAAATACCGGCTGGCTGCTGGTGCCATACCCACCCCCGACCACGCCCGCCGGTCCCAAAGCGCTCGGTGTGTTAGGATTGGATGATGTATTAGCTTGCCACTGCAAATAAGGGTAGCCATTGTTGATAGTGCCGCTGCCGTCAATCGCCCAAATTGTAGTAAAATCCCAACCGCTGTAGGTAGACTGCGTCTTCATGGCGGCGGTAGTCTCGCCGACCACGCCCGCACCGCCCATGGACGTCGCCAGGCCCGACGACTGCGTGTCCCAGTACGACGATGCTATGCTGGTATATTGGCCGCCAGATAGCCCGCCGGTGCCAGACGGAAGGCTGCCCGACACAACGGTAACCGGCCCGGTGGAATACAAGTTACTCTTGGAGCCGCTGTTATAGTCGTTGCCCAGCAGGCCGCCAACCGAGCCTTGGTCATAGGGGGTGGCAACACCTATATATACGCTGCTGCGCGAATAAGAATCATGGATAGTGGCCGCGGTGCTGCCAAACGCTTCACCGGCAAGTCCGCCGGAACAGCAGCTGGCGGAGGCAACCGGCGGGTTGAACGTCACCGATACATTTGCATAGTCGTAGGCCATCGCCCCCTGATTTGAACCGACCAGGCCGCCCACGCGCTCCGTGCCCGTCACCGTACCGCCGCTGACGCCGCTTTGCTGCACAGTGCCATTGTTTTCGCCCGCCAGCGCACCCACATCTATAGCGCCCGTGACGTTTACGTTGCTGAGTGTGGTGTTCTGGATAACGCCGCCGGTACCGACGTACCCGAACAGTCCGACGTAGCTGGTACCGGAGCTATTGACGTACAGGTTGCTGATCGTCTTATAGTTGCCGTCGAAGTGGCCGTAAAAATAATTGGGATACGCCCCGAGCGGCGTCCAGCCGCTGCCGGTGCTGTATGCGCTTAGGTCGATATTGTTCATGAGCTTAAAGTACTTGCTGGCGTTGCCTGAGCCAAGGTAAGCACTTATACCCGCCAGGTCGGCCGCGGTAGTAATTTGATAGGGGTCGCTCGACGTACCGGTACCGCCGGAAAATGCGAATACCGGCTCGGGCAAGGAAAGACTGCCGATAGCCGAAAATACCAGACACGCCGCCAGCACCACACATGCGAAGCGCCGAGTCTGTCCGAAACCAATACGTAGCCCCACGTTTTGCCCCTCAAATAGCTCATGTTTATGATAGCAGCAACCGCCGCCGATACACAACTGCCCGTGCATGCAGCCGGTGGTAGCGCTGTTTTTGCGCCGCGCACGAAACAGATACACCTGGGCCGCCGGCGGATCTAACGGTGGCAGTTCAGCAGCCGCACATATTATTCAATATCGAACCGGCGTGAAAACAGCCATTTCACGCATTCGGCCACCTGCATCCAGGCAAACGCCCAGACCCACACAAATACCGCCTGGCGCACGCTGATACCCTGGAAAAACAAACCGCTCAGCGCCAGCGCGGTAGCCAGCAATTGGGTCAATACCGTAGCCCATATAACCGGACGGGCAGGCAGCCATTTCCACCAGCGCTCCCGCGTATGCGCCACGTATATCAACAAGTGGCCGGACACCGTCAGCTTCAGGAAAAACATCGTTTGGATGACCGCCGTAGGCACATGCCACGCATTCCGAAGCAGGTAGAAAAACGTGATGCTGGTAAATACACCGACCAGCCCGTACATACTGGCCAGCAGAAACCGCTCGCGCACATGGATCACGCTGGGACGGGCCGCCATATGCACCCGGTCGTAGGCAAGGGAAATGATAGGCAGGTCGTTCAGCAGCGCCAGCAGGATGATTTGCACCGGTGTCAGCGGAAACCCGCCGGTAGCAACGCTCAGGATGGCAATACTCAGAATCAGGCGGAAGCTTTCCGATATGCGGTACACCGAGTAGTAATACGTACGGGTAAAGATTTTCCGCGCCTCTATAATCGCGTCTTTTATGACAGATATACCGTCGGTAAGCAGCACGATGTCGGCAGCGCTCTTCAGTGCGTCCACGGCATTCTTGACGGCAATGCCTACACTGGCAAGCTTCAGCGCCGGCAAGTCGTTGACGCCGTCGCCGGTAGCAGCAACCGTACTACTCCTGGCGGCCGCTTGCACAATATGGTATTTGTCGTCCGGCAGCACCTCGGCGAACACTGCCGTCCGCTGTAATTCGTCGGCGCCAAGTGATGCCGTCTGCCCAGCCGCGGCGGTAACAACACCCGTCAGCCCCAGCTCTTTGCTGACACGGGCGGCAATAGCGCGGTTATCGCCGGTCATCATCTTGGTTGTAATGCCGTTCGTGCGCAAAAAACGGATCACTTGTTTGGCGTCAGGGCGAAGGGTATCGCTCAGCTCCAACAAGCCGATTAAGCGCAGGCCATGCTCGGCAGTGCCGTCGCCTATAGCTAGCGCCAGGCTGCGATAGCCCTCGGCTGCAGCCGCCGATACCTGACGGTCGAAGGCCTTTTGTACCGCCGGACTTACCGTACAGAGCGCTGCGATGACCTGCGGCGCGCCCATGCTCACTACCCGCGTTTTACCGTCTACATCTACGACCGCTGTGCTGCGCTTGCGCTTTGAGTCGGCCGGCGTAAAGTCTTTTTGGCTATACGCCGATACCTTCAGCTCCCCGGTTTTCGCGAGGATTGCCTGGTTGATAAGGTCAAATGCATTATCAGTAGTAGCCGATGCCGCCCAGCGCATCAGGTCGGTTTCCGCAATGCCTCCATACGGCACAATCTGTTCAACAGTAATACGGTTCGAGGTAAGCGTGCCGGTCTTGTCACTCAGCAAAAGGTTGACATTGGCCAAATCTTCCAGCGAGCTAAGGCGCCGCACCACCACATGCTTGCGCGTCAGCTCCAGCACACCCAAGCTGATAATCAGGCTCATCACTGTCGGCATCGCCACGGGTATACCGGCTATCAGCACGCTGAGGTCCAGCGTCAAGAGATCAGCCAGTCCCTGATGTTTCACGAGCAGTACTGCCGTAACCACCACGCCGGCCAGCACGCTCACTGCGGTCAGGTATTGGGTGATGCGCAGGATGTCCTTTTCCAGGCTGCTGTGCTTTGGCCGCGTGTCTACCATGGTTACCGTCTTGCCGAACTTGGTCCGGTTGCCGGTTGCCGCCACGGTACCCAGCAGGCTGCCGGTAGTGATGAACGACCCGGAATAGGCGATCGCGCCCGCTTCTTTGTCCTGCGGAAGCGACTCGCCGGTGAGCGCCGCTTCATTAATACTCAGGTTTTTTGCCTCGGCAAGTGTAATGTCCGCCGGTACTACGTTGCCCACACCCAGCTTCACCACATCGCCCGGTACCAGCTGCTCCGACGGCAACTGCCGCCACGAACCACCCCGCAGCACCTGCACCGTGATACTCAGCCGGCGCTGCAGCGCTGCAATAGCTTGGTCGGCTTTGGCTTCGTGCCAACGCGAGATCGCAAAGTTCAGCACAAATAATGCAAGGATAAACCACCCATCGAACGTCTTGCCAATATAAAACGACAACGCTGCGGCCGCCAGCAGCAACAACGACATCGGCGACACCAGCCAACGTACTACTTTTACAAACCAAGGCGTCTGTTTTGCGCTGATAGTATTCGGACCGTATTGCTGCAGTAACGCAGCCGCTTGGGCATCATCCAGCCCTTGCGCTGAGTAGTTTTCATTCATAATTCTAGTATACCGCGCCCCAAAATCCGGTATACTAACGCCATGTCACGCATGCAAAACCTTGAACAAGCAGTCACTAATCTGTACGCCGCCAAAAATCCCAACCGCGCCGACTGGGCGGACTGGCTGGGCGCAAATCATGTATTTGTCGTAGCGGATTACGCCAGTGAAATTGCCAAACGCTACGGTGCCGACGAAGAACTGGCACGCGCCGGCGGCCTGCTGCACGACATCGCCGATGCCACTATGAGCCGTTTTACGCCCGGACACGAAGCAACAAGCTTGGCCATTGCCCGCGAGCTCATGCACGATGCAGGGTTTGCCGACAAGGAAATAAACCTGACCGTGGACGACGCCATCCGGCTGCACAGCTGCCATGACGGCAATATGCCGGATAGTCTGGAGGGCAAGGTACTAGCAACCGCCGATGCCAAAGCACACCTGTTGTCCGACTTTTATCTGTTTGCCACCTGGTCATTCGGCAAAGAAGACAAAAGCCTGGAAGACGCCAAAGCATACACGCTGAAAAAGATAGAGCGCGACTTCCATAACAAAATCCTATTCGACGATGTCCGCGAAGAATGCCATGCGGCATATGCCGAATTGCGGGCAGTTTTTAACCGCAAGTAGCAGCCGGCTTACCGGGTAAACGGCGGCCGCTGTTCGTGGACGTCCGGACCGCCGGCGCCTTCTACCGGGCTCTGATTATCCTGCCTTGCCGCGGTCAGAGGCATAACCATAGTAGGCCGCGCATCGAGGCTGACAGGCTGCACGGGGCTACCTACTGCGCGCTTCCAAAAGATACGCCGGAGCAGATACGCGAAAATCGCGACGAGCATAGGGAGCCGGCCGCTGCCGAGCATATAGCCGATCCAGACAGCCACCAGCAAACACAACGCAAACATCACGCCCGTTATCCACGCCGATGCTGATGCCGCGTGTGCCGTCAGCTTGAACGACACTGCCTGCGGCGTGCCCGCAGGGTTGAGACCCGTAATGCGCAACACCTCAACCGTTTGCACGCCGTGCACAGTAACCGTACCGACAATATTACCAATGGGTAGATTGGCTATAGTGGCGTGTCCTGCGGCGTCAGTCGTGCCTGATTGGCCGTCGAACGACAGCAACGCACCCTGTACCGGTTTGCCTGACGCATCGTCTATGGTCAGTGTCACCGTGGCACCCTTCGTCGTAAACTGCTGGTCGCTGCTTGCCGCTCGGTTGCCAGCGGCATCGGTGTTTTTGATGGCAAAATGATAGGCCGTACCTGGAACGATCAACGGCGAGTTGAGAACAACCAAATGGCTGGTTGCCAAATTGTCGTCGACTGCAGTCAAACCATAGCCGCTGGTCAGGCCGTAGTCTATCTCCGACGATGCCGGTTCGGACGTAGTCCATGTGATCGTAGCCGACCCGGTGGTAATGCTATCAACAACAATCTTTGAGATGGTTGGCGGCGTAATGTCTTTCGGAGTCACAGCAGGAGCGGGCACAGGCGTGGACTTTACGGTAGAGGGTGGCCTACTCGGGGCGGGGGCGGGCGTCGGAGATGGTGTGGGGGCGGGGGCGGGTGCAGACAGGCTAAAACTGCCGCCCGGATACGATGTCATGATATTAGCGTTTGTGTTAGCGCTAACCACCGAAGACCCGCCCGTAAAGCTGATGGCAGCAGCGCCGCTGCTGGCAAGAGCCTTGAACTGTACGGTAGCCACTAGCTGGTCGCCGGTCACCGATGGTAAGGCACCGCGGCCAATCTGCACCGTGCCAGATCCGCCGCTGTTCTGTGCCGCCACACTAAAAGCCGACGAGCTGGTAATGCCCACAAATTGCAACAGGCTGGCAGGATAGCTCATGTTGGCCTGCACGGCATTAACCGGCTCGGTGCCGCTGTTTTCGCGCACGTCTACCGTCAGTGTGTTGCCGTTTATTACAGTACCCGAACTTGGCGACAGATATAGCATTGCCGAAGCAGCATACGCAGGCACCGCAAACAGAACAGGCAAGACAACAGCCGCCAGCGCTGCAAGCCGCCGAATGTTTTTTTGTTTCATGGTGTGTTATCTCCCGTAGTTACTTAGCAAAATACTCAAATCAATAATGGATACATAGCCGTCGTTATGAAAATCGCAGGCTGGATAAGCAGTGCCGTAATGGCTCAACAGAATACTGAGGTCGATGATGGTCACGTGCCCGTCGCTGTTGCAGTCGCCCGACACCGTAGCGCCGGTGGTGCTGGCAGATAAGGCACCGCTCTGTGCGCTGGCATTACCTGCGTAGTCGTAGGCGCTGATAGTGTAGCTGTACGCCGTATTTACGCTGAGCGCTGTGTCGGTGTAGCTCAGGCCAGATCCGACGGGAATGGTGGCCAGTAGCGTGCCGCCCCGGTACAGCTTGTAGCCGGCCACGCCCGAACCGCCCACATTGTCGGTACTGGCGTCCCAGGCAAGGGCGATACTGCTAGCTGTAGTAGCGGTGGTACGCAAGTTGGCTGGCACCGATGGCGCCGTAGTGTCGGCAGTTGCCGCCGTATTGAAGCTAAGAATAGCCACACCATAGCCAGCCAGCGACAGGTTCACGGTACTCACGGCACCCAGATCGGTTATGCTGGGGCCGCTGGTTTCGTCGGCGCTGCCGTCAATCATCACTTCTTGTGTATCGGTAGAGGTGGCACCCGAAAGCTGCACGGTCGCGGTACCGGCCGTACCTACCCCGGGACTGGCCCCAGTCTGCACGTTCACCACAAGTACCGACACCTTACTGGAGCCCGGCGGCTGCACCGCCAGTGCCACGTAACCAGCCGGCACATTGGTTACCGGCGCAATCTTGCTGCCGGCGGGGAAATAGCGCGACGCCCAGTAGATCAGCCAGTATTCCAGTGTGGGTTCGCTAGCCTTTATGCCCAGACAGGACGGCTGCGGATAGCAATTCGCCGGTGCATTGATATTTGAGAATAAACTCCACGTATTGGTGTTGGCTACCTCGAACTGGAACAATTGCTGCACTTTGGGCGCCTGCTGGCAATATGCCGCCATTTCGTCGGCCATCCAGGCCGAACCCAGCTGCGTGGCCGCACGATAGTCGGTGTTATCCAAAAAGCCGGCGTCAATATTAGTCTCGGTGATCCATGCCGGCGTGGTACCCATGGATGCATCGTCCAGGCTCAAATAGGTATTGATAGCATACTGCAGACCGCTAAAGTAGCTGGCGTCGGTGGAGCTGCTGCCCAAATAGTTACCATAGCTATGGAAACTCACCACGTCCGGCTTCGGCACGCCATTCGCCATAAGGTAGGGAATGTAGTCGGTACTATCCTGCCAGGAATTATCGCCCGGCCCGGTGGTAATAGCCGTCGTAACCGTGCTGGCGCCGGTGACCGACTGAGGGTTGCTGATAACCGGCCCCACTACTTGCACGCTCGCGTCCACCGCTTTGATGGCTGGCGCGACCACATTCCACATGCGCGTATACTCACGCGACCGCCATACCTGGAAACCGGGCGTGCCGTCGCTGGTAGGCAAGGCGCCTGACGGCGTGACGCTGCCTTTATCTGTCCACGTAAGCCCAGACGACGCCTGGGCGCCAACCACCACCATCGCCTGCTCGGCGCCGCTCGACCGGCCGTATATGCGATAGGCAAACGGCGACAACCCCAGGTTTGATGTTGCCGACCACGACAGCTGCACCGCATTGTCGCCTGCCGGCAGCGTCAGCGTCACCTGTGTGCCGGGCAGCGACTCGGCGGTACCTATATTTACCGCAGTCATACGGTAGGCATAGGTAATACCTGACGTCAGCGTACCACCCGCCACATTTACACCGGTCAGCACCGGCGTTGGCGCAGGCAGTGCCGGCGAAGTGCGCAGGAAACTAGAGTTGGATAAATCCGACTCATTAAACAATTCTGCGTACTGCACATTGCCCACAGATGGTGGCCGCGGCCAAGGCGTAGCATTGGTTGGTGCCGTAACCGGCGGCGTGGTAGATGCCAGGTTGTAGGCCGCGCCCGCCGCCGGCGCGCCGCTTGGCCAGGCAAGCGTAAGCGTGTGTCCGTCGGGCGATACAGCGGTGATAGTAGCCGTTTCCCAATCGGGGAAACCGTTTGCATCAGTGAGGGTAGCCGTCACCGCATAGGCACCGCCGCCGTATGCCGTAAAGTTAGCAGACGTATCAGTGAGTGTCGTGGCGGTATACGTCACCGCAGATCCGCTGTTTGTAGCCAAAATGCCAGTGCGGAAATACTTCATCACATTTGCGTAATACTGTGCCAGCGCGTCGTAGGTTTGGTCTGCCAACGCACCCTGACTGCCGTCGCCCGTGCCCGTCCATAGCACTTCCGGCGGTTCAGTCAGATCAAGCAAGCGCGGCGCACCATTTGGCCCGTCAGACAACACCTTATCCAGCGTAGCAAAGCTCCAGGCGTTGATAGCGTGCCCCTGGGCCGTAGTGTACGCTGCGGGCGAAGGCAACGAGGTACTAGCATCATTGTACCCAGCCACTGCCTGCACACGCCAGTAGTCCAATCCCAAACCGTTGATACGCTGGGTTAGCGTCGGGCCTCCGGCGGGCGGCGGAATGTCATAAAAATAGCCCGGCCAGACATCTTCGCTACTGAACCGAGGACTGCACGTGGTGGCCGAGCCAGACGGCAGCCCCACGGTAATTGGCGTACTGACAGCGCCAACTGGTGCCCCATGAAGCCAATACAGCAATCCGGCAGCTATAACAAACACAACTGCCCGTACTAATACCGGAGGTAGCCAAGATGCTTTTGCCTTACCAGGATCAGTCATATCTGTAATACCGGTATATAGTGTTGTTACCCTATTGATCTCGATCACTAACTCATACAGTATAATTGCTTACATATAAGATGACTACCACTTTTCAAACAAGGAACGCATACTATGCCCGTCAACACTGACCCCGACATCCATAATCTGATCATGGCTGCAAATATGTTTGTAAAACGGGACGGCAAGCTGCTTGTTATAAAGCGCTCGCTCCACAAGACCTACATGCCCGGGTTCGTACAACCTGTGGGCGGCAAGGTTGACATCAACGAAGGCCCGCTGCAAGCCGCCGAACGGGAGTTGCTTGAAGAAGCCGGGCTGCGCATCAAAAATATCCGTCTGGAGGCCGTATCAACAGATGTCCATCAAGACGGCATCAACAATTGGCAGGCCTTCTACTTTTCGGGTGACTACGTCGGCGGCGAAGCGCACGTCTCAATAGATGAAGGCGAGCTGCTTTGGCTAACGCCGGAAGAAATCAAGCGCGAAAAAGTGCTTGATTCTATCCAGCGGATCGTAGACAACATATATAGTGCAGATCACGCCGCGCTATTCGTCAACTACCGATGGGACGAAGATAACCATGCTGCGCTAACTGCGTTAGGAGAGGTCCGGTAACATGCATCAGCTTGGCCAGCGCCACCAGCACGAACAGACCGCCGAACACCGGATGCACCGGCGTACGCCCTATATCGTTTTGCTCAATAAAACTACATTTATAGCAGGCATCGTCGGCCCGCTTACGGTACTGCCGCAAATCTCTTCTATCTTCACATCGCATTCGGCGCAGGGCGTATCGCTCGCCACTTGGGCGCTGATATTCGTGGTTACGTTCCCGTGGATCCTATACGGTATCGCCCACCGAGACAAAAGCATCATCATCAGCTTCACCCTGTGGGAGGTCGTCAACCTCGCCGTCGTCGCCGGCATCATGTTATATCGCTAATACGCTGCTACAGTACGGTCTTGCAAGTAAATTCCGGAGTGCTATAGTGTTCTTTTGTCGTCCGCAGCTTTGCGGTTTTATTATTTCTAAAAATTCATAGAAGGATACATGCAACAAAACATTGCCGACTTGCGTAATAACATCTTAGCGCTTAATACGCACCTCGGCTCTTCACTCTCTTGTCTCGAGATAATCGCCACTCTTTACACGCAAGATATCATGCGTTACTCAGTTGATAATCCCAGATGGGATGATCGCGACAGATTTATCCTATCAAAAGGGCATGCAGGCCCAGCATTGTATGTAGTTCTTGCCGCGCTTGGCTTCTTTCGCAGTATTGGCGGAAACACTGAAGTCTTGCGTACAATGGGGCGGGATGGCGCGGTAGTAGGGAGACATCCGGATAATATAATGATCCCTGGCATTGATTGCACCTCAGGCGCACTCGGAGAAGGTCTAGGCGTAGCTGCAGGCATGGCCCTTGGCCTTAAGCGCCGCGGCAGCGAAGCCCGTGTATACGTTCTCGTCGGCGATGGCGAGTCGGATCTAGGGCCTATATGGGAAGCAGCTGACTTTATAACTAAAAACAAGCTGGATAATATCATCGTCTCGATAGATATGAACGGCTTGAGCTACTGTAATCCAGTCAACAACAACGCAATGGCCGCGAAGTGGCAAGGCTTTGGCTGGGACGTATCGGCAGCAGACGGCCACGATGTGGGCGATCTCACTCGTGCGTATAAATCTATCAAGCCCAACACCGGCAAACCCCATGTTATTTTAGCCCACACCGAAAAGGGGCATGGCTCAGCCACGGCAGGGACGATCCAAAGTCATTCGTTCACCTTAGAAGATGAGTCGCTGCCACAGCTGAAAGACATTGATCTATCGGCGTATCACCCGCACCTAGAGACAACAACCCCCTTGGCGCAAACTACTGCGTCGTGCCGAATACCGGACATGGGGCTATCTGATGGCGCAGCCGCCACCCGCGATGTCGGCTATGCCCTTGAGCATTGGGTCAGCGAGAACCCACACATCTTGCCGATTTGTCCAGACGTAGAAGAATCGACCAGAATAACGGATAAAACCAACTTCGTACGAATGGGTATAAAAGAGGCGACAAGCGTGTCCGTTGCAGCTGGGCTTGCTAGCGTGGGATTTATTCCTGTAGTATCCATGTTTGATGATTTTCTACTCGGAACACTTAGGGAAATAAAAAACACAGTTGTCGTGCCAAAGCTACCTGTGCTTCTCATGACCACACACTCAGGCGTTGGGCTAGGCAAAGACGGGGCATCGCACCACTCTATGACTGCGCCGGCTGCAATCGCGACGTTTGAAGAGATAACCTACTTTGAGCCTGCAGACTTGCGCGAAGCAAGCCATTTGCTAGGATACGCACTGCAGCATCCTGATCACCCTTATTACATTCGACTGACCCGGCAACCGCTTGAAAACATCTGTCCGTTTGATGACGCACAAGAAACAGAATGGATACACAAGGGAGCCTACCGCGTAAACACCGGTGAATATGACGCGACACTTATCGCGACCGGCCAGTTAGTCAACACAGCCCGTGATGTTGCCGCCAAGCTAGAACGGCGCGGCATACGGCTAAATATAGTCAACTGCTTCTCGCCATCCATGTTCTCACGTCTTACCCCTATTGAACGTCACGCGGTCGCCGACAGTGCCAAGCCCATCTTTACGGCTATCGATGCGCATCCTTCTGTTCTTGCACCTTTCGCAAACCTCCACGGTGAGAGTTACGGTGTGGAGCACACTACCCCAGGCGGCGGCGACGCGCCTTACTTCTACAAAACTAACCAGCTTGACGCGAGCACCTTGGCGCTGAAGGTTGAGAATCGTTGCCGACTACAAAAAGGCGGAACGCCGCTATCCGCCCAAGATGCCGTAATCCGTGAATGCAGAAATATCCTTACATACAAGCGTAAGTGCGTATTGTTCATTGACGGCCCTACGCGCGCCGGCACTACTACCTTTGGTAAAAAAATGCAGGGCTACTTTGAAGCCGAGGGAATCCATGTCAGCAGCGTCCTTGATTCAGATTTTTTCCTTTTGTCACGTGAGGCACGGGACGTACTAAAACAATTTGCATACAAGTCCTGGCTAAACAACATGAATTGGTTCAGCTGGAAACGCCTTGCACAAACACTCCATCAGTACACGCAAAACGACGAACTCATCACCTTAGACAATGTTTATATTCATGATCAGACGAAGAAGCAAACTCTAGCGCCCATAACCACGTCCAGCAATGTTCCCAATGTTCTTATTGTCGAAGGGCCGTTCATCGTAAACGACGACATACGGCACTACGCCGACTTTATCGTGCACCTTGAAACCGACTCCTCAGAGAGGCTGCGGCGTATGCTCGATGCAAAAAATCTGGCAAGCAGGAATAGGACAACATCAGAGCAGACAGAGCTAAACACACTCATCTATGAACCGAGCCGTCTGCTATACGAGAGCTATGCGCGCACATACTTCGATATGGAAATCAACAATAACGAACCCGACGCCAAAGAGGTCATATATATCACTGATGCCCCAGAGCCAGACCATATACCCGTCACAGCACAAAAAGCAATAGCTCAAAGACGACCACGCAAAAAAACTTCCAAAATTTCTTCATAGCGTAAAATGGTGCACCGTCGCATTGGCGATATGCTGCCGGCGTTCATCTGAGTATAGATGGTACAGCCAGCGCAATATGCCGCCATGGCATACCAGCAATGGCAGAGCTTGCGGATTCGCACGCAGATCATCAACAAATGACCGCACCCGATTACGGGTATCATCCGCGCATTCACCGCCAAATGGCCGAAGGTCGTACGTATACGTATTCAATACACCCGACGAATTTACGCCGAAGTATGGAATGGTCGAGTCCCAGCTTTGGCCTGCAAAACTCCCAAAATCTACTTCTGTAATCCGATCGTCCTCTACGAGAGGAACGCCAAAATGTTCTGCGATTGGTAGCGCCGTTCTTCGAGCACGTAGTAGCGCTGAGCAATACACGACCGTCAGGGAATAGCCTTCAAGACTACCGATTAGAGCAGGTATTTGTGCCATCCCGGCGGCCGAAAGCGGCTCATCATACATACCATTGATCAAGTGCTGTTCGTTATACGGGGTAGTTGCATGACGAACAGCCACAATTTCCATACAAAAATTATAGCAACAAAGATAATTGCGTAAAAATCAACAAGTAATTTTAGTCACAACTACGCTTCGACGAAGGTCAGGGCGTAGCCGATTTTGCCTGCGCGGCCTGCGCGGCCGATGCGGTGCACATAGTCATCGTACGACTGCGGCAGGGAATAGTTGATGACGTGCGTAATATCCGCCACGTCCAGACCGCGGGCAGCCACATCGGTGGCGACCAACACGGTAATGTCGCTGTTCTTGAACTTTTGCAGTACGCGCGTACGTTGACCCTGGGTTTTGCCGCCATGAATGGCGTCGGCAGGGAAGCCGCGAGCAATCAATTCTTGTGACAGGCGTTCTACGCTGCGCTGCGTGTCATCGAAAATGATAACTTTCTTCGGTGCGTGCTGAATAAGCACGTCGTGGAGGCGGTCTATCTTCTTGTCCATTGCGCCGTAAGGCACAATGTCTTGTTCGACGTTATCGCTGGTTTCGCCGGCACTGACCGAAATATGTATAGGGTCGGTAGAGAACGTCTCGATGACACCTCTCACTCGGCTATCAAGCGTAGCTGAGAAGTAGAAACACTGGCGTTCGCTGCTGGTACGGCTCAAAATGTCCTGGATGTCGGTAATGAAACCCATGTCCAGCATGCGGTCTACTTCGTCCAATACCACAATGTTGCAATCGGCAATGGTTAGCGAACCGCGCTCCAGGTGGTCTTTTACACGGCCCGGTGTACCAATAATAATGCGCGGGTTAAAGCGCAGGTCGCGCAGCTGCGGTCCCATGGCTGTACCGCCAATAAGCAGGGCACCATTGAGGCCGCTGCCTTTGCCCAGCACGCGGCACTGCTGCTCGATTTGTTGCGCCAGCTCGCGCGTAGGCGCCAGGATGATGGCTTTGCTGGCCGGCTCGGTAATTAGGCGGTGCAACAAAGGTACTGCGAATGCAGCTGTTTTGCCGGTACCGGTATTGGCAATGCCAATAACATCTTTGCCAGCCAATGCCTGCGGAATCGCCTGGTCTTGGATAGGGGAAGGGCTGGTAAAACCCATGGCCGCTAAGTTGCGATGCACCAGGGCATCTACGGCAAAGTCAGAAAACGCATGCATCGGCACGTACGCCTCGGCCGCACGCATAGTAGCGCGCTTTACGAAGCGCGACGGATGTATGTAGGCCTTCTTAGGCCCGCGGCGACCCTGTTGCGAGCGGCTGCGGCCATAGGTATTTTGCGAACGGCCATTGCGGCCGCCAGAACGGCGTGATTGAAAACTATAAGACATAAAAAATGAATCCTTTTCGGGTAAATTGGTATATCGACTTGTTTGTAATGAATGTCGAGTAACCAAACCTACCACTCAGGATCCATCAAAAACAATACCCATATTGTAGCATAATGTCACGATAAAACAAACAGCAACGCATATTTGTTATGATAGAGATACAAATAGGGGGGTTATTATGCAGCAAAAAATCACACCAAACTTATGGTTCAAGGGCAACGCCAAAGAGGCGGTGGACTACTATATATCGGTATTTCCAGATAGCGCAGTTCTTTCTACTGCCTACTACCCCAAGAGCACGGAGGAAGGCCTGGCTGATTTCCAAAAAGATATGGCCGGCAAAGAGCTGGCTATAGAGTTCTCCTTGAGCGGTCTACATTTTACCGCCATCAACGCCGGGCCGGAGTTTACCTTCAACGAAGCGGTTTCTTTTGCCGTTACTTGCAAAGATCAGGCCGAGATCGACTACTACTGGGAAAAACTATCCGCCATGCCGGAGTCGGAGCAGTGCGGCTGGTGCAAAGACCGCTTTGGCCTAAGCTGGCAGATCGTGCCCGAAAACATGGGCGAACTGATGCAGCGCCCGGATGCCTACACCCACATGATGCAGATGAAAAAGCTGGTCATCGCCGACTTCTAAGTATCCGCAGATCAATATACCTACTGCGTAGCCTCGCCGCCGCCCATCAGCTCTGGAAACTCATCCAGTATAGCTTGGCGCTGGTCTGGGGAGAGATTATCCCATTCTTCTCCCAATTCGCGTTGGAATATGCCTAGCGGATCTCCCTCATCATCGCCCAGTATCCGATCAAGAAGCTCCCGCTTCTCTTCATCGCTCATACTGTCCGGGTCTATATATGGCCACTCGCTTGACTGCGGACCGCCTTCGTGTGATGTCATACAGCCATCATAGAGTCCGTGGCCCGCGCAAGGCCAGCTCACGGCTATGCACGTGACCAAAATCACTCGCTTCTGGCTTATTAGGGTTTAACCCGGTTAGCGCCGGGAACCGCGGTAGGTGCGCAGCAGTTCAGGCATACCGAGGCATCGCTGTGGTATCATATTCCAGATCATTTAACTGTTGAGAGAACGATGCCAAAGCCACAACCCGAAATTGTAACCTGTGATCTCCTGCAAACGATACGTACAAACGGACGGCCTGCCACGGTTCGAGCGCCGTACCACGAAGGACTGCAAGCCTTTCAGGTACGCGCACACCCGCCAGAACCTACCAGACGCACCCTACGTGTCGTCCCATCGCCAACTGGAGCGGCGTTATGGTGCGCAACTGGCGAACCGCTTCAAATAGCTACATATAACCTCGCGCAAGAACCTAAGATGGTACTCGCAGAGCCTATCGGCAAGCTAGTCCTGACACATTCACCCGACATGGCCGTACACGACTATGCTGTGACCGCAGAACCGCCGTCAGCATACCAGAACCTCGTCCTCGATATGGACGGGCTCTGGTACTTCCTGGTTCAGGTGTCAGCCGCAGCAATCAACGCGCCGCCCGAAAAACCATAACCCCTTACGAACGCTATTCGGTGACGATCACTTTGCCCAGCATGCTGGGATGAATGGCGCAGTGGTAGTTGAATGTACCGACCGTGTTGAACGTAAAGCTGTAGCTGGCGCCAGGTGCGATGTCGCTGCTGTTTGGGCCGCCGCTTTGGCCGTCGGTTTCGTTCACGGTGTGCGTCACGTTATCTTTATTCGTCCAGGTCACTGTAGTACCTTTCTTTACCGTGATAGAAGACGGGGTAAAGGCAAAATTCTGGATGGTTACGCTGTTTGCGTTCATGGTAGACGCAGATGAGCCGGATGACGAGCTGGACGAGTTGTTTGTGCTGGATGACATATTCATGTTATCCATGTTGTTCTTGTCGTTATTGTGCCGCACCAGGGCGTACACACCGCCAGCCGCCGCAATAACCACAACAATTCCTATGATCCACATCACTGACTTTTTCATATGCATCTCCATTATGTGCTTTAATGAAAGCACAAACGCTATGAAATTGCAGCCCAAAATCTTCACAGCCCACAAAAGCGACCCCCAGGCCGCAGCCATCTTACTGCGCGTGGGGCTGGGATCGGTCTTTCTATACGCCGCTATCTCCACCTTCTTGCAGCCGCTATTGTGGGAAGGATATTTTCCTGCGTTACTGCTGCATCTGGCGCCCATACACCTGGTGTTGTACGGCATGGCCACGTACGAACTATGCCTGGCACTGGCGTTACTTGCCGGCATACGCCTGCGGCTTGCGGCGCTCTTGTGCATCCTAACGCTCGGCGGCATTGTAGCCACCAACCTGGGGCAGCTTATTGTAACGTTCCGCGATGTCGGCCTGCTCTTTGCCGCGCTCGCGCTGTTTATGCTTACCTAGGCGTATATTTTTTACAGCACTTTGAGCCTGCTGTTTCGACTATACTGTCTTTGAATAGACCAAACCCACACCCCGAAAGGAACATGTATGGAACAAGATATCCTCGCGCCAGACAAGGCCGAGATTGACAACTACAAAGAAACCGATGTATTCGCCTGGGCGAACAACCTGGTACGCTTCAAGGACGAACTGAAAATTGATCTGTTTCTGATAGACAAAAGCTACATGCTGTACAAAACCAGCATGGCGAAAGATCTGCACAAACAGCTGGAACCCTTGTTTGTCGATAACATCTTGGAATACATCCTAAACGGCGCCGAGATCGGCCTGATTGTCCGCGGCTTCGAGGAGGCCGAGGCCGAAGACGGTGTACTGCAGCGCACCCAGGTGTACAAGGTAGACAAAGCCCGCGAGGTATTGAACTTCCTGAAAACCCAGGAGAGCGAGATAGAAATTTTCAACGATGAAGAACACGACTTCAAACGCATCAAGGGCATGCTGGCACGGATTACGCATCCCGAAATTATCCAGAAAATCTACGTCGCCAAGGTGTTGCCGCAAGCCAACGTCATGCGCGGCAAAACCGGCTGGCTGATGCGCGACGGCCGCTTCGTGCCGTTCGACGCCGACGGGGCAGTGCGCATCCCAAACGACAACCAGCTGCTGATACTCGACCAAGACTTATATGTATTTAACCAATCCCGCCTGCAGCAATTGTTCGGTTACAACGCCAAAGAGGCCAGCATTGCCGAACAGAAAGTAGCCGCCATCCAGGCCAACTTCCGGCTTAGCTTCCCCGAGGGCCTCACCATGCAGCACTTGGTAGCCGGCAAGAAGGGCACTATCAAAAAACTACAGACCATTGACCCTACAGCCGTGAAGCAGCAGGAGCTGATGGACCATGCCGAAGAATTGGGCATCGACCTGATGGAAGATGAATCCGGCGCCATTATCATCATGGATGGTAAAGACCTGGACAAATTCGTGAACCTACTGAACGACGACTACATAGAGTCCAACCTCACCGGCCAGCGCTACGAGATTATCCGCAAGAAACCCATCAAACCGCCCAAAGAGGAAGAGCCCGCAGGTCTGGCGCCCTTCGGCAAGTAAAAGACTAATTGGGTGACTGACCGAACGATCAGGCCCTCGTATCCCAGTGGTGTATACTAACAGCCATATGACATTCACTCCTGTTCCGCCACATTCAAAGAGCGCCATAAACAGAGCTGGACGGCTTCTAGTATCGGCAGAAGTAGGATCAAAAGAATACGAAAAGGCTCTAGAAATTGTAGACGAATGGCGCACCTGCCATGCCTATCCGCTCAACACGTTCAACTCGACACTCCACCGCAAGGCCCGTAGGTATCCAAGCTCGCTTGTTGCGCAAAGGCTAAAACGCCTCCCTACTATAATCGACAAGCTTGAGCGCTTTCCCAATATGAATCTTGCCCAGATGCAGGATATCGGCGGCATACGAGCCGTTGTAGACACACTAGGTGAGGTGCGCCAACTATGGAGCGAATACAAGGATCAACGCCGCTTCACGCACAAATTAGTGAAAGAAAAGAATTACCTAGCACAGCCAAAAGTAGACGGATACCGTGGCATACACCTTATATTCCAATACAATAACACGCTTGCACGAAATGGTCTCGCAGAAAGCTACAAAGATCTCCTGATCGAACTTCAAATCAGGACTCATCTTCAGCATACGTGGGCAACTGCTGTAGAAACGACTGGGACTTTCAAGGGAGAATCGTTCAAAACGGGAAAAGGCAGCAAGGAATGGAAAGAGTTTTTTGCACTCGTTTCATCAGCGTTTGCCGTAGTCGAAGGTACGCCCGTTATACCGAGACACTCCCACATGAGTCCTAATGAAATCTACACTGCCATTAAACGGTTGGAGGCCAAACTACGAATCCTTAATTTTATAAGCGGTCTGTCAGCCGCAGCCAATATCATGAACACTCGTGGCATTAGCGGTTACTACTATATTATTTCACTCAACACACGCATTCGACGACTGTCTATATATACCTACACTCGCAATCAGCTTGAACAAGCGACAAAAAAATATGCCGAACTTGAGGCCGAAGCAGGGAGTGATTTTGATCAGGTCCTGGTACGTGCTGGCGATATAAAATCGCTCAAAGCCGCCTACCCTAACTACTTCCTCGATGTTAGAGAATTCGTAGAGAAAGTCCGAGTGATCCTAGAAGAAGCCCGCGAGTGATATAATTAGAATAATGAAAACCTCTCAGTTTAGAAAGATTATACGTTCAACCGTCAAGCAGCCCCCTGCCGCAGTTACGAAACGCACCGAATCGTCTCAGCTTTAGATCTCACGGCGCAGGGCGTCGGGCAGGCAGGTAATAATATCCGAGGCGATCATGCCGGGCTGCGTATGCTGCTCGGCGGCAATATCGCCGGCCCGTCCGTGCAGATGCACGCCGCGCTCGGCGGCCTCGCGCGCCGGTAGCCCCTGGGCCAACAGGGCGCCAATCACGCCCGCTAGCACGTCTCCCGAACCTGCCGTGGCCATACCCGGATTGCCGGTGGTGTTATGATATGGCCCGCTGCCTGGCGAAGCCACCACCGTGTTATGGCCTTTGAGTACCACTGTTACGTGGTGCTCATCTGCAAATGCCTGCGCCGCTACGGCACGCACATCCGGTGCGTCGGTAAGCTTCACGCCCGCCAGGCGTTCCATTTCACCGGCATGCGGCGTCAGCACAATACTTGGATTAACCCTGCCCAGCGTTTTCAGCTCATCCAGCCTGCCTCGGAACGCCGCCAGACAACCGCCGTCTAGCACTATCGGCACTGATAGTGCGACTACAAAAGCCCGGTCGAATACGTGCCATGCATCATCTTGGCCGGGGCCGGTGACTACTGCTTGTACATGGCGGTCACGCGCAAACGTCGCCAATTGCTCAACGGAAGTAACCGACAAATCCGCGATACGTTCGGTCATCACTTCTACCACACGTTTTTCCAGCTTATTTACAACACTTTCGGTAGAGGCAACGGTAGCCAGGCCGGCGCCCATGCGCAGGGCTGCCATAGCCGCTAAAAACGGCGCGCCCACCATGCCCGGGCTGCCGCCCACCACCAGCAAGTGGCCAAAATCGTACTTGTGCGCCGTTGCCGGCCGGTCCAAGAACTGCTGCCAGGTAGTCATACTTCCATAGTAGCAGACCTAAAAAAACTACTGCAGTTACTTGCCGAGCACACTGGCCAGGGTAAGCAGGGCACCGAAGGAGTTGACCAGGACGTGCATGGCTATGCCGAAACGGAAGCTGCGGGCACGTATGACGCAGGCAATGAGAATGCATTCCAGCACGAAGATCATGCCCCAATTAAATGGCTGCCACAGGTGCTCTACGGCAAACAGCAGCGCGCCCACGGGCACCATAACCCAGCCGCGGATGGGCAAACGCGGCAATAGGTAACCGCGAAAGTACAGCTCCTCGACCGCGGGGTTGATAATGCCATCTATCAGCAGAGTAACAAGCGACACGGCTATAAGGGCGGGTTTAGCAAAACCGGCGGTTTCGTCGTAGCTAGGCAACATCCAATAGGGGAGGATGCCGTGTAGCGCAGTTGCCAGCGCCTCCTTGGCGGGCGTCCACGCCAAAAGCACCGCTACGGCCACTACGAACAGTGCCGGCACAGCAAACCACCAGCGCCGGATGGGCTGACGGAACGCCAGCACCGCGGGCAGCGCCCGTAATGACCACATACCGGTGGCTTTATGCGCAGCGTATAGCAATATACCCAACTCCAACGGCGTCACTACCAAGCCGAACACCACCGGCATACTAAAGGTAAGCGGCAGGTGCCAATAGCCCAACAAGGGCGCCGCTGCCAGCATCGCCAAGAACGCTACGACGCCCGGCAACAAATGCATGGCCAGCGTACGGCGCCAACCAAACCGCGGCCAGCAGGAACGCGGCCAATCGCAGGAATAGTTTGCTTGTTTCATGCTGTCATAATAGGGAACCATATGGCATCCGCACAGTGATGTGGATCATGGTACTATACAGATATGCACTATACGCTAGCGGTATGGGTAGGCGCATAGCAGTCCCCAGGCGTTTGAGGCTGGTCTGGAAATACGGCAAAGCACGTATACTACGTATGTATTTCAAACGCTCCCGGGTGGTTCTAGTCGCGGCCGGGTGTCTGGCAGGGTTGGCCCTGGCTGCGGTTGTTTTCGTGGCATTAGCCCGTCAGGAAGACGGCGGCAGCGCCATACGGCAGTCGGCAAATGTTGCCATAACAATCGATACATCAAAGCCGGTAGCCCCCGTGCCGCCACGATTCACGGGCCTCAGCTTCGAAACCAGCAGCCTGTGCAGTATGCAAAAATGGTACGTGCAAAGCACGCGCTTTACGCAGCTGCTGAAAAACATTGGACCAACCATGATCCGCATTGGTGGCGATACTGCGGATAAGGCGCTGTGGGATACTGACGGCACTGCCGCATGTTCGCCCGCCAAAACGGTCGTCACGCCGCAGCTTGTACATGATACCTTCACCCTGGCACGGGCAGCTCATGCCAATGTCTTGTGGACGGCAAATCTGAAAGGCTTTGCGCCCGCAGCAGCAGCCGACGAAGCAAACTATGTGGTTGCCGCCGGCGGCAGTGATCTGTATGCGCTGGGTTTTGGCAACGAACCGGACTTGTATGTACGTAACCATGCCCGGCCGGCCACGTACACCATCCAGAGCTATATGGCCGAGTGGAATACATACAAAAAGCTCACGCTCGCGAAACAGCCAAAGGCGCGGCTGATGGGTAACGACGGTTGCTGCAGCTTGCCGTGGTACACCAACTTTGCAGCCGGCGAAGCGTCGTCGGTGTCCTTGCTGACGCGGCATTACTATCCTACCAATGCCAGAACCGGCAAGGGTGGCCGCATACCAACCACGGCAAACCTTCTCAGCAGAACACTTATGCAGACCACTGCCGCCGATATACATGGCTGGGTCGCTACGGCCAGCGAGCGCCATCTGCCGCTTCGCATCGACGAAACGAACTCCGCTTCGGGCGGCGGCGCCAGGGGAATGTCCGACACGTTTGCGTCGGCATTATGGGGACTGGACTACATGTTTACGGCACTAGAGAACGGCGCCGCGGGCATGGACTTTCATGAGGGCGAATCGCCCGCCGTCTACGCCCCCATCAACGAAGACCTGAGCGCCATGCCGCTATACTACGCCATGCTAGCGTTCCACTACGCCGCACCAAATGGCTATGCCGTGAAGGACACCATGGCCTCGCAGCAGCCCAACATCGCATCGCATGCGGTCGTGAAAAATGACGGCACGTTAGAGGTGGTTATCATCAACAAAGACCTAGCTACACCGGCCAAAATAGCGCTTACCACCAACAAGGCACATACGTCAGCAACGGTACTGCGCCTAACCGCACCATCCGTTTCATCGACAGATGATGTCACGTTTGGCGGCAGCGCCATACGCGGCGACGGCACGTGGTCGTCCGCGCAGAAGCCAAGTGCGATACACGGCAAAGTTACTGGCATCACCGTAGCGCCCGTCTCGGCCGTAGTAATCGAGCTGCGATGACGCCGTGTGGGGTACAATAAAACGTAAGTAGGGGGGACTATGGACAAGGCAATAGCATCAAGCAGCTTGCGGCGATGGAATGCGGGTGCGGCGGCGCTACATGCCGTGCAGGGGCTACTGGTGCTCATACTAAGCAAGCCGTTCGCACTGCCGGTTACGGGTACGTTTTTACGATTCGATGCAGACACAAAGCATCTGGAACCGGCCAGTACTACGTTGTTCCATATTCAGTTGCCGTATCTTGTGGCGTTGTTTTTCTTCTTGTCGGCGCTGGCACACATTACGGTCGCCACCGTGTATAACCGCACCTACAACAGCAACCTGAAGCTGGGCGTCAACAAGGCGCGCTGGATAGAATATTCGCTGTCGGCCAGCGTGATGATGGCGGCCATAGGCATGCTGGTTGGTGTGTACGACCTAAGCAGCCTGGTAATGCTGTTTGTACTGGCGGCAATAATGAACCTGATGGGCCTGGTGATGGAAGTACACAACCAAACCACCGCCAAGACCAGCTGGCTCAGCTACTGGATCGGCTGCCTGGCGGGGGCGGTGCCGTGGCTGGTAATTGCGTTTTATATGTGGCTGGGCGCCCACGAAGGGTCGCGCGCCCCAACGTTCGTATACTGGATATTTGTATCAATCTTCGCGTTCTTTAGCTGCTTTGCGGTAAACATGGTGCTGCAGTACAAAAAAGTCGGCCCCTGGAAGAATTATCTGTACGGCGAGCGGATGTACATCATTCTCAGCCTGGTCGCAAAGTCGCTGCTGGCCTGGCAGGTATTCGCCGGCACGCTGCGGCCGTAAAATCATCCAAAATTTGTGCGGGTGATCATATACCGCCACAAAATGCTCATGGTACACTGCCGCTGTCATTAAAAGATAAGGGGGCAACCATGGGGCACGACATAGAAGAACTGGGCAAGCACATCCGCGCGCTGGAAGTAGACATCAATAAGCTGGGCGGCGACGAGTGGAAGGAGCTGTGGAAAGCCATCCATTGCCCCGGCTGGACGACGCCGGCAGAATTCCGCCTGGTTTCCTCGGTGGTGGCACACATGACCGCGCAGGTAGCGGCGCTGACCGACCTGCGGCAATCACTGGTACACGCCAGCCGTGAAATTGGCGCCAAAAAAATCGCCGCGAAATAGTAGCGGATCATAAAAAAACAGAGGGGGACCGGCCGTGCGGTGCCCTCTTTTCTAAAATCTTACGGCAATAGCAGCCGCACCAGGTATAATAGGCGGGGTAAAAAGGAGGGTACATATGGGACGGGTAGTACACTTTGAGGTCACAGCCGAAGACATGGAGCGAGCAAAGAAGTTCTACGAGATATTCGGCTGGGAGGTCAACGACTCCGGCATGCCGGGTATGCAATACTGGTTGGCGAAGACCGGCGAAGGCGGCGGCATAGACGGCGCCATCATGCCGCGCACATACACCAAACAGGCAGTGCGCAACACCATTGCCGTAGACGACATCGACGAGATGATAGAAAAGGTCACGAAAGCCGGCGGCAAGATCAGCGGCAAGAAGGATATGATCCCGGGCGTAGGTTACTACGTAAACGCCGTAGATACCGAGGGCAACGAATTCGGCATGCTGCAGCCCCTACCGCGCGCCGCCTAACCGGCCTGAGGTCGCATACGACATAACTTGCAAAAGAGGATATACTAGTACATAGATGAGGTTTCTATGTACACTGAGGAACGTCTAGCGGCAAAACCGCAAGAGACGAGGGCGAAGCATCTCCCGACCAGGCGCGAGGCGCTGCAGCTGTTTGGCCGAAGCGCGCTTTATGCTGGCCTGCTTGGCGCAGGCCTGGCGTCACCTGAAATTATAGAGGAGATCCCACGCGGCATACAGGATGTTGAAGGTTTTATCTGCCTGTGGCGCATCACCCACATGCCGTCATTTTATTATGATGCCCGCAAGGACAGGGCAGTGCTATCCGGCAACGAAGGGTCGTATGCGCTGCACAACCTCGGCAATAGTTTCGCCCGCGGACAGGTGGATTTCAGGAAGACCGACAACGCAGCCGCACTCGCCCGGGCAGCCAACATCCAAAGCCGGGCGAACGTCTTCGGTGACCTAAAGAATCCACCCGGGCGGCTATTGGTAGTACGGAGGAACCAGGCAACCAGTGAAGAACCGTGGGGGCAATGGCGCCAAGAAGATAACGCGAAGAACGGCGGCACCCTGGTGGACGTACATCTGCAAATCCAAGCACTCCGGAAAAGCGGCCAGCTGCAAACGCCCACACCAAAAATCCTCGTCATCGGCGCAGGCGACAACGATACGTTCCTGACGCCGGATGTCCAAACGCATTTTGCGTCTCTGCAACAAAATATCTACCAAGAGGAGACGCTGCATATTGCCAAACAGCTCTACAACGGCATCCAGGCAACCGGCGACAATTTCGTGAACTACCTTCAGTGGCTGGATCAAACGAACCGCACCGAAAAATGGAATGTACGTGACATCTTTTTGCTGGGCACACCCTACCTGACGAATGCTGAAGGCATTGTGGTCAAACTCGGCCCCAATGATTACCCGGTCATGCCATTGGCGCAGAACGGCTTGGCACGCCAGCTTCTGGACAATGTTTCGGACACGATCAACACGATGAAAGGCGAGGTCATAGAACGTTACCGCGCTGCCAGACCAGATTCATCGTACGCACTGCACTTGTTAAGCGCCCGACTGCCCGAAGAAGAGATGGACGGCACGATAGTGCCCATACAGCTATACCAACACTATACGTTCCGTGGCTATAATCGCCTTACGGCACGCATGGCATATATGATGGAAGATGCCGCGGGCAACAACCTCGGCGAGCTTTATTTTGCGGATTGCCCGCAAGAGCAAAACCTTGCACGAACGTAACCCCATCAAACGAAACCACTGTGTGCGGTGGATCACGCTTATGGCTTACAATGGTTATATGAACAACGAACCAGACGAGTCCTCCAGCACATCCCAAAATATGCAACAGTCGCCACCGCCACTGCCCAACGACCATGCGGCAGGACCCCGCACTAAACTGGTAGTGATACTGGTACTCGTTATCCTATGCCTTATGGTCGCATGCGGTACGGCGGCTACTTTCTGGTGGATTGGGCACCGTAGCGCACAAAGCGACACGCCGCAAACGGCGGCGACCACCGACACCACGCATACCGCAACGACTACGCCTGCGGCGGCGGCAAGCACCCAGATACAAGGCGTGCAGCTGGACACGTCCAAAAACTACGGAAACAAATACGCGAACGGCGTGCTGCCAGTGGGCGACGGTAAATATACTACCGCCGGCGCGAAGCAAGGGTATGTGTACGCCTGCGGCCAATACGCGAGCAGCCTGGCGAACGGCGGCGGAGGCGCGCAAGCGCGCGGCCCATGGTTTACGAATAACAATACCGCTTACAACATAAACCAAAAGACGCATGTCCTAGGCAGCGTAAACTGGCAGGGAAGTATCACCGACACCATCGCCGGCACGACGCGCACGACCATTACGAACGACCTGCCGAATCACCCTACCGGCATATTCCCCATCGCCGCCAGCGACCCGGCATACACTTACGACCGCAACCCTAACCACATTGCTGCTCAATCGCTCACGTATAGTCTAAATGCGAGCCCCACCTACGGCACGCCAACATGCATGGGCGGGGAAGCAGGGGTGATGCTGACGGGTGTGGCATTGTTTAACGCCTTTGATGCCGGCGGCCGCGACGCAGGCGCCTGGGAAGTACAAGATGGCTGCAGCGGCCACCCGGACGCACAATCGGAGTACCACTATCACACGCTCAGTAGCTGTATCAAAGACACCAGTGTGCACACGGTAATCGGCTTTGCGCTGGACGGCTTTCCTATCACGGGGCCGGCGGTAGGCCCGAACAATGTCCTGACCACCGCCGACCTGGACGAGTGCCACGGCCTTACCGGCAGCATTACGCTGGATGGCAAGCAGGTAACCATGTACCACTACGTGATGACACAAGACTTTCCCTACTCAGTAAGCTGCTTCCGGGGCTCTGCTATCCAGCCGCCAAACCTAGGCCATCAGCAGCCTGGCGCCCGGCCGTAGGGCCGCTACATCTCCGGGCCGATTACGCCCGCATGCGCCTGGACAATGCCCTCGTTGGCCGCGGCGCGCATAGCCGCGATGCCGACGCGCCACAGTACCGCAGGCTGCGGTGCATGGTTCTCGGTGCTGCCCGGGTTCGCTAAATCCGCCTCCAGCTGGTCTATGGGGTACCACCGTACGCCCTCGACCTCTGATTGCTGCACGGTTACGTGCTCCAGCTCCACTTCAGGCGCATGGACAACATAGTTTTCGCCCACAGTGTGGTGCATCCAAGGATTTTCCTGGCTGCCCATAGCCAGCCGTGCAGCGACCATACCGATACGCTGGAAGCGTTCCGGCGGGAAGGACAGGCCCAACTCTTCCTCTACTTCACGTACGGCAGTCTCTAAAAACTCTTCGCCGGCACTCACGTGGCCGGCAGCGGAAATGTCCCATGCACCGGGCATTATGTTCTTGGCGAGTGACCGCTGCTGCTGCAACATATGCGTACCATTCGTGATGAACACATGCACGTCGCGGTGGGGCAGGCCCTGTTCGTGTACTTGCCATTTCTCCATTTGTTCGCCCGTAGGCTCGCCGTACTCATCCACGACGTCCAGTAGCTCACGCTGCGAGGCAGACCGTTCGACGCTCATTACTTTTTCCCCCGCTTCTGCTCGTAGCAAGCATTCACCGCTCGCTCAATCACACCCACCACCGCGTTCCAGCGCCCGTCAGTAGGAAGTAATGGCACCTTTTTGCCTTCGCCTGTCGCTACATATGCGGTAGCTTTATCTGAAAATGAATCCAGCCGAGCGACCCGGCCAAGCTCCGTGACATTACCCTTGGGATCGTGGTAATACACGTTCAGCGCATCCACATGATCGCCTCCCGACGAATACATATCGCTCGTCCAGTCTTCGATACCTATCGTGGCATGCCCAAACTCATCCTCTTCGAACTTCCCATGGCCTAACTCACGCCATACACCCTGACTTCGTTCCACCATTCCGCCCAGACGCTTTGACTCCACACGGCCGTTCTCTATGGCGTAGGCCGACTCTTCTAGCTGCCCGGCTAATTCATGCGGACGCAGACTTTCCTGTGACATATTCCAACTCCTCGTTTAGTAGTGATTTGTTGGAAGCGCTTCCAGTGCCTACGATACCGTTGCCAGCTTTTTGCAAATAGACAGCTAGTTTTGAGTCAAACTTTCTTGAGTAAAATGTGGGGACAAGGTTTAATGGTGGAGTGCATCACATTCAACTAAAAATCCTGTCCAAACTCCTCTACAGCGACGGCAGCAACTACGCCGGCATGCGGCCAAGTGGGGTCGAAAGCAACCATTTTGCATACCACCTGGAGCAGCTGATGCGCGAAGGCCTGATAGCAAAAGGTGATGATAAGGTATACCGGCTTACGGCCGACGGTCTGGCGCTGGTAGACCGCATGAATCCGGACCATCTTGTCCGCCGCCTGCAACCCAACATCGTCACCGCCATAGACCTTACGACGCCGGATGGCAAGACACTGCTGTTTGAGCGCGGCTTCCAGCCCTACATTCACCAAGTCTGCCTGCCGATGGGGCGGCTGCACTTGGGTGAAGAGATTTTGCCCGCAGCCGAACGCGAGCTACTTGAAAAAACAGGGCTCAAGGACATACCGCTCACGCACCGTGGCATGGCGTACATTGAAGCTAGGCAAGATGGCGAAGTAATCAGTAAGATGCTGTATCACGTGTTCCATGGTGAAGCCAGCACTGAACTGCCCGTAACCTTACGACCGGAGCGGGGCAGGTGTTTTTGGGCCAATGCGCATATATTGCCGCCAGAACGGCTTATGCCGGGGTTTCTGGCCATCAAAGACGCCTTAGCACGATACACCGGGCTGTTTTTCTTTGAGCGCACCGAGAACATGCCACCAAGTAGCTCTGTAAAGAAATAAACAGCGAAAATGTGTCATAAACGAGTATGATCACGTATAGTAAAGGTGCAAAGGAGACCGCTACATGGCAGCAATTATTTCTTTTATTTTCGGTATTATTGAACTTCTAGTAGGCGCACGGTTCATCTTTCTGATAATAGGCGCCAACCCAACGGCACAGTTAGTCAGCTGGATATACACCGTCAGCGAGCCGCTGGTGGCGCCATTTGCCGGCATCCTGGGCCGTGCCACTACCATACCGGTCGGCACTGTCGTGCATAGCGTGTTTGACCCCTCGACCCTTATTGCGTTTGTCGTGTATGCGGCGATTGGCGGCGTACTGCTGGCACTTTTTGGCCGCAGCTAAGATGCTACAAATAGGCTAGCAGGGCATAGGAAGCTTCAGCATTTAGTCGGAACAGCCTCGACCACGCCAACGCGCGCACACGGAAGGCTCACGACCCGCCAAAGCGCTGACGGCGATGTGCCCATCTGTAAGCGTGACTATTGTCACCGACATATCTCTGTTAAACGTGCATACTACCTGTGTCGTACGGCTTTGTACGAAGAAAGGAGCGGTGGGTACATATCCGTGCGATAGAAATATCGTATTTTAGGAGGTCAGTATGCTGTCACCATCCAAGCAGCCGCCGGCAGTAGCGCTTGCGCAGCTAAGGAGTATCGCTGCGGCCGTATCCTTTCCAGCGACACGCCGGGAAATCATCCTGTCAGCATGGGCTATGAGCTACCCGCAGGCAGTAACCAATTTACTACGGCGTTTTCCAAAGGGCGCCCTATTTGATTGCGCGGCCGACTTTATAGCCCGGTGTGAAGACATAGAACTATTACAACATGAGGAGCAAGAAGCGCCCGAAGAATTCTTGCGCAGCCCATAACAAACATAAGTAAGGAGAGTACCATGGCCATACATGTACACAGGGGCACTTACTGGTGCTTCCGTCCGGCAGCACCAACGAACCATACCACGCCCTTAGGCGCCTCCCGTGACCGTATTACACTATACCCGTCCGCCCATATGCAGAAATATCACCTTATATGACGCGGAGAACAGCATGAAGACTCCCGCCATCCCGCCTTCAGACCAAATGCGCACCGTTGATATTCCACTCGGGGCCGTCCTGCTGCAGGCGCATTTACTGATACCCGAAGACGCCCAGGGGCTAATTATCTTTACCCATGCTGGTGCACGGCTGCGCTACATACGGCGGGACATGGCAATCGCCCGCGAGCTACACCGGTACAAGCTAGCTGCGCTATGTGTCGACCTACTATCCGACAACGAAGCCGCCACCTACCACAACCGATTTAATGTGTCGCTACTTACCGAACGCTTATTGGGGGTAACCTCTTGGGCCATGCGAGCGTCTCCGACACGCATGCTGCCGATTGGCTATTTCGCCAGCGGCGCCACTGCAGCAGCCGCACTTAAATCCGCCAATTGCGCCCCGCAAGGCGCAAAAGCAATTGTGTCCATAGGCGGCCGAGTGGACCTAGCGGCGGATGACATGCCGCGTGTAGCCGTGCCCACCTTACTCATAGTAGGTAACGACGACTATGCCGTGCGTGAGGCAAACAACCGCGCGCTGAAAATGCTGACCTGCCGTAAGAAAATGGCCGTCATTGCGCACGCCACCCATTTGTTCGATCACCCCGAGGCACTAGAGTGCGTCGTCCGTCTGGCGTCTTCGTGGTTTCACAAGTATGTCCGGCCGTCTCGATTCCGGCGCCGCCGGCAGTAGCGCCTCCAGCGCTATTCAACCGTTACCGACTTTGCCAGATTACGCGGCCGGTCGACGTCCAATCCCTTGTGCGTTGCTATGCCATAGGCGAGGAGCTGCAGCACGATTGCCGCTAAAATGACCTGCGTTTCGGGCAATGTATCAGGTATATATACCACGTCATCAGCCAGCTGCTTGATACGGCGATTGCCTTTTGCGGCAATAGCAAGCACCTTGCCGCCGCGCGCTTTAATCTCTTCGATGTTGCTGTAGGTTTTATCCAGATGCGGTCCATTGCAGGCTAGTGCCACCGTCGGGAACAACGGGTCAATCATAGCCAGTGGGCCGTGTTTCATCTCCCCGGCCGCATAACCCTCTGCGTGGATATACGACACCTCCTTCACCTTCAGCGCGCCTTCAAGCGCACAGGGAAAAGCCAAATGACGGCCGATAAACAGCATGTCTTTGTACTGCGCGTATTTTATAGCTATCTTCTCGATTGCCGCCGCCTGCGCCAGCACCGCCTCGGCTTTCTTTGGTAATGTATCCAACTCGCGTAGTAGCGGCTCAAATGATGTCTGGCGGCCACCACTAAGCCGCAGCGCCAACAACAGAAGCACCGACACCTGAGCGATGAACGCCTTGGTACTGGCAACCGCCTGTTCGGGGCCGGCATGGCAGTAGATGCCTGCATCGGTCATGCGCGCAATTGTAGAACCAACCGCATTGACCACACCCAGCCGCAGTATCCCGGCGCCTTCTACTTTTTTGAGCGCAGCTATGGTATCTGCCGTTTCGCCCGACTGTGATATAGCCAACAGGGCAGTACTACGCGAAAACGGCTCGTTGCGGTATTTGAACTCACTGGCATATTGCACCTCTACCGGAATGCCCGCCAGTTCTTCCAGGTAGTATTCGCCCACCAAGCCGGCATAGTACGACGTGCCGCAGGCCACGATCACTATGCGGTCGATGTATCTCAACTGCTGCATCACATCTTCGATGCCGCCAAGCTTTACCGTGTTGGATTCGGGCCTAATGCGGCCAAGCGTCGCCGAACGGATGGTCTGCGGCGCCTCGAAAATCTCCTTTTTCATAAAGTTCGGATACTCACCCAGCGACGCCTGCGTCACGTCGAAATCCAGATGTTCGGCCGCCCGCTCGATATGCGCGTTTCGCTGCCGGTGGTGCAGGGTGTGGCCGGTGGGCCTTAGAACTGCGTACTCATTGTCTTCCAGGTAGATCACATCCTTGGTATGCGCCATAAGGGCAGTGGGGTCGGACGCAATGACGTACTCATCGATACCGATCCCAATGACCAACGGGCTGGAAACCCGCGCTACAAACAGTGTATCGGGCGCATGCGTCGTAACCATGGCGATGGCATAGGCGCCGCGGATATCCTCCAGCATCCGTACAAAGGCTCGCTGCACGTCCTTCAACTTCCGGTAGTAAAAATCAATGAGGTGAGAGATCACCTCGGTATCTGTTTCCGAGACAAACGTATAGCCTGCCTTCTCCAGGCCCGTCTTTAGCTCGGCATAATTTTCGACGATGCCGTTATGGACAACAAAAATTGTCTGGTCTGCGTTAGTTTGCGGGTGCGCATTCCGCAACGCGGGCACACCATGCGTCGCCCACCGTGTGTGTCCGATGGCGCAGTGCGCTGGCCCCGGTGCATCCTGCCGTAGCGCAGCAGCCAGCGCCTCCACACGGCCCACCTGCCGCACCAGCACACCGGTGTTATTCTTGGTCAGCAGGGCGATTCCCGCGGAATCGTACCCTCGGTACTCCAGCGCCTGCAGGCCGGAGACTACTATGTCTTGAGCTGAACGTTTTCCAATGTATCCTACTATACCGCACATGATGTTACGATAGCACTGTGCGCATACAATATACAAATATAATCAAAAAATATTCCTTTTCATGATCAGATCAAGCACTTTATACGCATCAATAAAAACTATGTCATAATTACTACTATGGATGTTACGAAGCGCATGTATCCGCGTCTGCCGCACTGGGTCGCAGCGCTCTACGCATTACTCGCCGTCGTTCTGGTGCCCTGGACAGTCTACCTTGCCATCGCCTTACCGGCGCGCCACCTATCCCACCACTGGGATGTGTCGTGGGTGGGTTTGGACGTAGGCATCGCTTTTATGCTGATCCTAAACGCCGTATTCTCATATATGGGGTCAAAATGGCTGGTTATATCTGCCAGTTTCACGACTGCGCTCTTGTGCACCGATGCCTGGTTCGACGTTATGAGCGCCCACAGCGGGGCGCCGTTCGACCAAGCTCTCGCTTCGGCACTATTCGTAGAGTTACCGCTCGCGCTGATGACTTTTTTGGTTGCCCTGCGTATCGTGCACCGCGAACACCGGGGGAACCGCAGACGTTAAATACGTTCAGTCCATCATCAGCTTGCTAAAGTATAGTATTGGACCATGAAGCAGTACACCGTTACCCAGTCACAACTCGTTAATACGGATACGTTATTGCTAACACTGCGCCCAAAGCACGCCAAGGACCAACTGCTTTTTTACCCCGGCCAATACGCTGCGATAGGCTTCAAACGCTTCGGCCGGCCGTCTCCCATGCGCTGTTTTTCCATTGTCAGTTCGCCGAACAAGCCACAAGAGCTGCAGTTTACCGCCCGCATCCAGGGCAACTTTACCCGCAGCCTGTCCCAGCTCGAACCGGGCGACGATGTCTTTATTCGCGGCCCATTCGGCAATTTTGTTATAGACGAACAATACGACCGCAATGTCATCCTGATGGCGGGCGGCATCGGCATCACCCCTTATATGAGCATGATCCGCTTCGCTACTGAAGCACAGCTGGCCATACCTATTACGTTGCTCTATAGCTACCACCGACAAGAGGAAATACCATTTTTTGAAGAACTTCGGTACCACGAGCAGCACAACCCTGACTTTCGTGCTATCTTTTTTGTAACCAAGGGCGCCACAAGCACCGTCAAGGGCAGCAAGGTGTTGCAGGGGCGTATCGATGCGGCGCGCCTTCACCAACTAACCGGCGGACACTTTGGCCGGTTTACATATTTCTTGTGTGGACCAAAAAGCTTTGTAGAGTCCATGCGCGACATCGTCACCACCAGCGGCGCCGACCCCAGCCGGGTTATTTCGGAAGAGTTTTCGCCCACGTCGCCGGCCAACGCCATCGCCGCCGCACCCCAGCGCACTATACCGCGCTGGACATACGCGCTTACCGGTGCTTCGCTGGTGCTAGCCGCCGGATTCTTTATGGCGCTTGACGTTGACCGGGCGTTGGAACGGGCAGCACTAGCCGCGCCCGCCAGCCCTGTTGCACAGCAAGCTCCCGGCAGTAGCGCAGCACCCCAAACCTCCGCCACCACCGACAGTACCACCGTCAACAACACCCCGACGTCCACCGACGTCCAGCCGCCAGTGATGTACCAGCAGCCAATGACATCGGTGTCTTAAACGCCATGCACCGCTATCAGCGTAAACACAAGGCCCTAGGCTCTACCGTGCTTCTTACTATCGTAACCGCCGAGGACGCTGCCTATGCAGCCGGCGTCTTGGACCTTCTCGTAGCACACATCACCGCATTTGAGCAGCAGTTTAGCCGCTTTCGTGAGGATAGCGAACTTACAGCCTTCAATCGCCAAGCAGGCAAACACACACCCATCACCCCGGCCATGCATCAACTGCTGACGGCGGTAAAAACCTACACCGAGCGTACCCATGGCCTATACAACCCGTTCATCTTGCCAGCGCTACAACGGGCGGGCTACCGCAGCTCCTGGCCATCGCCGCAAGCCCCCACGACTATAGACTACACTGAACGGCACGTCGTACGCATAGACGCCCTCCAGATAGAAAACGATTGGGCGCGCATTCCCCCCGACAGCGCACTAGACTTTGGCGGCATAGGCAAGGGATATCTGCTGGATGAGCTTGCCGGCATACTTGTCAGCAAAAGCGTAGCAGGGTACTGGCTGTCACTAGGCGGCGACATTGTATGTGCGGGCCGGGATATAGACGGACAATCCTGGAAAATCGGCGTACAGGATGCCAGTGAACCAAGCAAAACAGTACACACCATAGCAGCCATGCCAAACGCGCGTACGGCAATCGCGACGTCAGGAGTGACGAAGCGAAAGGGTGAGCACCGGGGCGCACCCTGGCATCACCTTATAGACCCCCGTACGGGTAAACCCGCCGATACAACCATCCTCACCGCCACCGTTGTTGGCCCCAGTGGCACCGATGCCGATATATACGCCAAGGCGATAGCTATTGGCGGCGAAGTGCTGGCCAAGCGGTGGATACAAGCCGGACAGATTCGCCTGTGCATCCTGCAAACCGTCGACGGAACGCGTACTATAGAAGGAGACGCATGACTACCACACTTATTTTCCCCGCCGCTCTCAACCTTGCCACCAGCACTACGCAAATCGTGGCACAACGTTTTAGCACCTCGTGGCCATGGTATATCATCCGTGGCGCCGGCTTTATTGCCGCCGGGCTTGTCGTGCTCCTCATGCTATCGGGTATTTTGCAAGTAACGGGGTTCATATACCGATTTATCGAGCCGATCACCGCGTGGGCCATCCATAAGGCGCTCGCTATCGCATTGTGCGTGAGTATCGCTGTGCATATAGGCTTCCTACTCATAGACAACTACGTTCGGTTTTCGCCGGTACAACTTCTGGTCCCGCTGGAATCGCGCTACAACAACGGCACTGCGTTCCTGGGCGTAGCACTGGGAAGCCTTTCGGTGTCCTTAGGCATCTTGGCGATGTATGGCATAGCAGTCATCGTGGCTAGCTCGCTGGGGTGGATAGACACCAAAAAACGGGCGTGGAAATCGCTCCATTATCTAAGCTACGTGGTGGCTGTTTTCATCTTTTTGCATGCCCTATACACTGGCAGCGATCTCAAGTACGGTGTATTTCGCCTGGCGTGGATAGGCCTGGGGGCCGTAGTAATGCTAGGGATACTATCACGCCTTTGGCGTGCCGGCACCACACGTCCGAAGCGTTCTGCGCCAGACGATACGCCTAACGATGCCACATCTCATTGACGCCAACCACGTCTGCATGCGACCATAGAATAAGCAACATAAGAGGAGTAACCACTATGATGTACGGATGGGATTATGGCTCAGGCTACGGCATATGGAGCTTTCTTTCCATGCTTTTCACGCTGGGCGTGGTAGCCGTAGGCGTGATACTGGTAATACGGCTAGCGACGCGGGGTAGTGGCGCCCATCTTATGAGCGGCTTCCGCGACACACCGCTCGACACCCTAAAACGCCGCTATGCAAACGGTGAGATTGACAAAAAAGAATACGAAGAAAAGCGCAAAGATCTGTCCGAATAATACCGCGCACCCTTTGGACTAAACATAAGAGGAGTTTTATTTTTATGGATAACCCCGTCAATTACTTCGAGATCGGCACAAGCGATGCCGCAGCCAGCAAAGCCTTCTTTGGATCACTCTTTGGCTGGCCAATTGCCGACCAGGCGTCTCCACAAGGTTACCGGATGATCGGCAATGACGCGGGCGGCCTATGGGATACGTCTACGATGGGCGATGGCAATTGGGCCATCTTTTATGTACAGGTTGCAGATGTGAAAGCCGCCGTAGAAAAAGCCGAGTCGCTTGGCGCAAAGATAGCTATACCATACACCAATGGCGGCGGCATTGAATTTGCCCATCTTATTGATCCGCAAGGGAACCGCTTTGGCGTCTGGCGGCCAATAGCTGCGTAATAGCCAATGGACTACGATGCATTGCTCCATCATGTGCGAGCGCTGCTTGCCCCTTACAACCCCGAAGAAAAACGGATGTTCGGGTCGCTTGCCTTTATGGTAGGCGGCAAGATCTGCGTCAGTGTACGCGCAGAGCGGCTAATGTGCCACCTGGGCGAACAAGATTGCCAAGCCGCGCTAGCGCAACCCGGCGTAACACCCATGGTACACGGCGGCCGCACTATGAAAGAGTACATTTTTGTTGATGCAGCACACCTGACACCTGATGCGGTAGACAAGTGGGTAGGCAAGGCGCTGGCACGCAGCGGCGTCAAGCCACGCCGTTAGCACACCTACGCTCTTGCCACTTCCTGCTGTTTTCTCTCTGCCACTAGCCGTGGCGGGCTCAATACTTTTCTCTTGATAGAAAAGTATCCAAAAGATCAAGGCTAGCTCCACCCTCCCCAGGCCTTTGTTGCTAAAACCGACAACCATCCCAACAACTCGTCGCTAGCGCTCCTCAAACAGAGTTGGGCTGCCCCTTTGCAGGGGAAGTTGTCGGTTATTACAACAAAGCCGCCGGGAGGATTCCGCATGCCGATAAAACTACCAGTGCACATATGATTTATTACTGCACACACCAAACTACCGCTGCACTTGCAGCTGAGCTGGCCATGCGGAGCGTACCCGGCGTCAGCTGTTGTGGCAGCGACAATTTCCTTCGGCGGCCTTAGCTCTGTTTGAGGAGCCAATGCGACGAGTTGTTGGGCCGATTGTCGCTGTGACAACTGCGACCAGAGAGGGTGGAGCCGCCTAGATTTTTTGGCTACTTTTTGATCATGCAAAAAGTAGCAGGACCCGCCACGGCTAGTGGCAAATGGAAGGGAAAAGAGGGGCACGAAGCTGCATAGCAACAACACAGGCAGACACGGATCAGACCTCCAGGAACACCGTCACCACATTCTTATGCACCTGCATAACCCCGCCCGAAATGCGAATTTTTACCTCGCCGTCCTGCGTCTGTAACACCAAATCACAGGCATCAAGCAAGGTAATAAAATTGCGGTGCTGCGGCAAGATGTCGAACGGACCGGTGCCGTTTACACCTGAGATACTTTTAGCCTCGCCATCGAAGTACACCTGGAACGGCGACCATACTTTTACGTGCAATATATCGGCTGCTACTTTTGGCTGCTCTGCAGTGGCTGCAGTCTTGTCGTCAACAAACTCGCCGGTGCTGGCCTCCTGCCTAACCGCCATACCGATGCCTGCAGCTTAAGAAAAAAGCAGCCCGCGTAACGGATTTATTCCGGCGCCCGGCGCAATGGCAAAAACCTTTGGTTTGTCCCATTACACGATTATCTCCTCTACGCCCTTTAGCATATCGTCGCGCGAGAATGATTCGCCGCCGTATGCTGTCTGGTTTTCTACCACGTGCATGTGCTGCGAGAAATATTGGATCAGCTTCTTGGCCTTGGCGTAGTCGGTCCTGTCCACCGCCGACAATTCGTTTTCGCCGATAATGGCGATAATACCCTTCAGGGATTCGTACTTTTGCAGCAGCGCCTGCACCTGCACGCTTAGCATATAATGGCGCTCACCCACGATATCGGGGCTGAGCAAGCTGGAGCTGGAACGGATAAGGTCTACTGCCGGGCGAATACCCTGCTCTGCCACCTGGCGTGATAGCACAATAATGCTGTCCAATTCGTGTTGGATCATC
>DASTXH010000056.1:0-3056 GCA_035758575.1 Saccharimonadales bacterium (SeqCode)
GTTGGCGGTGGTGTTGTATGGTATACCCTTGCTTTATCTCACGCCAGCCCTGCACCGCTGCCATCAAGCGCTAAACAGTCAGGCAACGGTCCTGCGGCTTGTGATATTGGTCCTCTACAGATGCTTTCAGGTCATTGGACAATAACATTCAGCTATACACCATTAAACGGCTCAGCGTCCGTTACGGTGCTTAACGCAGACAAAAGTATCAATAATTACAAACTCATACCTACAAGTACGCCTGGTACTATCACGGTGAGCGAATCAATCACGCAACCAGTGTATATCCAGTGTTATGCGGCAGATTGGTCAATCAATGTCGAGTAAGGCAAAAAGTTTAGCCTATAAGTTATTTGTCTTGATAAGTATAATTGGCGCCATATGCATCATCTGCTCACTATTCTCTGTGTTTAGACCAAAAACAGCCGCCGAAAAGTATTCGGCATGTACAATTAGCGCAGGAAAACTATATGATGCTGAACGGCAAACGATAACAAACAACGGCAACGGCTATACCGCAGCAGAGCAGCGATATTACTACCAGCAATCGAGCGATAACTACACGCGACAACTTAGTAATTGTCAAAAATTGTATAGCCATTAAGGGGATATTATTTTGCTTTAACGGTTATGATACACTGATTCATAAGTCACCAGAGAAATCAGATGGCTAACAACAATTAAGGTAAGTGGTTTAATAGGCCATTGTTGTTAGTCTATCTGAAAATATTTTACTCCCCAGATAGACAGGTCTGGGGACTTTTTGTTATTTAACAATCAGAATACATGCTCGGAAGCCCAAGGGTGGGTAGTAACACGACAATTACTGGCGGTTCGATCCCGTGACCGAGCATAACAAAATAAAAAAACTATCCAAAAATGGAAAGAGGCCCTGTTCGGCCTCTAGCAACACGACATACTAAATATAGCATGTTGCTTTGTTAGGTTACCCTTACGTGCCAAAAGGTCTGTTAAACGCGCCATGCATCAGTTGAGATTATTTCCACAAGATGGTATAATATTACTAGTTTCAACGCTGTCTAGACGTATGAAGTACACCGTAAAAGACTTACGGGTGGATTTTCCTGATGAGGAAGCTTGTTTGGCGTGGCTGGTGGAATGGCTACATCCAAACGGTATTACCTGCAAGAAGTGTGGCAAAGTAACGAAGCACTACAAAGACAAAAACCGCCGTTCATATAGCTGCAGCCAATGTGGCAACCATATGCACCCCACCGCCGGCACAATCGCCCATAACTCGCATGTACCACTAACTGACTGGTTCTATGCCATCTACATGATGAGCACGAACAAGGCCGGCACTAGCGCTAAACAGATAGAGCGCGAGCTCGGATGTTCGTACCGGACTGCTTGGCGGATGATGCACCAGATCCGTAAGCTTATGGAAGCGCCTGAGGGTCTGCTCCATGGCGCGATAGAGGTAGATGAGACATTCGTGCATGCCAACACGTTCAAGCGCTCTAGCGCCAGGCGACGGTACGGCTACGACGCCCGCCGTACTGGTCAGGCAATATTCGGCATTCTGCAGCGCGGTGGCATCGTGAAAGTCTGGCATGTCCCGCATACGAACGGTAGTCTACTTATGGAGTTCTTCCATGAGAATGTAAAGTACGGCTCTACGGTGCATACTGATGGCTACAAGGCGTACCGTGACCTGCCTAAGTTCGGGTATGAACATAAAACAACTGAACATGGCCGGCGCCAATGGGTAGACTACGACGACCGATCTAACTATACGCAGAACATTGAGAATGTATGGTCACATTTCAAGCGCGGCATCAAAGGCGTGTACCGGCATATTGGGGCGAAATATTTGCAGCTCTATGCCCAAGAGTACGCATGGCGGTACAGTAACCGGAATAAAATTAGCATGTTTTGGAGTTTGATGGGTAGGATCGATCGGCCTTGAGTGTACATATAACTATATTGCATATATGTATCATATTTGTTACAATATTTACTGTGGCGATGAGCTTGTAGGTTAAAAATCGGGTTTACGGGATGAAAGTTCAGAAAAATGACTCAATTGTTATTTACTCAACTAAATATTGCGTTTAAGGTGCTCAGCGGTAATATTACCGGAAACGGTATATTGCAGGAACTAAGCGGTTTCATCAACACCGACTTAGCCGAATTCAAAGTTGATGAAGATGGGGTCGATATTTGGTTTGTGACAACCGAGGGTTCCGAACAGGCTATACAGGCCTGTGAGGAGGTCAAACAGTCACTAGAGAAGTCAGTTGATGCAAGGCTTAGCTATATAGTAACAAGCATCGACTTATAAGCTGACCCATCGCCACCCGTAACCCGATATCGCAAGTAGCCATGTAGCAACAATTAAAGGAAGGGGTAACCAATGCACGCGTCGATCTACCGTGAGGGGGCAACGGGTAGGGGGAGGGTGCCAACTATTGCATTACGTTTAAGTAATGATGAGATTTTTCAAAAACTAAATAACCTCGCAAAGGAACAAGGGATGTCATTGAATATGGCAGTCAATATGCTGCTAGGTTTTGCATTTAATGAAGTTGAGCGGCAAAACAAAAAGTTTGTTCCTAAGATCGTTTTTGAAACTAAACAAAATTGATATAAACTTGTATTAACGATTAGTCATCGTTCTGAACTTGAAGCACCGCTACTAAAAGCGGTGCTTTTAGTATTATGCTTTTTACCCATTAGCAACGGCGCTTACTATTGATTAATGAGAAAACAAAGCTTTAATAAACTTTTATTTTGATGTTTTGTTTTGGATACTTCCACTTTTTGGAAACGCCTGCTTGAGTGCAGCCATAAACTGCTTCTTCGTAGGCGCCTTACACGGTTGCTGTTTATTTGCCATATATTACTATTATATGCGACAAGAGTAGAAACGGCTATATACGTACGTTTACCGTCTTAAAGTGGATATGTGCCGCGTAATTGCATATACTAATTGCATGGAAACAATCGCAGTTATTTTTGGTGGGCGCTCCGCTGAGCACGACGTATCAATAGTAACCGCTATCGCCAGCGTTATAAAACCGCTGGAATTGACA
>DASTXH010000045.1:0-27298 GCA_035758575.1 Saccharimonadales bacterium (SeqCode)
TAGTATAATCCTACCCGTAGCTGAACTGAGCCTGATACTTTTCAGGCACACTAAAAGCGAAAATTATTGGGGATTGGCCAAGTGGTAAGGCAACGGGTTCTGGTCCCGTGATCGGGGGTTCGAATCCCTCATCCCCAGCCACAAGGGACTTATAGTCCCATTTACAAATTCTTCATCTGTTATTTTACCGTTATTAGTTTGTTCGAAAGTATTTCTGAGTTCTTTTTCCATAGTTACCTTTTTGGCTATAGCAGAAACGAGCGGCGTACATTCCACCTCTATAAAACTGCCGTTTAGCCGGATGTTCGAAAATAAATCGCGTAAAATGGCCCTGCGGTCACCGTCCTGTTTGGATGTATAGATGGCGGCCGCTTTTTGCGATAAATCGAGTATGTCTATGCCCTTTTCGAGGATCGCCAGATAATCTTCTTCAAAGTCTTCCAGTTTCTTGGTGATAAGCTTCTGTTCGTTTGAAGCATCCTGATGCATTTTGTCGTACTGGTGGACGCTGATGCGGGCATCGAGCCGGTCTTCGTATAAAACATCCATGCGACGACTAAGTTGCTGGTAGCGGTCTTTCAGCTGTTTTCTGAGAGCGAGGCGAGCTTCCATGTCAGCTTCGTACTTTGTGCGCAGTGTTACTTTCACCCATTCGATGACTTGCGGCGACGGTGATATAAGAGCAGATAGCTCTTTGAGCAGATGCCCCTCTACAGTTTCTTGCCGTATGTACGTCTTCTGGCCACACGGTTTGTAATGGTTGCAGTGTCCGTACCAATGCGCACGCTGCGTCTCCCAGGCAATAGTCCCACCACATTCGGCACAGTGCATCATACCCTTGAGAACGGGGTTGTGCTTTGCATACTTCGGCGTAGTCTTGCGCTTCAGGCGTTGTTGCACACGCTCGAACAGCGCTGCGCTGATCAACGGCTCATGCTTACCGTCATAAATCCGGCCTTTCCATACCATTTTGCCCATGTAAAAGGGGTTGCTTAAAAGCCGATGCATCTGGCTTTTTACGAGCGGTCGACCAAAATGAGTCCGCAATCCCTTCTCTTTCATAGTTTCTACCAGAAGCTTGAGCGAGTAATTGCCTGTATCGTAGAGCTCGAACGTTTCGCGCATGAGAGGCCCCATTTGAGGGTCGGGTACGTGGATTTTGTGACCTGAGTCGCCCACGGTCTTATAGCCGGTGAGCGGTTTACCTGGCAGCCAGCCTTCTTCAAGTTTTTCGCGTACGCCCTTGTCAACTTCTTCACGCAGATTGTCGATAGTATTTTTGGCGAATAGAACGCGCAGGCCCCAGTTCAATTTCTCCTGCGACCGCGAATGCTTGTGCATGACGAGCGAATCTTTGACGAGGTGTACCTCGTGCCTTTCGTCTTCCTCAAGCCAGTCGTCGATCATGACAGCATCTTTGAAGTTGCGGGTCAGGCGATCGACTTTCTCACAAACAAGAATGTTAATTTTATTTTCAGCAATGTAGCTGATCACTTCATTGAAAAGCTCGCGCTGCTTTTTACCGGAGGCGGATTCGGATATTTGAAACGTCTTGAGCGCTGTCAGATCCTTGCGAAGGCAGTAGTCTTTAAGTAGCCGCACTTGCGCGGGCAGCGAGTAGCCTTCCACCTCCTGGTCGCGGCTGGATACGCGTGCCATGAGCACGCATTCGTTTTGTTTCGTCTTGTACTTTTGGCGTTTGGCCTCCATGCTCATATCAGACAGATACCTCCGTAAGCGATATCTTGCCTGCTCCTATTGTGTTGTCGGCGAGATTGTCATAGAAGTTCAAAAGCAATTTCGCGACGTGGAAGGCTTCATCATACGTAATGAGCCGTTTTTGTTCCCGTGTCAGGATTCGGCGTAGTTCTTCGATCCGTTCAGTAGGTATAGTAGCTTTATTACCCTCGTGACTACTCATAGTCCCATTCTAACAGTCAAATCACAATAATGCTACTGTGAGTCCCTTTTATTTATCCACAGGTATAGTATTATCTAAGTAATGAGTATCGTATCGGCTAACCATGTTAAGTTCGGTAAACGCGTCAAAGAACTGCGCGCTAAGATTGGCATGACCCAGGATGTTCTTGCATCTAAGATCGGCAAAGACCGCAGCTACATTGGCTTCATCGAGCGTGGCGAACGCAATCCAAGTCTTGAAGTTATTTTCGATATCGCTAAGGCTTTGAGCGTCAGTTCTGATGAGCTGCTTAAAGAAATAAAATAAGCGTCATCCCAAACGATTGCAGGCGTAAACTCAGCCAGTAGAGTCGTATCCTAATATATCGTCAAACATACTTCCGTAAGGAATGTTTACATCATCCTTTACTTCTGTTATTTGCTATTCTTTCGGTCTCTTTATATATTACATATATAGCGCCGGAGTAGCATGACAACACATATACCACCAACCCACCGTAAATCACTCAACCCTAACCAACTACAAGTCCTGGATGCTCTCTACCATTTTAGATTCGGAACAACTGACCTACTGGCTAGTACCATGAGCAAACACACGAGCCGAAGATTCATGAATGAACGACTCCGTGTGCTTTGCGAACAAGAATACATCGGCAGGAGATATGACAGCAGCTATAAACTCCAAGCCAAGTTTGCTGTTTATTACCTGCTGCCAAACGGCATTAACGCACTCAAGAAACAGCCAGACAAATACCAAGCAAAAACGCTGAGAAACGTCCGCAAGGATAGCAACGCCAGCGATCGATTCGTTGAGCATAGTCTGAACGTCTTCGCCGCCTATACCAGCCTCAAATTGCTCTACGGGGCCTCCTTCGCATTTGCCACCAAGAGCGACTTGTCTCATCCAGATCTTGACTACTTCCCGGAAGTCCTGCCAGATGGATATGCCAAGTACAGCGCAAAGAGCGGCGAGTCCAAACACTTCATGCTTGAGTGCTTTGACAGCACTAAACCACAGAAGTTTTTGCGGCAAAGAATTGCCCAGATAATTGACCACGAATATACGGACGGCTGGAAGGGCGACGATCCCTACCCTGAGATACTCATCGTCTGCGATACAGAACAGCTCAAGAAGAAGGTTCAAAAATGGGTCAAGAAGATCGTTGAGGACGAAGCGGCCGAAGATATGAAATTTTACGTGACGTCGTTGCCGAAACTTACAGAAAGGACTAAAGCTGCAAGCTAGTTGGGCTTCGGGCAGTTTTTCGTCCTACCCAGGACGGCCGACTTATGCTTCGGATACAATCTCCACCCAATTAACTCGTGCAAAAGCCGAATTAACCAAATCGGCAACTATGCCTACCGGCTCAAATTCATACAACTCACGTACCAGCTCTTCTAGGCTCTCTGCCTTATGGTGCTCGCTCTCATCTTCGGCTTTTAGCGCCTCTAGCGCATTGTAGCTCGCCTGGTCATTATTCAGCCAAAGCGCCACCAGCCAAGTCTCGTAATTCGTCCATCCGTTATATCCACTAACTTCACTCATCATCTAACTCCTTCAAAAATCAACTGACATGAAAAACCCGGAAGCCAAACCGACTTCCGGGTATAATTGATCTGCAAGCGTGTATTAGTACTCGCTAGCAAGCATAACGGTCAGGACTCGCCGACATTTCGACGAAAGCGGGTCCTCTCCGTATTCAAGCTTCTGGTCGTAGTACGATATTTTCCAGAACACCTTTTCTCCAAACCAATACACCGCACCGAAGTCATGTTCCCCATATGGGTCATTATCCTCAGTAAACTCATTGAATCGACGGATCTCATCAATCAATCCACCAAGATCCTCCAAAACCTGTGCTCCTGGCGTAACCGTAATTCCAAAACCACTCCGCCTAAACTCGTCGTTCTTCTTTGCAATCTCAACAGCTTCTTCTGTCTGCATAGCAAACCTCCTTTATTGCTTATCTTCTGAGCGAATCGACCTTCCCGCTCACGGCCGGGGCAAGGGGTAAATTGGACAAGCCAAGGTGGAGCACCCAACGTCTGACCGACCTTGGGTTGGCCGATTTACCCCTTATACTGAAGAGGCAGTGGGAAGGTCAAACTCTCGTAAATGAAATGAAAGCAGCCACGTTACTGCCAAGGGGTAGCTGCTATACTAGAATGATGGAACCGTCTCAAGTCAACGACGCGATCAACAACATAGTAGCCAAAATCGCCAAGGAGAAACCGGCGATGATTGATCTTGTTGGCGATCGGCTGCGGCATCTACCGGGCTTCAAAGACGACGGCAGTGACCCTGCCATATACGGCTTAAGGTATATGGAGGTTTCACCGGAACAGGAGGAAAAACGGGAACAATACGGCTTTTTTGCTCCAATGTTTGAATTTCCGGAGGGCGTATACCCCAAACCAGTTGCAGCGACAACAGCAGAAGAATTTGGTAAGTGGAAAGTATTAGCTGAAGCAGTAACAGAGCCCCATTCCAAGGCAAGGTATGCCGACTTATTAGTCGAGCGACTACCAAACGGTCGTGAGCGGTACGACTATGCCAAGATTGCCATCGCCGCTTACCGTGAGTTCGCAAACTCCGACTGGCCGCATGATCTTGATCGCAAGGATGCATTCGTGCGAGCCTACGAACTCGCTAAGATGTTCAAAGATACCGCTACCATTGAGGCGACCTCAGGAGAGATGCTAGCTTTGGCAAAATCCAGTATTGAGGGCGACGAAGTTTCGCCTGGCGTTAGCATGCCACTGCTTGAACTGTTAGCAGAAACAAAGTCGGCTGACAGCGCTGAGATTAACCGGCTGAATGATAAGGCCATCAAGAAGTATGCTAACAATGCCTTCGCCATTGATTCCGCACACCACGTCCAGGAGCTACTCACACCCACCGGCAAGCGACCTGATTTATACCGACAGCAAGCACAATATTTCTATGATGAGGCCATGGAACTGCCGGATGGATTCCAGAGGCTTTACCAGCTTCACAAGGTTGAGGAATTTGCGGAAACCCATGGCCTAAAAGACATCGTCGCTAATGCCATTTCAGCAGCCGAAGCCATACCGTTTGATAGTCTTGGTATGAAGGAGCACTCCTATTCGTTTGAAGTACCGGCCAAACAGTCGGAAGCTTTCGCCGCTTCTGTTGCCGGTAATGACGATCTACAAACAGCGCTTATACGGCTCGGCTTTCGTAAGCTCATGCAACCCTACAACGAGAATAAACAGCAGGCCGAGGAACAAGCCGTCGGCCATCCGATGCTCATGCTGTTCAACTCGTTCAATATGGGCGAAGCCAACAGTATCATCAACTCGCCTGAATCCCAAGAGGAGAAGCTCGACAGCAGTATCGTCGACAATGAGCGACTGCAAATAACGTACTCAAGCGTGTATGTTATGTGTGCCATCGACAAGATCATCGAACAGTATAGCCCCGACCAGGCCGCCTGGGCAGCCGCCTTTGAGAGTGACTTGATTGACTCCAACGAAGCCAAAGCGATAGCTCGTGGCATTATGCACTATGCTAATGGTGATGCGGACTCAGCAGTTAAGTGTCTGTCGCCTATTGTTGAGCGGTTAATCCGCCAAGCAGCACGTTCGGTCGGTATACCGACAACAAAACTTCCAAATGCCAAGCGTCATCAGCCAGGTGGTGTTAAGGGCTTGGGCGAAATTCTCGGTACAATGCAAGGCTTTATGACAGACGAAGACTTACGCCGCTATTGGCGGAACAGCTTGGTTGATGTCGAAGGCCATAACATCCGCAACCGTTCGGGGCATGGGCTGACGTTGGATTTTGACAAGCCAGATGCAGCCATTGTCATTCACATTCTCTGCACTATTTTAATTCTGACCACCCAGAAGAAGGGCAGATCGCAATCATGAACGAGAGTGATAAGCAGTTATTGGCAAGCTCCGCTGGAGTGCTGGCCGACCAAGCGGTTACCGCCGCCGGGGGCGCTATTAGTGCTGATAAGATAGCACTTACGGTGGTCGGACTTAGTGCGGCGTGGGGACTTACCAAAGCGTTACTAGGCAATGCGATGCAATCCGCCAGAAGCGTGCGGTTGAGTGGGTGGAGTTTATTCGTGATAACCCCGAAGCCTTTACAGAAGAAATTTTGCAAACGGAAACATTTCAGGACGGCTTCGTGTATTGCTTCGAGCAGTACCTTGCCGAGCGTAATGAAGAAAAACGACAGTACATCAAGAGCGTGTTTCTGGGCTATACCGCCGCAGGCAGCCATGAGGAGTTTCCGCTTGAACGATTGCTCATGGCTTCACAACAACTCAGCAACATTGATGTTGCTACCCTCAAAGACGTCGATCCTTCGAGGCAGGATAAAAATTATCAGGTATACGGCAACACTGACAAGAACGAAGATAATATCTACAACCTCATCCATCTTGGTGTGCTCACTCAGTTTACCGACAACCGTATCACTAACGGCTATCCCGCTCCGTTCGTGCGAATTACCTCTTTCGGTCGAGAGTTTGTAAGTTACGTTATTGCATAGTTGATCGCGGAATCTTTTCGAACTCGCTTTTGCCAACGGCAAATGCGAGTTGTCACTTTTCTGTAAGAAAAGTGAGTCTGCGTTCAGAGAATTTTAATGAGGCATCACAGGGAAATGTGTGTTAGCAATGACTTTCACCGTCTATCGAGAGGAATTATTGTATAATCTAAGCAATATGACGAACACCAATAAAACCCAAGAACGCGCTCAATTACACTCAACTATCTGGCGGATTGCCAATGATTTGCGCGGTTCGGTAGACGGCTGGGATTTCAAACAATACGTGCTGGGCTTTTTGTTTTATCGGTTCATTAGCGAAAACCTTACCAACTACATCAACACTCAGGAACAAAAGGCGGGTGCGAGCGATTTTGACTATGCCACACTTAGCGATGATGCCGCCGAATTTGGCCGTAAAGAAGCACTCAACGCAAAAGGCTTCTACATCCTGCCAAGCGAACTATTCGTCAATGTTCGCCACCGCGCCAAGAATGACGAAAACCTCAACGAAACTCTGAGCGGCATCTTCCGCAATATCGAAGGCTCTGCCAAAGGTACAGAGAGCGAAGAAGACATCGCTGGACTGTTTGACGACCTGGATGTAAATAGCAACAAACTCGGCAGCACGGTCGCCAAGCGCAATGAAACGCTAGTCAAGCTTCTTGATGCCATTGGCGACCTTAAACTCGGCACTTACACAGACAATACTATTGACCTATTTGGTGACGCATATGAATTCCTGATGACCATGTATGCTAGCTCGGCCGGCAAGTCAGGTGGTGAGTTCTATACCCCTCAAGAAGTCAGCGAACTGCTGGCTCGCATTACAACTGTTGGCAAGACATCTGTAAACAGGGTGTACGACCCGGCGGCAGGTTCTGGCTCTCTGCTCCTTAAATTTGCCAAGATACTCGGCAAAGACAATGTTAAGCAGGGTTTCTATGGTCAAGAGATCAACCTCACTACTTACAACCTCGCACGCATTAACATGTTCTTGCACGATATCAATTTTGAGAAGTTTAATATCGCCCACGGCAACACTCTGCTAGATCCGCAACACTGGGACGAACAGCCATTTGATGCTATCGTGTCCAATCCCCCGTATAGTATTAAGTGGGATGGCGACAGCAACCCACTGCTTATCAACGACCCACGTTTTAGCCCTGCCGGCGTCTTGGCGCCCAAGTCGAATGCCGACTGGGCATTCAATATGCACATACTGAACTGGCTCAGCACCAGTGGGGCGGCGGCAATAGTTTGCTTCCCGGGCATTTTTTATCGCGGCAACTCTGAGCAAAAGATCCGCAAGTACTTCATAGACAACAACTACATCGACACTATTATTTCTCTGCCGCAGGGCTTGTTCTTTGGTGCCAGTATTGCCGTTTACATAATGGTGCTTAAAAAGTCCAAGTCTGACAATAAAGTGCTGTTCATAAACGCCAATAACGAATTTGTACCGACTCGCGACCGGATGAAAAACAGCAAAAAAACTAAAGACTTGTCGGATACTAATATTGCCAACATCCTAAAAATCTACCAAAACCGCGAAGACGTGGAGCATGTGGCTAAGCTGGTAGATTATGACGACATAGTAAAGGCTGAGTATAACCTGGCGGTCAGTACCTATGTGGAAGCCGAAGATACTCGCGAAGTTGTAGACATCACCGAATTAAATACCGAGATACAACAAATTGTTGCCAAGCAGGCCGAACTGCGCAAGTCCATTGACGAAATAGTGGCAGATATTGAGGGCGCGAGTGAGTAACAATAAAGTCCCTATTGAAGATCTGGCGTACGAACTTCAACTTCTGCTGGGTTCGGCAGAAGTCGTCAAAAAGCTAGAAGCATACGATAAAAAGCAAACGGACGACAAAGATAAAGTCGGCAATCTAATAAATTACTTCAAAGACTCTGCATATATGCACGCAAGGAATTTATACAACTTCTTTGCGGCAGATACTAAGAATGACGCAAAGGTCACGCAATATATAAACACCTATTTGTTTGACCTTACTACTTATCACCAATGGATTGATGCACTGCATGACCATGCACTACATATAAAGACCAAGCGAGGAACTACGTCCAAGAGCAATGTTATTAACGGCAAGCACCTAAACGAAATGGTACCTGACTTTGCTGACGACATTAAGAAAATGTGGCAGGACTGGATTGATAACACTACCAACAGTACAACAAGAACCGAGCTGGAAGACGCTCTCAAGAGTGCTGAAGAATCGGCCGAAAGCGATGCAGAAAAGATTACGGAGCTACTACAATGAGCAAGATCGATGAGCTGATTGCGGAGCTTTGTCCGGATGGCGTGGAGTTCAAAGAATTAGGTGAGCTGCTTGACTATGAACAGCCAGGCAAATATATAGTTGAGAGCACAGATTATAGCGACGAGCACTCGACACCGGTTCTTACGGCTGGTCAAAGTTTTATCTTGGGGTACACAAACGAGGAGCACGGCATTTATGAAGCTAGTCCTGAGAGCCCGGTCATTATTTTTGATGACTTCACTACCTCATTTCACTGGGTAGATTTTAACTTCAAAGTTAAGTCATCGGCTATGAAAATGCTGTGCCCAAAAAGCGGTGCGCCAGTTGATTTCCGTTTTGTGTACTTCGCTATGCGGTGCGTAAACTATAGTCCAACCGACCACGCACGTCATTGGATTTCGCAATACTCAAAGTTCACAATACCGGTGCCGCCGATCGAGGTACAGCATGCCATTGTTGGCATGCTAGACTCGTTTACAGAGCTAGAAGCAGAGCTAGAAGCAGAGCTAGAAGCTCGCCAAAAGCAGTACAATCACTACCGGAACCGTCTACTTCAGTTCGACGAATCACGCGGTTGCAAGTGGGTGCCATTTGGTGAGGTGGGTGTAAATTGTGACTCAAAAAGAAAGCCAGTTACTAAGTCTGTTCGTCAGGCTGGGACAGTCCCATATTATGGCGCATCAGGCATCGTGGATTACGTGCAGGATTATATTTTTGACGACGACTACCTGTTGGTATCCGAAGATGGCGCGAACTTGCTCGCAAGGTCGACGCCGATAGCTTTTTCAATTTCTGGTAAGACGTGGGTAAATAATCATGCTCACGTTATCAAATACGATGATTACGCCACTAGGCGATTTATCGAATTTTATTTAAACTCCATCGATATACAAAGCTACGTAAGTGGCGGAGCTCAGCCCAAGCTTAACAAAGCAAATCTTAACAAAATACCGTTGCCTCTCCCGCCTTTACCTGAACGCCAGAGAGTTGTTGAAGTGCTAGATAAATTCGACAGGCTCACCACAGACATAAACGAAGGTTTGCCGGCTGAAATAAACGCCCGCCGTAAACAATACGAATACTACCGCAATAAGCTGCTCAGCTTCCCGGAGTTGGCACATGCATAAATACGACATGATAGCCGAAGGTGGCCAAAGCACAGTAGTAGCTGAGTACAAGCCCAGTGAGCGCAAAGCTACTGAATATCAAAGCGAAGCTGAGCTAGAAAAGGCCTTCATCGCTCAGCTAGAACAGCAGGCTTATGAGCGCATCAATATCACAAGTGAGCAAGATCTGATTGTAAATCTGCGCACACGCATCGGCATTCTTAACGATCACTACTTTACTGACAGCGAATGGAACCGCTTTTTTACAAACTTCATTGCCAGCCCAAACGCCACGATAGAAACGAAGACCGCCATCATTCAGGAAGACCACATCAAAAACCTGACGCTAGACGATGGCACGGTCAAAAACATCAAGCTAATAGACAAAACCAACATCCACAATAACTACCTGCAAGTATTGAACCAATACGAAGTAGATGGCGTTCGGAGCAACCGCTACGATGTGACAGTGCTTGTAAATGGCCTACCACTGGTACATATAGAGCTCAAGCGCCGTGGTGTGCCGCTGCAAGAAGCATTCAACCAGATCAATCGTTATCACAGAGAGAGTTTCTGGGCTGGTAGCGGGCTGTTTGAATATATCCAGCTGTTTATTATCAGCAATGGTACGCTCACTAAGTATTACAGTAACACTACTCGCTTCCAGCACATTCGTGAAGCCGGCCAGCAAAAAAGCAAAGGTAAAAAGACTAGCAACAGTTTTGAATTTACTAGCTGGTGGGCGGATGCCAATAACCGTCCGATTACTGAGCTGACTGACTTTGCGGCAACCTTTTTTGCTAAGCATTCACTGCTCAATGTCATCACCAAATACTGTGTGTTTACCAGCGACCGCCTACTGCTCGCCATGCGCCCTTACCAGATCGTTGCAACTGAACGAATCTTGAACCGAATAGAAGTAAGCGCCAACTACAAAAAATATGGAACGATTGAGGGCGGCGGTTATATCTGGCACACAACCGGATCTGGCAAGACGCTCACTAGCTTCAAGACCGCCCAACTGGCCAGCAAGCTTGATGGTATAGATAAAGTGCTGTTTGTCGTAGATCGCAAAGATCTGGACTACCAGACCATGAAGGAATACGACAAGTTTGAGAAAGGCGCAGCCAACAGCAATACCTCTACTCGTGTCCTACAAAAACAGCTCGAAAATCCGAATGCGCGGATTATTATAACCACGATTCAAAAGCTCCAGCTGTTTATTCAACGCAATGAAGGTCATCACATATTTGACGGACATGTGGTGTTGATTTTTGACGAGTGCCACCGTGGACAGTTCGGCGAAGCGCATACTGCCATAACCAAGGCATTTAACAAGTATCATATCTTCGGCTTTACCGGCACGCCGATATTCCCTAAAAACACCAGCGGCAGCGCTCGTGCAGACCTTAAGACGACCGAGCAAGCCTTCGGCGACAAGCTACACACCTACACGATTGTTGATGCGATAACTGACAAAAACGTCCTGCCGTTTCGCATTGACTACATCAACACGGTGCATGCCATCGACGACATAGACGATGCCAAAGTAAAAGGTATTGATACCGAGGCCGTACTGTCGCACCCAGAACGCATCAGTAATGTCGTTGGCTATATTCGTGAACACTTTGACCAGAAGACCAAGCGCAACAGCAAGCCATACGCGTTTAGTCGTCTAATGAATGTGCATGAGGCCGCTAGCGCCAAAGATCGCAACGCCATAGAAGAAGTAAAGCAGAAGATCGCGCTCAGCGGTTTTAACAGTATTTTTGCTGTTAGCTCCATACCGGTCGCGCGGCTGTACTACTCGGAGTTCAAGAAGCAGCAAGCCGATGTGCCAGATTTGGCTCGTTTGAAGGTCGCGACCATATTTAGTTACGGCGCAAATGAACCGGATGACGAACTATACGACATTGAACTAGAAGACGAAAACAGCGAAGGCACAGAAGGTCTGGACGCTTCATCTCGCGACTTCCTGGAGTCGGCAATCCAAGACTACAACGCGATGTTTGGCACGAGCTACGACACTACAAGCGACAAGTTCCAAAGTTACTACAAAGACGTTTCTCTGCGGATGAAGAACCGTGAGATTGACCTGCTCATTGTGGTCAATATGTTCCTGACCGGCTTTGACGCTACAACCCTCAATACGCTTTGGGTAGACAAAAACCTGCGCTACCACGGCTTGCTGCAGGCATATAGTCGCACAAACCGCATACTGAACAGTATTAAGACATTCGGTAACATCGTTAGCTTCCGCAACCTAGAAAAAGCCACAAATAATGCGCTGGCGTTGTTTGGTGACCGTGAAGCCAGTGGTGTCGTACTGCTCAAGTCTTACGGGGAATACTACAACGGCTATGACAATGAAGGTAAACCGGTTCGTGGCTATAAGGATTTGGTAGAGGAATTACTGGAGCGCTTCCCTGTGGGCGAGCAAATCATCGGCGAATCGGCGCAAAAAGAATTCATTAAACTTTACGGTGGCATCTTGAAAGTTCGCAACATCCTAACCACATTCGATGAATTTGCCGGTAATGAAATATTGACGCCGCGTGATGTGCAAGATTACCACAGCATGTATATCGACCTGTATAACGAGTTCCGTAAGAGTGACGATAGCGAAAAAGAAAACATCAACGATGATGTGGTATTTGAAATGGAACTCATCAAACAGGTCGAGATAAACATCGACTACATCTTAGAGCTGATCCGCAAATACCACGCCGGCAATCTGGAAGATAAAGAGTTGTTGGTTGATATCAATAAAGCAATCGACTCAAGCGTGGAGCTCCGCAACAAGAAGGAACTCATCAACCAGTTCATCAGCAGTCTGAATGTTGGCGACAATGTTGATGAAGACTGGCATAAGTTTGTTGATGCCAAGAAGCTAGAAGAACTCGACCAGATCATTGCTGATGAAAACTTGAACCGTGATGAAACGTATAAGTTTGTAGAAGATGCTTTCCGAAGTGGCAGCGTGCGCTCTACCGGCACCGCCATGGACGGCATACTGCCGCACATGTCGATGTTCACGGCCACCAATGAGCGGGGTAAGAAGCGTGAAACTGTACTCGGCCGACTAACGGAGTTCTTCAACAAATTCTTTGATATTTCGGGCGGCAAGCTATGAGGATTAAATCCTGTGCTGTAAATAATTGCCGCTATACCGATTCAAGCGCTGGTCAGTCTGCAATCGAGATGATGAAGCGACCTGCACAGATCGGGTCTAGCCTGGGGACATATATCTCTACCAAAGCAGCACAACCGGACTACGAAGTTAAAGGTGCACGTTCTGAGAACATCCTGTGAACGAAATAATCTGCCCCCACTGCAAAAAAGCCTTCAAAGTCGACGAAGCCGGCTTTGCTGACATCCTCAAACAAGTGCGCGATCACGAGTTCAACCGTGAACTGCTTGAGCGCCTTGAGCTCATGGAGAAAGACAAAGACAATGCAGTCAAGCTTGCCGAGGCCAACACGAAGAACATACTGCAGGCAGAAGTCTCCAGGAAGGATGCCGAACTCGTCGAACTCAAGGCCCAGCGCGACGCACTCGTCAGCGAGTTGAAAGCCGAGAAAGATGCCGAGATTGCCCGACTACAGGCAAAGCTGGAATCAGCCGAAGTAGAAAGGAGGCTCGCGGTCACCGAAGCTGTCACCAGGGTCGAAAAGGAACGGGACGCCTATGCCGGTGAGCTGAAGAGTAAAGACACTGAGAAGCTCCTACTGGAAACATCACTCAAGGATAAGTTCGCCGCCGAGCTCAAGACCAAAGACGACATCATCAGGCTGAAAGACGAGGAGATAGCGCTCCGCAAGGATATGAAAGTCCGGCTCTCCACCAAGATGGTCGGCGAAACCTTGGAACAGCACTGCGAGATCGAGTTCAACCGTCTCAGGGCGACCGGCTTCCAACGTGCCTACTTCGAAAAAGACAATGACGCCCGGTCTGGCAGCAAAGGTGACTATATCTACCGTGAGACTGATGAGGACGGCAACGAGGTTATCTCGATCATGTTCGAGATGAAGAACGAGGGTGACGAAACAGCTACCAAACACAAGAACGAGGACTTCCTGCGCGAGCTCGACCGGGACCGCACCGAAAAGAAATGCGAATATGCCGTGCTCGTGTCATTACTTGAGGCGGATAACGAGCTCTACAACGCGGGTATTGTAGACGTCTCACACCGCTTCCCGAAGATGTACGTCATCCGTCCCCAGTTCTTTATCCCAATCATCACCCTACTCCGGAATGCCGCGCTCAACTCGCTCAAATACAAGTCTGAGCTGGCGCTTGTGAAGGCACAGAACATCGACATTACCAACTTTGAAGATAATATCAACGCGTTCAAAGAAGGTTTTGCCCGTAACTACGAACTTGCTAGCCGCAAGTTCAAGACAGCAATTGATGAAATCGACAAAACCATAGACCACCTACAGAAAACAAAAGACGCCCTACTTTCGTCGGAGAATAACCTGCGGCTCGCCAATAACAAAGCGGAAGACCTAAGCGTAAAACATCTAACCCGCGGCAATCCAACGATGGCGGCTAAGTTTGCCGAGCTAAGCGATGACAAATAGCCCGCCTCCGAACGGTCGGAGCGGTAGGTACGTTACGGCAGACATCATCCTGCAATTCAAAGTCACCTTGAAAGATATCACTCCGCCCATCTGGCGCCGCATACACATTCCCGCTGACGCTGCGTTCTTGGATTTACATGCCGCCATCCAGGACTCATTTGGTTGGGAAGATCGCCATCTTCACCAGTTCATCTTCGGCAATAGGTATGAAGAGCCGGTATTTATCGGGCCCCGTGACCCCGAAGACTGGGGATTTGAAGACGACAAACTACGGGAAAAGGAAATCAGCCTTTCCGATTGGTTCCAGCAGGTAGGTAGGACATGTACCTACGAGTACGACTTCGGCGACAGCTGGGAGCATACGGTCGTACTTGAGAAAATCCTTCCAGTAGAGCCAACGCAGACATACCCTCGCTGTATTGCAGGTAAGCGTGCCTGTCCGCCGGAGGACTGCGGCGGCATACCAGGCTATGAGGGAAAACTTGAAATCTTAAAGCATCCGCGCAGCAAGTGCTACAAAGAAATACATGCATGGATGGGAGATTTTGACCCTGAGCATTTTGACCTGCATAAGATTCGCTTTAAAGATGTGGGCGTTCATGATATCGAGGGGTCTCTAGGCGAAGCATAGCCAGCTTGGCGCGTACCTGAGACAATACAATACTATTAACCTGTAGGCGCTATGCTATCGCCTGGCAGCTCTCCGCCATCCGGGCCTGGCTCTTTGGCCCCTGCCCCGTCTTCCCTTTTATCCTCAGAGGATGTTATCAGTTTTGGGCCTTTTTCGTCGTATTCTACCGCATACAACCTACGTGAGCTTTCGGTGACCGCCGCAGACACATCGCTGCTCGCCTCATCCTTCGGCAGCACAATAGTCTGCCCGGACAGCGGCTCAAGCGAATCTTTAGCCGCAATCTTCGCATAGAAGTTATACGTTGGCAGATTAAGAATGTCGCCTTGCTCAATGTACGGCTTAAACTGATGCAGCAATAATTCTTCTGTAGCCGGACTCTTGGAGCGGAATGCTACAATCGTACCCACGTTATCCAAAATAGTGTTGAGCATGGATTGCTCTTTCAGCTGCGACACCGATTGCTGTGCCATCGTTACGAACAATTTGTACTTTCTGGCCTCGGAGAAGAATCCCATAAACGAACTGCTGGCAAAGTTTTGAAACTCGTCCACGTACAGATAGAAAGGCCGTCGCTCATCTTCGGACATTTCTTCGCGCCGCCAGGCAGCAAGCTGCAATTTAGCAAGTACCGTCGTGCCGAACAATGTGGAGGTATCTTCACCAAGGCCACCCTTTGAGAAGTTGCAGATCAATATCTTGCCGCTATTCATAATCTCTTCGAAATTAATCGTAGACTTGGCTTGGCCTAGCACTCGTTGCGCCGACTCGGATGCCTCGAAGCGTTCAATCCTAGTAATCGGGCCGCCAGATATCTTAACCCGCTGCATTTCGCCAGCCTTGCCGAGCTCTTCTTTCCAGAAACGTTTGAGCCGTTCATCCTTGATGTTCCGCGTTACCTTTTTACGATATGACGCCTCGGTTAGTAGCCGGAGTACCGTAAACAATGTGGCGCCTTCCACAGTAAAGGCTGTGTGGATCGTATTGCGGAGTATCCGTTCGATACGGTAAGCGCTCGCACTATCATCATCGAATATTTTGCTCAATACCGAGATGACTGCTTCCGTCACCAAATCCTTCTCATGGGCGAGCGCACTGCCGGTCAAACCCTCGGGCAATTCTAACAGGTTCAAGCCGATAGGATAATCATAATCACGCGGGTTGAAGTATATGACGTCTTTAATACGACCCTCAGGTATATACTTCAATAGCTTCTTAGCGGAGTCGCCATGCGGATCGACCACGGCCACACCCTTGCCGTTCTGGATATCCTGCACAATGCCGTATTCAAGCATGGTCGTCTTACCATTGCCCGTACCACCGATGATGTAGACGTGCCGCTCCCGTTCATCGGCAATCAGGCCAACAGGCGTGCTCTCGCCATGGTAAACGTTTTCGCCTAGGACGATATCGAATGCACCCTTGTCGGCGTTGCGCTTAATCGCATTCGGCGCGGCAAGCGTCCGGCTCATTGAACGTGTAACACCCTCAGCCGTTACGGCTTGCTCGTACGGGAAGTGGTACAGCGTAGCAATCTCCGACGAAGATAACACGTTTGAGTTAAACGTGAACATCGACGGCAGGCGTTGCCGGACTTTTCGCAGCAGAAAGGCTTGTAACTTTTGCCATACAGTGACAGGCACGATAACCTCTGCTAACTTCCTCGCAAGCGGTGGTAGCATACCTTTGCCTGCCCCCAATGCTTGGTATCCCGGCTCATCAAAAGTGGACATAGCACTGGCGATGCTCGTAAGCCGCATATCGGCGTCCAGCTCCTTTTTAACTGAGACGAAGGCACGGATGTCAGCATAAAATAGCGGCTCGCCAAGCTTATCTATCATACCGTCGCGCACAGCCTGTGCGGCAGGCGTTGCGACAGCGTCATCGTCTCCACCTCCACCGACGATTGACGGTAGTTCAAGCTTGCCGCCGAACAGATTTATGATGAAGATCGCCATATTGAACAGGGATAGCAGCACTATGACCGTTAAACGGCATAACAACAGAAATAGGTTGACCGGCAGCGAGCTATTAAATTCCAGCAGCCACGGATTCTTGCCTTCCAGCAGCTTATTACGGATCCTGGCAGCCCGCCGGGGACTTTTGTAGGGCGTCAGTACCATCTGTATGGCCAGTGTTTCACCTGGTTTCGGCTTGGCGAGTGCACTTGCAAGATATGTCATGGGATCATGTGTCTCAAGCTCGGTATGCCGCCGCAGCGGGTATGCAAACGACCTCAGCTGTCGAAAGGCCTCGGCTACGGTGAACTCACCCTGGTCGGCCTCAAGATAATCATCAACTTGCTTGAACTGTAGTTCATGCTGGAGCGACGTGATGGCGTGCTGAAAGTATTCCGTCTTGCCCTCAGGCACGCGCACGATGTAACGTGTGCCGTCGCGAGTCGATACTAATTCGCAGGTAAAGAGTTCTTTTCGCCTCAGCAAGTAATCTTCATACGTCTGTGATGAATACTGCGCATGCAGGATCTTAAACAGTTCTGTCATGGCATTGGCGGGGACTGACGTCGTGTGATGTGGCAATAACTCGTAGGTGACTGGCTTGATCTTCTGCTGGCGACGAAAATCCAGCCAATCAAGTAAAGGAACAATAACAAACGGCCACAGTACGAATCGGATAATGAGCAGCCAAATAAAGCCATTGATCACCCAATCTATGGGCGATGTACCGAGCATAAGGTAGTGCTCGATAAAGTTCTCGTGAGGTCCCGTAACTATAGGGGCACTATCGCCACCAAAGGTAGGCGCGGTACAGTCAGTCTGACCAAAATATTGGCAGATAGGCATCCAGATATCCTCATGACATTCAGATCTGTCAAGATTACTGTACCATGTTAATGTGATATATGAAATTTCGTTTTGTTTTTAAGCAACCCGTTCTGCCGAAAGCTGAAGTAGTCTCCCTTAGATACGATTACGTGATCACATACCGGAATGCCCAATAGCTCACCCGCTGCGACTAACTGGCTCGTAGCCTTGGCGTCCTGCCTGCTCGGGCTTACCGTGCCGGAGGGGTGGTTGTGTGCAATTATTATAGAAGCTGCATGGTCTTTAAGCGGCCCCGCGAATATCTCACGCGGATGCACTAACGCCGTATCAAGAAGCCCGATCGTAACCGTCCGCCGTGCAATAAGTACGTGCTCGCTATCCATTGAAAGGCAGACAAAGTATTCCTGTCTCTTGGTACGGATAAAGCGCAGGTACGTAAGAATGTCTTCAACGGTGAGCAACGGTGCATCCCTACTCATATATGATCACAACTCCGCCCCGTGGCATCCAGCTTGTTATAAGGTGGAGCTTTTCCTTTGAGAAACCGTAGGTGATATACATCGTCCGGCACTCAGGAGCCTTAAGGAGTAGATCATTGGCAGTCGCAAACGTAACGTCTGCCGTTAGTAGAAAATCTTCTGGAAGCTTAGCCGAAAATGTCACGCTGTGCGGCATAGACAGTTCGCGGTCTTCAGCCATATGGTGAGCCACTCCAAATTCTGGCGCCCTAATCTTCAGCTCTCGCACCTGTCTTTCCACGGCATGCATAGCCGAGTCCGGCTGATCGGCAACAACTACGGCCCTGCCGTACGGTAGCCTTTCTACAAGCGAATACGCCAAATACCGAGCAAAGTGATGCCCGTCAAGATGGCAATATTCAACGTGAAGCGCGTACACCACCAGCTCCATACTGTGAAAAGAACGCAAAAATAATAGCAGTCGCAGCGACTGCATGTAGCCGTTTCGTCATGGGTACCCTTGCTAGGTTTTATCGGTAAACACAGAACCCGCCGCCAGCGGGCTCGCGCCCCACAACCCTTTCGGGCCATGACCTAGCAAGATGCTGAACGACGGGATCAGTATCTTGCTAGGATTTTAGACCATGCCTTCGAATCAAAGGTTTAGGCCCCATAAATTGTTCGTCTTACAAAAGTAAGACTTAAAAGGAGTGTAGCATATATATTTTCGGCTCCGCAAGCTAGTACATATGTACGTGGACGATTACTTATGTACGACCCAGACTTGTAAGTAATGGCAAGTATCGACAAGGTCTACGCAGAAATCGTTAAGCGCATCGTTAAAGAACGTAAACGGCAAGGCATCACCCAAGAGCGCCTGGCGACGTTGAGCAATATTGACCGAACTCATATGGGTCTTATTGAACAGGGCCGCCGCAAACCTACGTTATCTACAATTCATAAAATCACCAATACGCTACACCTGACACTGGAGCAGCTCTTCAAAGGACTGTAGGCTTCCTCATTTCCGAGGCCGACCGCTGCGGCGGGCTGGCTGTGTTAGGCTATCAAGATCTTGCGTGCAACTTATGGGTCTGTTACGGTAAAATCATAAATAGCAAATCATGAGGGCTTTACCATGTCAGAAATAGCCGTACAACCGCTCAACTTCAGCGAAACTTTACTTTTACCTGGAGATACACGGCAACAAGAGGCTACGACAATGGTGAACGCCGAGATCGACCAACGTGCAAACCCCAGCCTCCTCCACAAACTGGGCAACCTAGCTACCAATGCGGCCGCTGCAGTCCAAGAAAGTATCAATGGCCTTGCGATTCGTGCACAAATGAAGGCATGGGATGCTGCTGAAGCGGTAAGTAATACCATTATCAGTACGAAAGAATACCTCAAGCAGAAAGGCGGCAAAGCAGCAGTCCGTATCGGACTGGCTGCACTCGCGCTCACTGGTACCGGTCTCGGTGCGCTCAAAGAAAGCAGTACTGCCTACGCCGCAACAAACCAAGCAAATTACCAAATTGTTGATGGCCCGTGGTACCTTCATGCCCCGAATGGCCCGCCACAAATAGCCAGCACCACCATTGGCCTCGCCCAAACCGGCGATACGCTCACGATTGCTTGTCATGAAACGGGCGATACCGTCAGCGGTGATGCCGAATGGGATCTTGTCACTGACCAGAACAATGGCCTGACGGGTCTTGTTGCCGATTACGGTACGAATACCCCTGTTGGCGCAGCAGCCGGGACAGCACAAGGTCAGGAGAGTCAGCAGCTCACAGCGCTGGGGATACCGGAGTGCGGGGATAACAGCACGCAACCAGTCAATCCCGAGTATAACCGTGAAGCGGCCGTAGAGTGGGCATTAGCGAATGCCCAGGACCCACAGACTAACGGCGAAGAATGCACTAAGTTCGTAAGTGAAGCGTTGTGGGCAGGAGGAATGCCACAGGATTCGCAATGGAACAATAATGGCAGCTATTTAAGCGGGGAGCCTTTTCCGACTCTATTTGACGGCACTAAAACAGCGAATTCAGCACCTATGCTTATTAGTTACCTCGAACAAAACTACTCAACTCAATGGATACCTCTCGGCGAAATGAACGCAGGCAATAATAACGTTCCGGAGGCGGAACCTGGCGACATCATTGTGTATAGCTGGCAAGGCGCCAACCCCGACGGCAGCCCGGTCAGTATCGACCACCTTGCGTTTGTTGTCGGCGATGCATCCAATAACCCACAATACCCTATGGTGGCTGAATGGGGCCAGTTTGAGAATTATGGTCCTTCAGACTACGTCAACAATCCGACTTCACCATACGTCGAACGAGGCTGGACGTACTCCGAGATAAACCATATGTACCTGCAGCAAGAGAAGGATCACCAGAATATGACGGCCTATCTGCTGCATATCAATGGTGGTACCTTTACGCCTAGCTATTAAAAGGAAGGAGAATATCTATAATGCATCAGCCCAGTAGCAACCAGGAAGCTGCACGATCGTTGCAAAAATGGATTAACCGAACTCTGATGATAAGCGGTCTGCTATCCTTAGTGCTGTCGTTTATTATCCCCGGCATATCAGTGCTGCTGTTACTACTTGTTATTATCGTCTGTCTCATGGTGTGCGGTATCCTCAACTGGCGAGATAAACTTCACCTCGGACCCTATATATCCGGCATCTTACTCGGTCTGCTCGTCATATGGTGTGTGGCCCTCGTAGGATTTTACGGTCCGCACACCAAATCAGTCGGAGAATTTGGCGCAGGTATGGGTACGAGGGTGGTCAATAAAGACCTCGGTACTGCTCTCGGTGATTCTCTACTCGAACCCCAAGTGTACGCGGCTGCACTCTTTGGCTATGACTGTAACGGACTCTGGGGTTCAAACTGTTCAAATGCTCCTTTCTATGCGGCCGTCGTGATGGACTACGTGATCCTTATGGCGGGAGCCGTGGGTGGAAACCTACTGGTACGGTCGATACAAGAAGAGCGCTCCAATTAAAGGGCCTATAATGGTAAAAATGCGGACAGGACTAAAACGAAAAGTTCTTTTGGCGATCAGTGGCGTAATAGGGTGCGCCCTAACAGTAGCTGTCGTCTACACTATACTTCCTCTCCGCGAGAATATCAGAACGGCGCTGACAACAATGCAAGCCCATTTGAGTGCGCCGGCCACTGCACCATTCCCGGTCATCGATACGTACGGTTTGTCGAAAACGCAAATAGCAATTATTGACTTGGCGCGCCAAGAATATGCCAAGCACCCTATCAGTTACGACCAGAATGTACTGACATACACTCAGGGAGATAAGCAGGCATGGTGTGCAGACTTTATCAGCTGGGTCATGTTAAAGGTGGGCGTTCCCTATAACAATCCCAATTCAGGCAGCTGGCGTATTCCAGGCGTTTATACCTTACAGGAGTACTACCAGTCAATGCGGAAGTACGAGACGGTCGGCTCATATACGCCACAACCGGGCGACGTTGCGTTTTATATCGGCAAGAGTGCGTTCGGCCTAAATACAAGTGGCCACGTTGCACTGGTCATTGGAGCGGACCATGGCCACATGACAACTATCGGCGGCAATGAAGGCGGACGGCTGCGCATTGACACGCAGGCCATACAACCTGGCGTCAACCGATTAGTGGGATTCGGACGGTTAGATTAGTTCAATTGGCTGCTAAGAGCAGGTATGTTTCTTAAGCCTCATAACTTCGAAGCGTTATTCAGCTTTATCCTTTATCATGCGCTTAAGTGGGCATATCACATAAACGAAGGGACGAGGTCATGGCGCAAGCGCTGAAACGACAGGTCAGAAAAGTAATCAAGGAGCACTACGGAAACGATCTAAGAACGTACATGAGGAAAGCTGGAGATGGCCCCAAACTTATGGAGATATTCGTGACAGCTCTCGCACATGCAATCCAACCGGGTTGCGTGCCTCCTGTTAACTGCATATGCGAAATCAATCAATTCGATGGGCATCCGTCACCAATTGACATAGAACTTGGTAGGCGTATACGAAATACCAGGGTTGGACATAGGTTATCAATTGAAGAACTAGCAGCCAGGATGGGCGTGCATCCAGGCTATCTAGACGAGCTCGAGCAAGGCAGACTCACTCCGGACGGAGACATTTATGACAGAGTCGCCAATGCTCTAGGAACTCCAGGCGTAAGGGAACGACTCGCGCGAGATTTAGACGAACAGACCGAGGCTGAAGGATGGATACGATATACGATTGCACGTTACTTCGGTCGTAGCCTATGGACATTCCGCCCCGAACTGAGCTACGAAGAATCAGTAGGACCATTCGTGCAGGCACTCGTTAGCCTATGTCCGGCGAAATCATCACCCATCAAGCCACCGTATGGTTACGAGGTTAAGATGGAATCAGGCGAGCCTAAGGTCGTACCAAGTCCGGTTGAGTCGAAAAAAGTTCAAGAGCTTTTCGAGTCTTGCTCAGAGATGTAATAGTGGCCTAAGCCAATACGCTTCACTACAGCAAAGGTTCCACGCGGGCAAGTTTGATCGTCTTTAGCACTTTCCGCTGGTACGGATCTTTATCCGGGAACATATCTATGAGAGTCAGCGCACTGAATGTCACGTGATCGCCTTTGTGAAGACGCGCGTGTTGCTGCACCGTCGCATGTGGCAGAAAACCTTCGCGGGCAAATTGAGGATCGTTGAGTTTCAGGCCGCCTTCTTCCAGTAGCGCGATGACGTCGTAGTGAAGCTTTACAAGACTGTCGGTCTTCTTGAGCAGTACTACTTGCGTCTGTTTCTCGGGACCAAAGAATTGATCCTCTTCAGCTATTGAAACAGCCTGTTGACGAGCATTAATAGTTCCTCTAGCTTCTTGATCATTGTAGGAACATCCCAATCAATCGCAAACGTGTCAACGATTGTTGCATGAAGAGGCCAGGTGGTTGATGCAAACTGGGCGCCTTCGGGAGCCTCTTCGAATAGTTGGATGATAGTGTATTTTTGAGTGAACGCTTGCATCGCTTGTCTTCTTCTGAAATATCTACCGTGTATTATACCGGTGAAACCTAGCCGGAATACATAAATAGTCGAGGACACTGCTACAATGGACACGTTATGCCATTCCCAAAGCTCACCAGGCCCCACGCAATCCGTATTGCCAGGCGGTTCGTTACAGATGTCCTGCCGAGCGAGACATGGTTTCAGCAGACGAAGCATACCATAAAGGCAGTAATCCTCTACGGTTCGACAGCAAAAGGCACCAACCGGCCAGATTCAGATATCGACCTTCTGGTCCTCATGCCGCTTACGCTTGAGGAACGATACACGCAAGGCGAATACTTCTACTACTACGATGGCAGAGAGATCAATATCGTCATACGTTCAATTGAACGCTTACGGCGTATCGCCGAAGAGCACACCGATACGTTCCAGAAAGAGGTGTTCCGTGGCTCGGCTATCATTCAAGATGTGGATGGAGAAATGACTGGGCTCATTGAACGTATAGCCCAAGTAAAAAATGTTTAGGACTTGTTGCGAGCTGCGGCCAACTCAAGCTTGGCGCGGACGACCCTTTTCTTCTCCACTACCTCTATAAGGTATGCGGCAGCACTAACTCGTCTGCTACCAGGCGTAAACTGCATGCCTTCTCTTTCGGTAATATGGGGCTTATGTCCATGGCCAATAAAGTCAGGATACTGATATTCGGCTTCGATCCTATCAAGTAGTTTACATAGGTTATTATGTAGCCGCCTTTCACCTGAACTGTCCACCATATGTGCGATGACTTTCTTTGGTCCTAGTTGTGTGGTTTCGCCCAAAAGCAGGCTGACAGGCTCAGTCTCCATAAAGAGCGGTTGAACCTTCTCGGCTAACTCTTCGGGAGACAGACGAGATAAAAACCGGCTCATCAACGTAAGATGTGATGGCAGCTTATTATAGATCCTGCCTACATAGAGCGGTACGATCTCAAGCGTAAAAAGATAGCGGCGTTTCATGTGTCTGGATTGTAGCATGCATGTTACTGCTCTGCGCTGGGCAATTCGCAAGAGCTAACCTAGATCACAAAGCCACTCACATCAGCAACTTTTTCAGCTCCCGTACAGACGGCTCTGAAGAGTTCCGAATAAAACTGAGTGCGAAAAATACTGTAGCGATATGCAGACTCTGTTGGATTGCGCCGGGAGCATATACTTGGCTCAGGAAGGTCTGGAATGGAACTTTTTCTACAGCCAGGCTTTCTCCTACTTCAAGGTTCTGTTCATGGGTCAGGCTTCCGCCTACCGCCAAGAATGAATACAGTTTATTCGTCTGGCTTGCAGGGTTCGGATAGCTAATGCCAACGTTATATAGCGTACCGCCGGTATAGCCCGTCTCTTCTTCAAGTTCGCGGCGTGCGGCAGCTTCAGGTGATGCATCTTCGGGTTCGATGCCGCCAGCTACCAGTTCGGAAAGATACGACTGTACACCATGTCGGTAGTGCCGGAGGGTGATAACATTATTATCGGTATCGATGGCGAGGCAGTTGACCCAGTCGTTATATTCGATTACGTAATACTTATCTACTGTTCCGCCTTGCGGTGTTGTACAGGAATCAAGCCTGAGTTTCATAAACTTATCATTAACCAAATACTTTGAACTGTTGATTGTCCATTTCTGTAGGTTGTTGGTATCCATATTTTGTGATCCCTTCTCTATATGTTGATTGCATTAAGCAAAACGGCCAGCAAATAACTCCTTACAGCTCCTCCCCCACCCACGCCACAATCCCGTCGCCATCCACCTTCGCAAAGTCAGTACTATCTACTTCAATGATCTTACTCGGTATATCCAGCAGTTCCTTGCCACGGGCTAGCCGTAGTTCTAGGTCTTGCCTGCCTTCCTCGCCTTCAATATGGGTGACATGACGGCTGTTGCTGGCTGCCCGTTCGGCGACGCGCTTCCGGATAATATCCGAATCGGCATAACAATAGACCTGTATGTACTTGGTGCCATACTTCTTGTGCCAGTTCTGAAGCTTTTCGTTGTCGAGTGCCGGGTCGAAGGTACTCTCAAATATAAGGGAGTTACCAACCCGTAGCTGTTCTTCAATAATATAGTCTATGATCTTATAACTTGCTGATCCTGCTTTGCGTGACTCTACCCTGTCTTTCCAGCCATAGACATCAAACAGCATAACCTTCAGGTCATCCTTGCTGATGAGCGGTAGGTTAAGTTCCGCTGCCATTTTCTTGGCGAGGGTTGTCTTGCCCGCTCCGGGCAGCCCGAGTACCAGGATGAGTGTGGGATGGTTCATGGGGATAGTGTAGCATGGCGATGGGTATCATGAGCCGCGCTCGTAAATCGTCGAGTGACGTATCGTACCGCTGGAGCGTGCAAAATATGAAGCGTGGAGGCCGCCATAGTTGCAAAGCATACCGTTAAACATTAAGCTTATTAGTAAATGGACAGCAAATCCGTACCTGCCGGCATCCTTCCCGACGCAGAAGAACCTCAAAATCCTCAGTCTTCCGATGAATCAAAATGGCAGCCCAAACAAAGTAAAAAGCGCCTTGTTATCACTAGCCTCATCATCGGCGTTATTGTTGGCGCAGCCGGTATTGCCGCTGGTTACTGGTATTTGGCGAATCGTACCTTCACGTCGCCAAAGGCTAGCACTACAGCACAAACAAAACCCACAGATCCATATGCAGGCTGGAAAACCTTCACGGATAGTGCTGTTGTCCCGCCCACAGGGATAAGCATCAAATATCCGTCCGACTGGCAAGTGAATACAGCGGGCACTAAAACGTATGGCTGGAGCATCACAAGTGCGGCTGCTACTATAACCGTCAACGACCTATTCCTGGATAGTTCAAAGACCGCACGCCAAGGATGGGAGTTCTGCGCAGGAACGGACGCATGCCCCGGCACTGCTACCGACGATAAGACTATTAGCAGCAGCGAAACGACCACCAATGGATTCGATACTTACTCGGCAACTATCCAGAATAGCACCAGTACATACCACGTAACAGTTATACGAGGTGCGGCACAGCCAGACGGTACGGCGCCACACGTAATGTTCGCGACATCTAGTACCAATCAGACAGCGCTAAACACCTTTGCCAAAATTATGGCGAGTGTGACCTTCGATAAAGCATCCTCATCAACTGGTCCTTATGCAGGCTGGCAGTCATACGCTTCATCGTACGAAAAGCTGTCTTTCAAATATCCGTCCGGCTGGAAAATCAAAACCTACGACTATTCTACGCAAATAACTGGTGCCGATTCGGCTACGCTAACTAGTCCTTCGGGAGCAGTCAGCATGGTCTGGTATTCGGCTGTCCAGGGTATTGGCGGCGCCTGTAGCACCGAAGTCATGCCCGGCACCACCCCTAGCGACGGAAGCCTCGGACCCTGCCCATACTGGTATGTCGAGCACAAACAAAAGTTAGCGGGTGCCGACTTGTACTATGTTGACGGCGTCGAAGAGTTGAGCGACGGCAAGGGATATATCCCCTGGTGCGGATTGCAGGCAGCCGACGGCATCACACAAAACCAAAGCAACATCGGATATATGGTCTTCCCATCTAAAACCAACCGTTCCAAGGCGTCAGACGGACAAGACCTTGGCCCTATCCAAGTTGAGTTTGCCTGCGGGAATAATTTCACTGGGACAATACCATCGACTGGCACCTCAAAGGATCAAGCGGAGGCGTTTCTTACAAACCCAGAAATGCAACAGGCCAAACAAATCTTGCTAAGCGCAGCATATTAAGGTAACTATGGACACAAAAAAAGAAGACGGCTTAGGCTATCGGCCTAGGGATAAGGAGACCAAGCTTACCCGGTTACCTGATCGTCCGGAGTTCAACATGCCCGGTGCTAAAGCTAAGCGGCATCCATTGATTCGTATTCTTGCGATCATATTACTCGGGCTATTCTTAAGTGCAGGCATACTGGCGTACCGTTATTACAGATTTGCATCTGATAGCCGAGCTACTTCCATAAGCGACCCGGC
>DASTXH010000005.1:0-1434 GCA_035758575.1 Saccharimonadales bacterium (SeqCode)
GAATATGGCTAACCGCGCTCATCCGAGCCGTAGAGGACGCAAAAAATCATCATCCACGATTTTGCCATATGCGTTAATTTTACCGCTAGCGCGTGTTATGTCAAGTGCAAGGACTGCGACAGGCCGATACTAGGCATGCTCTTTGTTATCTGACAGCTGGTTGAGTTTGAATTGGGTATAGCGTTCGGCAGCCAGGCGGCTCAGCTCGGGATCTTCGTCTTTGTTGACAAATCGCATATACTCGGCCATCAATGGATGCACCTCGGCTAGTTTGGTGTGCATCTGTTGGACGAGCTTGCGGTAGCCGGGGTGGCCTTGCGGGCTGGTGCGCAGTTCGTGGAAATGGAACGCCTCCCGGGCGTTGTAGGTGACCTTCCAACGCATGCGGTGGCCCAGCAGCGTGGCATATTGTGCCTCTATGCGGTAGCCTACCTGCTGCAACCGGCTATACAAGCCCAGGCTGAGGTCGAAACATTGCAGGAAGTCATCGGTCAAACCGGCTTCTTCTATTAGCTCGGGCACTTCGTAGCCGTGGCGCGGGGTAAGCTGCTGCCATTCTAGGTCGTCTACCATACGGTGGCGCTGCAGGTCGCGGAAAATGCCGTAGTCGCATACCAAATCCCAGCTGTAGTGTACTTTTTCCAGGGCGCGGCCGGGGCGATGGCGCCTATTGAGCCGTTCACCCATGTAGGTGCCGAACACCTCTGCTTTTTTGGAATAGCTCCAGGTGTCTACCGCCTTTTGTATGCTTTCTAATGGCTGGTCGCTAAACTCGTACAGCATGTCGGGTACGATGTCCAGTTCATTGCGCGGCCAGAAGCTGGTAAGCGTGACTGGTTCGGCGTCGGTGGCGTGGCCGCCGGGCAGGTATGTTTCGGCTAGCTTCTTGATGGCTGCGCGAGTGGTGGCGCGGTAAGCTACCATGGCGCCGCCACGGTCGGGTTTGTCGGCGCGCTCAAGGAAGGTCGGCAATACTTTGCGGGCTTGCGCCAGCATAGCTTCGCCTGCCTGGCGGGCTTCGGGCAGTTCATCGCTGAGAAGGTGAAAAATAAGACTTTCCAGTGCCTGTCCGGACGCATAGACGCCTACGGTAGATTCGGTGGCAACGGGCAATACGGCCCGTACGGCGTCGCAGGCTTGGGCGCGCACGGCGCCTTTCCAGGCGACATCACGTTCGGCGGGTGCTACCGATGAGTTGCTAGAAATATGGTCGGTCAGGGTGCGAACCATGCGTGAATATAGGGCGAAGATATTGTGCAGTGTGGCGGCATAGTCGGCCTTGGTTTTGGTGTCGAAATGGGCGGGAATGTGGAAACGATACCTGCCCTGCGCATCCTGCTGGTCGAAATATATATAGCGGGTGGACTGCTCCAGGTATGCTGCCAGCCGGCCCCATTCCAGCTTTTTGGTGAGCAGGTTGGAGGCTTTTTCGAC
>DASTXH010000041.1:0-1516 GCA_035758575.1 Saccharimonadales bacterium (SeqCode)
GTAACTACTCAGGTCGGCTTGCGAAAAGCAGGCCGACCTGATAGACTGCACCTATGACGGAAGAAGCATGGCTCGACCTGCAAAAAGAGAACGCGGAACTCAAAGCTGCTCTGGCCCAGAAAGAGCAACGCATCCAGGAACTGGAAGGGTTGCTGATGGGGGCGTTGCTGCGGGTGGAAGAACTGGAAAGACGGTTCGCCAAAGACAGCCACAACAGCAGTTTGCCCCCGTCACGAGATCATGGGACGCGCAAGCCGCTGGGGAAGCGCCCCAAGAGCCAGAAACGCTCAGGAGGCCAGCAAGGGCATCAAGGACACACGCTGATGCTGGCGAAAACGCCGGATGAAGTGCTCATTCATCGGCCTGCCAGTTGCCCATCGTGCCAGACGGATTTGCGAGAGCAGCCAGGAGTCATCGTTGAACGCAGGCAGGTCCATGATGTGCCCACCTGGCGCTTGCAGGTGTGGGAACATCAGGTGGAAGCGGTCTGCTGCCCCGGCTGTCAGCAGCGCATCCGAGGCCACTTCCCGGCCTCGGTTTCGGCTCCAGTGCAGTATGGCCCTGGGGTGCAAGCGCTGGCGGTCTATCTGTCCCAGTCCCAGCTGGTGCCGGTGCAACGAACGTGTGAGACGCTGGCTGATCTCTTTGAGGCGCCCGTGAGCCAGGCGAGCGTGCTGGAATGGGTGGGCCGAGCGGGAGAGCGGCTGGCAAGCAGGGTGGAACAGATTGCGCAGTGGATTGAGCGTGCGGCGGTGATGCATGTGGATGAAACCAGTGTACATCTGCGGGGCAAGGTGCATTGGATCCATGTGCATTCGACAGCTCGGCTCACCCTCTATCGCTGGCATGCCAAACGGGGAACCGAAGGCATTCAGGCGGTGAGCCTGGTGCCAGGCTATCGTGGACGCATGATGCATGATCGCTGGACCAGTTATGACCGCTATCCCTGTGCCCATAGCTTGTGTGGTGCGCACTTGATCCGTGACACGCTTTTTGTGGCCGAGCACGAACAGCAACCCTGGGCATCTCGCATGGTGGAGCATCTGCGTCAGATGGATCATGTGAGCAACCAGTGGCGAGAGCAAGGCGCGCGGCACCTGCCTGCCGAGGTCCGCCAGGAGTTGCTCGCCGAGTACTTCGACATCTTGCGTACCGGCTACGCGGCCCATGCTGGCCAGCCCCCACCTCCCAAGAAGGCCGGGCGCCGAAAACAGAATCCTTCTTTGAATTTGCTGGATACCTTTCTCAAGCGGGCTGAGCACATTCTGGGCTTTCTGGATGATCTCTGCATCCCTTTCACCAACAATCTCGCCGAACGGGACCTGCGCATGATCAAGGTGCAACAAAAGATTTCGGGGACCTTTCGCAGTCCTGACGGCATCACCGCCTTCTGTGCCCTGCGCAGCTATCTCTCCACCATGCGCAAGCAGGGCCGCCCGTTGCTCTCCGCTTTACGGGCGGTCTTTGTCGGAACTCCTTTTCCCATTGCTTGGCAACCTGGTACCTGAGTAGTTAC
>DASTXH010000080.1:0-11449 GCA_035758575.1 Saccharimonadales bacterium (SeqCode)
GTTGCTTTGTTTGTGCCACTGCCAGGCGCTCCGTACGGCGTCGTCTATACCTAGCTCTGCTTGCCAGCCCAGTTCTTGTTTGGCTTTGGCGGCCGATGCATAGCAGGCCACCGGGTCACCGGCGCGGCGTGCGCCTAAGCTATGCGGCACCGGCACGCCGTTGACGCGCTCGAACGCTTTTATCAGTTCCAATACGCTAGTGCCTTTGCCAGTACCGATATTGTATACGGCGTAGTTTTCTGCTGGTGCATCATCGGTGTGTTGTAGCGCAGCTACATGCGCTCGCGCCAGGTCTACTACATGGATGTAATCGCGCAGGCAGGTACCGTCGGCCGTAGGATAATCGGTGCCATATACTGTCAGCGGCTGGTTGGTGGCTACGGCGCGCACGATAATGGGTAGCAGATTCTGCGGTTTGCCCTTCGGTGATTCGCCGATGATGCACGACGCATGCGATCCCACAACGTTGAAGTAGCGCAGGGCGACGCCATGGAATGCCTGGTCGGCGCGGCACGAGTCGCGCAAGATCACCTCGTCCATGTACTTGCTCCAGCCGTACGGGGATTCGGGGCTGCACGGTGAATCCTCGGTAACCATCTCGGTGGGCGGTGTGCCGTACACGGCAGCGCTGGAAGAAAAAACAAAATGGTTGATGCCGGCATCCTTCAGCGTTTCCAATAGCGACACAAATCCGGCGACATTGTTTTGGTAATAGCGCAAAGGCTGCTCGACTGATTCACCTACGGCTTTGAACGCGGCAATGTGTATGACGCCGTCGATGGATTCTTTTTTTATAATGTCGCGCAGCAGTGCTTCGTCGCGGTAGTCGCCCTCGTAGCACGGCACCCGACGCCCAAGTAATTTTTCTATGTTAGAAACGGCAGCTTTGTCGGCGTTGCTGAACATATCCAGAATGACCGGTTCATAGCCGGCACCAGCCAGCTCCACTACCACATGCGAGCCAATATATCCGGCTCCGCCGGTAACAAGTATGTGTTTCATATGAGCTCAGTATACAGGATATAAAATTTCCTAGGACAGTTGGGAGAGTATGAGTAAAATAGGCAAGATATGTCTGAACGTATTTCACCCAAAAGAGTCTTACCGTATATAGTGCTTTGTCTTGGTCTAGTAGCGTGTAGTGGCCGAAATGCCAATGCGTTGCCGACGCCAACATCTGTGCCACCTACGCCTACATCAACGCCGGCACCTAATGTTCAAATGCGAGGCTATGACATCCCCTGGCCGCAGTGCAACCAACAACCGCGCCTTCCTGACTCTGCAAGTGTTGCTATTATCGGCCTAAGCGGTACACTGGCGAATAACTTCAACCCTTGTTTCAAGGCCCAGATGGGTCAGGCGAAGCAGCTGATCATGTCTAAAGATAATATAAGCGTATACGTCAATACTGCAAACCCTGGATCGGAACCGGGTATTTCTGATTGGCCGAAATCCGGAGAGACGCCGTACGGCACTTGTGACGGTAGAGATACCGCGGCCTGTGCTTATGAATATGGCAGAGAAAGAGCTGCGGCCGATTTTCAATATCTGCAAGAAAACGCTCCGAATTATACAGGTACGGTATACCTAGATGCAGAAACAGATTATTCGTGGGAAACAAATGTGGCCAATAACCGGGCTGATTTAGAGGGAATGGTTGACGATTTCCGACACCATAACCTGAGAACCGGGGTGTATTCCACCGATTCACAATGGGCGCAAATTGCTGGCGACGTGCCCGCAAGAAGCAGCTTGCACGATTTGCCTGTATGGGTAGCAGGGGCTGGATCGGTCGGTGAGGCGAGAAATATCTGTCAAGGTCCTAGCTTTACCGGTGGTGAAATAGATTTAGTGCAAATACCCGGTATAAACGGCCAAATCGACGCTGACGTCTTATGTAGATCCACCGCTTGAATAGATACGGCGTGGCGCGATATTGGTGAGTTGCCTAATATGCTTAGCTAGTCATGACGCGCTTGATGAATAGGCGCATCTTTTGCGTGAAGCGGTCAGCCGAGAAACGTTCGGCGTGTACTGACACCTCAGCGGGGTTGAACTTGGTGCGGCTGAAGGTGCGCAGCGCTGCGGCCAGGCTTTTGGCGGTTTGCTCCTCGAAGAATATGCCGGTTTTGCCGGGGACTACGTAGTCCAGTGCCCCGCCGGCCTTGTAAGCGATAACCGGCGTGCCCGCGGCAATGGCTTCTACTGGGGTAATGCCGAAATCGTCGATGCCGGGGAAGATGAAGCCTTTTGCCGACGCTAACTCTTCCGCCAAAACCTCGTCGGATACTTTGCCTAGGAAGGTCACCGATTTGCCAGCCAGCTTGCGTAGCCGTTTGTACTCCGGCCCATCGCCAATGACTGTGAGTGGAACATTGAGCTGGGAGCAGGCACTGACGGCTATGTCGAACCGTTTATAGGGAGTTTGCCGCCCGGCAATAACAAAACCTCGGCGTTTTTTGGTTTTCACTAATTCGCGGAAGCGTTCGGTGGCGACCGGCGGATGAATGACCACGGCGCTGCGGTCGTAGTACTTCTGTATTTCAGCTTTGGTATGCTCCGAGTTGGCAATCATATAGTCTGCCAGCTGTGCTGCCTTGTAGTCCCAGCGGCGGAATGGGCCAACGAGCGTGCGTAGGCCAAACCGTGCCAGCCAGTCAAACGCGCCGAAGCCAGGATTATCCATGTATTCGTTATACCGGCTCCAGCAGAAATGTGTGGGTGAATGGCAGTAGTTGATATGCAACGCAGTATGCGGTGGCCGGACGCCCTTTGCCTCGCCGCTGCCCGAACTGCTGATAACCAGATCGTACGCTTTTAGGTTAAGATGAGAGAACCACCAGGCTCGGACGAACGGCAGATATTTGCGGAGCCGTGAAAACGGCCAATATTGCAAAAAACCGGTGCGCACCTTGCCGTCCAGCCGGTTGCGCCACTCTTTAGTACAGTACGATGTGTAGATAGGTGCGTCGGGGTATATTTTGTGTAGCTGCTCAACCACCAGTTCGGCGCCGCCGCCCAGCAGCCAGTCGTGTACGATGGCTACTTTGAGATCGGGTGTCTTGGTGGGTTTGGCGGGTTTCGCCGGAGCCTTGGCAGCCGGTGCAGTTTTTTTTGTTGGTGCGTTGTTGGTTTTGGGTGCGGGTGCAGTAGGCGCCACGCGTTTCAGCGGGGTGCGGGCGGCGGCTTGTGTAATCTTGCGGGCCAGTGCGCTACGGCCTGAACCGGTTGCACCATCTGGAATTTGGTCGGTACCCAAAATGTCTACCTGTTTACATTATCTTCAAAATATATACCAGAGCGAGATGTCGCTTACGGAAGTCGTCTGATGTGTACCTATTCTGAACTGGAAGAAAGCGAATGTCAATGACTCAAGGGTAGCACGTATAAAAAGGTATAGCACGCAGAGCTGGCTTAGGCAGCCATAGAGCTAGACGGTGGCAAGGGCAGTACCAGCCTCAGAAAACTGACAACCCCTGTTAGACCCCATGAGGCGACACTAGTAATATCGTCTTCTCCGCACAGTGAAATTTTCCTTCAGCTAAGTATCAGAAAGTATTTGCAAATCGCTTATGCTCTACAGTATGATGAGCGCAAGGACAGGTAATGCGAGGGCAGACAAATGTTATATTTCACGGTGCGGACGTGGTTCTTTATTTCTCGCATCTTCGCAAATACCAGACAGCGCGCTACGGCGCTGGTTTTAGTTGTAATGATCTTGTTCAGCGTGTTGTACCCGTCAGTTGCCGCCTATGCAGTCACTCATCCGCCAACCCGGGCACCTGCTCCTGTGCCGAGTAGCCTGCCCAAGACATCGACGACGCCCTCGATCGGCAACATCAACTATACGTCGCCGCCAGCTCCATCGACCGCATTCAAATCGAAATACACGGCCGCCGCTGATGCCGGACCCTTAGACTACAATAGCAACACCTCCACGTCTTTTCTCGATAAAACCTCCAGGAGATTAAACAACCCGCTCATGACGCCAGTTCCTAGCGGCGAGCCTACGTATTCGCCGCACGAATTAGTTAATGCCCGGACCGCGACGTCATCGACGTTTCTCAACAAAGACGGTACGGTTACAAAAACTGACTACCTGGCTCCGCACTTCTACCAGAATAACAGCTCGTGGCAGACCATAGACAATACGCTCGTTGCCGACAACAATGCTGCTGATTCCGGTAACGTTTTCGGCCAGGCATTGGGAATAATTGAATCATGGGTTTCTTCCCCTAATGCTTACAAAACCCAGGCCAACGATTGGGAAGCCAGATTTACTCCCAGCGACTTCGCCGGCGGTATGGTGCGTGTAAAGATGGGGAACAGCCAGATCGGTTTTTCCCCGGTCAACGCTAATACGGTCAGCCCGGTCATTACCACCGATTCAAACGGTCAACAAACGGTACATTATTACAATCTTTGGAACGGGGTAGACGTTAACTACCTGGTTACATCGGATAAGGTCAGCGAGGCCATTGTCCTCAAAACCAAAGATGCCAACACCCAAATCCAGTTCAAGCTGATCGGCGCCGGGTTGCAAAAACCATCAGCGACCAAAGACAACAATACTTCGCAACCAGCCTTCAATATCACTGGAGCATTGAATAACCAATTCGGCATCGCGCCGGCTGACCTGATCCTTAACAACCTCGGCCCTATCGATAGCAATACTTCAGGGATTACCCAGGGTTACGCTGGCGGCACCTATACCGTCGGCGTAAGCAGTTCATACGTAAAGGCCTTACCTGATAACGCTTTCCCTGCGGTCATCGATCCTGATGTTGAACACTTCGGTAATCGAGCTGGCGGGAACTATGAGTCTTTTGAAACTACCGGATACAATTGTCCGTCGACGCAGTGTGATCCATACGCAGGTGCCGTTGTCTCGAGTAACGGCAGCCTGCAGTACTGGCGCAGCGCATTTTACGTATCATATGACCAGCTTAGGCCCGGCGGCCAGTCACTGAAAGACGCGGTTCTACATCTGACCCAGCGGACCGGTACCAACTGGTGGACCGGGGATACCGGATCGCACACTTACCAAGTCGGTAATGCTACCTGTCTTTCTGGATACGGGTGCATGGACGGAACATGGGATTCTGCTAATATAGCGCTCTCCGGGGACATCGACGTAAAAAATATTTATACAAATCTCGTAAATACTAACAACTGGGGCGGTTGGCTCATGCTGGCGGGCGACGACGGAGCTGATCACTCCTGGAAAGCGTTCGATCCGGACAACAGCTACATAACGTTTACCTATAATGTGGCGATTCCATCTCCGACTTTCGCCGTCCCGCAAAATAACCAGGTATTTACCGACACGCAAGCATCATTCCGGGCAAACTACGAAAGCAACCCGAATAATGGCACGCCTCTACAATATGCATTTCAAATTACCAACAGTAGTAACGGCGGCGGTGTGGTCGTCAACTCGGGAAATTATCAGCCGAGTCCAAATTGGACCGTACCGGACGGTGAGCTTCAGGATGGCTCCACGTATTACATAGAGGGGTCAACCTACGATTCATCGACCGGGCTTACGAGCCCTTGGTCAGCGCCGATGACCTTTAAGATTGACACCCGTAAAGGCAAGGATAAAACACAGACTTACGACACGCTCGGTCCGATAAATGTCGATTTAGCAACCGGAAACGTTGAAACAGGTATAACTAGCCATACAACTGCGGCTCTCGGCGGAAGTATCGGGGTTAATCTCGATTACAACTCGCCGCTCAAGTCACGGCCTGGTCTCGTCGGATCGTACTGGAATACGACCAACGGCGATGGTGGTACCGCGACAAGTCCTGACCTCCGTCGGACAGATCAAAACGTGGATTTTGACTGGAGCAGTGGCACGCCGGGTGCTCCGATTAATAGTACGTATTTCGCCGCCCAATGGAACGGCTACTTTGTCGCACCTGCTACCGGTAGCTATAATTTTGGCGGCATTAATGATGACACGTTGACGATTAGTGTCAACGGCCAGCAGGTGTACAACAACGGCGGCTGTTCCAGCGGCCCTTGTTACGGCGCAGGTATCAGCCTGACAGCCGGGCAGGTGGTGCCTTTTCAAGCGAACTACAGTCAGATTACCGGGTCTGACTATGCGCACATTTATGTCAGTGGCGCGGTGTCTCAACAAGTGGTTCCAACAGCCTGGTTCCAGACCGGTGTCCGGCAAACCCAACAAACGCAAGGACTGCTCGGAAAGTACTACACGTACTCCGATACGGGCAACCCGCCGACATTCCCCAGTAACGGTACGGACGGACTTTTCTTAACCCGCACCGACTCGACTATCAACTTCAATTGGAATAATAATGTTTCGCCGGTTTCAAATGGTCCCACAACTGATTACATGGTCCGCTGGACAGGTTTCATTACATTACCGGCAACAGGAAGCTACACGTTCGGTACCGCCAGCGACGACGGCAGCGACATCACGGTTAATAACCAGTCGGTGTTCAGTAAATGGCAGGATAGTCCCGGCACAACCGCCTACGGGTCGCCAGTTTCATTGAATGCCGGCACCTATCCGATCACGGTCGACTACTACCAACACTCAGGTGGAGCTGCTATGTCTCTGCTTGTCGAACCTCTCGGCGGTGCATCCGAGGTGGTACCTTCAAGCTGGCTGTCACCGCCACAAGCAAAGGTACTCCCGGCCGGATGGAACCTCGGCGTCAACCCTGACGGCAGCGTTACGTACACACACTTATCCGCAAATCAAAGTAACGCTATTTTGACTGATACAAGCGGTGACACATACGATTACACGTGGAACGGTACTGGCTATACGCCACCGGCAAATGCGTACGGTAGCCTGGCCCGTAACAACGATGGTACATTCACTTTGCAGGACTCCGATGGCAAGACCTATGTCTTCGATACCGCCGGTAATCTGACCAAATTCAATAACCCGGTTGACGATCAACATCCGGCCGCCTTGCAGTACACCTACGGTGCTGTTAACGGCACCGGACCGGTGGTGATCCAGCGAATCACTGACGGTATTAATACGAACCGTTATATGAATGTGTACTATAGTGGCGCGTCACAGTGCGGATCAGCCCCGGCCGGTTACGCTTTGGCGCCATCCAATATGGTATGCGCAGTTCAGACGAATGACAACCGGACGACGTACTTTTACTATACTTCTTCTGATTCTACAATCGCCAATCTGGCTATGGTTGCCGAGCCTGGTAACGAGAATACGACGTATCAGTACCAGTCAGTGGCCAACCCTGACAGCAGTACGGTAGGCTACCAGCTCACCGGTATCCGTGATGCGTTAGCCAATGACACCGTAGTAGCAGGTATACGGGCTGACGATGAAGCGACCTATTCGCAAATCGGATACGACATCCTCGGCCGGGCTGTCAGCGTGACTGAACCAGCTGCTACTACTGGCGCATCACAGATTGAAAACACCATCGACTATTACACCGGTGCGACCGAGGAACACGTCGTTGGAGCGACCGAGCCAGTGGGGTATAGCAAGCGAGTCGAGTATGACAACCTGTTTCGAACAACCAAAGTATATAACAACCAGGGGTTGACTACGACGAGTGTGTGGGACCCGGTAAAAGATCTATCGTACTCTACAACTAATCCGGAGGGTCTCACGTCCACCACTGTGTACGATGACGAGGACCGTCCCGTTAGTACGTATGGTCCGGCGCCATCAAGTTGGTTTAACACGTGGAGCTGGACGCTTGCCAACGGACAGTCGCTAACCGAAGGCCAGTCGCTTTACTCGCCTGACCATAGGTTTCAGTTTACTTTCCAAACAGATGGCAATGTGGTTCTCTATGGACCAAGCGGTGCAATCTGGTCCTCTAACACTGGCGGCCAAACTGCCACACTACTAGCCATGCAGGTTGACGGCAACCTGGTTATATACAACGGCAGTACGGCTATCTGGGCCAGCGGCACGAGCGGTAACGGCCCAACAACATACCTGGCAGTACAAAACGACGGAAACGTCAACATGTACAACTCGGCTGGAATTGTCTGGTCGACCGGTACGGGTGGCTGGACGCCAAGTCCCACGCCAAGCACCTATGGCACGCCCTTGTCTTCGTACGCCAGCCAGGTTGCCCGAACCGATACGGCCTACGACCAGGGCTTGACTGGTTTGGCGACTGCGTATATGGACGTCCCTGTCGAAACGACGCTGAATAGCGCCAGCCTGACCGGTGCGCCACTGCTCCATAGCACGAACATTGCCAGCGATGGCACGATCAGCAAAGACTGGGGAACTACTCAGCCAATCCCGAATCATACCGGTAACTGGGGCCTCAGTATGACCGGAACCATGCGTCTGCCGGCTACTGGCAATTGGCTCATCCAATTAGGCAGCGACGAAGGCATGAAAATGTGGATCGATGGCGTATCCGTAATTGCCGACTGGAAAGACAATACCTACTGGACCGGAGACACTACAAAGTCCGCGGTCCTGACCGATTCGTACGCCTTCAATAACACCGTTGTTAACGCTGTCCATACCGTACGGATTGACTACTATCATATAACCGCCAGCAGTGATGCGAATTTCTCACTCCTGATGACCGCTCCGGGAGGGACGCAAACAAGCCAGGTTGCCAGTTACTTCTCGCCGGACTACGGACTCACTACGTCAGCTACCACATATGATGCGGCATTAGGCAACACTACTGCCACTCTCAACTACGGAGGCACCCCGGAACTTGGCCTTGCTCAAGGCGCGACGGTCGATCCAACCGGCCTTAGCTTATCGTCCAGCACCAGCTATGAAACACCAGGAACGGGCTACTTGCGTCCGACCTCACAGACCTCACCCGACGGCAGCACTACCGCCAACAGCTACTACGGCGCTGCGGATACGTCTGTCAATCCGTGCGTGCAGAACAGCTCCGCAGCCTACCAGGCCGGCATGCTCAAAACGGTAACCAATCCGAGCCCCGACGGCGGTACGACGCCGGGAATAGCGGCCACCAATATCTACGACGATGCCGGCAACATTGTGGCTACGGAAACAAATAGCGACGGCTGGGTCTGCAAGACCTATGATGCCCGTGAACGCTTAGTGCAGGACGTTATTCCGGCGTACAACGGACAAGCGGCTAGAACAGTGACGTACAACTACGACGTCAACGGTAATCCCCTCGTTACTTCAACGACCGATAGCCAAGGTACCATTACGAGTACGGTAGATCTACTCGGCCGCACCGTCTCCTATACCGACGCTCTTGGTAATACCACGGCTACTACCTATGACAGTCTCGGCCGTCTGTCCGGGCAGACCGGTCCGGCGGGTACGCAGGAATATGACTATGATACGTATAGTCGGCTGAGCAGCCAGAAACTGAATGGAACGGTTGTAGCTACACCTGCGTACGATACCTATGGACGCCTAACTTCGGTAGCAACACCCACGGCTGGCTCTCAGGGTGAAACGATCACTCGCAATACCTTTGGCGCAACCACCGGCCTTAGCTATACGCTAGGTAACGGCAGCGCCGGACCGGCAGATGCGGTTACCCTCAGCCAATCAGGCAAAGTCGTCTCCGGTACCCAGCTCGGCGACGCGGAAAGCTATAGCTACGATACTGCCGGCCGGTTAACCGGCGCATCAATCGGCAGTCACAGTTACGCATACAATTACGGAGCGCCATCTGGTTGCAGCGGAACGTACAATGCGGCTGCAGAAAAAAGCAGCAACCGCACAAGCCAAACCATTGACGGCGTCACCACGAATTACTGTTACAATTATGCCGACCAGCTTGTCAGCAGCGCTGATGCCGACACGGCTAACCCGACCTACGATTCCCATGGTAATACCACATCGCTCGGCAATACATCGCTCGCGTATGATTCATCTGACCGCAATACGTCGATTACCCAAGGCAATAACTCCACGACCTACGCCCGCGACGTGCAGGGCCGGGTCATACAACGAACCGTTAACACCGCCGGCAGCGCACTGCCAGCCCCTTGGGTATCGGCAGATATTGGTTCACCGACCGTCGCCGGAAGTGCCAGTTACAGTAACGGTACATACACGGTCAACGGCGCCGGTTACGATGTCTGGCAAAACGGTAACACCGACGACCAGTTCCACTTTATCTATCAACCGTTAGCAGGAGATGGTCAAATTGTTGCGCGGGTAACGAGCCAGACCAATACCAATGATTGGGCCAAGGCCGGTATAGTCATCAAGGCATCAACCACATCAGGGTCTGAATACGCATCCATCATGACGACACCGTCCCATGGTATCCGCATGGAGTACGATTATACAAACGACTTATCCGGGCCTAGTTACACCTTTCCGAATACCTGGCTAAAACTCGTAAGAAGTGGCAATACGATTACTACCTATTCTTCAAGCGACGGTGCGACTTGGACACAAGTCGGTTCAACTGCCTCCGTCAGCCTCCCCACGACCGCGCTTGTCGGCATATATGTGGCTTCCGTTAACGAGACCACTCTCAGCACCGCCACCTTCGATAATGTCACGGTCACCCAGAACAACACCTCGGGATTGCCCGCCGGCTGGACCAATACCGACATCGGCTCGCCTGCTGTAGCCGGCAGTACCGGCTATAATAACGGAACATTCACCGTCAACGGCGCCGGTTACGATGTCTGGCAAAACGGTAACACCGACGACCAGTTCCAGTACGCCTACCAGTCACTGACCGGCGACGGCCAGATCATTGCCCGGGTGACTAGCCAAACGAATACCAATGATTGGGCCAAAGCCGGCGTCGTTATCAAGGCGTCGACGACATCCGGGTCAAACTACGCCTCGATCATGACAACGCCGTCTCATGGTATTCGCATGGAGTACGACTATACAACGGATATCGCCGGTAGTAATTACACCTTCCCAGATGCCTGGTTGAAACTTGTGCGCAGCGGTAATACCATCACGACCTACGATTCCCCGGACGGTTCTACCTGGACCCAGGTCGGCTCGACGTCTGCCGTAACGCTACCGGCAACAGCATTGATCGGTGTCTACGTTTCGTCAGTCAACGCTAGTACCTTAAGTACTGCCACCTTCGATAACGTCAGTGTTACCCGAAGCAGTTCGGCCAGTACTGTGTACCGCTACGGCTTCAGCGGCAGCAACAGCTCTCCGACGGTCCTGACCGACAGTGCCGGTACAGTCATCGAAACCTACACTCCGCTGCCTGGCGGCATACTCCTGACCACCCGGCCGAATGCCGCCGGCGCCGCTCAGCAAACTTTCTCCCTCCCTAACATCCACGGCGACGTCATGGCTACGACTGATGGTACCGGAACTATACTCGGCACCTACCAATACGACCCGTTCGGTAATCCTATCGGCATTGCAAGCCCCGGGAATGCAACGGGCAGTGCATCTTACGGCTGGGCAGGGGAACATGGCAAACTGACTGAAATACAATTCACATTGGTGTCGATGCAAATGGGT
>DASTXH010000014.1:0-42535 GCA_035758575.1 Saccharimonadales bacterium (SeqCode)
GCTGCGGCACCGGTCGCGACGGTGCTGCTTGCCTGCACGGCAACGACACCCCACGTACGCCGCTCAATATTGAGGATAGTAATGCCAACAGCAGTGATCGCGACGAAAAATGTTGCCAGTGACAAGATTTGGAAGATAGCGGTTCCATTCAGGCGGTATTGCGCACCGAATAGCGCCAGCAAATGCGGAGACACTACGACTGCCAATGCTACAGCGGGTATAAGCAGTAGTGCCAGGAGCCTGATGGTCCGCTTTAGATGGCTTGCCCGCTGTTCGCCGTCGTGGACAGTCTCGGCCATCAGCGACTGCGTGGTTGCTGACGGCACGATGTACAGCAGGTTGACCATCGTCCAAGCCATAGAGAAGAATGCGGCTGCCGGTGCATTGATCTGCCTGATAATGAACAGCGGCATCAGCTGCGCGGGCAAGCTTGCGATAATGGCGCCAAGGTAGTTATGAAACGCGTACCGGCGCATATTCTTGAGGAGCGCCCAGGTCGGTTTGGTAAACAGCCGGTAGTCGCAGCCGCGCCGCATCAGGTAGTAGCTGACAAGCAGCGAAGCCAGCATAGCCAAGATATATGCACCGAAGACGCCAGTTGCGCCGAACGGAATAAATAAGAGCGGTAAAACCAACTTGACGATACCGAAGGTGCCGTAACCGATGGTGTGGTACTCGCCGCGCCGATTGGCAATGAAAACGGCGTCGGTCAGGCTGTTGAGGCTGACCGCGCTCATGAGCGCGACGAAGAGCAGTTTATGCCAGGGATTATCCAAAAGCGTGAGATGTGCCGTGAAGTGACTGCCGAAAAGAACAAATATGCTTGCGACGACGGTGGTAACCAAGCCGACGGCAATCGCGGATGCGTTAATATCGCCACTCGGCTGTTTTGAGCCAGGTAGAAAGCGAATAATGCCCGCATTCAGGCCGAGTAAGCTAAAATTAGAAATGAGTGTGCTTAACGAGATGAGGGCGGAGGCGATGCCGATGTCCGCCGGAGCGTATAAGTGGGCCACGAAGATCCAGAACACAAATCCGAGGACCGACATAACAGCGGTACTTGCCATGAGGTACATGGCATTACGGAACAAGCTGTCGGTAGAAAATGCCTGCCTGACGGTTCGTAAGCGCCGTACAGCCCCACTGAATGCGTTGCGTAGAAGCATCGTACGTTACCGTTTCAAATCTTGTAGCATATAATTGAAATTATAACATAATAATGTTAAAATGTATAAATATTCCAATTGAGTATTACCGTCAGTCCATGGCTATGAGCGAGAAAGAGTCCAAAAATACATGACACGGCACGAACAATCCGGAAAGAGTATACGGCGGCAGCGCGGCGTCTTACTAGGCCTTTTTCTTGTCGTCATCGTAGGAGCTGCAATCGTTCTGGGCACGAATCTGTTTCGCAGCAGCATTACAGAGGCGTGGTCGCTTGCGACGTCGCACCAGCCGGAACGATATACCGAGCTCTATTTCGACAATCCGGCGCAGCTGCCCAGCTATGCACCTGCGGGCAAGAGCCAAAAAGTTCCATTTACCATCGTAAACCACGAAGCCGCAACCCGGACATACACGTATACCGTACAGACTACCATTGGCACGGTGACCACGTCGCGTACGGTCACGGTTACGCTTCGTAATGGACAGGCGGCGACGGATACAGTCCGGTTTGCCATTCCGCTGCCGAACGAGCAAGCGCACACCACTATTACGCTCTTGGGGACCAATCAGAGCCTAACGTTCCGGAGCCAGTCGTGAAAGCACTGATCGTAACGCCCTACTACTTCCCTACCATTGGTGGTTTGGAGAATTATGCGCGCCAGTTGAATGCGGCGCTGAAGCTGCACGCTTCCTGGGAGATCGTTATCGTTACCTCTCATGCGGGACGCAGTGTCATCAAGGAAACGGTTGATGGCAACCAGATATATCGGCTGGGGACGCTTTTTAAGCTTTCTAATACACCATTTAACCCCGCCTGGCCGCTTCAGATGCGCCGGATTATCCGTAGCGAACGGCCCGATGTCATCATCGCCCACTCCCCGGTACCGTCACTGGCTGACGCTGTGTCACTGGTGAGGGGCAGGACCCCCTTTATTGTCGTTTATCACGCAACGACACTTCTGAAAGCAGGGTCGCCGCTGTTTAACATGGCTGCCCGGCTGTATGGGCTGATGGGCGCCAGAACCCTCGTCCGCGCCGACCGTATTTTTGCCGTATCAGACTATGTCCGCGAGCACCTGCCCGCAGCGCAACAGGCGAAAGCCGTAGTGGTACCAAATGCTGTGTGGTCGCACGAGATTGTAGCGCGGAAGCAGCCTGCCGAGCCGCGTTTTATCTTTATTGCGTCGCTGGCGAAAAGCCATGCATGGAAAGGTCTGTCGCAGATACTGGAGGCGGTAGCCGCGTATCGCCGGCGATATGGTGCCCCGGTTTTTCTGACCGCGATGGGTGATGGCGATATGCGCGGAGCCTACGAGGCACAAGCCCGTGACCTTGGCATCGAGGATGCTGTTACCTTCGTGGGGGCCAAAGTTGGTGCCGACAAGGACCATCTGATCAATGAGGCTATGGGCATGCTGGTGTATCCGACAACAGAGAACGACGCGTTTCCAACCGTCATGCTTGAGGCATGGGCGCGCGCGGTGCCGGTCATCTCTGCCCGCATCGGCGCCCTAACCTCGCTGGTTCGTGATGGCCTTGATGGGCTTATCTGCGAAGCGAAGAACCCCGAGAAACTTGCCGAGGCCATGCATGCTCTGGTGGCGATGCCGGCCGCGCAGCGGGCAGATATTGCACGCAATGCAGCCGAACGGACCCGAAACCATTACACATGGGAAATCCAGGCCGCGCAGGTACAGCATGAAACAGAGGCGTTGCTATGAAGCTTACGATGCTTGGCTCGGGGTCCTACAAAAGCAGCCTGACGCATTTCAGGCTAGTGACGCTTGGACAACAGCTTGGTAAGATGGGCTGGGACGTGTCGGTGCTGGTGCCTTCTGCCGATAAGTATAATAACTTCACCCCAGACAAACGAGCTAAGCTAGCTCACGTCGAGCTGGTGCAGCCGTGGCAGCCGGCGACTAAAAATATAATCATCAACCTGCTGCCATATCTGCTGACCGCAACGTGGGCGCTGTTACGCCGCCGCCCGCAGATGGTATACCTCTATAAGCCGACGCCCATTACTATTATCGGCCTGGTGCCGAAACTATTGTTCCGAACGCCAGTGGTGGTGGACATCGACGACCTCGGCAGCGAAGTGATGCGCCTTGAAGGGCAATCCCCGCTGATGGTAAAGCTGGTTGCAGGGTGCGAACGGCTAGCTCTTAAGTGTGCTTCGGCCGTCGTTGTTGCATCAACGTACCTTGAAGCGCGCGTTCGCGCCGATTATCCCAACAAGCCGGTATATCTGATGAGCAACTGGGTCGACCCGGCAGACTACCCGGAGCCGCAAACAAGCACGCCGCGGCCTATGCTGTATTATTTCGGCGCGCTGAACCGCTTGGCGCTTATCGAATCGTTCCTGCGTGCGTTGCCGGACGTGTTTGCAGAAGTTCCTAATGCGCGTGCGCAGATACTGGGCGGCGGCACGGCACTTGCTGAGGCTACGGCACTGGCCGAGGAACTTGGTATAGCCGACCGGGTTACGTTCAGCGGCTGGATTGGTAAGAACGACATCCATACGTATGTGCGCTATGGCGACATTGCGCTGTGCACGCAGCCAGACACACCGACTGTCCGCGCGGCCAGCAATCTGAAAGTTTTTCAATACATGGCCATGGCGAGCGTACCGGTGGTAAGTAACGTCGGCGACTTGCCACAGTATATCAATGCATCGGAGCCGAAAGCGGCGGTGGGCGTGGTGGTGCCATCGGACGACGTCCCTGCCCTGACCGAAGAACTGGTGCGGCTATTGCAGTATCCGGCAAAGCGCCTGGAGATGGCGGCGGCCGCGCGAAAGCGTGCAGTGGCAGTGTATGCGTTGCCGGTTATGGCTATTAAATTGCAGGCATTTCTGCAATCGGTTGCGTCCAAGAGCACCCAGGAGATCGTATGAAGATGCATGTACCGTTTATGAGCGTGGTCGTCATTTGCCACAACGGCGAATCGACGCTGGCTGCAACGCTTGACTCGTTAATGGCGCAAACGTACCCCAGGAAATACTACGAGGTAATCGTGGTGGATGACGCATCGACTGACGGAACGGCTACCGTAGTCAAGCGCTATCCGCGGGTGCGTTACGTCGGCTTGGCAAAAAACGTAGGTGTGTCTGGTGCGCGGAACGCAGGTTTGAAGGTGGCCAAGGGCGACATATACGTGGCGTTTGACGATGACTGTATCGCACAGAAAAACTGGCTCCATGAACTAGTGAAGGGTTATGCCGATAAGAACGTCGTTGGCGTCGGCGGCCGTTTGGAGGAGTCGCACGCGGCTTCGGGCTTTGTTGGGCAATATATTGCAGCATGCGATAGTGATGTCGGGTTGCAGCGTGCGTCCGATACGGGTGAAAGCGCCCACGGACCGCTTGCGCGCCTGTGGCGTTACTTGAAGTCTCAGGGCAGAAAGGGCGATACCGCGGCACAGGCGGAAAAAGTGCAGGTTCAGGAATTGTATGGCGCGAATGGTTCGTTCCCCATACGAGTCCTGAAAAAAGTGGGTGGCTGGCGGCTCGAGCGGTCGGGTATAGAGGACCGCGACCTGAGCCGTCGTATCCGTCTGGCCTACCCTGGCCGCCCATTCGTACTCATGCCCAAGGCTGTTATTACCCACGACCGTGGCCAAACCCTAGCCCAGTACCTGCTACGCCCCTATAAGCGAGGCCCGAAAAATGTGCTGTTTTACCGCGATGCACATATGTTGCCGCCCCTGTTCCCTTTTCCGGTTTTATGGCTGCTACTAGCGGCAGGGCTTTCGGTATATAGCCGGGCGGCGGGCACCGGCGCGGCGCTGCTGTTGCCGATGGTATTTTACTGGGGATGGATACAATATGCCTTTTCCCGGCGTAACCCTCGTGCAATTCTGTTCCCGTACATCCAGCTTGCCGAGGAGACATCTGTCCTACTGGGCATTGTGCGAGGCTATATGCAATTGGCCAGTGGCCGGATGGGTGGAGCTGTCAGAGGGGGCATCCATTTGCTGCTTACGACGGTTTTGCTGGCTGGATGGGGCACGCTTGTCCTGTACACGCCGTCGGTGTGGTGGCATACATGTATAAGTTTTGCATTCCTGCTCTTGGTGCCTGGGTATTGCCTGTGGCAGTTTATCCGGGGCAAAAACCCGTACGGTTCGGGCAGGATGCGGCCGTTCGCGTATACGGTGGGGTTGAGCCTATTGTTCCTGATGCTCGTTGGACTTGGACTTAACGAATTTTATACGCTGTTTGGGCTGACGCATCCGTTCCTCGCCCGGCCGTTGACGTATACGGTGATGGCGTCGACCTGGGTTGTGGCGCTAGCCGCATATATACGATCGCCGCGAACCTATAGAAGCGTGCCGCGCCTGCATATTGCTGTCAAGCATCTGCCCTCTGCGTTAGGGTTGGCAATGGTCGGTTTATCAATACCGCTTTTGGCGGTAGCTGGGGCTGTGACGCTTAATAACGGCGGCTCAGGCAAACTCGCCCTTTTGGCGGTGGCCGCAAGCCTTTTGCTGACCGTGCTGATGCTGTTTTATCGCCGCCTGCTTGAACCATTTTACGCATGGTTCCTGTATGTGATATGCCTTGGGATCTTGCTGGGTACATCGATGCGCGGCTGGAATATTACGGGGCATGATGTCATGCAGGAGTTTCAGGTTTTTCAGCTGACGCTGCAGCATGCGGCCTGGCACATGCAGTACTACCAGGACGCCTATACGGCTTGCCTGAGCATAACTATCCTGCCAACGATATTCCAAAAGCTGACGGGCATCGGTAGTCCGTATGTCTACAAAATATTATTCCAACTGTTCAGCGCGTTGCTTGCACCGCTGATCTATACGCTGTACCGCGATTTCGTTGGCAGCCGGAAATCCTTGCTTGCCGTTTTGGTGTGTATCACATTCCCTACGTTCCTTACGGACATCATGATGCTGAACCGCCAGGAAACGGCTCTGTTGTTCTTCGTGATTTCGTTGCTGGTGGGTATGGATAAGCAACTGGGCCCGCGGGTTAAAAGTGTCTTGGGCTTTTTGCTGCTTGCCGGTATGGTTTTCTCGCACTACTCGACCAGCTACGTTGCACTGGGTGCCCTGCTCGTCGGTTTGGGTATATCGATTCTGTGGTATGGTGGGCAGCGGTTTATTCTGCGGCGCCGGGGTGTATCGTTCCGTAAGCTGACATCACTCTACCAGGCGCCTGTTATTATTGCGGCGGCGTTCCTGCTTATTGCCTGGGGCACTTTTGTGACCCAGACATCCAATAATATCTCCCAGACTATCCAGGCGGTAGTGACTGCTGCGCGTCAGATGGCGACACATACCGTGCCGGTGGCAGCACAGTCACAGCCCAGCTCGGCTACGCATTATGCCGCAGCCGCCGTCCAGAGCCGCTCGCTGCCCGCGCAAGATTATTACCCATCCCAGGTCGTCGCCCAGTATCCCTTGCAGCAAACAAGCGAGATAGTTACCCCGGCGCGTTCGTGGGTACAGCGGCTGGGCGTATCTGCGTCGTCGCTTTCGTCGCTCTATAACTTCATACGCACCGGATATGGCATTGCTATTGAGGGTCTTGTCGTTGTGGGACTGTTCGTGGTGCTGTCGTACCGGCGACGCTTCCAGCGTATACCGCTCCAGTACATTTTCCTTGGTTTTGGCGGCTTGGTGCTGATTATGACACAGGTGATTTTGCCGCCGCCCACCATCAACTATGGACCGACCCGTTTGCTCCAAGAGATGCTGATAGTCTTTGCCGTTCCGATGGTCTCGACCTGTGTATTGCTTATGAAGGCCGTCCGTATTCCTGCAGCCGTGGCCGAATCCTTGCTGAGTCTGGTCATTGTCGGTTCCTTTGCGGTGCTTTCAGGCTGGCTGCCCACCATAACGGGCGGCTTTAAGGCTACCTTGCCGCTTGCTAATCAGGGTTTTTACTATCAGGCGTACTATACGCATCAGGAAGAGGTTTCAGCGGCCGCCTGGCTTGATGGCCACACACCGGCGGGCTCGCGGGTGTACAGCGACGAGTTCATGCGGCGCAAACTGATTACGTATGCCAATATTTTTGCCCAGCCAACGCTGGTTCCTGGTGCATTACCTATCGACAGCTACGTGTTTCTCGACTATGGCAATACTTTGTCCGGCCAGGCTCCTGCGTATGATGGCTCTAAGGTCATTTACTACCAACCCCCTACCGGGTTCCTGCAGACGGTCAAGAATACGGTGTATAGTTCCGGCAACGTGACTATTTACAAGTAGTCGTCAGCGGCAGCGCTATGCTGCGTCTACCACTGTTCGGCCATGTCGGTGAGGCGATAGCCGTTGCTGCGGAGTTCATCGATTAGGCCGGGTAGTAGTTGGCGCGTATGTGTGCCGTGTATATGGAACAGGATGACGGCGCCGGGTTTGGCTTCGTGCATTATAGTGTGGCGCATCACGGCCACGCTCGCTCCGGTCCAGTCGCGGCTGTCGATTGTCCAGTAGCATAGGGCCATGCCGCGCTCCTTGCGCACAAGGCGGCTGATGCGCCGGTTATACCGGCCTTGCGGCGCTCGCAGCCAGCGGCTTTTCGGACCTTTCTCAACTTCCTCGAGGATGGCGGCATCTGACAGGCGGAGTAAGTTCGGGTGGCTATAGGTATGGTTGCCTATTTCGTGGCCAGCGGCAGCGATCTGTGCAACTAGTTCAGGATGCTTCTCCGCCCAGGTGCCTATGACGAAAAACATGGCCTTGACCCCTTTGTCAGCCAAAATATTCAGTAGATCACTAACCTCTTCGTGTGTGCCGTAGTCGTCGAATGTCAACAATATGGAGTCGCTTGTTTTATGGCAGTGTTTTTCGGCTTTGGTCGCACCGATGCGTATATCGGCATACGTATGCAGCGCTCGGGATGCGGTATGGCGTAAGGCGAGTGTAGTTTTTCGCTGCATAGTTACGCGCCGTGTACCGTTACGAGCCCATACACGAGAACCGCAAGGCAGATGGTTATTAAAAGACCGAGCACTATCTTCGTCCGTGTGCGAAGGGCCGGGAGCAATTCGATGCAGGCCATGCAGCCGATAAGCAGAAGCAATGCGAGCAGGGTGACGGCTCGTATCTGTATGCGTGGATCGTGGTAATTAAACGCAGTATGGACCATAAATGCGGTATTCCCTGCCGGATAAGCGGCTACGATATGTTATAATTATAATAATATAAACTTTATAAAGTGTCAATATATACGCCATGAAACGAGCAGTCTCGTTTAGTATGAAACGCTTCCACAGGCGAGCGAAAAAAGTATCGCTGCACCGCCGCGCGATAATCGTCGGCAGCTGCTTGCTGGGTGTGGGGCTGGCGCTGATTGTCGTGCAGCAGGTTGTGGCGCCTGCGCTTATAGGCAAACGAACCGTTACGCTCTTGCCGTTCCTGCACCACGTGGCAGTGCAGCCGCAACCGGCGGTTGATTTGTCGGCGAAGGCCCTGGGCATAGCGGCGGGCAGTTCGCTGCCCAGCTTGTCGGACGAGCAGCTCGCAGCCAGGCTTGACGGCATACATGCGGCCGGGGCTCGTTGGGTGCGCCTGGATTTTGACTGGAGCACCGTGCAGCCTGCCAGTAGTACGTCGTTTGACTGGACGGCCTACGACAAAATAGTGGCCGCCGTTACGAGCCGGCACATGGAAGTACTCGGCATCCTCGACTACACTCCTTCTTGGGCGCGACCTGCCGGGTGTGATAGTAACCTGTGCGCGCCTGCCAGCGCTACCCCGTTTGCGGCCTATGCCGCTGCGGCTGCCCGGCGCTATAGCTCGCGGGGGGTCCATGCCTGGGAAATCTGGAATGAGCCCAACAATCCAACGTTCTGGCAGCCTGCCGCTAATCCTGGCGCCTACACGGCGCTACTGAAGCTGGCCTATACAGCCGTCCACCAAAATGACACTCAGGCAGTAGTGACAACTGCTGGACTTTCGCCGCAAGCAACAGCCAATGGCGCCTATTCGCCGTACGATTTCGCCGCAGCTATGTACACCAGTGGCGCGCACGGCTATTTTGATGCGCTGGGCGACCATCCATATACGTTCCCGCTTTCTCCTGCCGATAGCGCTGATGATGCCTGGACACAGATGGCCGGCGCGAACCACAGCCTGCGGAGCCTGATGATAGCGCATGGGGACGCCGACAAGAAAATATGGATAACCGAGTATGGTGCGCCAACGGGCGGTCCGGGGCCGGTCTCTACGAACCAGCAGCCTAATCTCGACGCTCATCCGTATACGGTCGACGAGGCGCGCCAGGCGACATTACTATCCGACGCGCTGCGCCTTTATCGCACGTATTCTTGGGCCGGGCCGATGTTCTACTACTCATACCAGGATGCCGGTACCGATCCGTCTACGAACGAGAATTTTTTCGGTCTTGTTAGTGCCGACGGCACCAAGAAGGCGGCGTATAGCGTATACGCCAGCGCTGCTACGCAGGGTTTCTAGAGACGTCCCGGGCGGGGCGCACTACCGAGGCTTCATAGATAGCTGATTGACGTGCCGCAAGCAGCTGCCAGTCGTACTGTTCGACAGAGCGCGCGATGTCTAGCGGTTGTTTGTCCTTAGATAGCCATTCATTGATGGCTGCAGCAAGCGTATTTGTGCCAAGCGTAACGACCGATCCGTTCACGCCGCTTACGATCAGATCTTTCGCCGCATTTGCGGTGCTGTTGGTGGTAATGACGGGCGTTCCGCAGCTGAGTGCTTCTAGAGCCACGATGCCGAAGCCTTCACGTACAGACGGCAGTACGAAGACTTTTGCGCGCTTCATGTACGCATATATTGTAGAAGACTCAGCTTGGGGTGGCAGAATGGTGATATTTGCTTGCATGCCCAGGTCTGCTACCAACTGGGTAAGCGCGTCCTGCTCGATACCTTGGCCGATGATAGCGCAACGAACACCGGGATGGGTCTTCACTACCTTGACCATCGCATGAATCAGGACGTCGACGTTCTTATCTTTCACGAAGCGTCCGACGTACAATACGTCGTACGGCTTACGGATGGGTTTGATGCTGGATAAGGTTGCCGAATCGATACCTGACGCCACGACTGCAATATTGCGGCGCCGTTTATGGTACTCACCAAGCAGGCGTTTGGTATGTTCGGAGGCGGCTGTAATATGTGCAGGCAGCATGATGCTCAGCCGTTCGATGAGGTATGCGATATAGCCGCCCTTCCCCATATACGACGTCCAGTCAGACACCGAGAGTGCCTCATGCCAGGTGCCGTAGAGTTTTTTGCGGCGCAAGAGGCAGACTATCCAGGCGCTGAATACGGGAAAATACGGCATGTGGTCGACGTCCAGTACGTCAAACGGCACGGTTATGAGCTTGAGACACGCTATGCCAAAAAGGACGCCGGCTTTGATACTGCGGATAGAGCCTTTGTACATCGGGTAGAGCGGCGAGATAGCATGGAGCTGCACACCTTCCTCCACTACCGTCGTATCAGTATTCTCCCACCAGTGCATCGTATATATATGCACCTCATGGCCGAGGCGCACAAGGCGCGTGCTAAGCTCATACAGCCGCTTTTCTTTGCCGCCTTTGTGGTACGGATAAATACTGTCTGATACAAATACTATCTTCATACTTCGCTCGATGCCTGGGCGTCTTGTAATTCGGGTACGACCTCAGTAGGAGGGTTCCATACTAAGTTTTTGAGGAACATCTTTAGGATGCGATACCCATCCTGTATCGGGTGCAGGTTGGATACGCCGTGCCGCGGATGGTAGCTAATGGGTACCGCATACATCTCGCAATTCATGCGTGCCATTTTGGTGATCATTTCCATCTCGATTGCAAAGCCAGGCGAGGTAAGATTGGGCGCCAAGGCGTCGATAACCACCTTATTCCAGGCAAAGTAGCCCGTTAGTACGTCGCTGACGTTCGCCCGGTAAAAGATACGGACCAGGGTGGTATAGAGCCAGTTGCCAAAGCGGTTGAACATTGTCATAGAGTTGTCGTGTATCTTGCCGCACAGCCGTGAGCCAATGATTACATCGCCGAATCCTGAGCGGAGCGGCTCGAGCATACGAAGTATTTCTTTGGAGCTGTAGGTGTCGTCGCCATCGAGCATCACTACGTAGTCGGTGTCGGGCGTAATGCTGCGGAAGCCGGTCCGCATGGCATTTCCCTTGCCTTTTGCTCGTTCGGTTATGACCCGCGCGCCCATCCGGGCGGCTATTTCGGCGGTCGCATCAGTAGAATTGTTGTCGACGACGATAATGTCTAGCGTATAGCCAAAGCGGCGCAGCTCATCCTTGTTGAATCCGCCAAGAACACTTCCGATGCCTTCTGCTTCGTTGTAGCACGGTACGATGACCGTCACCTTCCGCGTATTTTGATCCATGCTAGCTGCACCTATTTTTAGGTAAATAAAAACGGCGGATTCCCTCCGTCGTTATTAAGAAAGATTATACATAATTATTGTACCATAAGCAATGTTATTTTTTAAAATGATGCGTACTCGAGATGCCCTAAGCGGCGCTTGTCGGCGGGATGCCACGCTGCCGCAGCGGGATGGCAGTTAGTTGATCTAGCTCACAGACATACTTTCGTCGCTTGTGCTTTGGGTGATATAGTACAGACAAAGGTTTGTACTATATCCATGCATAAAAAAATCGCCATCGCCCTGCCCATCATTGCTGTGCTTGGTTTGGTTGGCGCGCTTGCTTGGTATTTGCATGGTCACACGGTAGCAGTGCTGCAGCCGGCCGGTGAGATTGCCGAGAAAGAGCGGGCGCTGATATATTTTGCAGTGTTGCTATCAGTGCTGGTGGTGGTACCGGTGTATGTGCTGACGGTGTTTATAGTACTGCGCTACCGCGAGACCAATACTAAAACCAAGGTTAGCAGCTATCGCCCTGACTGGAGTGGCAGCTGGCGCCTGGAGACGCTATGGTGGGGCATCCCGTTGCTTATTATTGGCATCCTGTCGGTTGTCACATGGACCAGCTCGCATGAGCTTGATCCGTTCAAGCCTATCAATTCCACCGTAAAGCCGGTCAATATCCAGGTGGTGGCACTCAACTGGAAATGGCTATTTATTTACCCCGACCAAAATATTGCCAGCGTGAACCTGGCCGAGGTGCCGGTGGGCACGCCCATCAATCTATCTATTACCTCGGATACTGTGATGAATTCGTTTTGGGTGCCGCAGCTCGGCGGCCAGATATATGCCATGCCAGGCATGTCGACGCAGCTGCATCTGGTTGCCGATAAGACCGGCAGCTACTTTGGCTCGCCCGCCAACATTGCCGGCAGCGGCTTTGCGCACATGGACTTTACGGTACGGGCCGTATCGGCCCGTGATTTCTCGTCTTGGACAAAGACGGCTATGGCGTCAGGCAATAGTCTGGATACAATGGCGTATCAGCAATTGGCCCAGCCCAGCCAGGACAATCCGGTGCGATATTATGCACCGGTGGCGCCGAATCTGTACAATAGTATCGTAATGCACTATATGGCGCCGTCCGATATGACAATGGGGGGAATGTGAATATGCTGTTTGCTAGTATTCTAGGGCGGCTGACGCTGGATGCGTTTCCGCATAATCCTGTTACGGCTGGGGCTGCGGTGTCTATGGTGGTGGGCGCTGTGGCCGTGCTGGGCGCGCTGACGTATTTCCGCAAATGGCGCTGGCTGTGGCGCGAGTGGCTGACCACGACCGACCCGAAAAGAATCGGCGTGATGTATATTATCGTATCCGTCCTGATGTTGCTGCGCGGATTGTCGGATGCGGGGATGATGCGCCTGCAGCAGGCGACGTCGGTGGGTGCATCACACGGCTTTATGTCTGCGGAGATGTTCCAACAGGTAGTATCGGCACACGGCACTATCATGATTTTCTTTGTGGCCATGGGCTTTATGTTTGGGCTTATCAACCTTATCTTGCCCTTGCAGCTGGGGTCGCGCGATGTAGCGTTCCCCTTTCTGAACGCCACAAGTTTCTGGCTGTTCACTGTCGGTATGCTGCTGATTAACATGTCGCTGGTGTTGGGTGAGTTTTCAGCCGCGGGCTGGCTGGCATATCCACCTTTGAGCGAATTGCAATACAGCCCCGGTACAGGCGTAGATTATTGGATTTGGAGCTTACAGATTGCGGGCATCGGCAGCCTACTGTCGGGTATCAATTTCATAGTCACTATCTTGAAAATGCGCGCACCGGGCATGCGGCTCATGAAAATGCCCATGTTCGCCTGGAGCGTGTTGGGCGCTATGTCGTTAGTAGTGTTTGCCTTCCCTATCCTGACGGTAACGCTGACGCTGCTGGCGTTGGACCGCACGCTTGGTATGCATTTCTTTACGGCATCAGGCGGTGGCAACGCCATGATGTATGTGAACCTGATATGGGCGTGGGGCCACCCCGAGGTATACATATTGGTGCTGCCCGCCTTCGGCATTTTTTCTGAAATCGTGCCTACGTTTTCGCGCAAAGCGCTGTTTGGCTACACCTCCATGGTGTGGGCGATATGGGGCATCGTGCTGCTGTCGTTCACGGTGTGGCTGCATCACTTCTTCACTATGGGTGCCGGGGCGGACGTAAACGCAGTGTTTGGCATTGCTACTATGTTGATTGCCGTGCCGACCGGTGTAAAAATATTCAACTGGTTATTTACTATGTTCCGCGGGCGCGTGCGGCTGGCGAGCCCAATGATATGGTTTTTGGGTTTTATTTTCCTCTTTACCATGGGCGGTGTGGCCGGGGTGCTTATGGCGGTGCCGCCGATAGACTTCCAGGTACACAACAGCTTGTTCCTGGTGGCGCACTTCCACACTATGATCATAAGCGGCGTATTGTTTGGCTACTTTGCTGGGCTTACGTACTGGTTCCCCAAGATTTTCGGCTTTACGCTGAACGAACGTATTGGCAAATGGGCGGCCTGGTGCTGGAGCGTGGGCTTTGTGCTGGCCTTCGGCCCGCTGTATATACTAGGTCTGATGGGTGCTACGCGCCGGCTGGATCACTATAGCGCATCGTTGGGCTGGCAGCCGCTGTTTATTGTGGCTGGCGTGGGTGTAGCGATTATCGGCATTGGCGTCGGCCTGCAAGTATTACAGCTGGCGGTGAGTATTGTGACGCGCAAATGGCATCGCGATACCACGGGCGACCCCTGGGATGGCCGTACATTGGAATGGTCTATGCACTCGCCCGTTCCCGAGTACAATTTCGCCCACATTCCTGATGGCAGCAACCGCGATGCATGGTGGGCGATGAAACAGAAGGATAAGACGAGCAGCCTGCATGCGGCGCCGTTTATGTCTATTCGGGTGGCACGAAACTCGGGTGATAGCATATGCATTGCAATGGCAGCAGGCATAGCCGGTTTTGCTATCATTTGGCATATTTGGTGGTTGGCGGGGTTGGGTGCGCTGGCGGTGGTGATAATCATCATTTGCCATACTATGCGCGATACTGACGACCGGGTGATTTCCGCCAAAGAAGTTGCCAAAACAGAAACAGCACAAGAAGCGGGGGCGGCATAATGGACGACACATTGGTGACGACGCTACGCGAACCAACCGCCCGCGAAATGCGGCGGGATGCGGATGCGCGGGTGACGTTCGGCTTCTGGGTGTATTTGATGACAGACTGCGTGCTGTTCGCTTCGCTCTTCGCAGTGTATGCCGTACTTCATGGCAACACCTACGGCGGCCCTAGTACAAAAGACTTGTTTGATCTGCCCTACGCCTTTGCCGAAACGTTGATACTGCTGACCAGTAGCTTTACCTGCGGCCTGGCGGTGGTAGCCGTCAAGATGAAGCGGCAAACGCACCTGCTGTTTTGGCTGTATTCCACACTGCTACTAGGCTGTTCGTTCCTAATATTAGAGGTTGCTGAGTTCCGCCATTTTTTGCATATTGGTGCCGGCTGGCGAAGCAGCGGTTTTTTATCGTCGTATTTTACGCTGGTAGGCACGCACGGGTTGCATATTACGGTTGGACTGGTGTGGGTGATTGCCCTGATGGTCAAGTTGTGGCGCGGCGGACTGACCGACGCGAACATGCGCCGGCTGACGCTGTTCAGTATGTTCTGGCACTTTTTGGATGTAGTGTGGATTTTTATCTTCGCTGTAGTGTATCTGTTTGGAGTGCTGCCGTTATGAGTGAAGCAAAATATTACGCACCGTACCGCCGCTATGTGGCCGGCTTCGTTGGTTCGCTAGCCTGCACTATTGCCGCGTTCCTCATTGTGGACCGGCATATGCTGAATTTGTGGCCGAGCGTGTGGGCTATTGCCGGCCTGGCACTCCTGCAATTCGGGCTGCAACTGGTGCTGTTTTTGCATGTGGGCGAAGAACTGCGTCCCCGTTGGCGCTTACTGGCATTTAGCTTTATGGCGCTGGTGGTGCTGATACTGGTGTGTGGTTCCATTTGGATCATGTACAACCTGAACTACCGCATGATGGCACCATCACAACAACAAATCACTTCGTATATGAACACCCAGGACGGCGGTTTTTAGAAACATGGGTGATGTCGCCACCGATGCGGCCGCTTTGCCGCGAGCCCGTAAGTATACGTCTGGCGAAACGCTACGCGCCTACTATCACCTGACTAAACCGGGCATCATATATAGTAACGCCATGACAGCGGTATCGGGGTATATCTTTGCGTCGCTGTGGCATGTGCAGCCGTTGGTGCTGCTATCGCTAGTGGCGGGCACTATGCTACTGATTGCTTCAGCCTGTGTGCTGAACAACTACATCGACCGGCCGCTAGACAGGCGCATGAAGCGTACGCAGAAGCGCGCGCTGGTAACCGGTGCAGTTTCCGGCCGTAGCGCCCTTTTGTTTGCGCTGGCCTTAGGCGTTCTTGGATTTGTGGTGCTCCGCGGCACTAATGCACTGACGGTGGTTATTGGCCTGCTGGCGGTATTTAGTTACGTAGTACTGTACGGCCTGGCCAAACGCTACAGCGTGCACGGTACATTGGTGGGCACCCTGCCGGGGGCGGCGTCGCTGGTGGCTGGCTACACGGCCGTTACCGGACGGCTTGACCTGACGGCGCTGCTGTTGTGCCTGGTGATGGTGGCCTGGCAGATGCCGCATTTTTATGCGATTGCCGTGCGCCGTTTGGATGATTACAAGAACGCGGGCTTGCCCGTATGGCCGGTTCGCTATGGTATACAGAGCGCCGCCCGCCAAGTGGCGGTATATATTATGGTGTTCATGGCTGCGGGCCTACTGTTGACACTGACTGGTCATGAGGGGGTTATCTTTGCTGCGGGCATACTGTGTTTGGGTGTGTTGTGGCTGCGGAGGGCATGGCGTGGTTTGCGAACGCATAACGACCATTGGGCACGGGAAACGTTCTTGTTTTCCCTTATCGCTTTGGTGGTGTTGGCCATGTTGCTGCCGCTTGGTGTCCTATTGCCCTGATGTACTGTATACTAAGTGATTATGATCATACTTATGCACGTCATCATTGCGCTCGCCAGTATTGCAGCCACTTCCCTAACAGCACTGTTCCCTTCGGACGCGCGGCTGAAGGTAAGCGGTGGCCTAATCGCGGCTACGTTTATTACCGGAACATATTTAGTTATCCACCTGCATGTACCCCTGGTGCAGACGTGCGAAACAGGACTGGCCTATCTGGCTGTTACTACGGCCGGCATGGCTGTTGGCGTGCGGCGCCTGGCGCTGGCTAAGCAGCGTACTCAGCGCTAGCGCATAGATCGACCGTTGCCGTCGTGCCCTTCCCTGGCCGGCTGGTGATAGTGATGGTGCCGTTGTGTATATCGGCGATATGCTTGGCAATGGATAAGCCCAGTCCGTAGCCGTCGCTACCTGTTCGCGCTTTGTCGGCGCGGTAAAAGCGGTCGAAGACATGCTCGAGTGCGCGTTGTTCGATACCGATACCGTGATCTTGTATGATAATGGATGTTGTATCGCCTTTGTGGCCGGTAGTAATGTTGACCGAAGCGTGCTGCGGGCTGTATTTGATGGCGTTATCTAGCAGGATTATCAGTAGCTGCACCAGGCTATTCTCGTCGCCGTATAGCGGGTGATCCATGACGTTGTTATGGATAGTTATATGTTTTGCTTTGGCTCGTGCTGCGGTCTTCTCAATGGCTTCGGCAACAATCGTGGCAGTGCTGAGCGTCGTGAATGTATGCTGCATCTGGCTTAGTTCTAGCTGACTCAGGCGCAAAAGGTCATTGAGCAGCGTATTGAGCTTGTCGGCATCTTCCAAGTTGCTCTGTAGCGCAGCGCGCAGCTCGTCGGCGGAAGCGTGTTTATCGAGCAGTACTACTTCGCTGCTCATCTTGAGGGCGGTTAGCGGCGTACGAAGCTCGTGGCTGGCATCTGCCACAAAGCGCTTTTGGCGCTCATTGGATGCTTCTACGGGCCGCAGCGTGCGTTGCGCGAGCCAGTAGCTGGCCAGCCCGGCAATGAGAAGTACGAGGATATTAAAGTAGATCAGATTTTGCAGAATAGCGTGCGCGCCTAGTTCCAGGTCTTTGTCGTGGACAAAAAACGAGTTGCCCGAGAACACGGGGAATGCCTTATAAATGCGCGATTGTTGGGATGTCAGCGTTTGGGCCAGCGTGTCGGTGGCGAAGCGGTACACGACGACGCTGAACATCAGACTGATGAACATCACTAGCAACATGTACCAGCCGGTCAATTTCCAGATGGCGGACTTGTAGATGTCGCTCATGCCGCTTCTATCTTATAACCAAAGCCGCGCTGTGTGTGGATGAGCGGCGGGCGGCCGGGGAATGCCCGGTCGATCTTGTTGCGCAGGTAGCCTATGTATACTTCTACGGTGTTCGGCAGCACCAAAGCATCTTCATTCCAGACATGATTGATGATCATATCTTTGGTAACTGTCCTGCCCTGACTGTGCAAGAGGTACTCAAGCAGGGCGTACTCTTTGCCGGACAATTTGATCTCATCTTCACCACGTTTTACCTGGTATGTGCTGGGGTCGAGGGTAAGGTCGCCTAGGCGCACTACGGTGCCGGTGTGCGTGGGCGGCCGGCGGAACAGCGCCTGGACGCGCGCTACTAGTTCATCAAATGAGAACGGCTTGACGAGATAATCGTCGGCACCACTGTTCAGCCCTTCTACTTTGTCTTGTATGCTGCCGCGGGCAGTAAGCATTAAAATGGGCACCTTTATGTCCTCGTTGCGCACGCGGCGGCACAGCTCCACTCCGTCCATGCTGCCGGGCAGCATGCGGTCAAGCACGACTAAGTCATAATCTGGGTCCACAGCATACGACAGGCCGGTATCGGCGTCGTGTACTACGTCTACGGCGTAGCCCTTTAGTTCTAGGCCGCGCTTGATTGCGGCGGCAATTTTTATATCATCTTCAACTACGAGTATTCGCATACTATGTATTATACCCTGCCTCTATGAGAGCCAGCTTAAGGGGTGAAAGGGGCTATTTTTTGTAGCGCAGGCGTTTGGTATGGGCTAGTTCTTGCTCGATTAGCGTGCGGTTGATACTGATGAGGTTGGCAATAACATTCAATACGACGCATAAAAACGCTGCCATCAGCAGTATCAGGCCCAGCAGCATGGATTGCAGATGCCCATGCCCGTTCCGGTCACTGATGTAGGTGAGTATTAGGAAGCGCGCAAACGGTATGGAGCCGGCAACAAAGAACAGCGCGCCGAAGGTGCCGAATATAACGTGCGGACGATACATGATATAGGCGCGGATGATAGCGGCGGCAGATTTGCGCACGTGCTGCCAGGTGCTTTTGAACAGCCGCGACTCGCGTGTTTTGGGATTGGTGTCTATGGGAATGCTGGTAATGGCCAGGCGCTTGTTGCCTGCCTGGATTATGGTTTCCATGCAGTAGCTAAACATGGTTATGGTGTTTAGTTCTATCAGCGCTTCGCGTGAGTAGGCGCGGAAGCCGCTGGCGGCATCAGGCAGGTTTGTGCCGGCGGCCAAGTTGACAATGCTGCTGCCAAAGCGTTGCAGCCATTTTTTGAACGGTGAGAAATGCTCAATCTTGTGCGTCTGCCGGTCGGCAATAACGATATCCGCAGTACCGTCGATGATGGGCTTCACTAGGTCGGCAATGCGCTCCTGAGGGTACTGATTATCCCCGTCGGTATTCACGACGATATCCGCACCAAGCTCCAGCGCCCGCTCCACCCCGTGGCGGAACGAGATACCGAGGCCTCGGTTGCGGCTGTGGCGCACGATGTGCTTGACGCCGAGTTTGCGTGCAACGGCGATGGTTTTGTCGGTTGATCCATCGTCTACTATTAAAATTTCTAGCGAATCAACCCCCTGAATGGATTTCGGGATGCTTTCTAGTACAAGCGGCAGTGTCTTTTCTTCGTTCAGACACGGTATCTGGACTATTACTTTCATAACCTCTGCAAGCCTCTGATCATGTTTAGTATAGCGCGAATTTTATCTCTACGCTCGAGTATAGGCCATGAACCTGTAAATACTCTGTAGGCCTGCGTGGCGCTAGCAACGTACCCTGCCCGTGGTGTACAATCGTAAGCGTTATTAGCTGCAATGGATGTGCATGAAAACATACATTTTTCGCAACAGACAAGCCGGTGATACCATCGTTGAGGTGCTTATTGCTGTGGCAGTGATCTCCATGATTTTGGCCGGTGCTTTTCTGGTGACCAGCCGGAGCACACGAGCAGTGCGTGATTCCGAGGAGCATGCGCAGGCATTGCAATATCTACAGGGTCAGGTGGAGCTACTGCGTGCTGCTGCCGGCCGTTCGGGCGGGCTGCCCGCTACACTGACTACCCCGTTCTGTCTGGATTTGTCGCAGACGTACTATCAGCCCGCGGGGTCAAGCCCGCAGTGTACGCTAGGGTCGCGCTACGCCATCACCATTACAGGCGCTACGGCTACGCCAGTAGTAAACGGCACGACTACATTCAACCTTGTCGCAACCTGGCCATCGGTGTTAGGTGATACGGCCACGGTATATCTTGCCTATAAAGTCGTGGTGACACCGTAGTATGTGCGTAGGGGTGGAGCCTATTTTGTATGGTGCGATGCGGTACTGTTGGCGGTGGCGTAGCCGCGAGTGATGGCGCCCTGTAAGCCTTCTCTAAGCAATGCGTAATAGAGTATACTAGGAGCCACTCACATGCCACTCAAAGACTCAGACGACTTACGAAAATTCCGTTCGGCCGCCTACCAGCCGCGCCGCGTGCGCCCTGCTATGGACATGCGTCGTATAGCGCCGCGCCCGGGCACGCCGGCAATTGGTAAAACGCTGCCCTCTGCCGGGCCGCGTCTGAATCGCGTCAATCCTATGCCCGCTACCCCGCACCAGCCACCGTCCCGTAGTATTCCCGTTGCCGCTCCCCGGCCGCAACCATCGAACCCGCCGCTGCAGCTTGGTGATGCACCCCGACATACGCGGCGCGGTGCCGCGCCCAGCGTCAAAAAACGACGCAAGATCTTTACGGTAAAGCGCATTATCCTCACGCTCGTCGTGCTTTTATTGTTGGGCGGCGGCTGGATGGCTGCAAAAGTGCTGATAAACACTGCCAGAATATTCCACGGCAGTGTTTTTAGTGTCCTTACTACCACCAAGTTGAAGGGCGAAGACGTGGGCCGGGTGAATATCTTGCTAGCCGGCAACTCCGCTGACGATCCCGGCCACGACGGCGCCAATTTGACCGATTCAATCATGGTGGTCAGTATTGATACCAAAAACAACACCGCCTTTATGCTGAGCGTTCCGCGCGACCTATGGGTGGAGATACCGGGCTATGGGCATGCCAAGATCAATGAGGCGTATGTAGACGGGCAGACCGGCAATTTCAGCGCCCCCGGCTATCCGAACGGCGGCATGGGGCTGCTTGAGGAAGTGATCCATCAGAACTTCGGCCTGAACCTCAACTACTATGCGCTGGTCGACTACAATGCAGTGCGTGATGCCGTAAATGCCGTCGGCGGCATAGACGTCAATATCCAAAGCTCCGATCCTCGCGGGCTGTACGACCCCAGTATCGACTGGGCCACACACGGGCCGCTGGTAAAGCTGACGAACGGCATGCATACACTGAACGGAGAGCAGGCGCTTGACTTGGCGCGGGCGCGCGGCGATGCCTATGGCTCCTATGGCTATATCCAGTCCGACTTCGAGCGTACCCAGAACCAGCGATTGATGCTGATGGCACTGAAGACAAAAATCCTGAGCGCCGGTACGCTGGCGAACCCCATCGCACTGAGTAATTTGTTTGACTCCCTAGGCAAAAACGTCACCACGGACATGACGCTCAGCGAAGCCCGTCGCTTGTACGACCTCGGCAAAAAAGTAAATAACGCCAGCATTACATCGGCCAGCCTGAATAGCGCCAACGGCAAAAACCTCCTAGCCAACTACACATCCCCTACTGGACAGTCGGCATTGATCCCTGCCGCAGGCGTAGACGACTTTACGCAGATCCAGGCGTACATAGTGCGGCTTACCAGTGACAGCGCTGTCACGCGCGAAGGTGCGACCGTAGTGGTGCTCAACGGCACCAGCACCTCTGGTTTGGCGGCAAGCGCTCAGACAACCTTAACCGGCAAAGGTGTGAATGTGGGCGCAGTGGGTGACGCTGCCAGCCCGGTTACCAACACTACTATTATTGACGCTTCTGCCGGCAAGATGCCCGGTACTTTGGGGCTCCTGAAACAGCTGTATGGGCAGAATGTGACCGCAACCAATCCATACGCTGGCACTTACACCGCTGATTTCATTGTTATTCTTGGCCCCGACCAGGCAGCCAAGACGGCAAGTACCCCTGCTGCACAGTAGGAGCGGCGCCCTTGCTATTCTTTCTTCATTGTCTGTAATAAAATTTACAGTGGAATGCCTTACACTCGGCATACTTAAGGTAGTAACACGTAAGCGGAGGCGTGGATACGATACAGTACATCGATAATTCATCGCGAAAACAGTGCGGTGCATTACCGTGGAGTGGACTGTATGTGTATGCCGCCTTGGTGCGGCCGCAGCAAGCGGCGGCGCGGCTACGTAATGTCAATAACGGGCAACATCAGTTAGCACTGAAGGATGACGTATGTTTGAACAGACGGTAATGACACTCCAGGACTTCCTCAAGGGGTATGTGGTAAAGAGCTATAGGAAGGGTGAGATAATCATCTTTCAGGGCGAGGCGCCGCGCACGGTGAGCGTTGTAAAAAACGGCATCATCAAAGTGTACAACTTGAACCATAATGGCGATGAGAAGCCGGTTGGCTTTCAGACCGAGGGGGAGATATTCCCTGCTCCGTGGGCTTTTTACAAGGCGCCCAGCGCGCTGTACTACTACGAGGCGCTAACGGATGTGGAGCTGTACCATGTGCCGCGTGATGACTACCTGCAGTTCTTGAAGCGTACACCTGATGAGCTGTATAGCCAGTTGGAGCGTATGATCACCGACTACCTCGGTAGCATGATGCGCTTGAATGCTCTGCAGCACTCCCGAGCTGCCGACAAGCTGGTATACACCCTGCACTACCTGGCGTTGAGCCAGGGTAAGCGTATTTCCGAAGAGGAGGTAGAGATTATGCTCGACCTTACTCATCAGGACTTTGCGAACCTTACTGGTCTCACCCGAGAGACCGCTGCAACTGAGCTGAACAAACTCAAGAGTATGGGGATTATCAGCTATGGCAAGCACATCCCGTACCGTATAAAGATAAAGAAGCTCAATGCCGCTCTAAACGACCAGTCGGTGGCCGAAGTCCAGTTAAACAAATAGGTACGGCAGCACCATTGTCAATTGTCACTAGTAGACTATTTTAGAACGTCCGCAACAACCTTGGTGAGGTTTTGCGGTGCTGTCCATGATTTTATGATGCAGCGCGTTGCGCCAAGGTCGTACGCCTCGGTAACTTCCGGCGAGTTTTCCATATTGGTAAAAATGACGACTTTTACGTCGCCGTGCTGGTCCAGGTTGTAGTGCTGCAGGAACTCCAGGCCGCCCATAATGGGCATAAGCAGATCGAGCAATATGAGATTTGGCTGGAACGTCTTTGCGGCCTCAAGTGCTTGTTCACCATTGAAGGCCGCGGCAACATCGTACCCCGCCTTCTTTAAGATAGTTTGGTAGGCGGTGTTGAGGTCTTTATCGTCTTCAACAATTAAAATCCTGGCCATATGTCGGAATATTTCTCCTAAAGACCTTTAGCAAATTGTACCTCTTTGTACTACCATGCAGGAAAGCGCGGCGCATATGAAATATCTTACAGTGTATCAGAAGATGTCTGCACGGCGCTGCTGGTAGCAGCAAGGTCCTTTGGAAGCGAGACAAAGAATGTGCTGCCTTTGCCCTCGTCGCTCCTAAACCATATTTTACCATGAAGTGTGCCCACAAGGCCGCGTACAACATAGAGCCCCAGGCCTGTACCGGTGGTTTCTTGCCGCAGTGCGTTGGTGGCGCGGAAAAATTTGGTAAAAATCTTGTGCTGCGCGGCAAGGGGTATGCCTATACCGTTGTCTCTCACGACGAATGTTACAGCGTGCGCGGTATGGCGCATACGTACGTCAACCGACCCTCCTGCAGGTGTATATTTGATAGCGTTGCCTACCAGGTTGGCCAACACTTCCTTGACGATGAAACTATCGGTGTGTATGTTGATGGGTTCTTGTGGCTGGTGGAACGAGAGGGTGATGTTGCGCTCTTCTGCGCTAAGGTGGTGTTGCCGCACGATGTCTGCGGCCAGGTGCCGTGCGTCGTGCTCGGCGCTGCTTATCTCGATACTGCCGCTTTCCATGCGCGCGATGTTTAGGAGCGTGCTGATTAGCTCGTTCATGGTGTTGGTGGCGCTGATGATAGTATCAAGCGCGGTTGCCTGTTCGGCCGAGATACCGCCCATGTATCCCTCGATAAGCATGTGGGCATAGGTTTTTATAGCAGAAAGTGGCGTACGCAACTGATGCGAGGCGACCGATATGAACTCGCTTTTCATGCGGTCAATCTCATTCTCTATGGTTATGTCGCGGAAAACTTGAATAGCGCCAACTGGGCGGCCACCCAAGATGATAGGCGATACGGTTAGGCTGACCGGTACATGTGTGCCCTGTTTTGTCACGTAAAGCACCTTTTCAGTGACTGCGCTGCCGGTCAGGAACATTTTGACGATGGGGCGTTCAATAAGGGGCATGTTCGTACCGTCCGACCGTAAAATGGGCACGATACGCGGAAACCATTGCCCGAATGCATCCTCAGGTCTGAGTCCAAGTATTTTGAGCGCGCTGGGGTTTATACGGGTAATGCGGCCGAATTCGTCGGTGGCTATAGCGCCTTCGCCAATACTGCGGAAAATCGCCTCAGATTCAGCTTGTACCTCGGCTACCGTAGCGGGTGCTACATTCAGATCAGGGTGAGTGGTATTGTGTCTTTTGGCTGGCATATGCGTTCTTATGTCGTGCTATTGCTGTGTTTGGCGGGTTCATGAAGCAACTTGCCGAGCTGGCTGATGTACTCCTCGATAATCTCGCTGTCTTCCGTTAGGAACGACACCGCTACTTGGATCCAATCGATGAGCTTACCGAGGTCTTCCCGGGACAATTCCTGCGGTTCTTTTGATAAGTGATTCTGAATCTGGCGGTCTATGAAGCGATCTGCAGCCGGCCCTAAATATACATGCGTAACACGCACGACTCTGTCGTATAAGAGCTGACGGCGGTGCACCTTTTTTAAACCTCCTCGATCATCTTCAGGCGCTTTGCGCCAAGGGCAATCAAAACATAACCAGACGCCTGCGCTGCCAACAAAGCATACATGATGCATAACGTTGTGCTCAGTGAAATATTAGTCTTACTAGCGTACGTGTTGGCATCGTATTGTACGGCAATGGCCGCAGCGATGACAATAGTAAGGCCGGTGGCGAGCCGAGTAAGAGCATGCCGGTACAGTACGCCCGTGGCTTTATGGGCGTAGAGCCATAACTCGTAGGCGCTTAAAAGGCCAATAAACCAGGCGTAAATGTATGGGATGATCAGCGTGGTAATCAGCGGCACCAAAGGCAGGCGGTATGGATTGTTCCGTACGTGGTTGTGCATTACGAAGTACATAAAGAACACCGCAACTACAATGTAGATAAACGTAAGTATTTGCGAGCCTATGCGGCCCGGTTTGGCCCGGGCTATCGCGGTAAGCCGATAGGTGCCGGTGCTGATAGTAATGAAAGCGACAATTGGTACCAGCAAAGCTATGTAATTGTTGATGATGGTATGCGCGCGGTCGAAGCCGTGGAACCGGGCTGCAATGCTATTACATATCAGGGCCGTAATAGTGGTGAGCGCCATACCCCAGGCCATGATGCCTATGCCCCGTGCGATCCGGCAGAATGCTTCTCCTTCCCTGGCCGATTTGATCTTACTGGCATATTTAGCCAGCATGTCGAATGCATAGAACGCGGCGAACCATATTACGCCGTACGGTAGGATAAGCGTTAAGATGGCTGCACGGTACACGGCCGTAGTAATATGCAGCGCGTGCAACGTGGCGGGTGCGGGCGGTAGGGTGAGTGCAAGGGTTGCTGCAGCCAGCAATAGTAGTATGAACCATGTAATGGGCGAAAACCGTCGTAGCATGTGTTCTCCTCGTGCTAGTGATGTGGCTTAATTATACAATAAATAGAGCTGCAGTGCGCTCCGGCATTGTAGTAACAGGGAAAATGCGGTAAAATCTACCTGCTAGTAATTCAGTTTTATTGGTGCCTCGTTTGGGCGTCGCAAAGCGGTAAGTCGTCTCGGGTTTTGGTCCCAGCATCCGGGGTGAGAACTGCCAGCGGCAGTTCGCAAGGCCGCAAGCCCGCAAGCCCGGCACGCCGAAGGCGACCGAGCTGAGGCGGGCCCGCGAAATTTTCGTCTGAAAATATTCGTGGGTCGAATCCGTCATTAACAATTCGAACCCATCGTAACGTATAATCGATAACTATTGGGGCGTCGCCAAGCGGTAAGGCACTGGGTTTTGGTCCCAGCATCCGGGGGTTCGAATCCCTCCGCCCCAGCCAAATAAAATAGACATGCGCGCAAGTGTATGTCTATTTTATTTGTACGTAGCTTCAGGGGTTCGAACGGCGAGCTCTGTGGGCTCAGCCGCCCGAAGCCTCCGCGGGAGCGTAGTGACCAGAAGGTGAGCCAAGGCGAAGGTCGAATCCCTCATCCCCAGAGATGTAATAGCGGCTCAAGCCAATAGGCTTCGCTACAGTAAAGGTTTCACGCGGGCAGCCTGATTGTCTTTAGTACTTTCCGCTGATAAGGATCCTTGTCTGGAAACATGTCTATGATAGTCAGTGCGCTGAATGTCACGTGATCGCCTTTGTGAAGACGCGCGTGTTTTTGCACCGTCGCATGCGGCAAGAAACCTTCGCGGGCAGATTGTGGATCGTTGAGTTTCAGGCCGCCTTCTTCCAGCAGCGCGATGACATCGTAGTGAAGCTTTACGAGACTGTCGGTTTTCTTGAGCAGTACTACCTGTGTCTGCTTCTCAGGGCCGAAGAATGTATCATCTTCGGCCACTGAGATGGCTTGCGGATAAGCACCCAATAACCGTTTTAGTCTTCTGACCATTGTAGGCACATCCCAATCAATCGCAAACGTATCGACAACCGTTGTATGGAGCGGCCAGTCGGTTGATGCAAACTGGGCGCCTTCGGGAGCCTCTTCGAATAGTTGGATGATGGTGTATTTTTGAGTGAACGCTTGCATTACTTGTGGCTTCTTTTTGAGGTACCTGTCCTTGTATTATACCGAAGAGCACACCGATACGTTCCAGAAAGAGGTGTTCCGTGACTCGGTTGTCATTCAAGATGTGGATGGAGAAGTGGCTGGGCTCATTGAGCGTATAGGCCGAATGAAAGGCTCCTAGAGTCCTCCAATAGGTGAGCGCGTATGCAGCCTACTACTGTATAATGCCACCAATGTACATCATATTGGCATCAGAATCATTCCTTAAGAACTTCATCTTTTCCGCTACGAAACTTCCATACAAAAAAGTACCGGCGGATATAGACGAGTCCATTTTCGACCATGAACCGGTTGAACAGCGCGTTGTATCATTAGCGCGTGCAAAATGCGAGAAAGTCGCTGCCGACCATCCCAATGACTTTATAATTTCAGCAGATACATTGATTACACTAGACGGTGCCGTATTGACCAAACCAAAGACACCCGAAGAAGCATTCCAGCGAACACTTGACTTCTCGGGTAAAAGTATTGAAGTCTTCACGGGTGTGGCAACGTACTCTCCCAAAAATGGCATCGAAACACATCTCGCCCACGGCAAGGTAACATACATGAGTTTCACCGAGGGTGACTTACATCGTCTGACAACAGAAGACAATCCGCAAATCCGCAATGGGCTTGGTGTCTTCACGGACTCTCCGGGATTCACCCTTGTCGGACACTGGGAAGGCTCCTATACCGGCCTCATGGGGCTACCGATGGAGTTTGTCTACCCCCAGCTTCGCAAGGCTGGACTGCTGAACGGTTAAGTGAGCGAGGGGGAGGAAGGCATTAGCATGCCAGCCGCAACACTTGAGGGATGTAAGGATGGCGCTGAATCGGGCATAATTTACTACATGCTTACAGGCGATGGCGGCGAGGGTCAAGATAGCTCTTGGGTGTATGATGTAAGGGAGTATCTGACAGGTCGCTTCTAGCGGCATGATATCTATTGGAGCAAAACTTTAACCGATGAATTACACAGAATCCATATTAGTACTTAGTTCGTTATTGTTTGGAACCTTTCTATACATCCTGACATTAGTCAATGGGCCGGGAATAACCATCTTTGCCGGGGGAAGTTACATTGACATGGCTAGGCTACCGTCGTTAATCAAATTTCTTCTGGTAGTCGTCCTTGTGAGCGTCGCTCTTAGCTACCTAATCACGAGAGGAATGTTGGCGGCGCTGCAGTACGCCGGCCTTAATGTGCTCATCGGCGCTATAATGGGCGCTAATCTTATACTTGTCCGTAAACATCCTGACCACTCTGACACGGAGAAATAGACGCTGCAATTTGTTAGGCTCAACCTACTACGGAACGCTTAAAGTACTTTCGTTTAAGCATACTGCATCAGTCGTGCCGTTTTGGTTATCTGGCGGCGAATCGACACTACCGCGACTTGTGTATCGGAATGAGTCTGCAAACTGATCAAAATCATCCCTACTGATGCCTTGGCTTACAATGTCGTATCTGAGGTTACCGATTGTAAACACTCGCACATATCCAGTGACAGTGCCTCCCGTCACATTTTCCGCAAACTGGCCCTCCTCAGCCAATGCGCCGCCGGAAGGTAAGCGCTTTTCATATACTTTGTCTACAAGCGTAGCGCCATACATTACGATGTCCGAGTCTAGAAAGTTGACTAGTGCCGATTTAAGGGCGGGCTGCGACATATGTGCAAAGTCACCGTCATGGATAGGCCACGCGTAAACATAGAGATCATTGATCTGGGTATTGCTATTAAGGGCGCTCGTATACAACGTATAGGGTATTGGGTCTTCGTTGCAATTCGGTTCGTACGAATAATCGTTCTCCGAGGGCTTCCCCGGAAAATCGATAGTAAAACCGTACTTGGATGAGGCAAGATGCGTCGTTTGCACATCAGGAGTCGGGCTAACGCCTCCTATAGCCGGAGCCACATATTTACCGGCATTTCTTTCGCGTGCCGAGAAGACGACCCCAAGGGCCAACAGCAGAAGGATAGCACCTATGAGCCAGGCAGACCTTCGTACGCGCGACATTCCCCGGCTCCACTGTATACTTTCCTTTTTGACTTTATCGCTTATTTCCACATTTTGTTCGCGCAATCTGTCCTGAAGTAATTTGATGTTGCTTGCGGCTTTCTTGCGGTAAGAGTTGGCATATACACTGAGCACCACCACGAGCCCGAAGACAGCCATTTCAAAGACATTATGGAGAGCGATCGCCACCACGAACATGAATCCGAATAGAACATAGGCAAAGGTAGAGGATTTCCTCTGTTGCTCAACGGCCCGCATGCGCCGCTCAAGGTAAGCGGGCAAGGCATTTCGTGTTGTTGGATCCGTAGGAACTTCGGCGCGCTTGACTGCATCTGCAAGATTCCGCAGCTGCCATGGGCTACTCAGGCCAAGCGATTTTGCATACTTATCAAGATATAGCTGGATGACGAGTGTCGAGACGGTGCCATAAGCTATGCTGATAAACAGAACGTATAGCCAGTTAAAGTAACGCGGCTGATAGATAAGCCTGATGATTATAAGAGCCACCACCGACTGGACAGCAACCCTGGTGGGTATGGCCGTTAAGATTCGTTGCCGCATTGATGGGTATTTCATTTCTGTTGTTACTCTAGCAGGAAGACGACGTTAATATTTCCCATATCGGCGGCTAGCTTTCGACATCGAGCGTGATGAAGCCATCGTACTCCCACTCAAACGTGCCCGTGCCGCCGGTGCGCCACACGGTAATATGTGCCTGATGCGTGCCCAGAGTCAGGGCGCTGCTAATATTAAACCTAATCGACCAAGACGTCGCCACTCCTGGATTGCCCGTGTAAGATACCCAGGCGCTGGGATTAGTATCGTACCATGGGTTCGTTGGAGTAGTTATAGCGTAGCCGTCCGGAGAGCTGACGGTCAGCCAATCGCTGAAGAGCGACTGGCTCTTATGGAACACGATCGTCGGTGTGTTGAACACTAAGTCGCCGCCATAATACACCGTATATTCCTTTTCGGCACTATAAACTATCTTCGTCCCTGGCGGCACTTGGCCGGGACTATCGATAGTAATGTTGACATCCTGAGCTGCCGGAACGGGTGGAGTGCTGGACCACGCGTCTGATCTGGGGTCTGGCGATGTCTTGTATTTGACAACCGGCTTACTAACGGCAGGGGCTGGCGCGGACGCCGCAACTGGAGCTGGAGTAACTGCCGGTACAGCAGCCTGCTGCGCAGGTACAGCCTTTGGTGCCATTTGCGTCTGAATCTCGACAGCCGGCTTACTGGGTTCTTCGATGCCTAGTCTTTGGAGAAGCGCGGTGCGGAACGGCGTGCCCGAAGAGAAGATGGCACTGCCGCCTGCAATAGTCATGAGGGTCATGCCGCCAGCTGCAACACCCAGTAGTAGAAAGCGAATGTTACGGATTCGAGCCAGTGGCGTAATTAACTGGCTAAAATGACGTATGCGAGAAAAACGAATGGATTCCATAAAATCAATCTATCTAAAACTAATATCTACCTTAACATAAATTTAGGCACCTATATACTTAACTAACCTACAATCAGGGCAGTGCTTATACTGCGCCTCTGGTTAGCATACTGCTGACAGGTGCCCTATAATGGGGCATATGCCAAATAAAAAGCAGCCGAAGGTTACACCTGAGTTTGAACAGACGATTAGGGCGTTAGCTAATACGCCACCAGTGAGTAATGAGGAGATTGTGAGGCGGGGTAAAAAACTAATTTAACGTATGCAGTACGTGTGCCATTACGGTAATATACTCAACAGAAGCAACCCCTAAGCATAAGAGCTGCAATATCGTAAAAAAGTCTGTTGACTGGATAGTTTTGGGGCGTATTGTTCCTAGAAGAGATTTTAACTCATCACTTGATCTTATGTAGCCTTCTCCAATCAAACGGGAAGCACCAAACTTTAGGTTTTTGCTTTTACTGAAGAATCTTCTCTCCATATAGAGCTGAAGAAACCCAAATAGTATGGACAATGCAGCCAAGACTATCGCATTCACGAGGGTTTGTCGGAATGACGGCGAAAGCGACTTGAGCACATTACGGTCAATAAATATAGGTGATGAGAGCGTTATGACACCGCCTGCCATCGCAAATAACTGATTTAACAGGCCACGGTTTGTTTCGTTCGCTTCGCCAGCTTCAATCTTTGCATCAGCCTCAAGTAGTAGTTGATATGCGATGAGGCGCTTTCGGAGACTGCTACTGAGAGGTTTCCGAACCGTCGCTACCTGATTCGGATTCGTCTGCAAGTTCTTCTTCCGACTCAAGGTGATAAACCGTCTCAATGCCGTAGGCGCTCCCTTGAAAAGCTCCGTTATCCCCGCGTACCATTTTGTCTTTCTCGTCATTGTCTGCCATTCTTATCCTCGCGTCATCTATTGCCAGCAGCACGATCACCACCAGCAGCGCCCCAATGAGCACTACCATAAGGATACCCCTGTTCTATTGGGGTGTAAAGTATATAAGCGCCTAACTTTAAAATTGGTCAATGCCTAAGTCTCACGACATGCATGGCAGTAGCCCTGCACTTCTATTTGGTGCTCGGTGGGCACAAAGTGGTGCTGGGCAGCGACGCCGCTGATAAAACCCTCCAACTCCAGTTCGCTGATAGGTATAACGGCGTGGCATTTCAGACAGGTGAGATGGTGATGATGTTCCACGAAGCGGTCGCTCAGTTCCACCTTGTACTTCCAGCCAAGATGAACGCGCCGCACAATGCCCAGCCTCTCGAATAACGCGATAGTGCGGTACAGGCTGGCGCGGTCGATATTGCCCGCCGCCATAATTTGCAATTCGGCCATAGACAGTGGCTTGCCATCCGCCAGCAATCCGAACACCAGCAGGCGCTGGGTGGTAACACTGCAATCGTGCTGGCGTAGTACGGCGGCAACATCCGGATCTTGGTGACTCATGGTTGCAAAGTATACTATTTTTGCGACAGATTTGCAAAAAACACCGCAGCTTTTTAAAATCAAGTTATATGTCCACTGGATCACTTCGTTTTTGGCGGATCGGCGCCGGCATCCTGGTACTAGCGCTCGCCTGCAGTGGCATCGTGCTGTTAGCACGGCCGCACAGCATACAGTCTACAAACGGCAAGCTACGTATAGTGGCAGGCGAAAACTTCTGGGGCGATATTGCGGGGCAAATTGGTGGTACCCATGTGCAGGTAACGTCTATCATCACCGACCCGAATGCTGACCCACATTTATACGAATCGAATGCACAGAACGCCTCGACCGTGGCGCAGGCGGACGTGGTTATCGTAAACGGCCTGGGGTACGACGATTTTATGACCAAGCTGCTCGGCAATACTGCGTCGTCTGACAGGGCCGTTCTGAGCGCAGCCCAGCTGATGCATGCCCCAGATGGTGCCAACCCGCACTTGTGGTACGACATCCCGCATGTCAGCATGGTTGCCACTACAATTGCCGATACACTTGAGGCAAAAGACCCCAAAAACACCGCATACTACCAGCATAACGTGGCGCTATTCAATCAATCGTTGCTTGGCCCGGAGAATACCATCGCACAGATACGGCAGAAATATGCTGGCGCGCCGGTTGCTTACACCGAACCCGTACCGGCATATTTGCTGGCTGCGGCGAGGCTAGACAATAAAACCCCGGAGGGCTTTGCAAAATCCATCGCCGACGGCAACGACCCCAACCCCGCCGACACCCAGGCCATGGATGCGCGCATTACCCACGGTGATATAAAAGTATTGCTCTGCAACACCCAAGCTAGCAGCCCGGTTACCGAAGCAGTAAAAAGCCTGGCGCGGCAGCACGGCATACCCGTCGTCGGTATTACCGAAACGATGCCCGCCGGGGAGTCGTACCAAACCTGGCAGCAAAACCAATTACAGCAACTTTTGCAGGCACTAGGAGGATACTAGAACTATGACGATGAAAAATAATGATGCCACGGTACAACTGCATAGCGCCACGCTGCGCTTTGGCCAGCGTACGCTGTGGGCAGGACTAGACGCCAGTGTGCTACCTGGTGAATTTGTGGCCGTGCTGGGGCCGAACGGCACCGGCAAGACAACGCTACTGAGAATATTGCTGGGCCTAGAACATCTTACCGCTGGCAGCGTCTCGGTGCTTGGTACGGAACCAGGAAAAAGCAACGCCGTCATAGGCTATGTGCCCCAACAAAAAAACTTCGACCGCAATCTGCCCATCCGTGGCCGCGACCTAGTGGAGCTTGGTCTAAACGGTACCCGGTTCGGCTGGCACAACCATGCGGCCGCTACGCGGCAAGTGCAATCGGCAATTGCATTCGTCAAAGCCGAAGCCTATGCCGACAACCCTATCGGTCTGCTATCTGGCGGCGAACAGCAGCGCCTGCGTATTGCCCAGGCATTGGTGGGCAGCCCACGGCTCCTGTTGTGTGACGAGCCCCTATTGTCGCTGGATCTTCCCTCGCAAACGCTCATTACACATGCTCTGGATGATTACCGCAAGCGCGCCCAGGCTGCAATCGTGTTTGTTACGCATGAGATCAACCCCATACTACCCTATGTAGACAAGGTATTGTACCTTGCCAATGGCCAATGGGTTATTGATACACCCCAGCGCGTACTGCAATCCGACACGCTGACTAAACTCTACGGCAGCCCGGTAGAAGTACTGCGGCATAACGGCCGCCTGCTGGTAATAGGCGCGGACGAGGCAGCCCACACCAACCAAGGCACTCATCACGAGGAGCATGCATGAGCAATCTACTTATCTACATCCATCAAGCCTTCGCACAGCACGCACTGCTGGCGGGCGCACTTGTGGCCGCATCATGCGGATTGATCGGCCCATTCGTTATCAGCCGGGGCATGGCGTTTGCGGTGCATGGTACCAGCGAGCTGGCATTTACCGGCGCTGCAGCTGGACTACTGGCAGGAGGCAACCCAGTTGCGGGCGCATATGTTGGTTCTTTGGCCGTAGCGGGCGTGCTGGGTGCACTGGGCGCCAAAGAACGCGAACGCGATTCGACGATTGGCGTCATATTGGCATTCGGCCTGGGCCTAGGCGTGCTGTTCCTGAGCTACTACCATGGCTTTGCCACACAGGCCACCAATATATTGTTTGGCAATATATTCGGCGTCAGCAACGACCAACTGTGGTTATTGCTGGGCGTTTGCATCGTAGTGCTTGTGTCTATGCTAGCCATCTATCGCCCGCTGTTGTTCGCTTCGGTCGACCCAGAAGTGGCGCAGGCCAAAGGCGTACCGGTGCGCCTGCTGGGCATCATCTTTCTATTCGTTCTGGCACTGACGGTAACATCAGCTGCGCAAATCGTGGGCACATTGCTTGTCCTCAGTCTGGCTATCACCCCTGCTGCGGCCGCACAGCATCTGGCTACCAAGCCTTCCAGCATCACCCTGCTTTCTATTGTCTTCGCCCTGATTGCTGCGTTGGGCGGTATTACCGCCAGCCTCGTCAGCGGCACCGTCAAACCCAGCATCTTCGTGACCATCATCAGCTTTTCGTTGTACGTATTCGCGCGTATCGTCGGCACACGCCCGGCCAAACGTACAGCCTAAGGCCGGCTTACTGCCACACCTGCGCTTCAGATATCTGGTAGGGCGACATTGGCGAGGGGGTGGAACCGCTTACCAGCGTATGCCAACCGGATGCATTTTGTGCCATGGTTTCGGTAAGGATAATAGTATATGCACCGGTAGGGATATTTGCCGTGTACTGTGCGGTCTGCTTGCCGTCGAAGTACATGGTTATCGACTTGCCGGGCTTATATTCCATACCATACACATGGTAACCAGTGGAAAGATCAACGCCGGCATTATAAAACTTCTGGCTATTACCGGAAACGTTCAGGTTGCTCGCAATGCAATTGTTTACCGCGCTGCCGCATGCGGTATAGCCGGACTCGTCCATGTCTATTTCGCCGCCACCCTCCAGGAACCATATACCGGCCCACCCGCCCGTGCGCGAGTCGGGCAGCTTGGCGCGCACCTGGAAATAGCCTTTGCTAAATGTAAACTTGCCATGGGTCGTTATATAGCCCGCCTTCCAGGTATATCCCGAAAAAGTCGTACTGCGCGCGGCGTTCAGCGTCAGCCCGTTATTGACCACCACCTGGTCAGGGCTACCATACTCAGCATTATAGCCGCCTTGATTCCCAACCGAAGAATACGGGTATGGCAATTTGCCGTTATCGTCCCATATGCCGTTCTTGTCGGCGATCTGCCCTATCCAGCGGCTAGTATTAAGGGACGTGCCGCTGAATGTATCGTCAAAAATCAGATTCGTGTAGCCATTGGGAGCGGGCAGTGTTGCTGGTGGCGTGGGGGATGGGCTGGGTGCCGGGGTCGGCGATGGCGTGGGCGAGGGCGCAGAGGTCGGCGACGGGCTTGATGCAGGTGCAGGTGAAGGGGCTGGCGATGGTGCCGCCGGATTAACGCCGCCAGCGCCGGTACTACCCGACGATGAAGCGGGTGCTGGCGTTGGCCCCACAGACCGCTGGGTGCTTAATGGGCTCACTGGCGACACACTGAGTAAGGTCGGCTTACGGCGCGTATGCCGTGCTAATACGTAATACCCTCCGGAAATCCCGGCGAGTAGCACAACTACTGCCATGCCTGCAAGCACGAGCCTGCCCGCCGGCGTTCCCAGCAAACCGCCCGGCATTCGAGATTGAACCGGTGTCGGCTGCGGCGAAACAGACACGACAACAGGCGTAGTTTCGGGCTCTGGCTTTGGTGGCTGTTCTTCCATAGGCAGCGACAGGCGCTAGCATAATGCTATCACGCGCTGCGCCGTATCGCACATGCTAGTTTTGCCTGGTCATCTGCGAAACCGTGTCGCCATCTGCGCCCGGGATGGCCGCGCACTGAGCGTTTGCACATTGATATAGCTGGCCGTGGCCATAACCGGTGTAGGATTGCCCGTCTGAGGCAATTGTGCCCTGCTCTTTCACAAAGACAAACATGTTGGTCGTACCGGGGAAGGGTTCTACAAAGGCGCTACAGAATTGGTCGCCCTGCTGGCCCCAAAAACCAACACCGGTGTAGTTGCCAACCGGCCCATCGGTCGTTTCATAGAGCGCATGGCCGGGAAAATACGAAAAATTGCCCTGCTCAACTACCCCTGTATTTATGCCACTCACAAATGTAACGCTACCCTTCCAATTTGTACCTGCAAGTGGATTCTGCGCACTGGTGTTACTGTACGAACAGGCCTGGGTGGTAGATGGCATGCTATCGGCCGAAGCCAGTTGGCCAAAGGCCACAACGCCGCCCATTACAAATACGCTCAACGCACCTGCGAAATAAGTAAATCGTTTTATCATAAAGCAAGAGTAGCTATTGCCTGGTTTGCATGCTGCGAAAAATCCCCTTGGCAATCACAAGCTTTTTATGCCCGCAAGCTGCGCCAACTTTTCGCGGTAAGCACGCTGGTTGAAGTGGCCGGGGTAGTCGACGAGTTCGGTGTTTAGTACACGAAAGCCCGCTTGCTTTAACGGTTCGGCAGCGACATCGAAGACATTGGATTTTATAAGCACTATTTTAGTATCTTTTGTAGCGAGTGCCTGCACGCGCTCAATCAGCCGAGGCAAGGCATCGCGGATATGCTGCTGGCGCTGCTTCTTAGTTACCGCATGGCGCTGCGAGACTTCGAGCGCCTCTATCATGTATATGCCGTCCTTCTTCAGACGCAGCAGCCAGGCTTCTTTCTCGACTTCCAGCCCTTCCTCTGTCAGTTCGGCGGTCTCGGGATACAATGCCCAAATGGTATTCGTAAACAGCCGGTCATCGCGGCGGATACGGTCGGTGTAATAGAACTGGCGGCTGCTTTGAATCTCCGGGCTGGGCGGCGGCGATTCGGCTATTAGCAACAGATTGATGCGTGATGGCTTGTACTGCTCGCGGATGTGTTCGTAGGTGCTCATAGCGTTTATGATACTCGCCGCGTGCTGTACTTTGTAGTACCATAAGGGTTATGCGACCCATTTGGACTGGCACCATCAGCTTTGGACTTATCAGCATTCCGGTGCGGCTGTACAGCGGCGCGAATACGCGCGAAGGCATCGACCTTGACATGCTCCACAAAGCCGACCATGCACCTATCCGCTACGCACGTATCTGCCGCAAGGATGGCGATGAAATTCCGTGGAACGACATCGTCAAGGGTTACGAATATCGGGACGGCGATTACATCGTGCTATCGCAAAAAGAGCTGGACGAGCTAGACGCCAAAAAGACCAAAACCATAGATATCCTGCAGTTCGTGGATGAACCGGATATAGACATCCGCTATTTTGAGAAGCCATACTACCTGGAAGTCGGTGATGGCGGCAACAAAGCCTACGCCCTGCTGCGTGCCGCGTTGCAGAAGTCGAACAAGCTGGCACTCGCGAAGTTTGTCATGCATGAGCACGAACATATAGCCGTTATAAAACCTGTCGGGCGAGCGCTGATACTCAACCAAATGCGCTACCCTACCGACCTGCGCGAACCAGGCGAATTGCATTTCCCATCCGACAAAGATCTGACGGCCAAGGAAATTGATATGGCGCTGCGGCTCGTCAAACAAGAGACAAAGCCGTTTATACCCGAAGATCTGCACGATACCTATACGGAAGAGCTGGAAGAGCTTATCAAAGACAAGGCCAAGGGTAAGAAACTGCGTAAAACCGCGCCCGCCAACGAGCACACCTCAGCCAAAGACCTGATGCAGGCGCTAAAAGCTAGCCTAAAGGAATAGCTGCCGCCAATGGGCCTACGCGAATATTTCAAAAAACGTAATTTTCACGGCACGCCCGAGCCGGCACCGGCCAAGACGCAATACACCGCCCCTCACCGCCTGCGTTTTGTGGTACAGGAGCATCATGCGTCACAGCTGCATTACGATTTCCGCCTGGAGGTAGATGGCGTCCTGAAAAGCTGGGCCGTGCCAAAAGGCCCCAGCCTGAACCCGCATGACCACCATCTAGCCATCCAGACCGAAGATCATCCGTACGACTATCGCAACTTCGAGGGTATCATACCCGAACACAACTACGGCGCCGGCAATGTCATTATCTGGGACGAAGGCTGGTACGAGGCGAGAGCGGGCGACCCAGCCGCCAGCGAACAGACAATGCGCGCCGAGCTAAAACAGGGACATGCTACGTTCGTGCTGCACGGCACCAAGCTGAACGGTGAGTTCGCACTCATTCACATGCCGCACGCCAAAGAACAGAACGCCTGGCTGCTCATCAAAAAAAATGACCAGTATGCTTCAACGTCCGATGTAACGGCCGAAAACACCTCGGTCCGCAGCCACAAACAAGTAGACGACTTAGGCGCTAAGAATAAACTGCCGTCTCTTGATGCGCTTCCGAAGCGAAGCAAACCTTGGCAAGTATCGCCCATGCTATGCACGCTGGTAAATGCACCGTTCGACCGTGCGGGCTGGCTATTCGAAATAAAATGGGATGGCTATCGTGCCATTGGAGTAAAACATCAGAACAACGTAGATCTCTACTCGCGCAACCATCTGGACTTCACCAGCAAATATCCCCCCGTGGCCGCTGCACTGACATCCTTGAAGCATGACGTTATAGTAGACGGCGAAATTGTTGCCGTAGACGCCGACGGTACGCCCCATTTCGAATGGCTCCAAAATTGGCACCGCGAACCGCACGGCACGTTACAGTACCAGATATTCGATATATTGTGGTGCGATGGCCGCGACGTCCGTACCATGCCGCTCGTCAGGCGCAAAGCGCTGCTTCGGGCCATTCTGCCGGACGACACGGTACTCCGGTATAGTGACGACGTCGAAACGGCCGGCATCAAACTATTCAAAAAAATGCAGCATCGCGGCCTGGAGGGTATGGTCGCCAAGCGTGCCGACAGCCCCTACCGCGAAGCGGACCGCGGCCAGGATTGGCTAAAGGTAAAAACCCATCTGCGCCAAGAGGTAGTCATAGGCGGCTACACCGAACCACGCGGCAGCCGCAAATATTTGGGGTCGCTACTCGTAGGCGTGTACGACAAAGGAGATTTTGTATTCGTTGGACACTCCGGCGGCGGCATTCCTGATGCCGAGCGAAAAAGCCTGCGCGATAGCCTGCGCCGGCTGGAACGCAAGCAAGCACCCTTCGCCATTCCCCCGAAACCGAACGCACCGGTCCATTGGGTAAAGCCGCAGCTTGTCTGCGAAATGAGCTTCGCGGAATGGACCAACGATGGACGCATGCGCCACCCCGAATACGAGGGCTTACGCCCCGATAAATCGCCCACGTCGGTGCACCGCGAAAAGCCCCAGGCTGCGGCAACGGCAAAGATAGGAAACTCTGCTGCATCATCCAGCTTGCCCTTTGAACCCACCCATCTCGACAAAGTGTTCTTCCCGAGGCACAAATACACCAAAGGCGACCTGTTCGCCTACTATACGGCAGTCGCACCCTACATCCTGCCGTATCTAAAAGACCGGCCGCTGTCGCTGAACCGCATGCCTAATGGTATCAGCGGCGAAAGCTTCTTCCAGAAGAATAACGAACACCTGCCCGATTGGGTACCACACGCCGATATATTCTCTGATTCAAACAATGCCAACCTGCGCTGGATCGTGGGCGGCGACCTACACACACTGCTCTATATCGTGCAGCTTGGCTCCATCGAAATAAACCCATGGAACGCCCGCACGACCCACCTGAACAAGCCTGATTGGATTGTTATCGACCTTGACCCCGAGGGCGTCGGTTTCGATAAGGTAATCACGATTGCACGCACCGTCCACGAAGTGTGCGAAGCGTGGCATATCCCCAACTACCCCAAAACATCCGGCAAAACAGGCCTGCATATTTTTATCCCTATGCAGGCAAAGTACACCTTTGAGCAGGGAAAAAACCTGGCACACCTGATTGCGCTCGAAGTCAACAAACGTCAGCCCAAGCTAACCAGCGTAGAACGTGATCCCGCCAAACGCAAGCACCGCATATACTTGGATTTCCTGCAAAACCGCGAGGGCCAAACCTTGGCCGCCCCCTACTCAGTGCGCCCCACGCCCGACGCCACCGTGTCTATGCCGCTACATTGGGACGAAGTAAAACCGGCCCTGGACCCCAAAGATTTCACAATAAAAAACGCCTTGACACGTCTCAAACGCACCGGCGACTTATGGAAACCCGTTGTCGAAAAAGGCATCGACCTTGCCGCCGCGTTACAACATATAGATACCGACTAAACCCTCAATCTCTGGCACGGCTTTACCTTTGTAAAAGTTGTTTCGTCCTGTTATCATCGGATTATCTAATAGTAATAGAGGATTGACATGCCAGCTCCTTACGAATTCCACATTCCCAAAGAACAAGAGCCTACGCCAGCACAAATCGTCAACGACGCCATAGTAGCCGCAAATAGTGGCGAGATGCCCAATTTCACTTCAGAGGGCCTATTACAGCGCCTTAACCTTGACGGTCAAGAACCCGACGAAAAGACGCTCATGGAGCGATTCACCGATGGAGAGATAAGTTTTTCATCGCTTCGTGCTATCCCACCCCTCATGGGAAACGCTCATAAGCTTATTCTAACCACAAACGAACGCGCCGCAAACGAAGCCCAAGAGACTATGGCGCGCATGCTGGGTGACGTCATATCGACACAGATCAACCGAGAAGGTGATATCTGCCCCGGCGCCCGTGATATGGCCTTCTTGTCGACCCGCGAAGATATCATTCCTCCAGAGATAAAAGAAAAAATAGCAGCGTCTTCGCAGCTTAGTCCCGATGAGATCGATGAAGGCCAGACTGACATGCAAGAGCTGGCGGAAGAGATGGAGTTTATACAGCAACTCTTGCCGCATATCCTGGGGCGCATGATGATGGACACCCGATTCGGCGAACCTACAGCAATGCCGCCACTTTCGTCTAGAGGTTCATTTATTATCCCGATTATATTGGGAAACCCTTCGCCCTTCGCATCTGAGGATCCTCTCCTAGCGGCACTACGTAGCATGTCCGAACAGCCCCAAGACAGCATGGGAACAAGTGCAGCGGGCGTAGAAGAAGCGCCCCCGATAAGCCCGACCCCGGAGCCTGGCAACGTTTGCATGCGTGCCCTCAAGGGCCTCTGCAAACAGTAGAGCCGACTCTTTACTGTGTCTACATATCCTCGTGCAGCGCTTCAGCGATGCGTTTGATACGCGCAAGGCGCACATCCCATTCAAGTGCCGTGCGCGTCATTTCCTCGGCTACCTGTGCTAGCACATCAGGCTGCACGGCAAACCGCACTTCTCGGCCATATTGGGTAGCATGCACTACCGCTGCCTTCTCTAGAACCGTCAAATGTTTGGCCACCGCCTGCCGGCTAAAGGGCACCTCGTGTGCCAGAGTGCTCGCAGTTGCTTCACCGTGACGAAGCAACAGGTCTATCAGCCGCCGCCGGCTCGGCTCCGCAACCGCCGACCAAAGCATATCATTCGCTAAAACTGCCGTTGTCATTGCCACTCCTTACTGCGTTATGCAACAAATTGTTGCACGTGAGAATTAAAAACACAAGCTGAAACTTTGCTGTATAATTTTAAGCACAATAACCATAAGCGAGATGACATGAGAAAAAACATGCGTGCGCAAGAGCAGGGCTTCGCTCCGCTCATATTGTTCGTGGTACTCATACTAATTGTGTTAGCAGCGGCTAGCTTTGCCGCATGGCGTCTGATTAGCAACCATCAAAATAGCAATTCCTCGAATAACTCATCAAATTCATCGTCCAATACCGGCAGCGCCGCAGCCACCGAAGCTAGCTGCTTGGCGACCTTCCACGACGGCAACCTCTGTCATTTCGCCGCTTTCTCGAACTCGCTTGATAAGACCGCCTACACTGCCACCCTAAACGTGACGCAAAGCAGCCAAACATCTACCATGACTCTAAAAACCGATGGCAAGGGCAACCACGAGCTGGATATGAGCGGCAACGGCCAAACCGTGAACTCTATCATTCTGGGCAGCAAAACGTACGTCCAAAGCAATGGCAGCGCCTGGTTGGAGTACGACAGCGGCACCACTGTGCCAGTTTCCGACCCCACCACCAACATGAACATTGGCGTGGGCAGCGCCGGACTCAGCTTCCAAAACCAGGGCACTGAAGCCTGCGGCAGCCTCACCTGCTTCAAGTATCAGGTGTCTGATGCGGCATTGCCGGGCAAACAATACATATGGTTCGACACCAGCAGCTTCAAGCTGCGCCGCTGGCAGTACACCAACGGCAGCGACGGGACCGACATGAGCCTGAGTTACAACGCGGTCACCATTACGGCACCGTCACCCGTACAGTCAGTATCGCAGCTGGGCGCCGGGCAATAGGCACCCCGCCACACTACAAACAGAGCGCCCACAGCGCTCTGTTTTTTTGAATTACTGTTAACGGGAAGTGCACTCACCGTGCCTGCCCGGTCGCACGCCATGTTCCTTGCCGCTGCGTTGCGTCCGCCTTGTTCCTTTTTCGTCCTTTCTTGCACCAGCCGATCTTCTTTCCTTTATTAATCAGCCACTAGCCGTGGCGGGCCCCCAATACTTTTCTCTTGATAGAAAAGTATCCAAAAGATCAAGGCTAGCTCCACCCTCTCGGGTGCAGGTTGATGCTCGCTACAACCGGCCCAACAACTCGTCGCGTTGGCTCCTCAAACAGAGTTGGGCCGCCGTAGGAAGTTGTAGCGAGCACGAACATGCACGCCGGGAA
>DASTXH010000061.1:0-1115 GCA_035758575.1 Saccharimonadales bacterium (SeqCode)
CCAGCTGGGGGCTACGCTGCTGTATTGGCAGGAGCAAACAACCATTGCCATTGCGTATAATGTTGCTTCAATATCCCCACGATCTCATCAATGTCGTCGGAGTATATGAAGTTTAGGTCGCTGCTGCTGACAAGCGGAATATTGCCCGTAGCCGCGCGTTGTTCGCCATATGTTTTCGCCATAGCCGCAAAGACTGGCTCGTGCATGGGGTGCACGATAATCGGAAAATCTGGCTCAAGGTGGTGTACCTGGCGCAATTGTACGAACATCAGCATTTCAAGCGCTGTACCTATGCCGCCTGGCCCTACGTACACTGCGTGGCTGATATCTGCAAACGCCTGCAGGCGGCTGCTGAACTCGGCGTGCATGGTAAACGTTTGGACATGCGGGTTACATCCTTGTTCGTGCGGTACAATAATACCCTCGCCGTGTCTGCGGGCGGTAGGCTGCTTGCCTTGCGCAAGCAGCGCCTTCTCGGCTGCAACTGCACCCACCGCTGCCGCCTCCATCAGCCCTGGGCCGCCGCCGGTTATGATGTCGGCATCAATATTCATAACCATCGCTTCGGCTAGCTCGGCTATAAATTTGTACTCGGCATCGTCTGGCTGCAGGCGGGCGCTGCCAAAGATTGCTACGCGGTAATGGGTAGCCAGCTCGTGCTGCAGCAGGCGCCGCCGGGCATCGCTGTATCGTTGCATCGCTGTCTGCAGTTGCTGGCGGGCTTTTTTGCCCGCGCCTGGCTGCAGCCGAATGCCGCCGTTAGTGGCTTGGTGCTGTAATGTTAGTAATGCTTCTTGGCGCAATGACATGGGTATATCTCTTTCATATTTTGGCGCGTTCGCAAACACCCGGGGGACGGGCAGTAAAGACAAATTGTGCCGTTCCAGACAGAGAGGTGTTTGTAGCTATTCAACACTAATACCAGACGGCAATTTAGTCAAGGCCATTATGGGCTGCAAGTCATAAGCTTGTCCGCATGTATCAACATATCTGGCATAGGGTTGGCAGGCAAGCCATCATGCCCTACAGTTGATGCCACAGTGTTTCAGGAAATGAGCTTGGAACGGAAGGAGGTGGCGACATGCCCAAAATATGCGGTAGAACTGCGTACATAA
>DASTXH010000015.1:0-2508 GCA_035758575.1 Saccharimonadales bacterium (SeqCode)
GCGCCGTCTATGTCGTAGACTTGGCCGAATATATCTGCCTCCGCGCGGCAGAACGACAATGCATACCACACGGCGGTTGCGCCAAGTTTTTGGGCGCAGCTTGCATGCTGCGCCTCGTGACGCACGAAATAGTTTATAAACGCCGGACTAAGGGGCTGATGGGCCACATTGCTGTATGTTGCAAACAGTTGCGCGAGGGATTCATCGGTTGCTTGCACGATGGCGGTGCAGGCAACATATGGAATTCGTCTGAAACGATTGATGGTTACGCGGTAGTCGTCGGCATGGCGGGCATAGCGCTGAAAGGAGTTGTCCGGCGGTGGGGCGGCTAATCCTTCGTCGACATCGTGCAGCGCACGTATTATCTGTTTTTCATAAGGGTACGTCATGAGATGGTTTGCTCGTGGCGCGTATTGTAACACTATCCGGGGGCTTCACGCCACAACGCATAGCAGGTTTTGTGCGTTTGTTCTTCGGTGAATCCATAGACGTCGGGACCTAGGAGCGTTTCGGGCAATTGCCGTGACAGAGCTGCTTCTTGGGGCGTGAGCTGCAGGGCGTATTCAAAAATAGTTCGTAGCTCAAATATCCCTGGATATGCTTTGGACGGCTTTGGTTCGTCGGGGTGTGTTGTCCGTATATAAGAAAAGCGGTTGGCGGGGATGCGTAGTACATTGCCGCTCTCTTCGTAAACCGATCGCACTAAGGCGCTCTCGTGGGACTCGCCAGGGTGCATCTTTTCGCGCAGGCCCTGCACCCATCGTTGGCGGATTCTGCCATGCAGATTGTTGTTGTTCGGCGGGTACACCTGCAGCGCATCTATCCATTCTTCAGGGCGGTTAGTACGGGGGTTCACCCGGGAAACGTACGTAAGGGTGCGGTTACTGGTCGCAACTAAACAATTCGCCGGAGCCGTAGGCCCCTTGCGGCGACGAGTCCGGACGAAGCCTGCCATAGCATGCAGTACGAGTTCGCCTGCCCGCACTTCCTCTAGAAATTCGGGCAATGTCTTGGTGTCGCCGCTGTCCCAAGCCTCTATGGGAATGGCGTATTTCTTGAGTGCCGTCAGCACGAGATAGCCGGCTTCGTCTGGGTTCGTTGGCATCTCGACAAATAGTGGCTCAAGTTCGGGCATGATGGAAGATGGTTCATGAAAATAATCATCCTATCTTATCCGTCGCGGATAGATCTGACAGCAAAAAATATTACGGACAAGTTGGGTTTTTACGCGGACCGTTATCGGTTGAGCAAGCCCCCGGGGATCAGAGATGCCAGGCTGATATATATGAGAATGCTGCCAACTATGCCGATGGCGGATAGGATTACGCGCCGCCGCAGTATAGGGGTCATCTGTGGATTCGTACCGAGGTTTTGGAATATACGTACGGCCTGGACGATGCGAAGCGCCAAAACAAGAGTTATCACGCCGGTGACAACAATAATGAGTGGGTTGGCTACGCGCGCTGTACTGCAAATTGCTGCGGTGCTGCTGCCATTGCTGTTTGTGCAGGTGCATTGGTTATGTCCAAGGGATTGTCCCTGTTCGCATAGGGGTAGTGACGCGGTGGCAAAATTCTCTGTGTTCGGTGCGGTTGCGGCCTGCGCGACCTCCTTGCTATAGGGCTCTCCCTGGCTGGAAGCAATAGTAGTGGTCGTTTGAGTTGTTTCTTGTGTGCTGGTGGATGTTTGCTGTCCAGCCGTCGTAGTGGTTTGCGTGCTGCCGCTTTGTTGCGATGTAGTTGGTGCGGGCGCTGGTGTTGGCGATGGTGTGCTGCCGGTGCCATGGCCCGAAGACGATCCGGGCGGAGTGGGTGTGGGATTGGGCGTAGGCGTTGGACTAGGGGCCGGGCTGGGGCTGGCGGCTACGGCATATTCGTATGCGCCTATATCGAATGCTTTCCCCTGTGGGCGCGTGCGGCCATCGAAATCTATTGCCGGTGCATACGTGCTTACGCCTGCGTCGATTGCAATGCTGTTGGCTCGCAAGTGGTAATCGCCCGAACCATTTGATTGATAATTTACGAGGCCGGGATCCGCTGTGCTGTTACCGGACTGCGTACTGCTGCCATCGAGAATGGTGTTCGTGGCATTATTGTAAAAGATATTGTGCAGGACCTGCGTGTTAGAGGTGCCTGACCATGTCTTGATGCCAGCGATGCTGTTGCCTATAAGAATATTATTTTGTACGATATTGCCGCTGCCCGTGCCGTTTACGCCCACGCCGTATTCTTTGTTTGCGAAAGAGATGTTATTGGTGAATATTACCCGTCCGGTGCCATGGTTGGTATATAGGCCATTGCCCGCATTGTTGTAGGCAATATTATTACTGACGATATCACCGTCGTCATCTACATATATGGCGTGGACATAGTCGCATGCAGTGGGATAGCCGCCAATATTGTTGACCACATTGCCGTCGTAGGTGTTATTGCTGCCGGCATCATCACCCAGGGCCGCGCCGCCGGGCGAGCCGCTACACGTGATGTTGGTCATATCGTGGATGTGGTT
>DASTXH010000011.1:0-12868 GCA_035758575.1 Saccharimonadales bacterium (SeqCode)
GGCATTATTATCAAAGACCCGCAGCGCTTCCATTTACGGCGGCTCATGTGGGAACTTATGCTGACTGGCAACTACAGCGTGCCTGCTGTAGCGAAGGTTGCGAATGAGCAATGGGGCTACCGGACGCGCGGCAATAAGAGATACCCCAGTGGCCCCCTCTCTCGTAATTCGCTGTATCACATGTTCAACAATCCCCGCTACGCAGGCAAGATACCTACGCCGGGACAACCAGGAGTATATGAGCAGGCATCGTATGAGCCGATGGTAACGCTTGAGGAATACGACGCCGTACAAGACCTGCTCGGCAGACGAGGCGCACCCAAACTAGCCCCGAAAAAGGTCTTTCGCTATCGCGGCATACTGCTGTGCGGGGAGTGCGGTTGTCTTATAACCGCCGAGGAGAAGCACAAGCGCCTGGTGAGCGGCAGGACAAGCACCCATATTTACTACCATTGCACCCGTAAAAGACCCTGTACCCAGCGTAAGAACCTAACCGAGCAAGACATTGAGCAGCAATTCACCGACTTACTCAGTAGGTACACCATCCTGCCACAGTTCAAAGACTGGGCGCTCGAAATGCTTGGCAACCAGAATGAGCGGGAAAGCACAGACTGTACTGCAATCCTAAAGAGCCAGAGCCGGGCGATTGAAGCTAAGCATGGCGAAATCAAGGAGCTTATTGCAATGGCAGCTAAGAAGCTCATCAGCCATGATCAGTTTAGCGCCGAGAAGAAAAGGCTAGAGAAGGAAATCAAGCAATTAGAGTGTGAACGTGAAGACACCAAGAAGCGGGCAAGCACCTGGTACGCCACCGCTGAACGATTGTTTGACCTGGCGGTACATGGCCGCGAGCGGTTCCTGACCGGTTCGATTGAAGACAAGCGCACTATCCTGCTTGCTTTAGGTCAGAACCCAGTAATTTTAGACGGAAAACTGATAATAACACCGCACCCGTGGGTCGTTCCAATAGAACAAGGGTATAAACAATTAGAAGCTGAATATGAGCGGGTTAGAACCTTGCCAGAACACCTACAACAAGGGCTAATGGAAGCTATTCGTTTAATGTGGCTGGCTATAGGGGACGATTTACGAGCACTTGGATGTGAGCAGATTATCTGGGTAGGTCTTATGGGCGGTCTCTGATACACTGGAAATCATACTTACAGAACTGAGCGTCTATGCAATCCAAGAGAGTTCTCACCGTTTTTGGCCTTATAATAGGGGCACTAGTACCCCTTATGAACCTCACCTACCCGAAAGTGGGAGCTGTCTTAACCGCTGCAGGCATCATCTTCTGTATTCCATTTTTGCTGGCGTTTGGCTACAGCACCTGGTACATCCGCAGGGGTAAATATAACGAACGCTGGCTTGCGCTTTTATTTTGGTCAAACGTCATAACCTGGGTCATTCCTGTGCTCGGCGTCTTCACGGCTGCAGCAACGAATCTGATCAATATGCATAATCACGGTGAGGATAGGCGGAAATACATGCGCCTTGCTAGCATAGGCATCCTACTGAGCGTGACGCACCTTGTCCTGAAGATAGCCCATATTGTAAGGTGGTAAGTTCAGTTATGCGCCAGGGTGGTCTCTGCCTCTCTTCGAGTGTATGACGGCGTAGTCTAAGTCTTTCGCTCTGTATTATGTTTGCGTGTATCTTGAGGTCGTTCACTTAGTAGTGTAAAGCCGGCACCCATAATGATGCCGAAGAGGAGGTTGAGTCCGGCAAATTGTAGTGTCAAAGTTATATTTCTGCCAATAAGAAAACCCATAGGAAGGCTGACCAGAGCTATTGCGCCTAGAAGCTTAAGCAGCAGCGGCAGCTTAGCGACATCAATATAAGTATTATTTTTTAGGATACTTACGCGGGGGCCTTTAAACGTTCTCACCACAAATAGTGAGATTCCAAATAAAAGTGATATCACTACAAGTAACGACTCGGCATTGCTATTCATCGATTTTCGTCCATCTTTATATTTTAGTACGATACCCTCTCAGCGAAAAACTCTCTTAAGTCGCCTACCCAAGAATTGTCATGGCCTTCACCGCCATCACCAGTTAATAGATAATAGACCGCGCCTGCAGCAGCGCCTTTTTCGCACCCATCAAGTGCGGCACTGGGTATGCTTAATCCACCAGTAAATATAGCCGAAACTAGCCCAGCGCCCATAAAGCTAAGCCCCGTAACTACACAACCAGCGGCTACCGCTTCAAGTGCGCCTTGAGGTGAGTAGCCTTCCGGAGGAAGTATATTCGCCAGCATACCCTCACCACCCATTGCAGCAGGTTTGGGAGCAGAAGATGCCCCCGGCGCCGTCACAACCATTGCATGCTGTGCTGCAGCAATTGCCGGGCTTAGGGCTCGCGTCGAAGTTATGACAGCCCGGATGTGCAAAGTTTCTGCGCATTTATGTCGTTCGGCTACTTTTTAAACAACGAGGGCAAAACAAAAAGCCCTAAAGGAAGGACTGTCACAGATATTATTGCCGCGAAGATTAGAACAATGAGCGAGGAAGTATACCTACTCCTATATAGGTCGAAGGCTATGCTGAAAACGAAAAATAGCGTTATCAAGCTCCAGCCAAGTAAAAACCGGGGGCTGTGGACTTTGTTGTGCAGGGTATAGGCAGGCGTATCTCCTTTGTATTTGCCCATTATGGCTTGGCGTTTAGCCGGACGGAGCCTGACGTAAAGCAAATATATCAGAAATACTAGTGCTGCGAGTGTAGGCAAGACTTTAAATATGAGATATCCAATTGCATCTGGCATAAGTTTTCCTAGTCATGCCCACCGAATTGGTATTTATCAATATTGTTGCGTACCACGAAAAACATCATGATGGAAAAGAGAATGCATGAAATCGGTGCATATATTAGGATACTATGTGCATAGCTGCGGTTACTGAGCCGCAGAAGCCGATGTATATCATATGCAAGATTGGCGACAAAAACGAAGGCAATGGCGCAGCAGGTAACTATATTCCGGTTGCTGGCGAGCTTTCTAACTCTCATGTTCTCTGGTGTCCCGGGCTTATACTCCTGTCCGTAGAGGGTCTTATTCAGAACCCTAAAGTACACTAAATTAAGTATGTAAAACACTGCACCGATCACTAAAATAATACTGAAAAAGAAATAGTATGTTTCACTTGCCATACTCGAGCCTAACATTCCTTTAAGTATCCTGACATGATGAAATATCCGATTATTAACTATTATACTCGATTTTTAGCCTACTATTTACTTACTCCCAGGGCCATGGCTCTGTCTGATCGGCTCCCCATTCAAAAGCGTCTGCGTGGGAGTTTCCGTTTCCGCCCAATTCAAAGCCAACAGCCGCACCTAAAGCACCTCCATACATACTGCCAGCCTCACCACCCTCAACACAGCCAACAGCCGCACCAGGTATAGCACCTATACCTGCAGCAGCTGCGCCTGCAAGAGCACCGGCTGCACCACCAAACATGCACCCAATAATGCCACCAGCTAACATTCCCCCAAAGTACCAATCAACTGCAGTACTTGCCGCATCAGAGTAGTTAAAACTCTCTGCCGATGCTGTAGCGTGGGGTCGCGCCTCTGCCGCCCTCTGTGCAAACCAGCCTGCACTCACAGTAGGTGAAGCAAGTGCTCCGCCAGGAGATACTACCGTAGCCGTCCGCACCCGTGTCACAGAAGGCACAGACTGGGTTACTATGACTGCTGCGTAAACTGTGGCTATTCTGTTGGTGCTAACACTGGGTACTGCAGGAGTACCGCCTGCCGATTGTACCGCACCAGTGCCCGCAGCAGGCTGGAAATAAGAGATATCGGCGGTACACTGCAATATGCAATCTCCGCTCAAATCACTGAAGTTTATAGGATCAAGTGCATACACATAGGCATTAGCATTACCACCTGGTACGGGATCCATGGAGGTGAAGAGACCGAGCGTGGGCAGATAGATCCGTGTGCCCATTGCCACGATTAATTAAGGTCGAATACGTCGCCCCAAAAAGGAACCGGTTCCTTTGCCTCCTTAACGACAGCCAGGCCTAGATGAAAATCCATATTAAAATGTTCAAGAAGATTCATGCCGTAATATACGGTATCAGTCGCTTGCCAAATCGAAAGCACAGGATTGCCCGTTTTATGGGGACTTGACGGGATGAAGCGATGACCATGGACTGGGAATAGCGAGGGCCAAGTTCTTATTACTGAAAGCGCTCGGTGTACTGCTTCTTCTACGTCGTTAGGTTTCTCACCAAATTCTTTATGCCAATAGTTATTTTTCTCGATATCAAACTTAAAAACATGCTGCTCGATCCAGTCTCGGCTTCGAATTACTTCCTGTTCTGGGTTTCTCCAGTCGGGATAATACGGCACCGAAGCATTATTAGAATTTCCAATCCGTGAGTGGTTCCTGATTACTCCGGTTTGTAGGAATATTTTGAAATCGGGCGGCAAGAGTGCTTGAAATGTTTCTTCCACCCTACTAATTTCCGTATTATTCAGGCCAGGGTCAACAGCATAGCCCTTTGATTTGAGTCCGTCGATAACTTTGGCTGCAATTTCGCATGTAAAGTTATACATGTATGATATTATAACAAACTTGTAATACTATTTATTTCGTAGATACTACGTCCATATTATAAAGGGCAATCCGGACTCTTTATTCACTTTTGTTCGAGCTGTTAATCTAGCTATAGCGACTCAGCTATCGGCCCAACTTCGCCATCGACTAGTTCGACGAAGCTCTCAACACCATCTATTGCCTGCTGTCCGTAATGGTCGGCCGTGTACCAAGCTCTGCTATTCTCTATATCATAGACTATTCGTTCAAGTCCTCGTCCGCCAGATTCTGCCTCCTCGCTAATCGAATAAACATCATGCTCGTAGTATTGACCACCCTCCGGAAGCATAGCGCTTCCGTTCCGCCCATCATTGGCAAAAAGGCTTCCTCCCCGGTAGCCAGGTAAGGGATTGAAGCCGTTTGCCTTAATATTGCTCCAAACGTTTTCAGCATCAGCTAAACTTCCAGCTCCTGCGGCTATCGAGGCGTAGCGAACGGCACCATGTAACGCGGGTTTAGCTGCTGCTCTCGCTACAGCAGGAGCGCTTCTTACCTCTATAGTCGCAACGTAGGTAGTTGATATCCTTGATGTGCTGACTGTTGGCACTGCAGAACCCCCTCCCGCAGGCTGGAAATAAGAGATATCGGCGGTACACTGCAATATGCAATCTCCGCTCAAATCACTGAAGTTTATAGGATCAAGTGCATACACATAGGCATTAGCATTACCACCTGGTACGGGATCCATGGAGGTGAAGAGACCTAAGCTAGGTAAGTAGACGCGGGCACCCATCTGCACTGGTATGAGTGCAAGCGTGGTTTCGCTGATCTTCTGATGCTCACCTTCCCAGCCGTAGGAGCCATTGCCGAAGTTCTGCGGATTCTGGCCTCCGGGCAGGGGATTGCCGAAGGGATCGTACTGGTAGGTGTGTGCCGGACCACTGCCCGTAGACGTGTTGGCGCCGTTGCCATCAAGCGTCAGCCATGTGGAGCCGAGCAGGTTCGGCATGTTATAGCTGAACTCGCTCGCCTGGGTCGTCTGCTGCGGATGGTAGTCAACGGTTACGCCGCCGGGCAGCTGCAGGTATGCATCGGTGAGGTTCCAATTACCGTCGAATACGAGGGATGCGCCGCTACCGCCAGCATATCCGTAGTAGTATTGGGCGGCAACGCTTGCGACGTTGTTGGCAATGGTGCTGTAGGTGCGTCCGGTGATGTTGTTCGCCACATCCCGTGTATACGTAACGCCGTTGCCGTTGCCGCTGGCGTCTTTCTGGACAAAACCCGTATTGCGATCGGACGAGTCGTACGTAAGCTGCAGCGGCGTTGTGCCGGAGCCAATCTGGGCCATATTACCATGAGCATCGTACTGAGCTGCGTTTGCTGTAGCATCCGAGCTGCTCACCAGCTGGTCTGCATAGTTGTAACAGTAGGTCGTTGTCGTGCCATCTATCGTCTGCGATGTCCGGTCACCATTCATGCCGGCGTTGGCATTGGTGCTGGCAGCACAGTTGCCGTTGGCCGTGCCGAAGCCGTAAGTGTAGGAGTGCGATCCCGTCTGAACGCCGCTACCGTTATAAGTAGTCAGTGCAGCGTTAGTCAACCGATCCGCCACATCATAGGTGTAGTTTGTGTCTACCGAGCCGGTGTCGCCAGCAGAGTTTATAGTGTCCATAACGTCCTGGGCTATTTTGCCCGATTGGCTGAATGCCGTAGCGTTGTCGTCGTAGGCCGTACCATCGGGAAGGTAGTATGATACATCGTTTTCAGCGCCGCGGCCCCAGTAGTCATATCCTATGCTCGAAGACAGCGTACCTGCCGACGGGTAGTTTACGCCCCACACCCTGCCGTATGAGTCATACGATGGTTGGGCCAGGTCGTGGCTGGTCATCGTATTGTCGACCAAAGTCTCATCGGTGACTCGGTTGTAGTTATCGTAGGTATAGTTGATGGTGCCTATCGGGGTCCAGACGCTCGATATGCGGCCAAGGCTATCAATGCTGGTGTTTGTCTCGTTGCCCTTTGAATCAATATAGTCGATTGTCCGCCCGAGCAGGTCGATCGTTACGGTTATGGTGCCCGACGAGTCGGTCTTGCTGGTCTCGGTCGGATCGCCGTACACATCATAGTTATAGGTAACCGTGCGCGCAGGTTGGCCGAGTGCAGCGGGAATGTCTTCCTCTACTAAGCGGCCGCGGGTGTCGTAGCTCTTGCAATCCCAGCCGTCCTGGTTCGTTTTCGTGGCCACGATATTACCGGCATCGTCATAGACGTTCGTTGTGACAATACCCGTTGAGCCGCTCGTTGCACCAGGCTCGGTGACCGATTTCAGCATGCCTGCCTGGTAGGCGGCCGGACTGCCGCTGACGCATGGATTTGCGGCAGTATCGTTTGCCCCGTAGTAGCTATACGTAGTGGTACTGCCTCCAGCGGATGTGTGGCCGGTCGGCCGCAGATAGCCGGTACCTGGCATTTCGTACGTATTGGTCGAGGTGAGGTTAAGGCCGCTGAGCGTACTGCTTGCTACCTGGCCGAGGTCTGGAGAGCTGCCATAATTCGTAGTGACGGTGCTGTTGCCGTACGTGGCGTCGTATGAGGTCGTGGAGGTAGCCAGGCTATAATTCGGGCTGAAGTAGCTGGCGACCGTAGTCGTTTCGGTGCCGTTCGGTGGTGTAAGATATAGCGTAAAGTTCGCATCCCCTGACAAATGATAGTAGTCGATGCGGATGTCATGCAGGCTGTTTGCGGTCACGTTGTTAAACGTATAGGTGGGATGGCTGACGGTAGAGGCGTTATCCTTCCAGTCGTCGATGACCAGCTGATTGTCCAGCCACACACGGACGCCATCATCTGAGGCAATACGGAATGTCCAGTTGCCGGTCGATGGCAGGCTGACGTTACCCGTCATACTGAATCCCCAGGCGCCGGAATAGTTCGCGATGGGCGAGGTGCTGCCGAAATCCTTGCTAATGGTCCCGTCGCTTGCGATGTTCGTAGTATGGAGCAAGGGAGCTCCCGAAAGGACGGCATTGTCAGCTGTATTTTCGGTTACGGCCGTATAGGCCACAGCGAGTCCGGACATACCCTGGTCATAACTTGTAGTAGTCTGTGCTGCGGCGACCGGTGCGCCACAGGTAGATTGTTGCGGTACGAAGTCAGGGTAGCCGGTGACCGGATCAGTTGTTGTCATAAAGCACGACGACTGGGCCGGGCCATACGTGGTGACAACGCGGTCATCGCCGTCATAGATGTAGCTTGTCATCAGGTTCTCCGGGGTCATGACGTTATAGAGGATGTCTTTGGTAGGGTTCCACTGCGATGTGGTGGCCATACCTTCCACATCGTAGTCGGCAGTTGTGCGGAACAGATTGTCGTATTCGATGCGTCTGGTGTAGCCGCTTGGCTCCGCCGCACCCACCAGATGCTCTTGGGCGGCACCGTAATAGCCCGTTAGCGGATTGCCGTTTTGGTAGCCGATCGTGCCAGGGAGATATTCAATCGTGTATTGCATAGGAGTAATATTGGCGCCGTTAGGCGACGGCGATGTGATCGAAGCTGCACGGCCGAGCCCGTCGTAGCTGACCTGAGTGCTCGTAGTGGTACCCGCGCTGGCGTAGCTTGCTGCTATATAGTCGTTGGCCAGGCTGTCGGTAATGGAGATGAGCTGGTAGCCGATAGTATTTCCCGTGTTGTCTGTAACGGCTTGGTAACCATATGTCGTATCATCGTTGCCGGGTTTCGATACCTCTGCCAGGTTTCCGAAACCGTCGTAGTAGAAATAGGTCGTCCGGCCGTCATTGGTTTGCACGGCGCATATCATGTTTGCAGGTGCCAGGTCATAGCCGGCGGGTGCCGAACCACACTGGCTGGCGCTGCTGTAGTAGACGGCAGCATAGCGGTTTGCGTTCACGCCGTCGCTGATCTTCTGGATCTCGATCGGGCCGCCGCTAGACGTGCTGCCGTAGGTGTACTGCAGGGCTGCCGGGTGCTGGTCGTCGACTGGATTCGTCATTGAGACGAGCGTGCCGGAATCGTCAAAGACGTATGTCTTACCATCGGAATCCTGCAGTGTGAATGTGCCATCGTTATTGCGAAGCAGATGGCCATAGGAGTTGGTGGGCGGCGTGTATCCGGTGCCGTTCCAGGTGTAATCGTAGGTGCTGCCGCTGGAGTCGGTAAGAATGGCGTTGTCCTGATTAGCGGTCAGGCGCGTGTAGGTGGCGCCACCGTCGGCGCTGATGCCCAGGTTCCAGCCGTCAGGCAGGACTTGAGCGTGCGGTGAAAGCCAATCGGTAGGCACTACTTGCGCCGCTCCGCCCAGCGCTTCTACCTGTAACGACATACTGGCGCTGCCGAGGTGCTGGTAATAGTCAACGGTGATCGGTACACTTTGTCCTGCCGTCAGATTGATAGACGATCCAAAGCCGGTGGTCCCCGGGCTATCCGACCACTTGTTATATACCTGCTGGCCATTAACGGTTATGAGACTACCGTCGTCGCTTTCGGTGCCGAACGTATAGCTGCCGGTTGTGGGCACAGTCAGCCACCCCGACCATTGGGCCTCAAAGTCGGTGCTCGGGCCATTCGCAATAGGGGAACCGCCGCTCCAGTTGAAGTTAATCAGCGGATCGGTACGGGTCAGGAACAGGCCGTTCGTGGTATTCGTAGGCAGCGCCGGCGGGTTGCCGTTGTCTGTATAGGCATAGTAGCGGCCGATGAGGCCGTTATCTTGCTGAACAGGCCGCACACCGGTTTGCAGCCAGGTTTCGGGTATTACTTGTTCGCTGACGGCGCCTTTGACGTAGAGATGCATGTAGTCGGAGCCGGTGCCATGCAGATAGCCCACACTCAGGGGTACAACCTGTCCGGCAACGAGGTTCATAGATACGTAGTAACAGGGGGTAGTGGTGCAGCCTTCACCCATGTCGTCATTGCCGGCAACATTCAAGTCATATTGTCCATCAGAGAGGACGCCAAAATCATAGGTCCCGGTGGTCGGCGCTACGAAATATCCATCCCAGTTAGCCCAGTACCAGCTGCTGTTGATGCTCCCATTTGCCGGTGAGCCGCCGTTCCAATTGAAATCTACATTTTGGTCGACGCGTGTCAGGTCGGCTTGGCTTGTTGGCTCGCCTCCAGAATATCCCGAGGACACGTTCCAGTATTGGCCGACTAAGCCAGGGCGTGACTTGAGCGGGGAGTTGTAGCTAAGGTTGACCCCCAAGCTTCCGGCCAGAGCCTTCGTCGTGTGGCTGCTGATACTTGTTGCCACGTTGCCCGTAGCAAGGTCAACCGATATCGGGCCGAGCTTATCATAGGTCTGCGTCTTATCTACGCCCTGTCGTGAGTCTATCTTGAAGGTGACCGGAGTAGACCAGGGGCTGGTGAGGCCGGTGGATGGGTCGTAGCTCCGGGCCTGGATATAGTAGGTGGAGCCATCCTGCAGGACGCCGTCGGGAACCGTCCATAACGTACTGTTCTGCGGTACGCCGGAATCTATGACCGTGCCAGTGCCGTTCTGGCCGTCGGTAACCAGCATTTCATATTGCAGCGGTGTGCCGTTGTTGGGATTGCTTTCAGTATTCAACGCAAATGACGCTTGCGGATCGACAAAGATCTGACCGGACGAAGGTGTTATGAACGAAGGCGAAGGGATCGGGCTGTTGTAGGTAAAATTCACATAGCTATTATCGGGGTCGAACGATTTGTACGAGGAGGTCGTGCCATCCTCGCCGCCGACCATGAGCCAGCCGCCCCAGTCACCTCGGTTTATGAGCGTCTGGTATACTGTGGTTACATTTATATCGCCTGATGTGCCGACTGCGCCGGATGTCCAATACTGGCCGTTTTCGAGGCAGTTGTAGCCCGACAGGCAAGAGGCATGCCCTACGTAGTATGTGTGGGTTGCGGTTGTGCCCGTCCACCAGCTGACGTTTGTAAGCTGCGTGAGATGCAGCGTGGCATTTTGGAGCGTAATACCTGGTTTCTGGAAATCATTGTACGCCGCATAGAACGCGCCCCGCCAATACTGCAGGTTGTTATTACTGTCATACAGGGAACCGGCGTACAAGTCGCAGATATTGGACGGGCAGTTGTACCCGTTTGTCTCAAACGATTCGTATTGGCCGCCCGAGCGGTTGCCAAAACTTACCGTCGGGTCAATCACGGCCGGGAAAGAGCGCGTGGGGAGATTTTTTAGATACGCTCCGCCTACTCCTACTGTCAGTATGCTGTTATTGTATTGCTGGCTTAGCCCCGCTGTTGTGCTGGAGACGAGGCCGCTGTTATTCAGGATGACGTTCGCAGGAGATATATTGAACTGGTTGTTGAGCGCTCCGCTGATAAGAAAGGCGGGGCTGGGGCTTGATGATGCACCCGTACCACCAGGCTTTGTCAGGTTGCCGCCGATGATCCTGAACTGTACCTGCGAGGCCGCATTTTTGTTCTTGAGGATAATAGCTTCTTTGACGCCATCGGATTTGACCATGTAGGTTACATCCACATTGTTCCAAAGGTTGTTGTAGTGGACGGTCTGCTGGCCATTAGCGCCAGTTGTAATGATCGGATCGACTGCATTGGCGTGAAGCGGACTGAACCCGACCTGGCTGTTGCCCTGCTTGATGCGCACCATGCCACCACTAAAGTCGCTGGGCGTGAAGCGGGCAAGCCAGCTATTGCCCTTAACCGTATAGGCATGCGGCGCTTTGACGAGCGACTCGATAACACCGAAGGCTTTGCCGAAAATGTTTGAGGAGTCGGCTGCATTATTGTCGGGCACCAAGCCAGTGTCGATAGTATCCCACCCGCCGTTGTGCTGGTAGAAATGTGGCGAAAAGTAGTTCGTCTGCGTCACGGAGCCATCTTTATTGATGAACTGCGACGATGTGGCGGTACGCTTATTGACCAACTCGTGCGGCGCGACTTGCGTGACTGCGGAGAACGATGCAAGCGGGGCGGTGCTAACCTTGCGGGAAAGTGCCGACAGGAAGCCAGCCGCACTGCCGATAGGATGCGTCGCGTCGGTTGCCGCGTGGTACTTCGCGTGTTTTGTCACGGACGGTGCTGGCGCATTTTTCAAATTGATCTTGCCAATGGACGGCGTTGTCGACGTCTTGTGCAAGGCGGCAGTGGCGTGCGGAGCGGAGCCGTTATGCTTAACTACGGCTGCGGCCAATACGGTTGCCGGAAACTCCATAACACCGAAAGATATCAGGGCAAATAAAAACAGCGCAGTGATGCGCTGTTTGCGGTGCCGAAAAGTATTGAGTATAGCGTTACACAGCCAGACCGTCAGTACGTCCATAGTCCCATCTCCACATTATCCCAACCAATGCCTACATCATACTGTCAATGAAGTAAATCACGCAAACACTTTATTTGAGATTTTGCTGATAAAGTAGCGGACTTGTGGATAAAGGCTTGTGGTCAGGCTGGCCGTGTCAGTACTGCCGGATGTGGCGTATTGGTGTATACGAAGCTCTAGCCCTCCCAGCTTCCGCCCCCGCACCCTCAACCGTTCAGCAGTCCGGCCTTGCGAAGCTGCGGATAGACAAATTCCATCGGTAGCCCCATGAGGCCGGTGTAGGAACCTTCCCAGCGTTCGACAAGGGTGAATCCCGGAGAGTCCGTGAAGACACCAAGCCCGTTGCGGATTTGCGGATTATCCTCCGTCGTCAGACGGCGCAGATCGTCTTCAGTGAATTCCATATATCTTACTTTTCCGTGGGCGAGATATGTTTCAACGCCGCTACGAGGAGAATACGTTGCCGCACCCGTAAAGACCTCAATGCTTTTACCCGAGAAGCCAAGAGTTCGCTGGAACGCTTCTTCGGGTGTCTTTGGTTTGGTAAATACGGCACCGCCTAGTGTTATCAACGTATCTGCTGAGATTATAAAGTCGCTGGGATGGTCGGCGGCGACTTTTTCGCACTTTGCACGCGCTAATGATACAACACGTTGTTCCACTGGTTCATGGTCGAAGATGGACTCATCCATATCCGCCGGTACTTTTTTGTATGGAAGTTTCGTAGCGGAAAAGATGAAGTTCCTAAGGAATGATTCTGATGCCAATATGATGTCCATTGGTGGCATTATACAGTAGTAGACTGCGGCTGATATAATCCCTGGGATGGTAAGGCTAGTCTGGATCATCTTCGATGTCGGCGGCGTACTGCTTGACTGGCGGTCAAGTCTCGATGCTATTGGGAGCGAACTCGGTATAGCCAGAAATCAGCTTTTTGATGTACTGTTTAACCAATCCGTGAACGTCAATATTGGCGCCAGAATGAATACCGGCGACCTAAATTAACAGATGAAGAATT
>DASTXH010000028.1:0-1491 GCA_035758575.1 Saccharimonadales bacterium (SeqCode)
TATGTGGACGGCCCCCGCTTGCAAGAGGCGGAACAGGAGCGGAGCGATTTGCTTGCGATCATATGTCCGGTCTGTTGTCGGCGGTACACATGACCGCCTGCCAAGATGGGTCTCGCGACGTGAGTTCCAAACAGAATAGCGGCCTTGAGCGATGCCGCTGGATTCCACGGAGTGTCTCGCGTCTTGAGGTCGATCGACCACACCATCTGCTCCCTCGAGCAAGCTACGGCCCTCGGCGTGAGGCGGACGCTCTCACGCCGAATTCGTTACATCCCGATCGTCGTGGTTGCTCCGGTTCGGGCTGCGGGCAAGCGAGGGACGCGGCGCGGAGCCCGACGCAGCGCAGCGCCGTGCCCCTCGCTTGCCGCGGCCTCCCGCAGGGCGCGCGCCGGATTGTAACGTTCGCCGCTGATCAGCAGCTTCCAGATGATGCGGGCGTTCTTGTTGGCGAGCGCCACCGCCGCGAGCTTCGGCGGCTTGCGCGCGATCAGATCGAGCAGCCAGCGCGAGTGCCGTCCCCGGCCCTTGCGCGCCTGCTGGATCACCGCCGTGGCGCCGGCCACCAGAACGCTACGCAAGGCTTCGTCGCCGGCCCGCGTGATCACGCCGAGCCGCATCTTGCCCGCGCTCGAGTGGTCCTTCGGCGTCAAGCCGATCCAGGCCGCGAAGTCTCGTCCGCAGCGAAAGGCCTTCGGATCCGGCACCTTCATCACCGTCAGCGCACTGCCGATCGGGCCGACCGCGGGAATCTCCGCAAGCCTGCGGCTCGCTTCGTTGCCCCTGTGCCAGGCCATCAGCCTGGCCTCGATCGTCCGAAGCTGCTCCTTGAGCTGGGCGTATTCCTGCGCGTAGAAGCCAAACAGCTCCCTGGCCAGTTCGGGAAGCTCGTCCGCCGCCGCGATGCGGGCCAGCAGCGGCTCGATCTTGTCGAGCCCCTTGGCCGCGGTCAGCCCGAACTCCGCCGCATAGCCGCGGATCGTGTTGGTCAACTGCGTGCGCCGGCGGACCAGCGCGTCACGCGTCCCGGCCAGCATCAGCGCTGCCTGCTGCTCGGTCGTCTTCACCGGCACAAACCGCATCCGCGGCCGGCTCATCGCCTCGCAGATCGCCTCGGCGTCGCGGCTGTCGTTCTTGTTCCGCTGCACGTAGGGCTTGACGTACTGCGGCGGCAGCAGAACCACCTCATGCCCGAGCCCCTGCAGCGTGCGCGCCCAATGATGCGCCGCGCCGCAGGCCTCCAGCCCGATCCGGGTCGGCTCAAGCTGCGCAAAGAACTCGACCATCTGCTTGCGCCGCAGCTTCTTGCGCACGACCGGCCGATCGGCTCCATCCACCCCATGCAGCACAAAAACACTCTTGGACGTGTCCACACCAATTCGGATAATCTTCGTCACGGACGGCTCCCTTTGTCTGAGGTCATTGATCCGAATGAGATCGCTGACGACCTCATTCTGGCACAGCGATGCCGTCGGGGGCCGTCCACCCCAACAG
>DASTXH010000038.1:0-13095 GCA_035758575.1 Saccharimonadales bacterium (SeqCode)
AAAGCTCGCTCAATGGCCTGTACTTGTGGCATAAAACTGGCGCGCACATATAAACGTAGCGCATTTTGCCATTCTTCATGGCTCGCATGTACGTTTTCAAATAGTGTGGATGCGAGGGCGAAGGGCTCGTACTCTAGCGGCAGAGGAAATGGCAAATGGTTGGGATGCGAGTGAAAACCTTCGCCGCTCGAATGAGGCGAGGGCATCATTAGATAGTACAATATTTTTAGGCGCTTATATACTTTACACCCCAATAGAACAGGGGTATCCTTATGGTAGTGCTCATTGGGGCGCTGCTGGTGGTGATTGTGCTGCTGGCAATAGACGACGTAAGGATTAGAATGGAACCAAATCAGAGCGACCAAAATGGGAGTGTGAATGGCCGGTCACAAGGCAACGATTCGGGAAGTATGCAGCTGGATAACTTTGGATTTATACCGGATATAGCGCCGTTTGACCCGGCAGTAGACGGCAATTCTAATGAACCCGTGCAACAACCGCAAAATGACCAGAACCAGACAGAATAAGGCGCTTCGTGCCTACGAGGATAGGCCATTTAATCTCAAGAGCAAAGTACACCGTGACTACCTGAACGTCCAGAAGAACCAAGGCGTTGCAGAGCGCGATGCTTCGGCACAGGAAGCGCGGGAGAATGAACGCGCATTATGTAGCCAGCTCATGCTTGTGGCTACGGTATTCCTTACGCTCAGTATGCTGGCGGTTGGAAATGGCGACTTATTCAAGGATATGACCTATGACCAGAGATGGCTGACGCTATTGGCCGTAGGCGCTTTAGGTAGCTCCATAGGTACGGGCATAAGGTACTACTTCGTACTTGTAAAGTTCTACAATGACTGGGCATACGCAAAGCAGGACATTGCGCTCATATACGGCGAGGTTAAGTCTAAGACGCCCCTAGAGGCCAGGAATAAGGCCTACGCAGCTACTAAGCATCTCGATATGCGTCCAAATAAGAAGTGGCTGCAAATACAGATTGCCATGCTGGCCGTAGCTTGCAGCGCATATGTCCTACTGCTTATAGCAGTATTGTTTAGTTTTCACGACATAACACGGCATCTACCATTGCGCTTGCAGTAGTCTATTTCCCCTTACCACGCTTCACCAACCCCTCATTACTCACTGGTGGCGTATTAGCTAACGCCCTAATCGTCTGTTCAAACTCAGGTGTAACCTTCGGCTGCTTTTTCTTTGGCATAAGCCCCATTATAGGGCACCTGTCAGCAGTATGCTAACCAGAGGCGCAGTATAAGCACTGCCCTGATTGTAGGTTAGTGAAGTATATAAGTGCCTAAAGTTATTGTAAAATAGTTGCATTGTGCATATATTTTCACGTAAAGCTGAGCGTATAACGCCCGAAGCCCTGCAGGATGCGCGTCAAAAGTATCCTCCTCGTGCTACTTCGGGTCGTAATATTGCGGTTTTCTGTGCCGCCACAACCCCAGACAATAAGGTCTTCGTTGACGATGCGCGTGAGGTAGGGGAGTTAATAGGCGAAGGTGGTCACAATTTAGTGTGGGGCGCAACAGATTCAGGGCTAATGAAGGTAGTGGCAACTGCGGCAAGGGCGCGCAAAGCGCGGTTGCTCGGTGTTAGCTTTGTAGGTGCTCGGGATGGCGCAAGAAGTGGCCGTGCAGACAGACTATTTGGCGCGCAGGACATCACCGAGCGAAAAGATACCATGCTGAAGCTTGCAAATGTCGTGCTTGCGATGCCGGGCGGTGTGGGAACGTTTGACGAGGTGGGATCTGCATTGCAGCGTAAGAAAGGAAACGACACCTTGCCGCCGATCGTGTTGTTGAATAGGGACGGCTTTTTTGATGGCGTTCTCGACCAGCTCCATATGATGTACAGGGAAGGGCTGATAATGGACCCAGTGGAAGATCTGGTCAGGACTGCGGCCAATCCCAAGGAGGCGATTAGCCTTGCGGAAAGAATACAGCCTGTAGTGCATACGAGTGAACAGTTGCTGCAGCGTGACCCCTTCGAGCCGCCGATAGTTTAATATTATAAAATCTATTATCTATATTAGTTAATACGTGATATAGTATCAAAATAATAAATTAAATAATGCGTGGATCATCCAGTTCTTATTGGGTTTAATCCGTATCGTATGTAAATTCAAGTAACTATTACTATGACTGAGATATTACCGCCCTACGCGGGCTTGACCGAAGAATGTCCGAAAAGTGAATGCATTGAGCTGCCGGCTGCTATGCTTGCTGCAGCGCCTTCGCCCGATGACCCATTATATAGCGCATACATGACAGGCGCTCATGCTGCTATCAAGCGCCGCCAGCATCCGGTTGCGCAGCCTGACCGATATGCGCCTGTTTTGGCTATGCCGTCGAGCGACAGCGACTTGAGGTATGGCCCTATCGGCATCGAAGAGATGCCATACTTATCGGCTCCAGTTGTTGAGATGATCCGTGAAGAAATGCCAGACATGGTTATGGCCGCAGATCGTGGAGGACGCATACTAGGACTATCGGTGTATGGTGTTTGGCAGGCAAGCTATCCAAGCGTACCTTTTCCAACCATTGACAGTAAATTGCACTTTGGGCGTGTAAGCAAGCGTATTGATAATGACGCAGTGCGGAATGTTATTCGTCATACGCTGAGCTCTTCTGGGGTTACGGCTGAAATGGCTCAGCGCGCTGCAGAAGGTGACGCGCGGCCGCTTAAGGTGTCTTTCTGGACGACTGGATAAACGAAGGTGTGACTGTCGACCAGGTATATATGGCTATGCAGGAGTTGGCGTTGGCGCCTGGGCAGGACTTGCATTTTATGGTGGGCACGATGCGCGGTACGCGCCATGCCAGGTTCCAACATGCCGTAGGAGATTCCCGGCGCGAGCACGGCAAAGGCTTGTGGACTGATGACAGCGAACAGATAGGTGTGCGTTATGATGACGCGGCAGGGATCATACCTACTGCTGTGCACTCATCGGAGGCTATTTCGCTTCGTCGTGCCCTACGGGCGGCAATTGAGTCGCAGGTAGCGATACCACGAGCCATACCCGACCAGACAAGCAATGTCAGCCAACTCCCCAAGGGCTTACTGCCGAGAATACTACAGAGATTAAGGAAGTGATTTAAATAATGGAACAATTTCCCCTAACAGAGACAAACCTCGTATCGTCCGGGCGCTATTCCAGCCAGCTTGAGCAGTCAGTGTCGGCTGCTGTGGCTGGAGTGCTGGCCCAAGCTGGGCAAATGCCGCCCAGGCCTACACTGCAGACAGCCGAAGGCGCCCAATATGACGACACATTGCTGCAGGAGCCTTCTGCGGAGTCGGGCGGAAGCGTTTTGCCGGACCATAATGGCTTTATAGTACGGGCGATGCGAGCTGCAACTCCAAAACAGCGCGAGTTGCGCGCAGCATATGCAGTCGGCGTGCAGGCTGCAAGCCGCCGTCGGTTGTATCATATGGAGCAGCCAAAGCCGTGGGCTCCGGAGGTTACGGAAATGTCTTTGAGTAAGTTCGGCGATATGCCGATACAAGAGATGCCGCGGTTAGCGTCACCAATTGTTGAGATGATCCGTGAAGAGATGCCCGAGGTCGTCATGGTAGCGGATCGTGGTGGTAGGCTTCTGGGCAATGCCGTGTGGGGCGTATGGCATCAGCGGTACCCAGGCGTTAGGTTTCCTACAATCGACCATCGAATGCACTTTGGACGCAACAGTAGCGACCCCGACAGCAAAGACACGGAGTTGGCGTTGATGCATATACTGTATCGCTCAGGGGCAATGGCTGAAATGGCGGGGCGGGAAGTTGAGAAAGATAAGCGGCCGCTGAAAGTCCTGTTAATTGACGACTGGGTCGGCGCAGGGCGCACAGCACGCCGGACACGTGAAGTTTTGGAGCGTGCAGGTAACCTAAGCGGGCGTCTGCGTTTACTAATGGGTACGATGTATGGCACGCGCCTGGATGATACCGTAGACAGGCACGTCTTAGGGACGGAGAGCGCCTACTACGACTTTCCATGGACTGATAATCCTAATGCGTTCGGCGTGGACTATCCAACGACTCATGAGCAATACTCTAGAGTGCTTCCAGAAGTTCGGCGCAGCCATCAGGCAATGGAACTACGGCGCTCGTTACGGGAAGCAATTAAGGAGCGCATTAGCCCCTCGCCCTATCCGTACACAGGTTCTCATGCAATCGCCCCTGGAGCCACGCAGAAAGAGTCAGCGTTCTCCCGTGCGGTTAGCCGTATAAAGAATATCTTCAAAGGATTGCGTGAAAATGGCTGAGCTTCCACCCAAACGTCCGATCTTACCATTGACTACCGAGAACATCAATCATGTGCGTGAGCGCCTGAAAGAGGGAAGTCCGCCGGGTGGCCGGAATATCGCTGTATTTGCGGCGGCTGTTGCGCCATTTTCGTTAGTGCACAGTGTAGTGGCACAAGATATCGGTGAGAGGATTGCCCGACGACATAACATTGTATGGGGTGGCTCGTGGGGCGGGCTTATGGGCGAGGTTTCCTCGGCGGCCCAGAGGCGAGGAGCGTTTACGGTGGGCGTGGCATATTGGGCGGGCCAGAAGGAAGGCTATCATTCGGCAGACTTCATGTTCGATGCAAAAGATCTGACGCAGCGCAAGCTCGGGTTTATTGCTTTGAGCGACGTAGCTTTAAGCCTGCCTGGAGGGTTAGGCACGCTAGATGAAGTTATGACATATATGGAGCACAAGAAAGCGGGAAAGCAGCTGCCGCCGCTAGTATTTATGAATACCAATGGATTCTACGATGGCTTGCGTAAGCAGATAGAACGCGTAGAGTCAGAGGGCCTGAGCCGTTTCCCGGCGGGCCAGCTTGCGCGTTTTCCCGAAACACCAGGCGAAGCAGTGATGCTCCTTGAGACGCTGTAGTTTTTTTGTGAAGTATCGGGCGCGGCATTGCGGCGGTCTAGGCGGCAATGTCGCGGTGGTGGAAGACCAGCGCTCCAGCCAGGGTGAAGAGAAACAATGCGGCTGCAAATACCGCAAGCGATGAACATTGCAAGTGTCCGCTGGATATAACGTCTTGGGCATTGTAGTAATGGAAGATAGAGCATTTTGCCAGCCACGACAGGCTGGTTTTGAGCTCGGCAACCACGTTTGCCACATACATCAGAATAAGCATGCCTCCTGTCAGCATGTAAGCTTTGCTGCGCTCGCTGAAGCAGGCAGACAGAAACAGAGTAAATGCATACACCGCCAGTGCAAACAACAGCGATACTATACTGAGGCTGCATAGGTTACGCAGCGACACGGTGTTATGAAATAGTGCGGCCAATGGGGCGATGCCCAGTACGGATACGGCGGTAAAAATGGCTATATGCATAGCGCCGGCTGCAAACTTGGCGCCGTAGATGGACAAACGACGCAGCGGCAGGGCCAGATAGAAGCCCAGCATGCCTTTTTCTATCTGGCCGGCTATGCTCGCTCCGGCGAGTGATGCCGAAAATAATATGGCGAGTACCGGCCAGACAATGCTAAATTGCTCGATTGCTAGGTAGTTCTCGAGGGTGCTCACCGACAAATTTTCTATGCCGAGCGCACGGTAAAGACCCTTAGGATAACTTTCGTACAGTTTCTGGAATTGTTCCATCTGCGTGTGCACCGATGGAAATACGCTCATGTAGACAACCAGCAGGGCTATAACGGTAAGGCAGTACGCCAGCACCGCCATCCGTCGGTCTTTCAACTCGCGAAGCAGTACGGCAATCATGCGTGTTCCTTGTACTTCGCCAAAAATATATCCTCCAGGCTTGCGTGGTCGACACTGATGTCGGTTAGTTGGCGAGCTGTAAAATATACCATGATGGGATTGATGTCGCCGGTCACTCTTACGGTGGCGTGATGGGGTTCTATGCGGACGGACTCAACATTTTTAATGCGGGCAATTTCGGTAATGTCCAGATCCTGGCGGGTGGCCACGCTGACGATGTGTATGTTGGCGCCGCGGATATCTTCCATGCCTTGTTCGGCAACGATACTGCCGTCTTTGATAAGTGCTACAGCGCTGCACACCCGCTGCACCTCGGACAAGTTGTGCGACGAGAAAAAGACAGTGCTGCCGTTTTTGGCCAGATTTTGCAGCAGTTCGTACACCGTGTTTTGCAGGACTGGGTCCAGCCCGCGCGTAGGCTCGTCCATTACTAGGAGCTTAGGTGAGCCGATGAGCGCCAGGGCGATGGCAAGTTTTTGCTGGTTGCCAGTAGATAGGTTTTTCACTTTTGGGCGAAGTTCTAGGCCAAGCAGCCTGGCCAGGCGGGCCGTTTCGCCGGTGGTACCGCGTATGGTTTCGGCTAGCCGCATGTGTTCGGCAGCCGTCCAGGCGCCGTTTAGTTGCATTTCGGATGCCAAAAAGCCTACTTGTTTCTTCAGCTGGGTGCTATGGGTGTGGGCGTCCATGCCGAATATCTGGATGCTGCCGCCCGACGGGCGGATGAAGTCCATAAGGCAGCGGATGGTTGTGGTTTTGCCGGCGCCATTAGGGCCCAAGAACCCGAATATAGCGCCCTGGGGTACGGCAAACGAGACATCCTGCAGCGCAGTTTTGGCACCAAAGGTTTTGCGTACGTGCGTAACGTCGATTGCCGGTGGGTCAGCCATAACCTTGTAAGCATACGGCCGTTACGCTGGTACGTAAGTGACTGCCGTCACGTTTGCAGGTGGTACTGGTTGCGGCTAGTCGCCGCCAAAGCCGCCGAATATGTCTTCTATGAACGATCCGCGCCGTTCTTTTTTGAAGCGGTGGTCTTTGGTGTGTTTGGCGTGCTCTTCCGGCATGCCGCCATATTCGTGCCGGGGCGGTTCATAGCTGTCGGACTTTTCAATAATTTTGTCCAGCTCACCACGGTCAAGCCATACGCCGCGACACTGCGGGCAATAGTCTATCTCTACACCGGTGCGTTCAGTCATGACCAGCGTTGTATCATCAACAGGGCATTTCATGTATGTTCTCCTTTAGGCAAAGTGTATCAAGCGTGAGGTATGCAGTCTGTGATACAGGGCAAGAATGAGCGGATGTTACAGGTAGCGGCTATAGGCGCCGGTGTTGTAAGTTGTCCAGGCGCCCCAGCCTTGTGTTTGGTACTTTACGTAAGCTATGGCAATATTTTGTGCCGGGTCAAATATCGCAAGGTTGTGTAGCTGCATGAGACCATAATCGTTCGTAGGGCTGATGGCGGATGGGTTGCCGCCGCTTTCCGCCTGGCAAATCGCTTCGGCTAGGGACACATTCCAGTTGTATAGTCTGAACAGTGCATCGTACGATCTGCAACTATTTGTTGCTATATTGGCCTGTATCTGCAAGTGCATCATGCTGGCGGTCATTTCCGATGCCTGACAGGCCGCGGCCACGCTGCCGTTCTGTATGCCGTACCGGGCGCAGTACAGCGCGTGGGTATCGGCATAAAAACCGTCAGGCGGCGACACGGCCGCCGAGGTCGCGGCGGGCTGCGTAAATTGCAAGACAAAATGCACACACACCAAGCCGCCCAGCAGGGCAAGTGTTGCCGCGGCTGCTTTTTTACAGCGCAGCAGTTGTTGGGCGCTTGGTACAGGTAGTGCGCCGAAAAGCCGGACTCCGTACATATCACAAGACTAACAGGGGTGCCGCCACAGGGCAAGCATAAGCGTATCCTAGTACTGCGCTGCGTGGTACTCGTGCCGGCGTTCGTCGAAAGTAAGTGCCTCGCCCTCGATTCCTTCCAGACCGCTCGCTAGGCCGCTGAAAGCTTTTTCTAGATGCTGCATCTCTTCGATACTAAACCAGGCGTTACGGCCGCCCTCGAACTGCTCAACAAGTACTCCCGCAGGTTCGTTGCCGTATACTATGAAGAATATTTTGTCCTCAAGCAGTTCGCCGGTTTGCTGGTCATGATCCATCTTGTGGTAGATCCCCTTGAACCGCAGATTTGCGGTGAGCCCCGTTTCCTCTAGTAGTTCGCGGGCAGCGCATGCCAGTATAGTCTCGCCATACCGGATTTTACCTGACGGTCGGCCCCAAAAGCCGTAGTACGGCTGCTTCAGGCGTTGTTGGCAGAGCCATTTGTTTTCATCATTTTTGATGGCCAGCAGTACCGATACTTTTGGTTGGCGCTCTATAGTCCTATTGTCGGTATCGAAACGGTTGGCGAACTCTTTGCCGGGGACAGTCAGTGTGTAGTCGCCCTGGTCAGTCTTCTGCAGTAGGCCTTGATCGACCATCTGCTTGAGATGGAATGTAAAATGGTCGCTGGCGAGTTGGCTGGCCTTTTGCAGCTCGGCAAAGGCTGCCGATGGGCGAAAAAGCAGTACGTGTAGGATGGCTACTTGGGCCGGATGCATTTGGTCATTAATTTTCATAGGGTAAGTCCATAGGTATGTTCACGATTATACAAATATCTAGCTCGTTGACTAGTAAAGTCTGCTTTAGCGGATGCGCTCACCGCGAGTCTGTACTGGCTGTAAGCTGTGTGGTTTTTAGGTATCGTGTTTTAGGCATGCAATAAACGCATCGCTCCACCAAAACACATTTTGTGTGCGTACGTTTGCTTGTAGTTGGTTCCAGCGGTGCTGTTTTTCGGGTGCGGGCATGGTAAGAGCGGCGTACAGTCCGTTGGCTATGCTTTGGACGCTGTGCGGCGTCACCAGCAGGGCATCGCGCAGCTGTTCAGCTGCGCCTGCCAGCCTGCTCAACACCAGCGTGCCTGGTTGGGCGCGGGCGGCTATGTACTCTTTGGCTACCAGGTTCATGCCGTCTATATATGGCGTCACCAGTAGCACATCGGCTAGCCGGTACCAGGCGTTTAGTTCCTCGAATCCGTGGTTGCGGTAGGCGTATGACACATGTGCGGTCTGTTTTTTCTCGTGGAACGTTGCATTTATTGCTGCGACGTTTTTTTCGACAGTGCGCTGTAGTGTGCGGTATTCGTGGCGCGCTTCGCGGGATGGCGCCACTATCAGGTGGTAGCGTATGTGCCGCAGGTCGTGCTGGTCTACGGCTCGCGCAAAGCCTTGTAGCTGTTCGATGATACCTTTGGTGTAATCTAGCCGCGAAACAGAAAGCACCACGCGTTGCCCTTGGACACTGGGCGATAGCTGCCCCAGATACTCATGTACCGAAGCTAGCTTGCCGGCGTTGGCATACTCATCAAAATCAATACCAATGGGAAAAACCTTGCTTCTGGTGCCGGCTGGCATTGGTATGCGTGCGGCCCGGGCGCATGCCTGAAAACGGCGCATGTCCCGAGTGGTTTGAAAGCCCCTCAGATTTGCCGCGGCGATGCCTGCCAAGAGTGCGCGATGCTCTGTAATGTTCATAAAGATAGCGGCAGGCGGAAAGGGCGTATGCAGAAAAAAACCGATAGGGTTATGAACGCCCATCTCGCGAAGCGCCTGCGGCAAGAGCATCAGGTGAAAATCGTGCACCCATATCAGGTCGTGTGGCTGGCAATTGGTGGCAACAGTTTGCGCAAACCGTGCAGTAACCGCCTGCAACGCTTCCCAATCGGCCTGGTCATCGCGTGCGTGCGGCTGCATGGCGTGAAGCGTTGGCCACAGTACTCCGTTGGCAAACCGGTCATAGTACCGGTGCAGCAGCCGAGCCGGAATTGCGACGGGCGCAATGCTTGGCGGTAGGCTAAGCGTAGCATGCTCGCGTTTTGAAAACGGCTGCCGGTTGCCCGCCCAGCCTACCCATAGGGCCGGATGTTTTTTACCAACAGCGCTAAGACCTGTGGCCAGCCCGCCTATACTGCGATTTATAGTAAGCCCGCTGCCATCACGCGTAATATGCACCGGTAGCCGGTTCGAAACGATGATGACGCGGCGTTGCATCTTGTAGCCAATCATAGCACAGTCCAACGGCTGTGCTATGCTGGACATAGATGAGCAAGACGATGGAACATGGGCATGCGGTATCGAAGATTGTGCTATGCAACGCTGTGGAGGCGGACCGTCAGGCGCTACGACTATTGCATGGCGGCGCGTCAAACACGCTACTAAGCCGAACCTATGATGAGCCGTCTGCGCGGTCATTTCTATCTAGCGTAGATACCATTTTTAGTGATATAGACGGCACGTTGACGGACGAGGGCGCGCCTATGTCTGCGGAGTGTATCGCGGCTCTGTTGGCGTTAGCCAAGGCAGGCAAAACGGTTACATTAGTGACGGGAAGATCCTACGACGAGGTAGCCGGCTTGATGAGCAGCTTGCCAAGGGCGTTGTCGTTACATGTTATATACGAGAAGGGCGGGTACGAATTTGTACGCGACGCTGATGGCGATAGGACGAAGCATCTGCTGGCAACGCAAGAGATAGAGGGCAGCGCCGCAGCAGTCCGCAGGGTATTCTGGCAGCAAAAAGCTACGCTTGAGCGCCGGTACGCCAACGTTACATTTGGCTGGGCGGGTACAGGCCAGCATCAAAGCCTGGTGAGCATCGATGCCTTCCAGGGTGCGGTGCCACCAGGCTATGCGGCGATGGTCGGCAGCGAACGGTCGGCGCTGAAGGTGAAGGATACGCAGCTGTTGGCACGGATCGCTTATGATCTTGCACAATTTTTGAAAGAGTACCAGCCGGCATGGCAGGTAACGCATCTGCTGAACGGCAATTTTGAACTCGGCCCAAAAGACATAGCGAAAGATGAGGCTATCAGGCAAACGGAGCGCTGGCGGCGCGCCCGCGCCGTACTGCTCCTGGGCGACGGCCCCAATGATCGCAGCATGTTCGCCTTGCGCGCTCAGGGTAAGGCCGCGGCCGGGCTGGTGCTGCACCGCGAGGCTGCCCTGGCGCTGGTTAGCGACGTAGATTTTGTATCGTTCGGAAGGGCAAACCCGTACCCGTTTTTCACCTTGCTTAGCCGTGTCGAATGACGGCGCGTATCTGGTTGGCAATAAGATGCCTGAGGTAACGAACGATGCCAGGGTGACCTTCATCTTTATTGATAATGTATGGATAGCTTGCATTAAGTTCTACTGCTCGCCATCCGGGGTCATCCTGGGGCCGTGCGGCACCATACGCAACATCTAACGCAGAATATAACGCGAGTGATCCGGTTGCCTGGGCTATCTGTTTGGTCGTGTGCAGGGCGGTTTCTAGAAGCCGCTCGGGGATGGTGTCGGGGTCTACGAAAAACCAGTGGTCGCCATTTTGAATAGCGCGTCCGACGGGGAAAACGTCAGTGCCTGCGGGCGAGTGAAATGTATACAGACGGATTTCTTTTGGTGCTTGTGCTTGGCTCCACTGCTGAAATCTCGGCGCAGCCAGGGCATCGTAGGGCTTTATGTTATCCGGCAGAGGAATTGAGAAATCAAAAGCCGGCTGAATAATATGCGTATTGTCGGGCGATAACAGCTCGGGCCGTTGCTGAAGAGTGGGTAATACTGCATAGCGCTGTAGCCGCTGTACGCCGCGGCCTCCCCGGCCTTTGACGGGTTTCACAATAAACTCACCGACATCATCGTAGCGGTCGAGGAACGCGACAGCTTCTGCTGCATCGTGAATGGCCGCAGTATCGATACTTATGCCGGTGGGCTCTAGCATCTCGCTGTGCATGCGGGATTTATCGGCATCAAGTTCAAATACGGCGTTCTCATAAATAACGGGCGGCAGTGCGCCTGGTTCCTGGAGCTGTTGCATGCGGATGGGCCGCCCCATGCAGTTATATAGAAGTCCTATGTCGCGAAGCGGCATTTCTTGAAAGCGTGATTGTATAACCCCTTTGGAAGACACGGGGCGGGCTTTTACAGCAGCTGCCCCTAGGGTGCGTTCGCCGTATTCAATGACAGCACCTTGTATGCCGTCGGGTTCAAGCTCCGAGAAGACAAGATCTAAGTGTCCTATAGGTGGATTTTTTCCAGCCATTGAGGGCGGAGAAGTTATTTCGTATAGAAAACCAACCGTTTCAGACATGCTATATTCCGATTCTTTAAGTAAAAAAGACGACTGCAGCTCACAAGATAGGCCAGATTATATAGTTTGCGCCGCTGGAAATCTACAGTAGTGCTATGTCACGGCTTTGACAGCACCAGTGAGATTGGGGCGCCCTCAGGGCCGGGTGCGCGGTCGCATACGATTATTTGTTGTAGTGTTTTGTTGGTGCTCAGGATGGCACTCGCCATGCTCTGTAGTGCGTTATGGTAGTACCAGTCGGGGTCGTCATCTTTTGAGTTCAAGAGACCCTCTGGAAGACCTACGGCCCAACATGACGATACGAGCAGGCGTTTTGCGCCATGGGCAATGAATTTTGTTTGTTGGTACCTAGCGGCAAGAGCTGTGTCTCCCGTGAGACGTTCAACGTAAGGCGCGGCCGAATGTTCGCGCCAATTCGTCTGTACTTCTTTTGCGCCGATCAAGTCTCTACATATCAATATCGAGGCATCGCCAAGGCTAATTGGCTGGGCGTCTGGAGCCGGTTCTCCCTGGCGCGCCTCGTCTCCCATAAGAATACGCTTCCGTTCGACTGCGGCTATCCGTCCATCTCGTAGTATCAGCGCGGCATTATACGGCTTCGGTGCATAAGGAAGCATGTAGGGGGTGCCAATGATGAATGTTGCATTGCGTTGGGCACGTGATACTTCTATTGCCTCACCTATGCGCTGTCGAACGGTAAGCATAGGATTAGTATCATTCTGCGGCATACCGGCAAGGGTTATAAGCTCAGGTGTCAGTACTACGGCAGAGCCAAGCTCTTGGCTGGCAAGCGAAGCGACGGTTTCGTCCCAGGTAGGATGCGAGGCCATCACTACACTTTGCTGGCTACGCAGCGCTGGGTCGTTCGGAGTAAGCGCACGAACGTCATTGCCGTCCACGATAAAATCGCCGTACTGGCGTATCAGCGTTTCATACAGCTCGGGCGGTGTGCCTCCTTGCTCGTGGTTGTTTGGCATCGCCCTATTGTACCGCAAGACCCTGGGTTTTCTCTGACGTATTATTGCGCAGGGAAGAGTGCATTGTTACCCAGCTGGGGGCTACGCTGCTGTATTGGCAGGAGCAAACAACCATTGCCATTGCGTATAATGTTGCTTCAATATCCCCACGATCTCATCAATGTCGTCGGAGTATATGAAGTTTAGGTCGCTGCTGCTGACAAGCGGAATA
>DASTXH010000063.1:0-2345 GCA_035758575.1 Saccharimonadales bacterium (SeqCode)
CGAAGAGAACCACCGCAAAGTCATATTTGAGCGCATCTTCCTAAAAGGTTCACGCTTTGCGAAAATTGCCGCCGCACCGCTCAAGCTCAATGAACCAAAGTTTCACCGTGCAACCGCGGAGCGAAAAAGCCTGCTTACACTACTTTTTCGCATCGCCGACATCGTACGGGACCGCGCAGGGCGACGCTTCGGCGCCACCTACGATTCATTTACGGTGCATGACGACATATGGGCGCAGTTTGACGGCGAAACAGTGCGCGTGCCTGCAGGCACTCACGTCGAGATGCGCATCGGCGAGCAACCATTCTATGCGCTGAGCACAAAGCTTACCCCGTATACAGACCAATAGCTTCACTGTAAGAGAAATCATAGCGCACTGGCCCTTGCTGTCGTACGCTAAATATGGAAGGGAGGGAGCCAAACGGGACAAGCATAAGTAGGAGGGAGGGAGCGTATGGATAGTCTTTCACAATCGCGGCTAGCAAGCGGGCTCACGGTACTGACAGGTATCTGGCTGCTTGTGTCACCACTGATAATTTCTATAAGTGGAGCGGCATTGGTCAACATACTGGTGATTGGTGCAATATTTGCCGCTGTAGGCATCGTGCAAGTATTCTGGGTCAACACTATACCGGGCTGGGTCAATGCATTGGCCGCCATTTGGCTGTTTATTGCAGCATTTGCATTTTCGGCGAGCACACTTGCGGCCTGGAACCAGGCGCTTGCGGGTATTGTAGTGTTTCTACTGAGCGTCTGGGACGGCCTGGAGATTAGTAATGCCCAAGCACGGCAGCATCATGCCCACCTGTAGTATGTAGGGAAAATTTTAGTAAACCACGAACAGCCGCCTCCGAAAGAGGAACAGACGGGCGAGAACCACTGCAAGCCAAACGCTTACCATGAGGCCAAGCGTCGCAAGAATCGCCTGGTAAACATACGGCCATGATGGATAATGTGCAACTGCGCGTGCCGCAGTTAACGCCTGCGGCACCAGATGACGGATGAGGTAAAAGACCAGCGCATAGAGTGCGCCGGCGTCTAATAGCCGTATTGATAGCCGCAGGATTGCTTCCCAGATGATCTCCGATGAGTTAGCGTGCATAAAATGCAATTCTTCCTCGAAACGGATGAATGTTATAACCGCACGCAACAGCTGCACGACCGACAAGTACACTGCCGCACCAACAGCCGCCCACAGCAATAGCAGCGGCGCGTTGCTAAGGAACGAATTGTTATCAACCCATATAGCGATATTCTGGTAGTCATACTGCGTAGCAATAGCGGTGTGCCGCCAGGCAGTCAAGCCGTCATATAGTGCCGTGCCGTGGATAGCAGAAACTATCACAGCCGCCACCATACCGATGATAGGCAACGACACAATGGCCAGCCAGCTGAGCCACGATGGCGTCAGCATTTGCACAAAACGATACAAGCCCTCATGACGGACAGAGCTGTGCGAGTGAGTGATGACCGCTGATTCCATAATGACCTTAAGCATTAGTATAGAGGCCAACCAGCATCGAGCACAAGCAATTTGTCTTTTAAGTGGTTAGAAAACGCGGCTTCTAAGATCTTCTTGTCCAGGATAGATACTATGGCATGCGCTAGACAGCTTTACGCAGTACGCCACTAACTGCGAAGCCAGCTTGCGCGGCAACGGCAAAAGCCGGTATGCTTACAATGCATAGGTACACGTAAAAACTCATACAATGAAGCAACCAAAAAAAGCAGCTACAGGCAAGCTGCGGCAGACAACCCAGCCCTTCTCCAGTCTCAGCCTTGTGGTGTTTGCGCTCATTTTTGCCGGCCTTGGCGGCTATATTGTGCTGCACAGCTTTGCATCCAGCCCGTCGAATCTGTATGTATCGCCTACCGGCAGTGACAGCAACGATGGGTCATCAGGCAATCCGTTCCGCAGCATCCAGAAGGGTGTCGACAGTGCAGGCCCGGGCACAACGGTACATGTTGCACAAGGCTCGTACAGCCCCATTGTCATCAACTCCAGCGGTACTGCATCTGCACCGCTTACGATAGTATCTGATGCTAAATGGAGCGCCAAAATTACCGGCAGCGGCAATGGCTCTACCAAGTCCTACCTGGTGCGCAACAATGGCAGCTACGTGCGTTTCATTGGCTTCGATCTCAGCAGCAGTGGAGTCACCGACGGTATCGATAATTTCGGCGCCAATAATCTGGTGCAGGGCAACCACATCCACGATATGACCAACATCACGTGTAGCGGCTCGCCCGGCGGCGCGGCCCTGGGTGATGATGCCGGCAGCAATAACACCTACGACGGCAATGTGGTCAACAATATTGGCGGCTATCCCACTGCATGCGACTAT
>DASTXH010000069.1:0-2275 GCA_035758575.1 Saccharimonadales bacterium (SeqCode)
ATGGCAAACTGACTGAAATACAATTCACATTGGTGTCGATGCAAATGGGTGCCAGAGTCTACTTCCCGATACTCGGCAGGTTCGCCAGCAAGGATCCCATCCAAGGCGGCAATGCTAACCCTTACGGGTACCCCGCTGATCCTATCAACTTTAGTGACCTGACCGGCATGTTCATGTGCGTACTGCAATGTACCCAAGACAGCAGCTACTTCCAGCCAGCTGCCAGTACCAGCTCCATCCAAAGTACTATAAGTACTACCCAGGTTCAGCATTACTACGGCAGTACGGTATACATACGGCTTGCTCCTACCATAGCCAGAGCAGCAGCCAAACCGGCAGCGCATCAGGATGTGCTGCGGTATGCGATGCCGACGGTGAATGCAAGCTATTTCAGCGGCCTTACCACAAGCTACCATACGGCACATCCGCCGCAACCGGAGCCTGCGGGGAGGTTCGATTTCGTGGGAGCGTGGAGTTCGGCATCAGACTGGCGTAAGGCGGGAGAATACGGTGGCCTCACAGTCGGGTGTGCTGTTGGAGGTGCGGCCACACTCGGAGATCCGATAGGTTGTGGCGTCGCAGCGATATCAGTGACACTAATTACAATGCCGACGTTCACTGCAATCGGTTTCGTATTGGGAGGTCTGCATGCGTCTGGTGCTGATGCATTTGAAGGTCTTCCCGATGAAACAACAATATTTGATGGTTTACTAGAATAAATTAGAGAAAAGAAACTGGAATGAAAGGTTGCGTATATGAACAATGGAATCACAAATGAGAAGTTTTTAATCGGGATAGGCTTAGTGCTTGCAGCAGCCATATATACCTATCAAGTAGTATACGTCCGAATAAACCGAGAAGCAGTGATGAAAAGGCTTAAACCGGGTTCATCTGACTATAACAGATACCTCAGGCTTACGAGCACACCAGGACTTATAGTCGCTATTATCATTTTATCGCTAATGATCGGCAACTTGGTATTTGATACGCTTGCGGTATTGAGTTCGCATTCTAACTCTAAACATTTTATACTAGTATTTGCTCCGATTGCGGCTATTTGCATGGGGGGAATAGCACTTTACTCAGTTCGAAGATACCAGAAATTAAAGTGATCAGCTCAGGTTCAGCATTACTACGGCAGTACGGTATACATACGGCTTGCTCCTACCATAGCCAGAGCAGCAGCCAAACCGGCAGCGCATCAGGATGTGCTGCGGTATGCGATGCCGGGGGTATTGGGGAGCATTAAAAGTGCTGCGTTACAGGTCGCTGCAGTGCCACCATACGCAGCCTACTACGCGGCTTATAAGATAAGACATACAATACTTAAGATACCTGGTGAGCAATATACGCTTCTAAACGTAGGATTACTTGGTATTGAAGCCGCAGGGCTTGGCGGGGACGCTGCAGTAGATATGATGAAGCCAGAGAGTTATCGAGACGAGGGGCAGCACGGATGTTTGTTGCCTTTACATCGACAAACGGGTATATGCGGAGCTTATATTTACCTACCCGGCATTGACAATAACGGATCGATAGAGTGGTAGACTGTAGGTATGCTAAACAAACGTGAAAGCAGGCGGCCCATAAATATTGATAAGCACACAGTAGTTCGAAGATTGGGCAAGCTGAAACTATCTTCGGCGGTGCTCCTACTAGTCGTAATTATCTTTGGTGTCTTAGTAGCATTTGTCGTAGGGCTAGCTACCTCGATGAGTCGGCATACGGCAAATGATCCATACTGTACGACGGTTGATCCTACAGGATGTATAATTGAAACAAGAATAGACAATGACACTGGCTTAACTTATACCGTCAAACAATGCAAAGATAGTGATATACCATGTAAAACATTCGCTGACGTTGCTAAATTGGGGCCAGGAGACGGTCGAACAGCGAACGGCAGTACAGATGGTACTCCTCAGGTATGGATTATCGTTGACCAGCAAGGTACGGTTGCCGGTTGTTTAAATCTCGAATTCACTAAGGATCAACCCGCTCCCGCTACAGTACCGCTTTCAAAAATGCAGTCATGCAGAAACGTGAGTAATACAATGACGGAATTTAAAAAGAGATATCACGTTTTTTAGTATCGATTGTGGTAATCAGAAATCTGCCCTAATGGCCGATCAATACCTACCAATACGACCCGTTCGGTAATCCTATCGGCATTGCAAGCCCCGGGAATGCAACGGGCAGTGCATCTTACGGCTGGGCAGGGGAACATGGCAAACTGACTGAAATACAATTCACATTGGTGTCGATGCAAATGGGT
>DASTXH010000034.1:0-1748 GCA_035758575.1 Saccharimonadales bacterium (SeqCode)
CGCGTTCACCTGGGACTACCTGGAGCAGGGGCCCGAGGTCTGGCGGGTCCGGATCGGACGCCCGGCCGCATGAGCACGCAGGGGTGCCGGGAGTCGGTGGTGGACCGGCAGGCCCGGGTCACGAGAGTCTAGGTCTAGCCCCAATACCGTTCAGTTAAGATGACAGCGGTGTAGTTTGGGGGTATGCCACGTGCGGGTTGGAAGAAGCCGGAGTCGGATCGTCGGTTGTCGGACCTGGTCTCGGTCGGGGTGCTGACGCGGGTGTTCCCGCCGGATCTGGTCGATGGGGTGATCGCCTCGGCCGGGCGCACAGAGCAGCGTCATCGGTCGTTGCCGGCGCGGGTGATGGCCTACTTCTCGATCGGGATGGCGCTGTACTCCGAGGGCTCCTATGAGGATGTCCTGGCTCAGCTGACCGATGGCCTGTCGTGGGCCTCGGGCTGGGCCGAGTCGTACTCGCCGCCGAGCAAGTCCGCGATCTTCCAGGCCCGGGCCCGGCTCGGATCCGAGCCGTTGGCGGCGTTGTTCGAGCGGGTTGCCGCACCGCTGGGCACTGAAGACACACCGGGGGCCTGGCTGGCTGGGCGCCGGCTGGTAGCGATCGACGGCACCTGCCTCGATGTCGCTGACACGGTCGTGAACGCCGAGTACTTCGGGCGGCCGGGTGTGAACAAGGGCGAGCAGGCGGCCTTCCCCCAGGCCCGTGTGGTCGCGCTGGCCGAATGTGGCACGCACGCCATGTTCGCCGCGAACGTCGGCACCTACGCCGAGTCCGAGGCCACGCTGACCGAGCCGCTGCTGGACCGGCTGACCCCGGGGATGCTGCTCACCGCGGACCGGGGATTCTTCTCCTACGCCTTGTGGCGCAAGGCGATCGGCACCGGCACCGACCTGCTCTGGCGGGTCCGCACCGACAAGGCCGGCCCGAAACCGGCCCACCTCGAAGACCTCCCCGACGGATCCTGGCTGGCCCATCTGCGGCAGACCCACTCGGCGGCGGCGCGTCGCGAGGAGCCGATGCTGGTCCGGGTCATCGACTACACAATCGACGACGGACGTGACAACCCGGCCAGCTATCGGCTCTTCACCACCCTGCTCGATCCCGACGAGGTCAGCGCGACCGATCTCGCTGCGGCCTACACCCAACGGTGGGAGATCGAGCTCGCCTTCGACGAGCTCAAGACCCACCAGCGCGGCCCCCGCACCGTGCTGCGCTCAAAGTCACCTGACCTGGTCCTCCAAGAGGTCTGGGGCCACCTGTGCTGCCACTACGCGATCCGCTCCCTGATGACCCAGGCAGCGCTGCACGCCGGGCACGACCCGGACCGCGTCAGCTTCGTTGCCGCACTGCGAATCACCCGCCAGTCCATCGCCCACCAGGGCGACTTTCCCCCCTCACGACACTGAGGCCCGCCACCGCAGCTGGCTGACCTTCCTACGCCGGCTCCTCGGTCGCCTCAACCCGGCCCGCCGGCCGCGAGCCAACCCCCGGGTCATCAAACGCAAGTACGTCAAGTGGCACGTCAAACGCACCCACCACGCCCAGTGGCCCCAGCCCGGGCACCCGCCGACCTACGACATCCTCAGAAGCTAACTGAACGGTATTGGAGCTAGCCCGCCTTGGTGCTGCCTGGGTGCTCGCCCCCGACGCGCTCGATGATGTCCGCCCCGCGGGTGAGGCCGTCCCGGGCCCGGATCCTCGCGCCCATCTCGGCCATCCGCCTGCGGAGTGCCGTGTCGGCCAGCAG
>DASTXH010000010.1:0-7233 GCA_035758575.1 Saccharimonadales bacterium (SeqCode)
GCACCACGGCTTTAGCCGTGGGTGAATGAACTTCCAGCCGGAGAACACCGTTCTCCGGCTGGTTCAGTCGCAAAGCGACTGATACTGGGTCTTTTCAAACACCACGGGTTTACCCGTGGTTGTTTATTTCTTCACGGGCCGATGTCCCGGCCACCATACGCTGTAGCCAAGCACGGCTGATACGCTCGGGATCAGGAATGGCGCGATCACGAACGCCGCCAGCATTACGCCGATAGCCACAGCTGAGCCCATTTGTGACAGCGCGCCCATGCCCGCCAGCAGCAACGATCCGAAGGTGGCCGCCAGGATCAGCCCGGCAGACACCACGGTGGCGCTGCTGTGCTCCACGGTGAGGTCGGCGGCCTCGTGTGGCTTGCGCCCTTCGCGTACTTCTTCACGCAGGCGTGTCATAGTTAGGATGTTATAGTCCGTGCCAATGGCCACTACAAACAGATACATAAACAGGGGGATAAAGAAGATCAGTCCCGGTGCATGGCCGATACGTTCAAATATCAGCGTGGTAGCGCCCAGTGTGGCCATGTAGCCCAGCCCCACAGTAATGAGCAAGAATATCGGCGCGACAAGGCTGCGGAGCAATATCGCCAAAATGAAGAAAATGAAGACTGCCGCAATGGGGAACAACACGCGCAGATCACGCGCGGTTACATCCTGGATGTCGGCAAATACCGAGGTAACGCCGCCTACATATACTTGTGTGGTACTGCTATTTGCAGTGTGTGCCGCGGTGCGAATAGGACCGGATACGTTGTTGATTGCTGTCGAGCTATAGGGATCATCTTTTAATATCACAGACAGCATGGCAGCTCGGCCGGAAGGTGCTATGGTCGCGGGTAGGACAGTGGCGACACCTTTGGCGGCGGATAGTTCGTGCGTCAATGGCTGCAGGCTGGCGGCCGTCAGTGGTTTGGTGCTGGTGACAAATATTTGGGCAGGGTTGGTGACACCGGCGGGGAAGGCGGCCAACAGATCACTGTATCCGGCTGCAGATTCAGTGCCTTGCGGGGGCTTGCTGAACGAACTGAAATCGGCTTTGTAGCCCAAGGCAAAGATACTGAGGCCGACTAGAAACGCCGTTACCACTAGCGTTACGATTGCCGGGCGGGCAGCCACCAGGCCACCGACGCGTTTGGATATGCTTGGGTTCAAGGATTGGCTTTGCCAGGCCTTGCTTGGCCAGAAGACTTTGGTGCCCACAATGGCAACCAACGCCGGTACCAGCGTTAGCGCGGCCAGCATCATCACGGCTACACAGATTACCAATCCCGGCGCCATTGATGAGAAAATACCGAATTTCGCAAAGAAGAGGGCGGTAAATGAAGTGAGGACTACCAGCGCCGCAGACAGGATGGCTTCACCCGCCCTGGCCAGCGCGAAAGATACCGCTTCACGTCCGTGCTCGCCGCTACGCAGCCGTTCGCGGTAGCGGAACAGCAGGAATAGTATGTAGTCAGTGCCAATGCCGAACAGTACCACCGTAAAGATCACGCTCAGCTGTTGGTTGACCTTGAAGTGAAACCACGTGGCAGCATCCGCAATCAGTGCGTTGGCGATAAAACTGACAATGCCAACAGCAACGACCGGCAAAAGCCCTGCAAGTGGGCTGCGGAAAATCAACGCCGGCAGTACTAGTACCAATAGCAGTGTGCCGATGCCGACGATTTTCAGGGCTTTTTCGGACGCTCCCTGGGAGTCGTAGCCGATGGCTACCTCCCCGGTAACGTTAGCGGCTAAGCCGGTACCGTTGGTCAATGAATGCACTGCGCTGCGCACGTCCTTCACGGCGCTTATTACGTCAACGCTGTTGCCTTCACCGTTATATAGCACAGTAGCCAATTGCAAATGATGGTCGGGCGACAGTTGCTGGGCACTGCTCATAACCATTGCCACGTGGCCGATATGCCGGGCATTGAGCTGGCTTACAATGGTCTGTACGGCTTGTGTATCTGTGGTGCTCAGTTCGCCGCCAGCGGCTGGCCTGAAGACGATGATATCGCTGGCGTCCTGGCTCTGGGGCGATACCTGCTTCGCGGTATCCATAGCCTTGATGGACTCATAGCTTTTGGGTAGGAAGCTGCTCTGGTCAGTACTTTCAACGCTGCTGAGCGATGGCGACAGCGCCACGATTGCCACGGCGGCAATGAGCCAAAAGGCCAGCACCCACCATCGTTTTGCCACAATAAATTCCCCAAATCGTTTCATGCAGTGTCCTTTTATATGTTATTGGTAGTGTAGCACGCTCGGTGTGCCCGGATGTCTAAGCGAACCTCAGGATCATCACAAATGCAATGAGCGCTGCAAACAGCAGCCAGCCGAACGCGTCGGCACCGCCGCGGGTTAGCCGGCGGCACGCGGTGCTGCCCGCCGCGGTATCATCAGCGTGCATGCGAAGCAGTGCGGCATTGATGGCTATCAGCCCCGCGTAGCAGATCATACAAAGAATACAGAGCGCCCGGATGGCGAACGTATTCTGCTCCAGATACCACAAGCCGAAGCCTAAAAAGAACAGGCTGATACCATGCATGGTCATCCGCAGACCTCGTGCCAGTTGCGCGCCCGTCAGCAGCGCCAGCCCTAGTGCAAATATAAAGGTAAAGAATATGACGCACATAATGGGGTTGGGGAACCCAAATACCGAGCTTTGCCACCTCGTCAGCACATTCGTGCAGCTGAATACACTGTTTAGATCGCAGGCTAGTGCCGTATGGGGATGTTTGATGAGTGCAATATATTCGATTATTTCAATAAACGAGGCTACCAGCCCTACGGCCGCGCCAAGTGTAATAGTAAGCGAAAGCCAACGTTGTCTCATGGTTATTCCCCCTGTGCTTCAAGCATACACTGTATAGATTTTTTCGCAGTGGTATGTGACGCCAATCACGGGTTCTATTCGATGATCCCTACATGCTTCAACACCGCAGATATATATTCGCGAGTTATGCGCTCGCCGTCTAGCTCTATAACGTTTTCGTGTGCTCGCGGTTCCTGGAGACTACTGCTGAGGCGTCTGAAGTGAGTCGGATCCATATCGCCTAAAATTCTTGTCGGTTGCATATTGGCTCCACTGGTAGCGCGTTTGTATGCGATCTCTTCGCTGACCTTGACATGGACGATGAACATTTTGGCGTTATTCTGTGCAGCAATGTGTCGCATTCTCTGACGATCTTCGTAGTAATTGAAGCTCGTATCGTATATGACGTTCGCCCCGCTAGCAAGCAATGCTGTAGCCTCGTCGTTGAGCAGGTTGTAGAGCAGAGCATTTTCTTCGCAAGTAAATTGTGGGTTATCGAAATATTCCCGGCGTCGTAAGTCTGCCCATAGGTGCGCTGCGCCGATAAGATCCCGGATGTGTTGCGCGGCCGTAGTTTTACCTGCGCCCGGATAACCTACCATCAACATAAGAAAGAGCTTAGCAGACATGATATATGTAACGTACCAGATATACGAATAGAGAGCCAGAATTTGTATGTGACCGCGATCACGTTGCGCGGAAAGTGCTTACGGTATACTGGCCGTGAGCTTTGGGAGGCTCAAATAAACTGGCATGGGCGATTCTGCACGCCCATGCCTGCTCTCACCCTTTACTTGGTTTTTGGCCGGCTTATAATAAACATAAGAGTAATACGCATATATGGATACCACGCCGTTGTCTGCCTTTGAGCAATACGAACGCGCCGCCAACTACCTGTCGGCTGCGCAGATTTTCTTGCAGGACAACTTTTTGCTGGAACGCCCCCTGACATCCGACGATATTAAGCCACGTCTGCTCGGCCACTGGGGCAGCGACCCCGGTGTAAACATCGCCTATGCCCACCTGAGCCACCTTATAAAGAAATATAGCCAGGAAATGATGTTCGTGCTGGGGCCGGGCCATGCCTTTCCGGCGTTACAAGCCAACCTATTCCTCGAAAACACCCTTAGCCGGTTTTACCCGGAGGCCACGCAAACGTATGACGGTATCGGCTATATCTGCCGCAACTTCAGCTGGCCGTACGGCTTTCCCAGCCACAGCAACCCTGGCACGCCGGGGGTCATCCTGGAGGGCGGCGAACTGGGTTACAGCCTGGCGACATCGTATGGCGCAGCGCTCGATAACCGCAATCTGGTAGTGGCCTGTCTGATAGGCGACGGCGAAGCCGAAACCGGCCCGCTGAACGCCGCATGGCATCTAAATAAACTGGTCAATCCTCAGACGAACGGCACCGTGCTGCCCATTTTGCATCTGAACGGCTACAAAATATCCGCACCAACGGTATTCGGCCGGATGAGCGATGATGAGCTGCGTTCGCTGTTTTGGGGTTACGGCTACGAGCCGCGCATCGTCGGCGGCGATGATGTGCACGAACAGCTGGAAGACGTGCTGGACTGGGCTCATCAGCTGATATGGAACATCAAAGAATCACCTCAAATCCGCGTCAGCCCGCGTTTGCCTATGATTGTGCTGCGTACGCCCAAGGGCTGGACGGGCATCAAAGAGCTAAACGGCGAAAAGATAGAGGGCAATTGCCTGAGCCACCAGGTAGTGCTGACCGAGGCCAAGACCGATCCCACGCAGCTAAAAATGCTGGAAGACTGGCTGCGCGCGTACCGGTTCAACGAACTATTTAGCCGTGACAAGGGTTTTGGCACGTTTTTGGACGACCTTATGCCCGAGCCCGACGCCCGTATGGGCATGACGCCGCACGCCCGCGGCGGTGCGCCCGTATACAAACCGCTTATTTTGCCGGCTGCCGACCAGTTTGCTGAAGACGCCAGCATACCGGGCACCGTGGGATCCAGCAGCATGCGCCGGGCCGGACTGTATCTGCAGGAAGTCTTCCGCCTGAATGCCGATGCCAAAAATTTCCGCATGATGTCGCCCGACGAAACGTATTCCAACAAGCTGGATGCCGTGTTCGGCCAAACGGCCCGCGCCTGGATGTGGCCGAACGAACCGTGGGACAAAGACATGGCGCACGATGGCCGGGTGATGGAACTGCTGAGCGAGCATAACCTGCAGGGGCTGGCACAGGGTTATGTACTTACGGGCCGGCACGCAGTATTTGCCAGCTACGAGGCATTTATTCAAGTAGTGGTGAGCATGATGGACCAGTATGCCAAATTCTTGAACCAGTCGCTGGATGTGGTGTGGCGCGGCCCGGTACCATCACTCAATTACATTCTTACCAGTTCCGGCTGGCGGCAGGACCACAACGGTTTCAGCCATCAAAACCCCGGGTTTATCGACGATGCCTTAAGGCGGCAGGGCGACTTTGTGGATGTATATTTTCCGGCCGATGGCAATACGACGCTGGCTGCATTGGCACATATGTTAGAAACAACGCGGCAAATCAATATATTGGTAGCAGGTAAGACGCTTGAGCCCCGCTGGCTCACGCCCGAACTCGCCCAAAAGCAGCTGCGCACTGGCGTGATGGTATGGGATTTTGCCAGCGACCCCGACCCAGATGTAGTGCTGTGCGGTGTGGGCGACTATACCCACAAAGAGGTGATGGCCGCTATTGACCTGATAAAACAAGAGATGCCAGAGGTGCGCCTGCGCTGCGTAAATGTTAGTACGCTCACGAGCTGCGGGTTGGGGCAGGGCGGATCCTGCCTGCCGCGCGACGGGTTTGAACAGATATTCACCGCTGATAAACCCGTTATCTGCAACTTTCATGGCTACCCCGAAACCATGAAAGCCATCCTGTTCAGCTACACCCATCACCCCGAGCGGTTCGATGTGCGCGGTTATGTAGAAAGCGGCTCCACTACTACGCCGTTCGATATGCATGTGCGCAACCGCACCTCGCGCTATCATTTGGTGATGGCGGCATTCGAGCGCCTAGCGCAGTTGGGACGCATAGAATATGAAGAATCTCGCCACATCATACTGAAATATCAGCAGAAAATCACCGAAAATACTGAATACATAAAAGTGCACGGCATTGACCTGCCGGAGATAGACGCATGGCAGTGGAAGCGCCCGTAGTATTGGTTTCCAACCCCGGCGGTGCGAGCCGGAAGTATGCCCTGTTCCGGGGCGATGTGCTGCTGGCGGCGCTCCATTTCGAGTACGAGGACGGCCATGTAGTGTGCAGCATTGAAGCGGGCGACAGCACCTGGCGGCTGATGCCGGATATCGCTTCGGTTGCTGAGACCGCCCGGGTGTTGCTGCCGCTTTTGCGCGAACATCATATCTTATCAGGCACGCAGCAACCAGCCTGTATCGGGCTACGGGTAGTAGCGCCGACGGGTTTCTTCCTATCGGACCATATATTTAATGAAACAGTGGTGCGGCGCCTGCAAACCATGCACGAACGCGTGCCGATCCATATAGACGCAGTCCTGCAGGAATACCATGCGTTATCCACTATGTTCCCTGACATAACGGTGGTGGGTGTGTCGGACAGCGCCTTTCACGCTACCAAACCGGACTTTGCCTGGAACTACGGCTTGCCGCTGGCAGACGGCGACCGGCTGGAGATAAAACGGTTTGGCTACCACGGCCTGTCGGCTGCGTCAGTCGTGCGAGAGTTGCACGATCATGACAAGCTGCCGCCGAAGGTGATCATCTGCCACTTAGGCAGCGGCGCCAGCGTCACGGCCGTGTGGCACGGCAAAAGCCGCGATACTACCATGGGCTACTCGCCGCTTGAAGGCGTGGTAATGTCTACGCGCAGCGGCAGCTTTGATCCGTCGGTGCTAAGTGTGCTTAAGCGCGAGCTAGGCTTTGGCGACGTGGAGTTGGAAACATATCTCAACGAACAAAGCGGTTTGTTGGGCCTGAGCGGCACGTCCGGCGACATACGCGAACTACTACAGCGCGAGGCTGACGGCGATCATTTTGTCCACCTGGCGCTAGAGACCTATCTTTTCTCAGTACAGAAAGCCATAGGCCAAATGAGTGCCGTACTGGGCGGTATAGATCTGTTGGTATTTACCGGTACGGTAGGCGAGCGATCTTCCAGTATTCGTGCGCGGGTACTCAGCCCGTTCCACTATCTGGATTTGGCGCTCGACCATCATAGCAACGCCCAGTGTACGGCGCCAAAAGAACTTACCTGCGTCAGCCGCCTGGCGCATTCCCGCCCAATTTTCGTAGTTCCCGCCAACGAAGCCGCCGAAATCGCCCGCCGAACACAGCTGGCAATCAGACGTCACGCGTAGCCGGGGCGTACTCTAGCCTCGGTTCGATATGGGAGTCACCTTTCCGCTTGGGCAGATTGAACACAG
>DASTXH010000025.1:0-1966 GCA_035758575.1 Saccharimonadales bacterium (SeqCode)
GAAATGGGCGGGAATGTGGAAACGATACCTGCCCTGCGCATCCTGCTGGTCGAAATATATATAGCGGGTGGACTGCTCCAGGTATGCTGCCAGCCGGCCCCATTCCAGCTTTTTGGTGAGCAGGTTGGAGGCTTTTTCGACTACCAGGTGAATACCCGCGAGCTGCTGCACGGAATCGTCGCCGTAGGCAGTGATAACGCGCTGCAGAAGTTTCTTATCTTTGTCCATGGTGGCCGCAAATTCATCAAGGATGGTAATGCGCATATCGTCGCCCCGTCGGCTGAGGCGCGCCATGGCGGCGGCGATGGTCATGGGGCTAAGCGTGCCGTTGAAGGCATAGATATTGCCCACGGCGTCTGATACTACGTCTGCCAAGTATGCGCGGCCTGCTTCGGTAATGCTGGCGCCGGTCTTGGTTTTTTCTATATACGGATTGGCGGTGATGCTGCTAGAGGGTGTAGCCGTGGCCCTGGCGCCGGCGATTTTCGGCTCGACCTTGGTGGTCAGCGGTACTATAGGCAGCAGCGGCGCGACCTTCTCCCATACTAGGCTTGCAACGTCTTCGACGCTGAGCGGGTTGCCGCCGCGCACGCAGTCTATTTGGGTAAAGTCCTTGGGGAATAACCGGCACAACTCCTGATACACTTCCAGCGATTTTGCGATGTGTTGGCTATTCGCCTCATGCACGTCTTTTGCGATATGAGTGCTGGATTGCGGTTTGGCTTGCAAACGTTCCAGAATAATATCCAGGGGCGTATTGAGCACCAGCGTAAGGGATGGGCGCGGAATGCCCAGTACTTCGTATTCGATATTGTCGAGCCAGATGAAGTAACCGCGGCGTTGTTCGGCATGGGCAAATTTGGTACCCTGGTGTGCCATGTTGGCCGGGGTGAAGCGGTCGCACAACACGGTCTTGCCGGCATCGAGCGCTTTGCGGATTTCAAACGATGCCTGATAGCGGTCCAGCGCGTAAAAGAGTGATGCGGTGTACGGGCCTACTTCGTCGGCGCTGCCATAGGCGCCACCAAGATATTCGCGGACAAAATAGCTGGACGGCTCGTCGTAGCGCGGAAACTTTATGGTTACTACGTCGTGCCCATCCCGTTCCAGCCGCTCTTTCAACAATGCATACTGGGTGGATTTACCCGATCCGTCAGTGCCCTCTATAACGATGAATATTCCGTGCTGCATAACCCCTCCTTAGTTTCGTCGCCCACCCCCTTGCGACCGTACTATTTCACGGATCTTCGGCAGTTTTCACGCGTACGAAAATGTCTTTGCCGTCAGGGCTCTTGGTTTTTTGATAGCGCCTGTTTTTGTTCTTGCTGATTTTATTCGTTAGCTCGGCTTCCAGGTTGATGCCAAGGATCTCGCACATGCCTAAGATAAATATGGTAACATCAGCAAGTTCCTCACCCACGCCATCTTCGTGGTGGTTAAGCTTGCTGAATGCTTCGGCAAGTTCTTCGTAGGCGCGGCAGAATTCCAGGGCGAGGTCGGTGGTGTTGAAGCCTTTTTCGATCTTGTTGCGCATCACCTCTTTTTGGAATTGTTGCAGATCTACTGCCATAGTTATGTATTCCCCTGGTAGGACTCGACGGCTTCATCTAGTATTTCTAATTTGATACCAGCTTCAAGGAATATCTCCTTTGACCTTGCAGCCGCATGATAGTCCTTGGTGGCTACGACGCGCACGACACCAGCGTTTATGATCATCTTGGCGCAGGCATAGCAGGGCGTCATCTTGCAATAGAGCGTACTGCCGTCCAGAGACGAACCGAAGCGTGCGGCATGTACAATGGCGTTCTGCTCGGCGTGTGCTGTGCGCACGCAGTGTTGCGAGCGTGTTCCGTCATCGGCTATCACTTCGTGGAGCTCGTGGCCTACTTCGTCGCAATGAGCAATGCCTGCGGGGGCGCCTACATAGCCGGTGGCTACGATGCGCTTGTCACGTACAATGACACAG
>DASTXH010000072.1:0-1882 GCA_035758575.1 Saccharimonadales bacterium (SeqCode)
GTTTATAAACTATTTCGTGCGTCACGAGGCGCAGCATGCAAGCTGCGCCCAAAAACTTGGCGCAACCGCCGTGTGGTATGCATTGTCGTTCTGCCGCGCGGAGGCAGATATATTCGGCCAAGTCTACGACATAGACGGCGCCGCCACCATCGCCCAAAATTTCCAAACTACTAAGCTGGGCCTAGCTATCCTAAGCGCCTACCCGGAGCAGCCATCAGAAGATGACCTGCAGGATGTATATAACCTCGGATACAAAAGTATTGACGATGTCGCCAACCGCGCAATCGTCTATAACGCACAAGGGTACAGCTATCCGATACCCCTCGGGCGGACATCAAACAAAGGCCTTTAGCCCGGCGGTGCTAATGCGCGACGACTGCAACGGCTTTCGTCAGCGCCCCATGCTAAAATAGAGCTACGAATAAACGAGAGCTACCATCGACATGAAGACAATCGTTAAAAAAATACATATCAAGGCAACTCCTACGCAGGTTTTTGCTGCACTCACTGATAAAGCCCAGCTGGAACGCTGGTTCGTGCCAACCGCCACCATTGATCTACGGCCAGGCGGCGAGTTCCATATCGAATGGATGCCCGGCATGGGGGAGGGCGGCAATATCGTTTCAGTAGAACCGAACAAGCTATTCAGCTTCGTATGGGAAGGGCAATTCTCGCCATCCCCAACCACAATTTCGTTTGCACTGTCCGAAGAAAACGGCGGCGGCACCATGGTTACACTAACCCATAGCGGTATCGGCGAAGGTGCGGGCTGGGAAGCCTATGCCGGCATGGACGTACCGGGCAAGGGATGGGACGCACATCTCAGCGACCTGACATCATGGGTTGAAACCGGCAATTGCCCAGCCCCAGGCCCGCGCGGGTAACTCAAGAACATGTCGGCAGGGTTGTCTTCCTGACACGTATTTTGTTACTATGGCGCCTATGATGAAGGTATGGTAGGTGACATGGAGACTGACTACCAAGCGAGTAAAGGCGCTGGCATGCATTTTGTGGGTATAGCACGGACGCCGGCGGCAGAGAAAGCGTTCGCTAATGTCCATGCGCCAGCACTTGTCACGCTTCGTGATTTTGCCTGCACATATTGAAGCGCTGGGCGCATAAACCCCACCACGGTGCAAAATGCTCGATAAGCCATCGGGTACTACTCAAGGCACATCCGACCGCCGGTCAGCGAATGTGGTGCTGCAGCCCAGACGCCACAATGAAAAATAGCCCGGACAAAAGCCCGAGCTATTTTTCATGGCAGGGGTGACAGGACTCGAACCTGCAACCAACGGTTTTGGAGACCGCTACTCTACCAATTGAGCTACTCCCCTTCACTAATGAGACGCGCCCACGGTTTTTCTCATTGCACCTTTATGAATGAATCGCAATTCGCTTCGCGAACCGGTGCCGCGCTTTTCCTTCGAGGGCTCTACGAGAAAAGACTGGTACATCATACGGCAAAAAATATAAATTGTCATCTGTTTTCGGGCTTTTCAAAAGTACGTTTTCCTGCTATACATGTAGGAACATGGCCAAAGTAATCCCTTCCAAACCAGCTCTCGTACTTCTTTATGGCTTTCCAGGCGCCGGCAAAACCTATTTCGCCCGGCAGTTCTGCGAAAGCGTCCAGGCGGCCCATGTCCATGGTGATCGTATCCGTTCCGAGTTGTTCGAAAAGCCCCGCTACGACAAGCAGGAGAACGCCGTTATTACCCAGCTCATGGACTACATGACCGAAGAATTCCTCAACGCCGGCATCAGCGTCGTCTACGACATGAATGCCATGCGTGCCCGCCAGCGTCTGGAGCTGCGCGAGCTGGCCCGTAAGGCGCACGCCACGCCGATAGTTGTCTGGTTCCAAGTCGATACCGAAAGC
>DASTXH010000074.1:0-21660 GCA_035758575.1 Saccharimonadales bacterium (SeqCode)
CCGACCACGGTTAGCACTATGGTCAGTATGTCCATCACGTTCCTTTCTATCGGTGGTAGGGGCCTGCCTATTATCTGCACGCAGTATGCGCCGAAATAGCAGCCGTACTATCTGTACGCTGCGTATAAGGGAGCTCTTGCAAAAGCCATGCAGGTTGCGTCATGTGGCGACAGCCTATATTACCTAACTACCGGAATCAACTTAATAAATAGATGTAATATGCAACGGATTGTGTATGTATAACAACGAATCCTTACCCCAACTATACGCTTTTTTGTCAAATGGGGTCAATGCTTCTGCTGCGTAATATGCGCTGGGGCGCCATATTCGGGAAGGGCCAGGTGCTCGTCTGCGCCGGACAGAAGCTTGTTTAAGCCATCCGGCAGCCAGTTGTCTCCCATCGACGAAACAATGGGGACGTCCAAGCTATAGGCCAGGGCATTCGCTACGGTCAGGCCGATGCGTAAGCCTGTAAAACTACCCGGACCTTTGAAGCATACGATACCCTGGATGTCGTGTAGTTCTTTACCGTACGCCTGTAGCAGCGCGATGATCTTTATATGAATGGTCTCGGCCAGCTCGCGGTGAGCCTGCCAGGTTTCGTAGGCCAGCTGCGTAGTGCCATCGAATAAGCCAATCTCGGCCTCAGGTTTGTCGGTGCGGATACTCAGGATAATCATGCGATTACCTCTTTCGGGGTAAGATAGGCTAGCTCTGGCGGACAACTAATTTCCAGCTCGCGCTCGATGTCGCCCAATACATGGATAGTGATACGTAAGGTATGTTTGGGTAGCACATGCTGCACCGCATCGCCCCACTCAATGACCGTTACGGCATGCGGCGCGCCAGCCAGCTCCGCGACTTCGTCGGCCATCAGGCCGGCTTCGTTCAACCGGTACAGATCAAAATGGTACAACGTACGTTCGCCGGCCGCGTACTCACGGCTAAGCGTAAAAGTAGGGCTGGATACACGATCCGTACTGCCCATACCCCGGGCCAGGCCACGCACAAAGGTAGTTTTGCCACCGCCTAGGTCACTGACCAGCTCTATTACCTCACCGCCGCGCACGCAAGCGCCGATGCGCTCGCCGATGCGCTCAGTAGCCTCGGGATTATTAGTGTGGATGCGATAAGCCTTCGTGGACATGCTGCTTGGTATACTACCGCGTCTATCTGGCGACGGCAAGTATTACTACAGTGGAGCGAAGGCCGGCAGTGTACAATAAAAATATGCTCCAGCTAAGTATCAACCTCCTGAACCGACCCGTCTTATCACTCCGCACGGGCAGCCCGGTAGCATGGGTCACTACACCCATCATCAACCCAACGCGACTGAACATAGAGGGTTTTTACGTAACTGATAGTGTCGACCACAGCCAACTTATCTTGCTATACCAAGATATCCGCGAACTAAGCCCACAGGGGTATATTATTGATGACCATGACGTATTGGCGCAGCCTGCCGACCTGGTGCGGCTACAAAATGTGCTTACGATGAACTTTGATCTACTCAATAAACCCATAGAAACCGTGAGTCACGAAAAGATTGGCAAGGTGAATGACTACGCCGTAGAAACTACCACCATGTACATCCAAAAACTGTATGTTGGCCGGTCTATCTGGAAAAGCTTTACGAGCGGCAGCCTTAGTATCGACCGTACGCAAATCGCAGAAGTAACCAATAAGCGCATTGTTATCAACAACTTGCTGCAGGGCATGCCATCGGTGGTACCGGCGACAGCCGCTTAATTTTCGTTCGCGTGCTTCAATTCGTCTAAAGCGTTCTTGATGTCGTCATAGCCAAATCCCTGACCAGCCAGGTAACGCATCAGCTTTTGTGGCTCCTGACGGTAGCGGGTAATCTGCCATTTTTTGGCCGCCAGTGTCCGTAGCGCCTCTTGCTCATCGGCGTGCTCACTGCCCAACGCCTGCCCGATTACTTCGTCGCTGAGATGCTTGGCGCGTAATTGTTGTTGTAATTTTAGACGGGAAGTGGGGCGGAGCAGGCGGCGGGTAGCCACAAAAGCCTGGGCATAGACCGTGTCATTCAGTAAATCAATCTTACTTAACTTGTTAAGTATTTGATCGGCGAGGGCAGGGGAGGCACCTTTCTGTTGCAGGTAAGTACGCATTTCGCCGACACTACGCGGCCGCATGGCTACATAGCGTAATGCGCGTCCGTATAACTTATCGTCAGCAGATTGGCGCTTCCACCCCGCCAATTGTTCGGCAGTCAGCTCTACTCCCGGCGCCAGCCTGCTTGCAAGCAAAGTAGCTTCACTCAACGAAAACGAATAGGCAGCATCCACGAAAACGGAGTAGCGTCCGCGTTGCTTCACCTGCTCTGTTATTCGCGTAATTTTCATTGCCAGGTGCGTCGCTTGTTTTTTTCTTCTTTAGTTCTCAGCGCGGTCTCTAGGTCTATGCCAAGGTTGTTGCACACCGCTAGCAGAAGCCACAGCACGTCAGCTGCCTCTTCGTCGGTATGCGCCTCTCGCGAGGCGGGGTCTACCTTTTCACCGATGTTTTTGCGCACGGCTTTGGCAAGCTCGCCTACCTCTTCGCACAGCATCAGCATACAGTACAGCAGTTCGGTATTGTGCCCACGGAAGGCATTGGTATCAGCAATGTACGTCTGGATGTCAGCCAACGTGGGGCTGGCTTTTAGCACCGGATGGTTAGACGTTGCCACAGCTACTAATCCTTTACGGCAGCAGCCATCACCTTCTTAGCAATCTCTTCCATAACTTTAGGGTTATCGCGCAGATACTGCTTGGCGGCCTCACGGCCCTGGCCGATCTTGCCCTCGCCATACGCGAACCACGCGCCAGCTTTCTCGACGATGTTCTTGATTACCGCTTGGTCAAGGATGTCGCCCGAGCGGGAAATGCCTTCGTTATACATGATGTCGAACTCGGCTTCGCGGAATGGCGGCGCAATTTTGTTCTTCACCACCTTTACGCGGGTGCGGTTGCCTACTACGTCTTCACCTTGCTTGATCTGCCCGATGCGGCGAATATCCATGCGCACGCTGGCGTAGAACTTCAGCGCGTTACCACCGGTGGTGGTTTCGGGGTTGCCAAACATCACACCGATCTTCATGCGGATCTGGTTGATGAAAATAACCGTGGTCTTGGAGCGCGAAATAACACTGGTCAGCTTGCGCAGCGCCTGGCTCATAAGCCGGGCCTGCAAACCAGGCAGGCTGTCGCCCATTTCACCTTCAATTTCTGCACGCGGCACTAGGGCGGCGACAGAGTCGATTACCACCAAATCAACGGCATTACTGCGTACCAATGTTTCAGCAATTTCCAGCGCTTGTTCGCCGTTGTCGGGCTGGCTCAGCAGTAGGTTGTCGATGTCTACGCCGATGCGCTTTGCGTATGCTGGGTCCAGCGCGTGCTCGGCGTCGATGAACGCTGCCGTGCCGCCCGCCCGCTGCACTTCGGCGATGGCATGCAAAGTAAGCGTTGTTTTACCAGACGATTCCGGCCCATAGATTTCAATAATACGGCCACGCGGCAACCCGCCGCCCAGAGCCAAATCCAGCGAGATGCTGCCAGATGGAATACATTCCACCTTCGCATGGGTAGACTCGCCCAATTTCATAATGGAGCCCTTGCCGAATTGCTTTTCTATAGACTCCATTGCCAGGCTCAGCGCCTTGGCCTTGCCTTCACTGGCCGCAGCCGTTGCTGCCGCCTGCTTGTCTGACGCACCTTTATCTGTAGCCATATAGTACCCTCGCCTCCCCAAGTTTATAACCTCTTCCCCACCGAATCGTTATCTATAGTATACCAAATGTCTAGGGGCGGCATACAGTTTTCTTAACACGCTTCTGCTTTTTCGGGATTGCTGGTAAAATGCGTGTATAGAGAAGGATGGGCAATGCCGCGAGTACAGGGTAGCACTGGCCTTAGGCACACACAAACACGGAACACGCAATGCGCATAGCTGATTCGTTGACCGAAAAACTATTGAAAGCCGCCGGCAAAGTAACCGACGACCAGTTGGCTGATTTACGCAAACAAGAGGCCAAAGAAAAGAAGCCGCTGCAGGATTTGGCCATCAAGGCCGGCCTGGTTACTGAAAAAGACCTCACCAAGCTGTATGCCGATGAAATAGAAGTGCCGCTGATTGAGCTGAACGCCAAAGACATCAAGCGCGAAGTACTGAAGCTGCTGCCGGAGCGCATTGCCCGCCAATACCACGCCGTGGTCTTTGATGTGGACAACAACGAGACCAAGCTGGTTGCCATGGAAGACCCCGACGACATCCAGGCACTGAACTTCCTGCAAAAACAGCTGGGCAATAATATCCGTGTATACATCACTACTTCCAGCCTGCTCCAGGCGGCACTGGACCATTACCGCGAAAACGGCCAGATCGGCACCGAACTTACCAAGGTTATTTCCAGCGAGGACGAAGGCGAAGAAGTTGAAGAAGCCTCGGAAGAGGATGTTGCCGAAGATTCACCCATCGCCCAAACTGTGAATCTTGTCATTGAATACGCAGTGAACGCTGGCGCCAGTGACATACATATTGAACCGCGCGAAGAATTCGTACTGGTGCGCTACCGCATAGACGGCGTGCTGCGCGAAGTAAATAAGCTGCCACGCAAGATGGTCGGCGCGTTGGTATCGCGCATCAAAATCCTGTCGAACCTGAAAATTGACGAGCACCGCGCACCGCAGGACGGCCGCTTCAAGGTGCAGGTAGGCGGCGGGTTGTACGCTATCCGCGTGTCGACCCTGCCTATCGTGGACGGCGAAAAGGTGGTCATGCGTATTTTGAATGAATCCAGCAAGGCCGCCAGCTTTGAAGGCCTGGGCTTTTGGGGTGCCGCCATGGACGTGCTGAAACATGCTATCGTGCAACCACACGGTATGATACTGGTTACCGGCCCGACGGGATCAGGCAAGTCCACTACCCTGTTTAGCGTACTCAGCATGCTGAACACGCCGGGCGTCAATATCTCCACCGTGGAAGACCCGGTAGAATACCGCATTCCGGGCGTCAACCAAACACAAGTGAACCCCATTGCCGGCATGACCTTCACCAACGGCTTGCGGGCCCTGTTGCGCCAAGACCCAAACATCATCATGGTAGGCGAGATCCGTGACGGCGAAACGGCAGAATTGGCCGTACAGGCGGCGCTGACCGGGCACCTAGTGTTTTCTACCCTGCACACCAACAATGCCGCGACCTGCTTGCCACGTTTACTGGAAATGGGCATAGAACCGTTCCTTATCGCCAGCACGGTTCGTGCCATACTGGGCCAGCGCCTGGTGCGCCGGCTGTGCATTGAATGCAAAGAAGCCTATACCCCCGATGCGACCGAACTAAAACAGCTCGCCAAAACCTTCAAACTGGAAGACATCGGCATCAAACACATCAATGAGCTCGAGGGTCAGGCGCTGGAAAACGGTATCGGCGTAGCTCAACCCGGCGTAAAGGGCGCCCAAAAAGATGCCGCCAGCGACCTCAGTACTACATCGTCCAGCATCAAGCGCCTATTTAGGGCACACGAAGACGGCTGCGCCGCTTGCAACCATACCGGCTACCGCGGACGCATCGGTATATATGAAGTACTGCACAATTCTGAAGCCATCCAGAAGCTTATCGTGGGCAATTCCACCAGCGATACCATCCAAACCGCAGCCATCGGCGAGGGTATGCTGACCATGCAGCTGGACGGATTCATCAAAGCCCTGCGCGGTGAAACCACCATCGCAGAAATCCTACGCGTAACCACCGAAGAATAGCCATGCGTTTTACTTACAAAGCACTCACCCACGACGGCAAAACGGCAAGCGGCAACTATGAGGCCGCTTCTCGCGAAGCCCTTATTACCGCCCTTAACAAACAGGGTATGCGCCCTATCCTCATAAAAATAGAGACCGGCACCAAAAAAACCTCTACGCTCGACAATTTCTTTAAGCCTAAAATAAAACTGCGCGACCTGGTAATGTTCACCCGTCAGTTATCCACACTTATATCCGCCGGCGTCCCCCTGCCCCGATCGCTCGGCACGCTGCAGGAACAGGCCGAGAACAAATACTTCAAGACAGTAATTGCAGGCATAACCAAAGACATCGAGGCCGGCACGTCACTCGGCAACGCCTTTGCCAAATATCCAGATGTGTTCTCGGAGGTATATATAAATATGGTACGCGCCGGTGAAGCCGGTGGTATTTTGGACAAAATTTTGCAGCGCCTGGCTGCCCAGGCCGAAAAAGACGCCAGCATCCGCAAGAAAGTGAAGGGCGCCATGACGTACCCGGTCGTCATCCTCTCGGTTACAGTGGTTGCCTTCTTTGGCCTCATGATATTCATTGTGCCGAAGATTGGCAAAATCCTTACCGGGCTTAGCGGCGGCGGCGCGCAGTTGCCTATTTATACCCGCGTATTGCTGGGCATCAGCAATTTCTGCATCAGCGGCAGTATTATGCAGCATTTGCCGGGACTCAATCTCATCCCGGTAGTTAAATCTATCCCTAATGCGGTGTTTATCATCGTCCTTATGGGCGTCATCATCAACCTGCTGCTGCGCTACATCCACACGCCAAAGGGCAAATACAAATACCACGCGCTCCTTCTAAAGCTGCCCATCGTAAAAGTAATTATCGTAAAGGTGGCCATTGCCCGCTTTGCCCGCACCTTCTCCGCGCTGACGTCTGCCGGCGTCACGGTACTGGATGCGCTGCAAGTTACCGGCGGCGCCATCGGCAACAAAGTAATCGAGGCCGAACTGGCCGCAGCCGCGCAAGCCGTAAAGAACGGCAAGCCGCTCAGCGACCCCATCAGCAAAAGCAAAATCTTTCCGCCTATCGTGGCACAGATGCTGGCCGTAGGCGAAGAGACGGGGCAAATCGATAAAATATTGGTTAAAATTGCCGATTTCTATGAGGAAGATGTAGACACGGTAATCGACTCGCTCAGCTCCATCATTGAGCCCGTCATGATTATCGTGCTTGGCGGCCTGGTAGGCCTGATTGCCGTGAGCGTGATGGGCCCCATCGCCTCGCTCAGTACCCACGTCAGCGCCAACGCCTAAAGAGTGACTACATCAATTTCTTGACGGGAAAGCGCTTATGGCTATAATCTATGCTAGATACTGACTCTCCCTTGGTGGGTCGGAAATCAATACATTTCGGGTATAAAACAATTAAATAGGAGGGTGGGCTCTTATGGTCTCACTGAAAAAACAAAAAGGTTTCACGATAGTGGAACTCTTAATCGTGATTATCATCATCGGCATCCTCGCCACGTTGGTAATCGTAACGTTCACGGGTATTCAGGCGAAGGCCCGCGACTCAAAGCGCCAAACTGACTTGAACGCAGTCGACTCACACGTCGAAGCATTCTTTGCGCAGTACGGCTTCTATCCGTCGCTGGCCGACCTGCAGAGCGCGACCTTCCTGTCGACGTTCCTGAAGGGTTTTGACCCAGCAGCCCTGACCGATCCTAAGGGCGGTGCGCTTTCCGCAACTGTTGGCGGCACAAACTACGGCTACGTAGCGAGTGGTAGCGATGCTGCCGGTACTTGTAGCAACACAACCGCTACTACCATCACGAGCGGTGTTCCACAAGACAACGGCTGTTCGAAGTTTGTCATTACCGCTGACCTTGAAGGCGGTGGCACATTCGTCAAGCAAAGCAACACCTGAGATAGCAGGATAAGCTTCTGAGAATACCGGGATGGCAACATCCCGGTATCTTTTTATGCAGTAGCTTTCGTCGCCAGCCTCTTGTATCATAAGCATAAGCATGGCACGCAGAAACGAACAGGGCTTTACGGTGGTAGAACTAATCCTGACCGTAGTGGCGTTTGCCTTTATTGCTACGGGTATCGCCCAGATATTCCTGGGCATCATCGGCATCCAGCGGCAGGCCGCCTACATGGAAACGGCAACCCGGGCGGCACAAACCGAAGTAGAGTCGCTGCGCAACAACAACTACAGCCAGCTGACCGCCGGGCAGACTATCGACTTCAGCAGCCAACTGCCCAGCTTCCTACCTTCCCCGCGTAGCGGTGGCGTGGTTATCAGTGAACCTACGGCGGGCATCAAGCGCGTTGACGTAACCGTGTCGTACCAAGAAAATGGCACCACGCGGAAGGTTGAGCTAAGCTCGCTTATCGGCGTCATTGGAATATCGCAATGAGTAAGCGCACTTCACAGCTAGGTTTTACCATTACCGAACTGTTGGTGGCGATCATCGTGGGCACTATCCTTTCGGGCGCTATCATGGGCTTTATGACCGACGAGCTGAAACAAAGCACCATTTCACTGGCTAAAGCCGGACTACTTCACGACGCAGAAGTAGGATTGGATACCGCCGCCAACGACATCCGCCTGTCATCCAATGCCGACGACAACAACCGTTGGCAGGACGCCAACGCGCCGGTTGCCGGCAGCCCGTATAGCTGGCAATCCAACAGCACAACCCTTATCCTCGCCACGGCCGCCATAGACACCAGTGGTAATATCATCTGGCAAGACGCCAACAACTATATCCCTTACAAAAACAATGTTATTTATTTTCTACAAAACGGCACGCTATATAAGCGCATTTTAGCCGCAGATATAGCGGGCAACAGCGCCGTTACCTCGTGCCCGTCCGCCAGCGTTACGGCTTCGTGTCCAGCGGACAGAATAATGCTACACAACGTCAGTTCGTTTTCAGTAGCATACCACGATGGCAACGGAGATAACGTAACGCCGTCCAATGCGCGTTCTGTCGTGCTTGCAGTAACGTTATCGAAAACAGAGTATAACCAAGCATTAACCGCCAACTATACGGCGCAAATGGTATTCCGCAATGATTAACATACATATGCCCGCCCAATTCATGTCCACCAAAAAACAAAATCGCGGCTTCTTGCTGGTTGCAGTACTGGGTATATTTATCGTCCTATCCATTATCGGTTTCGCACTACTCAGCGAATCAGCAGATCAATACATGCTCGCCACGAACGGCTACTACAACAACAATGCACTCTACGCTGCCGAAGCTGGTATTGAACAAACGGTATATCAAGTGAATCAAAATGTAAGTTTTTCTGGCTATACTACCGCACAGACATTCTCCAACAATACGACCCAAGGTAAAACTACTTATACCACCACCGTCTCCAATGTAGCCGGCAGTAACGCCAAAACTATAGTATCCAAGGGTGAGATCTTCCGCTACAACAGCACAACCCCCATGGCGTCACGCACAGTCAAAGTTACGATCGTAGGCACCAACTCCTCCGGTAACTCGGTCATTACCGGGCCGGGCGGTTTGCTCCTGGGCGGCAGTGCCACTATTACGAATGGACCTGTGTATGTAAATGGATCCATCACGCTATCGGGCGCGTCCTCAATTGGTACATCACAACAACCGCTGAGCGTAAATGTCGCAAACGACCAGTGTCCCACCGGGTCGAGCCCCGGCTCAACATACCCACAAGTATGCACTGGCAGTACGCAGCCTATTTCACTCGCCTTCAGTACGCACATTTACGGTACCGTATGCGCAACCGGGCAGACCAGCACTGGGCCTAACAATAACATCCAGGGCGGCAGCACCGGCTCCGGATTAGAGTCCGGCTGTACGGCGCCCATAGTCTCCACACCGACATACGACCGCGCCGGGCAGATTGCCGCGGTCACCACCACGGCAGCAGGTTCCAGCAACACATACACCTGCCAAAGTTATCCGTTCAACCGAACATGGACCGCGAACTTAAAACTAACCGGCAACGTCTCTGTAGGCGGCAGCTGCAACATTGTAATCAAAGGTAACGTGTACATAACCGGCGATCTTAGCCTTGGCGGCGCTTCTACTATTACCGTAGACAACAGTCTGGGCACCACCCAGCCGGTCGTCATGGTAGATGGCGCTATATCGGTGGGCGGCTCGGCCAGCCTGGTGGCAAACAGCTCGGGGACTGGCATCAAATTCATCAGCTTCAAGAGTGCAGCATCATGTGGCGCCAACTGTACTAGCCTGTCCGGCAATGACCTATATAATTCCCAAAACCAAACAACAGTAAGCATTGGTGGCGCTGTAAACCTGCCAGGCATGACGTTCCAGGCATACTGGGGCGAATTGGTATTGGGTGGCAGCGGTCATGTGGGTGCCGTGGCTGGACAAACCATCAATATGAACGGCGCGGGCACCGTTGTATTTGGCACTATACTCTCTTCCGGTACGCAGACCTGGACGATTACCAGCTACCAGCAAAAATATGGCTCTCTATAATGCCAAAAGGCACCGGCCGCATGCTATACTGTGAATACTTACTGCTAGAGGTTATTGCTTGATGGGCAGCATCACCACCAATACGCCGGTTCTTTTGCACGACAAGCCACTTTTTGGCTTGGATGTTGGGCACGGTTCGCTCAAGGTAATGCAAGTAGACATCCGCGGCAAGCACGCAGCTATGCCTCGTATTCTGGGCTATGGCACTATTTCATTTGACCCGGCGGCGCTCGACAATGGCGTAATAAAAAAACCGGAGCTTATTGCGGAAGCCCTGCACCGGCTTTTTACACGCCAGATGATCGGCGAGATTACCACTAAGCGTATTGCTGTCGCCATTCCCTCCTATCGCTCGTTTTCCCGCTCGATGCAGCTGCCAAAGCTGTCGCCCAAAGATCTGAAACAAGCCGTCCAACTGGAGGCCGAACAGTATATCCCCGTCCCGCTCGACGGGCTGTATCTTGATTACACACGGACGCGAGAGAATAAAGAGACCGACGACTACTTGGCGGTAGGTGTACCGAGAGAGATCGTAGACTCCTATGTTACGCTGGCCCGTATGGTGGGCCTAGAAATAATGCTGGTGGAAACAACTATGGCCGCGGACTCGCGCTTGTTTGCGCGCAGCCAGCGCAACGACATATCCAGCGTTATCATCGACTTTGGTTCGCTATCGGCAGATATCAGCATTTTTAATAATAAAGCCACGCTGGTCACCGGAACAGTACCCGCTGGCGGATTGGTGTTTACGAATAACATCAAAGACGGGCTCAAGATAACCTTTGCCGAAGCGGCCGTCATTAAAACCCGCTACGGGCTAAGCGTCAGCAAGCGACAGGCAGAGATTTTGGCCGCCCTGGAGCCAACGCTGCAGCAACTGACCAAAGAGATCCGACGCATGATTCGCTATCACGAAGAGCACTACGACACTGATAAGCCTATCGGCCAGGTAATTGTATTCGGCGGCGGCGCAAACATGCCGGGCTTGAGCGAATATCTTACCAACAACTTACGGCTACCGGTGCGTATCCATGACCCGTGGCAATACCTCAACTATACTGGCTTGCAAGCGCCTAACAAGGCAGATAAGCTCATGTATGCTACGGTAGCGGGATTGAGCCTGGTGCATTCTAGGGAGTTGTTCGTATGATCAACCTACTGCCGACTGAGCTAAAAGATTCTTATCGGTACGCGCACCGCAACACCAGTTTACTCCGTTGGGTTATTGCATTAGTGGTAGGCATGGCGGGGTTATTTGGGCTAAGCACCGCTGGACTCATCTACATGCAACAGACCACACGCACATATGCCAACCAAGCCAGCAGTGCGCAGACATCACTACAGCAGCAGAATCTTTCGGGTACACAAGCGCAGGTAAAAAGCATCAGCGGCAGCCTACAACTGGCCGTGCAAGTTTTGTCCAAAGAAGTACTGTTTTCTAAACTTTTTACGCAGCTGGCTGCTGTAATGCCCAGTAATGCAGTACTGACCGACCTAAACATCACCCAAGCGCAAACCGCGGTCAATGTCACCGCCGATACCACCGATTACAATGCCGCGACCCAGTTGCAAGTAAACTTAGCAGACCCAAATAACAAAATATTCAGCCGCGCCGACATCGTGAGCATCACCTGCAACACCAGCACTTCTCAAACCGGCTTGGCGGCACACTATCCCTGCGTAGTAAGCATACGGGCGTTGTTTGCTACCAACAACCCGTTCCTGCTCATAAACGACAAGGCCGCACAATAATTATGAAAAGTAAATACGCCTACTATCTTATGCTTGGCCTGCTCGGGCTCCTGGTGCTTGGCCTGATCGGTGGTGCATATGGCGCAAACAAACTACTTACGAACGAATCAAGGCAGCTGCTGCGCAACCGTCTGCAAATCAGTGTGCTGGCTGACGAACAAACACAGCTGACCAAAGCCAAGACCGATATCAAAAAATATCAGGACTTGGCCACCATAGCCCAGAGCGTGGTACCACAGGACAAAGACCAGGCGCAGACCGTACGGCAGATTGTAGATATCGCCGCCGCCCACAACATCGCGCTTAGTTCCATCACTTTCCCGGCCTCCACGCTTGGCACAACCACGACCGGTGCCACCGCTCACAATCTATCCCAGCTAGCACCAGTAACTGGTATCGCCGGGGTATACAGCCTGCAGCTAACGGTACAATCCGACGCCACCAACCCCATTTCGTATAGCCAATTTATCAGCTTTCTGACCGCACTAGAGCACAACCGGCGCACAGCACTTGTCGGTAGCGTCACCCTACAGCCAAACGAAAAAGACCGCAGTAAATTGTCGTTCACATTGGCGCTACAGGAGTACATAAAGCCATGAAACAATCCATCAACCTTACTTCGCTCCTAAGTAGCGTGCGCACACTCGCGCCAAAGCTGTTACGCTTCTCGGTCATATTTTTCGTGTTACTACTGGCCGCTGTGTATGGCTTTGTACTAATGCGCGTACAGACACTCAGTAACGTCCAGCCCAGCGATGCGGATGTTAGCGCCCAGGTAAAACTGTCAGCTTCACCTCACATAAATCCTAGCGTAGTCCAGCAAATGCAGTCCCTGCAAGACAATAGCGTCGGTGTTCACACATTGTTCGACCAGGCTCGCAGCAACCCGTTCCAAGAATAACCCTACGGTGTATTACTATCACCACCGTGATTATTTTCGTGAGCCTCAAAGGCTTCGCGGGCAGCTAGTATCTTTTTGGCGTACATATCAGGGTCGGGGCAATAGGTGAAGATAAACTTGCTGCGCTCGCCGGCGGTTTCGGCATGAAGTGTACCGTAACCAAAGAAAAGCTGCAGCAGGCCGTTTTGTTCTACGGTAATGTCTTCCAGGTCGTCCAGTGACAGCTGGCTGGATTCGGTTGTGGTCAGCCCTGACTGGCCAATTTGCGTTAGGCTGTCACTAGTAATAATCCATCGGTTGGCGGTATATACCATGGTGGTTATATATACGTACAGCAGTGTGGCAATCACCACCAGGGCACCCCCAAGTGTTATGCCCAACTTCTGTTGGTCGGAAAAACTATCGAGGTAATATGGCGCGAGTACAGCGGCAACGGCACCGCCCACAATAAGAATGGCCGAAATAAAGTACGCCGGGAAAAGACCTATGGGCGAACGTTTGATCTCACAAATCACCACTTCCCCGGGCTGCATGGTCTCCAATGGGTTGTCGACGCGCTGTATATTTTCGAGAGAGGGTGTATCTGGATTCATGGTATGTATTATATTCTATATCAAACGGGGCTGATCTGGCGCAACAGTTGGTGGTGTTTTTTGCAAGTGCCGGTAGGCTTTGATAGTTACTTTGCGACCGCGCGGCGTGCGCTCCAGCAGACCCATTTGCATCAAATATGGCTCTATGAAATCTTCAAGCGTACCGCGCTCTTCAGCCGTCAGCGCAGCCAGCGTTTCTATACCAACCGGGCCGCCGTCGTAGTTTTCGATAATTTTCTCCAGCAGCATACGGTCAGCGGGATCAAGGCCTAGCTCATCTACCTCAAGTAACGCTAGTGCACGTGCCGCAATTGAACTGTCTATCGCGCCATTGCCATGCACTTCGGCGTAGTCGCGGACGCGCTTTAGTAGGCGGTTCGCTATGCGTGGTGTCAGCCGGGCGCGGCGGGCCAGTTCTTCGGCGGCGGCACGCTCTATGCGCACGTCCAAGATACCGGCGGCGCGCTCGATGATCTGCCGCACTTCGTCGGGATTATAAAACTCCAGGCGATGGATCAGGCCAAAACGGTCGCGCAGTGGTGCGGCTAAGGCGCCGGTGCGAGTGGTGGCGCCAATGATGGTAAACTTTGGCAAATCCAGCCGCAAACTCTTGGCCGACGGCCCTTTGCCCAGCATAATGTCCAGCTTGAAGTCTTCCATAGCGCTATACAGCACTTCTTCTACGGTACGCGGCAAACGGTGAATTTCGTCGATAAACAAAATATCGCCATCCTGCAGGTTGGTCAGCAGACTTGCCAAATCACCGGCGCGCTCTACGGCCGGCCCGCTGGTGATGCGGATAGTGGCGCCCATTTCGTTAGCGATGACGCTAGCCATCGTGGTCTTGCCGAGGCCCGGCGGGCCATATAACAAAATGTGGTCGATAGGTTCGCTGCGTTTTTTGGCTGCAGCTATGGCCAGCTGCAAATTCTTTTTCAGCCGCTCCTGACCAATGTAGTTGGCAAAATCTTTCGGCCTGAGCGTATTTTCCAGCTCGGCCTCTTGCTGTTCATTCCCTTCATCAAGCGTGGTAGTCACAATGCGGTCTATCATGCCTATTTCCTGCCTGGCGCACGCAAGGCCAATTTCACGCGCTCTTCGGTTGACAGAGATGGGTCTACATCTTGGAGTGCTTTGGCGGCATCTTGCGGCGTATAGCCCAAAGACACCAGCGCCTCGGCGGCTTCATCGCCCGTTATACGCACTTCGCCTTGCAATATGCCCGTAAGGCTCAGATCAACACCGCTCAGGCCCACTTTGTCTTTTAGGTCCACCACGATACGCTCGGCCACCCGCTTACCCACGCCATTGGCGCGTTGGATAAACTTTATGTCGCCGCCGGCAATGGCAGCGCGCACCTGCGATGCGCTGCCAATGTTTAGTACGCTCAGCGCCATCTTTGGACCTACGCCATTCACATTAAGCAACTGCTCAAACAAAGATTTGGTGTCTTGGCTAAGAAAACCAAACAAGTCGTGCGACATCTCGCGGATATGTTCATGGATGTACACCTTGGTCTGTTGACCGTGCGCTACTACGCCGTAGTCTTCTGTGGTCATAAACAAGCCATACCCCACGCCATGCACATCCAGCACTACTATATCCAACAATTTTTCGGCAATCGTGCCAGTAAGTGTCGCTATCATTATTCCTATTATCGCACATCCGTCATAAAACGGTTGAGTGGTTCGTTCATCTCCCATCGATAAATCTCACCGTTTAGTACGCGTTCGTCGACCGATTGCCGCAAGCTCATGCCACCCAAAAGCGCACGCATGGCCTTAATAGGCCCGCCATGCGTTACGAGCAATACCGTCTGCTCACCATGAGCGGCAATGAGATCATCCAAAAAATTCCCTATACGGGCTTCTACCTCCAGCCATGATTCGCCGCCCGGAATAAGATGCGCCAGGTGGTCCCCTTCAAAGTTCAGCCAGGGCAAATCATCCCAATGACCACCTTCGAATATACCTTGGTTACGTTCACGCAACCGTACCGTACGGCACAACGCCAGCTTAGGATGATGCTGTGCAATAATTTCAGCGGTATCGACGCATCGCTGCAAGTCGGATGTATAGAGGGCGTCGATGGCCTCATTTTGCAATCGCTCGCTTGCCACTTCCGCCTGCAAAATACCGACAGATGTCAGCGCCCCATGGGTACGGCTTTCCACAATCCGCCGCACATTGCCCTCTGTTTCCCCATGCCGCACTACGATAATCTTCATAATTTACCGGACCGTTTGAGCGTGAGTAAGGGCTGCCGCTATGGCGTCGGCGCAATCGTCTGGCTTGGGTGTTTCTTTCAGCCCCAGCGACACCCGCACCATCTCCTGGATTTGCTTTTTATCGGCACGACCATAACCGGTCAAAGCCATCTTGATCTGCAGTGGTGTATATTCGGCGATTGCCAGCCCGGCCTGGCGGCCGCACAGCAGCACCACGCCGCGCGCCTGCGCTACCGTAATTGCCGTGGTAACATTGCGCGCAAAGAACAGCTTCTCAACCGACATCGCGGTCGGCTTTGTGCTCGTAATGATATCCGTCAGCTCTTCGTAAATAGTAGCCAAACGGACAGCATCGTCCTCGTGCACCGGCGTACGGATGACACCCGCATCCACCAGCTGCACTTTGCCGCCTTGGCTTTCTATCACGCCAAACCCCAAAATGCCCGTACCTGGGTCAATCCCTACAATCCGCACGCCGTACCCTTTTCATCTGATCCAATTGTAGCACGCCTCTGTTTGACGAAAATGGTGTAGAATAAGAGCAATATGTCTTCACTTGCTTCGGGCCGTACGGCCGGATTTTTGTCCTCGGATTTTGTGTTTTTAAGCAAACGGGAATATTTTGAAGACGTCACCCGGCGCTTCGCGGCAGCTAAAAAAGGCGACCGCCTGCTACTAGTGACACACGACTTCCGCCCGGCCGAGCCGCTCGTTGCCGACCTGATGAAAGCCATGGCTGGGGCTGCCGAACGGGGCGCAAACGTACAATTCGCGCTTGATGAGCGAACTTACCCCGTAATGCAAAAAGTGCCTATCAGCAAAAATGCCGCAACACTCATAAAGGCCACCAACGAAACGCTGGCCACTCTCAAGGACGCCGGTGCAACTTATGCGGTCACCAACAAAACGTTTCACCGGCTTATCAACCGCTTTTCGGGGCGCGCACACATTAAAGTGGTTATTATCAATGACATCGTATATGTGGGCGGCTGCAATCTTACCAAGGCGAGCCAAATAGATTTTATGATACGCTGGCAGAACCAATCTGCCGCCGACTGGCTGTATGATATGATGTCGCGCATGATCGCCGCCGGCAGCTCGCAGGCGGCATTCAATGGCCATGACCATTCATTCGCAGTGGACAGTAGGACCACCTTGTTGCTCGACTCGGGCAAACCGCATCAGTCGCTCATCTTCGACAATGCCTTACAGCTCATTGACGATGCACAAGAATGGCTTATTCTGACGTGCCAGTATTACCCCATCAGTATTACTGGCAAGCGGCTACATGCCGCACACCTCCGCAGCGTGGATGTAGATATATATTTCAACCACCCCAGCGTGCACCAGCCCGGGTTCAACATGATGTTACACACTGCAGTACTGCGTGAACGCACACGCTACCCCAAAAAGCTTTTTGATAAACGGTTGCATAAACGCATGCCATACCTGCATGCCAAACTACTGGTCAGCGAAAAGTCCACGATGATTGGCAGCCACAACTACGTCACCATCGGCGTAAACTTCGGCACGGCCGAACTATCACTTTTGCGTCACGATCCCGAATTCTCGCTAAAATCCAGGCAGTTCTTCGAACAACTTTTAGTCACAAGCACTACTGTTCCGATTGAAGACCAACGATCACATCTGTAGCCGACCTGAAACTGCTGCCGATTACACCAAACGCAGCTGCTTGGCTATCCAAGCAGTTCTTCGGAGATATCGAAATTGACGTGGGTATTGGTAACGTCGTCAATGGCTTCCAGCGCATCCATTAGGCGCATCACTTTGCCGGCTGTTTCTTTGTCGGTTACCTCAACGGTGGAGTTAGGAACGTACGTAAGCTCTGCCTCGGTGATGTTCAAGCCCTGTGCCTTCAATGCGTCGCGCACCTTGGCCAGGTCACTGTGATTCGTGTAGATGACGGAATCACCATCTTCCTCTTGCACGTCATCGGCACCGGCTTCCAGCGCCTGCATCATCAGCTCGTCGCCGGTGCCTTTAGCGCGGATCATACCCTTGTGGTCGAACTGGAAGGCAACCGCACCTTTCTCTGCCAAGCGGCCGCCATGCTTCGAAAACGCCAGGCGCACTTCCGGATACGTACGGTTGATGTTATCGGTGGCGCACTCTACTAAAATGGCAACACCGCCCGGTCCATAACCCTCATACAGCAATTCCTGTATTTGGTCACCGCCCAGTTTGCCCGAGCCGCGGTCGATAGAGCGCTGCATGTTGGCCAGCGGCATGTTGGCAGCCCGTGCCTTGTCCATGGCCAAGCGAAGCGCAAAGTTCATCTCTGGGTCGGCGCCGCTGCGTGCGGCAATAGCGATGGCATTACCCAAACGAGTAAACAACGCACCCCTGGCGGCGTCCTTGGCGCCTTTTTCACGCTTAATTGTTGACCATTTGCTATGACCGGACATACAGGCTTATTTACTCCTACTAGATTGTTTGCTTCATCTGTTATTATACCACGTATGGCGACTACTTGGCGACAGTCACGGCGCGTGCAGCGCACCCTGGTAACGCTGGCTATCTTCGTATGCGGCGCTGCTTGGGCGGGATGGACACAGCTGCACCAGCAGCAGCCGGCAAGCCAGCCAGCAGTAAAGTCCAGCACACAAACCGTATCTACCGGTCAAGCAGCAGACGCCCTAACCACCCTGCCCGTCAAAGGCCGCGCACCCATGACCGGCTACGCCCGCACCGCCTTTGGCCCCGGTTGGGCTACCGTAGGCGGCTGCGACATGCGCGAACACATCCTGGGACGGGATCTTACCGGCGCTACCTACCGCTCTGCTACCGATTGCACCGTGCTCAGCGGCACCTTGCGCGACCCTTACACCGACAAAACCATTCCGTTTACCCGCGGCACTGGCACGTCTGACGCCGTACAGATAGACCACGTGGTGGCCATTGGCAACGCCTGGCAGACCGGTGCCCAAGCACTGACACCAGCCGAGCGCACCAAGCTTTACAACGATCCACTAGAACTTTTGGCTGTAGACGGCCCTACCAACGAGCAAAAAGGTGATGGCGATGCCGCTACCTGGCTGCCGCCCAACACCGCCTACCGCTGCCGCTACGTCGCACGGCAGGTTGCCGTAAAACAGGCCTACCACCTGTGGGTCACCCAGGCCGAGCACGACGCCATACAGCGCGTGCTGGCTACCTGCCCCGGCCAGCAGCTCCCCACCGTAAACTAGACACGTATGCAACAATAGAGCCATCTATGTGGAAATGGCTACAGCGGAGACTACACGTATCATGGATCATCGCGTGGCTTTCGCTGGCCTTCTTAGGTGGCATCGCCCTGGCAAAGTTCCAAAACCCAAGGCTTGCAACTATGCCCCTCCTTCTTGTTGCCTGCGTCTGCATCGTCATTGCCGTCATGCTGCGGACACGCTGGGCTATTCTTTGCGCAGTTATAGCCGGGCTTCTGTTCGGCCTGGCGCGCGGCGGCAGTGAGCAAATGGCGCTTCAGCGTTACCAGCCATTTTTGCAAAAAACTGTAACCCTACAAGGGGTGATAGGTGACGACCCCTCCACCGGGCCAAGCGGCGAGCGCCGACTGTCACTCGCGGCAATACAGCTAGATGGTACGAACCTGCACGGGCGCGTATGGGTATCAATCGCCACCAGTACCCTGCTAAGGCGGAGCGACACCGTTACCGTACGAGGACGACTGCAGACAGGGTTCGGCACCTACGCCGCTACCATGCGCCGCCCGCAACTTCTTGTCGTACAAAAAACAAGCAATACCGACCTTGGCCTGCAGGCACGCAGCTGGTTCACGGCTGGCATCCGGCGGGTTTTGCCGGAACCTCAAGCTAGCTTGGGCGCCGGATATCTTACGGGCGAGCGCAGTGCGCTACCTGCAGATTTCGATACCCAGCTCAAGACGGTCGGTCTGACCCACGCAGTCGTCGCCAGCGGCTACAATCTCACCATCCTGGTAGCACTGGCGCGCAGGCTGTTCCTCAATACATCAAAATATCTTGCTACGCTCGCCTCGGGTAGTATGATCCTAGGCTTTATTGCCGTTGCAGGCATGGGCCCGTCCATGTCCCGCGCTGGGCTGGTAACCGGCCTAAGCCTGGCAGCGTGGTACTACGGCCGGACGATCCATCCCTTCGTGCTGCTGCCGTTTACGGCTGCCTGTACCGCCCTGTGCAATCCGTCGTATGTCTGGGGCGACCTGGGCTGGTATCTGTCATTTTTGTCATTCGTAGGAGTAATCGTGCTAGCGCCGCTTATACAAATGCTGTTTTGGCGGCACAAGCAGCCGGGTGTTTTGCGCCAGACCGTCGTTGATACGTTTTCGGCACAGCTCGCCACCATGCCTCTGATTTTATACACATTCGGGCAATATTCTCCCTACGCCCTGCTGGCTAATATTGCTGTTTTGCCGCTGGTTCCACTGACTATGGCATGTACATTCGTTGGCGGCCTAGCTGGAGCCATAGCGCCGTGTCTTTCCTGGCTAGCGTTGCCCGCCTCGTGGCTGCTCCACTACATGACGGCTATAGTCGCGCGCATTGCAGGACTGCCCGGTGCACAGAAAACATTTTTCTTGAGCGCCCCAGCGTTGGTTGCAGGCTATGCTGCGCTTGCGGCCATAGGGATACTGCTCATCTGGAAGACTGGTTACGACTTCCGCACCACGGCCGAAGACACAAATGATCAAGCATAACCGGTAATACATTTTATTTGACAAATCATCAACAATTTTGGACAATGCCAGCAATTTCATACGGGAGAGGGAGCTATGAAACGCGGGCGCACATTACTGAGCATTAGCATGACCGTACTGTGGTTTCTACTGGCGCCCGTGGCCTACGCCGACAGCGCCATTGGCCCACCGGCGCCCGCCATAGCTACACCCCCATCCCCAGTTGTCATTACCGCGCTCCGCTTCGAGGGCACCAGCACCACCGGCGGTATACCCGTGTTCGTGCAACTCTACAACAATAGCGACGAATTAGTGGATACTCGTGGCTGGCGCCTTGTATTCAGCACAGAAAGCGCTGCCGCAACGCTCGCCACATTCGACTCCTGGCTATTGCCGCGCGGATATGTGGTCGCAGGGGATGCTACGGTATCCGGCGCCGACTATACGTTCGCACTAGACGATTCAATGGCGCAGCAAGCCGCGCATACAGTTGGCCGGACGGTCAGTCTAGAGCCAAGCGCAAACTTCGCCGCACAGAGTGTTGGCCTACCATTCTATACTTACGGCGCAGGCCAGTGGTTGCAGCGAACACAAACCAGCAGCGGCAAATACAACCTTACCGGTAAAGCGTCTGATTTCACCGCTCAAAACGGTGCAGCACAGCTATATAGCGGCGGCCGATACACGCCCGCGTTAGCATCTACCGGGTTGTCTATAACAGAAATACTTCCTGCCGCGCATGATTGTCCGCCAACTGCTAACGACCTGCGCTGCAACGATTACATAAAGCTCTACAACGCTGGCAGTGCGCCCATCGACCTGGCTAACTACCGCTTGCGCAGCAACTACGGCGGTACCAAAAGCGGCAGCAGCAACACATTTCAGTTGCAAGGTATCCTTACGCCAAACGCGTATCTTACTATTCACACCAAAAACGACAACTCACCGCTAAGCCTGCTGGACAATGGCGGCTACGTATGGATTGAAGATGCATTTGGACTGCAGATATACGACCCGGTGGTGCAATATCCGGACGGCGACAGCGGTTCGGCATGGGCGTTTGACGGCACCGCTTGGCGCTGGACAACCAACCCTCAACCCTTAGGCGCTAATAACTTCCCAGCCGAACTGCCACAAACCATAGAAGATAGTGTAGTATCACTAGCCCCGTGCGACCCCGGCCAAGAGCGAAACCCTGCCACAAACCGTTGCCGCAGCATAGCAAGTACAGCCGCCGAAATATTTACTCCATGTAAGCCTG
>DASTXH010000066.1:0-70650 GCA_035758575.1 Saccharimonadales bacterium (SeqCode)
GGCATCCGCACCAGTACGTATTGGTCCAGCCGGCCGCCCAGGCCGCGGGCCAGCTTGAACCCGGTTACCTCGGCGGAGTTAGCATCACCGCCCATCGCATCCCATAGCTTGTCGCGGGGGATTTTGCGGGCTGGGTGCGGTGGAGGCCCAGAATCATGCACGATGTAGTTGCCGTTTTCGCTGCCTATGACGAGTAATGCATGGTTGGCGTAGCCAGGTATGTCGTTGAGCATATGGCTATTGAGGGTCACAAACACCAGACGGTCTTCGTCCAGCATATCGTCGATGTCTTGCAAGCGCGGACGCCGCCGCTCCCAGTGTACGGTTTTTAGAAACTCGGGTATAAGAGGCTGAATATCACGAATGTTGCTATGCGCCAGCCACCACTCCACTTCTTGAGCTGGGTAGACATGATGCAAATATGCCTCGCCCTGTTCGGCATAGGCGCGGTAATCAAAATGCTCAATCATACGGATATCAAAGCCTATGGCGGCCATCTTGGTGAGGGCGTCGATGGTCCAGGCGGCGCGGCCGGGCTGATAGCCGGTCAGCTCGTCGGCCTGTTCCCATGATAAACGTTTGCCGGTAAAGTACTGCACAATTGACCGGTAAGCAGCCACCATGTAGCGCATGTTGTCCTCGTGGTTGGCGTAAAAAGGCACTTGTTTCATGTATGTTCTGGTTAGGCAGCAGGGCGCAGGCCAACGGCTTGCTGCACAGCTAGGAGTGTTTTGTCGGCGTGAGTGCGCATAGTACTTTCAGATGCCTCCAACTTGGCGTGTAGCGCGGATTCATCTATTTCGGCCAGGCGCTTTTGGAATGCCATCAAGAATGATTGTACCTGTTCGGCGACGGCTTTTTTGAGGTCGCCATAGCTGGTTTTGCCTTCCCACTCATCGTTCACGCCTTGCACAGGCCGCTCGGTAAGCAGGGCCAGGATCTGCAGGAGGTTACAGATACCAGGTTGATTGTCGCGGTCATAATGGATGACGCCTACGGAATCCGTAGTAGCGCTCATAATCTTTTTGGCAGCTGCGGTGGGATCGTCGCCCAGGAAAATTACGCCCTTGCCGGTTTCATCGCTCTTGCTCATTTTCTTAGTAGGATCCATCAGGTCTTTGATGCGTAAACCTTGGTCTTTGCCAAAGAATTTGTGCTGCTCGGCAACTGACTTCGGTACGGTAAACAGCTCGCCGAAGCGGCCATTCAGACGCTCGGCAATATCACGGGTAAACTCTAGGTGCTGCGTCTGGTCTTCACCGACCGGCACGTACGCTGCATTGTATAGTAATATATCCGCTGCCATCAGCACTGGGTAGTTAAAGAGTCCAACAGAAATGCTCGCGTTTTGCATTTTTACGTCAACGGAGTGCTCTTTTTGCGGGTTGAAATCAACCGCGCCGGTAGTTTCGATTAGTTTCTGCGATTTGTCTTTGAATTGGGTCATGCGGCTCATTTCGCCGAAGCCGGTGAAGCAGTCTAATATCCACGTCAGCTCGCTGTGGGCGGGAATATAGCTTTGGCGGTAGATGTACAAGTCGGGGTTGTTTAGGTCAAGGCCCGCCGCGGCAAACATCTTGATGTTGTGCATGGTCTGCGCATACAGCGCCGCGTGGTCGATGGGTGTGGTAAAGCTATGCAGGTCGGGTACGAACAGGTTTATCTGGTATTCGCCCGCTCGTTTGTTGGCCATGTCTACCATGGGCAGCAAGGCACCAAAGTAGTTACCAATGTGTAGGTCGTTGTTGGCGCGTAGGCCGGTTAGGATGACTGGTTTGCTCATATTGTCCTCATTATACCTTACTCGTTGTCTGTACGGCGCGCATCCTCAGTTCGTGCAGGCGCAGTACGCTGGCGAGAGCAATTTCGGGAGCGATAACGGGGTCGGTTGGTGTCGGTGCCGCTGAGGCCTCCACCATCATACCTATTGGCAGCTCGCCGCATTTTACTGCCAGTTCAATGACCCGTTCCATGCAAGCAATTTGTCCGGCCTCTGTTTTGGTCGTGCCGCCAGTTTGGTTGAAGGCGATTGAACTGCCGTGTGCTACGTCTACGATTACTCTGCCCTCGGTACGCTCAAGCGCATCACGATAGTAGCGCTCCCACGATTTCGGTGTCTGCGCTTCAGTACCGCCACGGTAAATGAGCACGGCCGGCGCGCCCGTTTCACCACGGATTTCGGCCACATGGGCGATGTGCTGCAAAGCGACGTCGACAGTGCCATCCATGGCATTCTTGATGCCGATAGGTAATGTAGGCTCAGCGGTAGCCAGATTGTCTACGAGCTCGTGCCCGCCCGCATTGCGGCTGCCGTTCCAGCCGAATACCAGGTACCCAGCGTAGCGTGCAATGTGACTATGGTTGCCTACTTCGGCAGCAACATTGCCGTACCGGTTGGCTTGGCCGCTAATGATTTGGAACGCTTGTTCTACGGTTTCTGGTTCGGTCTCCATGCCGTGCCAGTCGGCTGGATCCGTCCGCGGTTTCCAGAATGGAGTCCTATGGGCTATGTAAAGCCCGGGGTGTTGCTCTGTAGCTTCGTATAGCTGGCTGCCTTCTTTGGCGATAATGTATTGGTGCGGCGTCATGGCGCAAGGGCCAATGATACCGATGAAGCCAGGGCAGCCGCCAGTAATAATCGTACTTAGATACGCACGGTTATTTTGGCTTTGTGCAGTTGCTTGTTCGCTCAGCGGGTACTGCTGATGCAATGTGTCGGTGGTGGGTAGATCGGGTGCTTGCCTGGGCATGGCGTGGTACTCCTGTTTGACAAATAAAAAGACCGCCGGTTGGCGGCCTCTTCACTATGTTTCAGGTTTTACCTACGGGTGCTTAAACGCACTGAACAAACCGCCAAGCGAGGGAGTGTAAACCAATAAAAGTAGCTGGCTATTTTGTTCATGCAATTTACTCTATCAGAAACAAGTGTCTGTCTGCAACCAATAAGTGACCTAGGTCACATACTTTGCCCCCACAATAGCCTTAGGATAGCAACAGGAAAATTTGAGATGAGGAGGCGCTGATATGCGTTCTGAGTTTTTGGCCGCTACGGGTGCGGCATTTGTCTTGACGGAAGGAATGTTGGGTGCTGCGATTGATGCCCAGCCGGTGCAGGCGCAAACACCTGTCCGTACGGTATCGTATGAACAAGTGCACGCTGGCCCGATCCCATCTGAGGTGGCCTTGCAGGAAGTACTGAGTAAGCTCGGGCAACTAGGTATCGCTAGTGAAGCGGGTCAGGGGCAGCTTTCTGAGGATGACCCGTCGGGGTTGTGTCCTACAGCAGCCTACCCTGATGCGGGCGACGTTATTTACCTTGGACCCGATAACACTGACCCCGCGTGCACCAACAATGGCCTGTTCGCGAACCCCCTGAATAACCCGCGGGTGTGCCCTAATGGGACGCAGCACCCAGGGGCGGTCATTGAGGGCGGTCTTGACGAGTATTACCAGTCAAGCTGCGGCAAAACCGCTACCATGCCTCAGTCTACGCCCACGCAGCGCCCAGCAGCCACACCAGCGCAGAGCCATAACAGTCAACCTGCCGCCACGCCCACCACAAACGAGTCCGACACTACCGGATCAAATGTGAGCGGTGGCGAGTATCTTGGGGTTATGCTGGCATTGATAGTTGGTGGCGGAGCCATATATGTTGCTGCGTCAATGCGAGGCAAAAGCAAACCCTAAGCGCTTTGCAATAAAAAATACACGGCAGATATTTGCCGTGTATTTTTATAGTTGCGCACGTATTAGCGCTTGGTGAACTGGCGCTGCTTGCGTGCACCCTTAAGGCCGAACTTCTTGCGTTCCTTTTCACGGGAGTCGCGGGTAAGAAGTTCTGCGCGCTTCAGGGTACCCTTCAGGCTTTCGTTCATGGTGCTCAGTGCTTTGGCGATGCCTAGGCGGATTGCTTCTGCCTGGCCGTCGATACCGCCGCCGCTGACGCGGACGGTTATGGTGTACTTGTTTTCGAGGTCAAGGACGCTGAACGGTTCCTGTAGCTTGGCGAGTAAGTATTTGCTCTCGGCAAAGTACTCATTAGCCGGCTTGTCGTTTATGGTAATGGTGCCTTTGCCGCCAACCAAGCGTACGCGTGCGGTAGCGGTCTTGCGGCGGCCAACAACCTGGAAGTAGTCGTTGCTGCTCATATTATTTTGCTTCCTTTACGGTTTCTGGCTTCTGTGCCTCGTGGTTGTGCTCGGCGCCAGCGTAGATTTTCAGGCGCTCCAGGCGGCCGTCGCGCAGTTTGTTGACCGGCAGCATGCCGCGGACGGCATGGAAGATTACTTCAGTAGGATCAACAAGCATCTGCTCTGCCAGTGTGCGCTCATGCAGGTTACCGGCATAGCCGCTGTGGCGGTAGTACTTCTTAGTATTGAGCTTGTCGCCTGTTACCTTCAGGCTGCCGGCATTTACGATGATGACGTAGTCGCCGCAGTCTATGTGGGCGGTTACCTGGGGCTTGCCCTTGCCGAGCAGCAGGCTTGCAGCCCGAGTGCTCAGCCGGCCAAGCGGCATGGTTGATGCATCAAGCACGTACCACTTTCGGGTAATGTCGGCTGGCTTTGCGCTGTAAGTCTTCATTATTTCGTCTCCTCTGCAGCAGGCTTCTTAGCGGGAGCCTTCTTGGCGACAGCTGGCTTTGCAACTGGCGCTTCCTTCAGGTCATCCACGAAGCTGATGCGGGCCATCTGGGTGTTGTCGCCGCGGCGCAATTTAGTTTTCTCGATGCGCAGATGTCCGCTCGTGCGGCCCTGTAGCTTCGGCGCAATTTGGTCAACCAGCTTGTGGGCGCTCTCAACGGTTTGTAAGCCACTGAGGACTTGGCGACGGTTGTGCAAATCGCCCTTCTTGGCTTTGGTAATGAGTTTTTCGACGTAAGGAACAATTTCCTTAGCTTTGGGTAATGTGGTCTCGATGGCTTCATCGCGTACAAGCGAGTCAGCGAGGCCCTTTACCAGGGCTCGGCGCTGATCGCGTTCGCGGTGAAACTTTCGACCTTTGTATCCGTGACGATGCATAGTTTACAGCTCCAGCTCTGCGAGTTTTTCCTTCACTTCGTCAAGTGCCTTGCTGCCAAAGCCCTTGAGCTCGCGAAGTTCTACCTCGTTGAGGGCAAACAGATCGCGAATGGTGTGAATGTCGTTGTTAATGAGTGCGTTGGCGGTACGGGCAGACAGGTTCAGGTCCTCGATAGGAGTATCAAGCACTGAAGATTCGTCGCCCTTACCGTCTTCAAAATGACCCAGGCCAGCTTCGCCGGCATGCGGCTCCATGGCTACGCGGGTTTTGCCTGCAAGCGCGGTGTACTGGTTTACCAGGATCGCCGCAGCCTCTTCAAAGGCGTCGCGCGGGGTGATTGTGCCATTGGTGTCTACGGTAAGGAGCAGGCGGTCAAAGGCCGTGTCCTGGCCGACGCGCATGTTCTCTACCTTGTAGCGTACACGGGAAACCGGGCCAAACAGTGCGTCGAGTGCAATGTGGTCGCTCGGCTTCTTGGTAGCGCTTTCTTCGATTTGGCGGTAGCCACGGCCGATCTCAACGATCAGATCCATGACAAACTCGGCCTTGTCGTCGTCGATAGTAGCGATAGCCTGTGAAGGGTTTACTACCTCAACATCTGCATTGGTTTCGATATCTTTTGCAGTAACAGTGCCCTTGCCCTTCTTGACAATGCGCAAGCTCTGTGCGTCCTGACCGTATACACGGAAGTGTACGTTCTTCAGGTTCTGCATGATGGTGACCACATCTTCCTTTACGCCCGGTACGGTCGTAAATTCGTGCGAGGCGCCTTCAATCTTGAATGATGTAACTGCCGCACCGGAGATGCTCGAAAGTAGCACGCGGCGCAAGCTGTTACCAAGGGTCATGCCGTAGCCACCGTGCAGCGGTTCAATAACGATAGTGCTGCTAGTCTGGCTGTGGTCGTCGACGGTCACGATGCCTGGGGTGTGAATCAAAGTTGACATACGTTCTACTAACCTCCTTTAGCGTGAGTAATATTCGACGATTAGTTGCTCATTGATTTCTGGTTCGGCGTCATCGCGCGTCGGGAGGCCAGTTACTGCTAGGGTGACTTTCTTGCGGTCTACCTTTAGCCAACCTGGGGTTGACGAAGGTGCCGGGCTGATGTCATCGAGCTTCTTGAAATATTCGGTGCCAGTGCTGTGCTCGCGAACAGTAAGCGTGTCGCCAGCCTTGAGGCGGATGGATGGGATGTCGATGCGGCGGCCATTAAGCATGAAGTGACCATGGGTCACTAGCTGGCGTGCAGCGCGGCGCGATGGAGCGAAGCCTGCGCGGTACACGGCGTTGTCGGCGCGTTGCTCCAGAAGTTGCAGCAATACCGTGCCGGATTGGCCGCGGCTGCGGCTGGCTTCAGCCATCAGGTTGCTGAACTGGCGCTCAAGCAAGCCGTACAGGCGCTTCACCTTCTGCTTTTCACGCAGCTGGGCGGCATATTGGCTGGTCTTAGCGCGCATGCCGCGGCTTTGTTGCTGGCCTGGAGGTGTCGGGCGCTTTACGAGCGCCTTATGAGCCTTGGGGTGGAGGGCATAGCCTTCACGACGGCTCATCTTAACAATAGAATGAGTATCTCGTGCCATACGTTACACCCTTCTCGCTTTCTTTGGCCTTACGCCACCGTGGGGTACGCCGGTTACATCTTTGATGCCTTCGACCTGGATGTCCAGGCTGGTCAGGGCACGGACAGCTGCGTCGCGGCCCAGGCCTACGCCTTTAATGAACACTTCAGCCTTAGCAAAACCATATTGCTGCTTTGCGGCCTGGCCTGCTTTTTCAGTTGCCACTTGCGCTGCATAGGCGGTGCCTTTTTTGGAACCGCGGAAGCCGCAGGAGCCTGCACTCACGCTTGCAAGTGCTGCGCCGTTGGCATCAGTAAAGGTGACGATTGTATTGTTGAAGGTAGCCAGCACATGCACCTGCCCTTGGGCAACGGTCCGCTTGGCTTTCTTCTTCTTTGGAGTAGTAGTTGTCTCTGCCATTGCTATTTCTTATCCTTAGGTCTTAGACGGTGCCTTCTTAGCAGTACCACCAACAGTCACCTTGCGGCCGCGGCGCGTGCGCGCATTGGTCTTGGTGCGCTGGCCGCGACTTGGCAGATTCGCCTTGTGTCGCAGACCGCGGTACGAGTTGATGTCTTTCAGCCGCTTGATGTTGCCGGCAACGATACGCTGCAGCTCACCTTCAACGGTGTACTTGCTGTTGATAATTTCCTGGATGCGCGAAATTTCTGCATCGGTCAGGTTCTTGGCGCGGACAGTCGGATCTACCTTGGCTTCACCAAGGATATCCTGGCTGCTCTTTGGCCCAATGCCGTAGACATAGGTCAATGCCACGTGGATCTGCTTTTCGTTCGGGATTGTTACCCCAGAAATTCTTGCCATAACCCTAACCCTGCCTCTGCTTATGCTTTGGCTTTAACTTGTTGATAACATACAACCGGCCCTTACGACGCACAATTTTGTCGTCTGGGCTGATTTTTTTGACGCTTGCACGCACTTTCATCCCTTTACGGATGCTCCTTTCTTGGAGAACTTCCAGGTGCTGTCGTTGCCGACCGCGCGGTAGTTCATGCGGATCGCTGCTTGCCGGAGCAGACAACGACACACTGCTTAATGTTGTTGATGAACGTCTTGTTAGAACATTCGCTGAATGGTGCAGCACTGCTGGCCGTATGACGCAACGCTGTTGTCTCATCGGCCGCACTCCGCGTACCGTTCCGTGAACGTACTAACGGTTAGAGCCGGCGCGTGATTCGGCCTTTGGTAAGGTCGTATGGCGTAAGCTCTACGGTTACCTTGTCGCCTGGCACAATACGGATGAAATGCTTCCGCATACGTCCAGCAACATGGGCGATGATCTGGTGGCCGTTCTCAAACTCAACAGTAAACCGTGTACCCGGGAGAGTCTCGGTTACGGTGCCGGTGAGCTCGATTACTTCCTTGTTCACTGCCATATAGATAACAGAGGTGTATTATAGCAGATTCCACAACTGCCTGTAAAGGAGTACGTACCGTTCGCGCGGCCTGTACAGTCAAAAATCATACTGCATACCGCACTTATTGTGCTTGCCATCGGCTAGGAAGCCTTTGAGTTGCTTTTAGTGCGGCGGAACGGCAACAGGCTGAAACGGCGCTTCTTGGGACTGACTATGTCGGTTGACTCCATATCTACGAAAAAGTCCGGCTCACTATACTGGTCGTAGGTGACCATAAGGGCGCGTGACTCTACGGCGCGTAGTGTTTGCAGACTGACTGCTACCAAGATAAGAATGCTGGTGCCGCCAATGGCAATGCTGGTGCCGATGAACATTTGCGCGACAATAGGCAACAATGCGAGCAAGCCGAGGCAGAAGGCGCCAAACAGTGTCAATCGGTTGATGACAGCGCTGAGATACTGTTCTGTCTGTGCGCCCGAGCGCACGCCTTCCACAAATCCGCCCTGCTTCTGCAGGTTTTCGGCAATTTCTTTGGCGTTGAAGGTAATACTGGTATAGAAGAACGTAAACACAAATACTAGGAAGAAGTACGTCAACGGATAGATCCAGGCTGTCCAACCAGTATGGATGCTAGCGGCGGTGGGCGGTTGGAACCAGGTGACGAGATCGGCGGCTATGTGTTGGATGCGTGCGCTGTGATTATTGGCCAACAGTTGTCCTGCAAAGCTAGGTACGCTCAGGAACGCCACGGCAAAGATGATAGGAATCACACCGGCAGTAATGAGCTTGACCGGCAGGATGGTGGTAACGCCGCCGTATGCACGGTTGCCTTGCACGCGCTTGGCGTAGTTGACGGTGATATTGCGCGCGGCTTCGTTGAGCTTCACCACTGCCCAGGTAACAATCAGCACGGCCACAACGGCAATACTGCCTACGATTAGTGAAGACTTATCAAGCGGCAATGTGTGGCCGAACAGCTTGAAGCGATCGTTAGTTTTCAGGAATGCGCTGCCGATTTCGGTAATTGTTTGCGGCAAGCGGCTGACGATACTGACCGTAATGAGCAGCGAAATACCATTGCCCAGGCCCTGCTCGGTGGCTAGCTCGCCCAGCCACATCAGGAGCATAGAGCCGCCCGCAAGTGCAGCAGCCATCAATCCCCATTGCACTATAGACGTATTGGCGGTGATATCGCCAATACCACCAATACTTTGTGCTGCCTGGCGGATAAGGAAAATGGAGCCGATAGACTGGATGATGGCCAGCGGCAGTGTCAGCATGCGGGTATACTGGTTGATCTTCTTCTGACCTGACTCGCCTTCCTTGTGCAACGCCTCTAGCTGCGGGATAGCCTTCGTGAGCAGCTGCATGATGACTGAGGCATTAATGTATGGGCTAAGGCCGGCAATCATTATCGAGAAATTTGCTAGCGCACCACCGCTCAGGACGTTGACGAAACTAAGCAGTTGCGGCGTGTTCGATGAGTTAAACAAATTCTGTAACACCTGTCGCAACGTGGCAGGATTGCTGAGCGGCACGGGGATGTGCGCAAGAATACGGTATACAAGCAGAATGCCGGCAACAGCCAAGATACGCTTGCGCATGTCTTTGTGGCTGAGCGAGCGCCAGATTACTTTCCAATTCACAGTATCGTACCCCTCATAACATTTGTTTCATTTAACCATATTCCACCCAAAAAGCATATAACTGCCTGCCCTGATGGCCAATCTGCGCGTGTGCGCATGCTGACGCCAGGGCGAGGCAGTTACTGCGATGGATCTATTGCTCGTCGTTTTTGCGGGCTGGGCGCTGCAGACGCGAAGTCTTTTCAAACGAGCCGCCGGCTTTTTCGATAAGCGCACGAGCTGTGACGCTAGCGCCAGATAGCTTTACTGTGACCTTCTTTGTTAGGTCGCCGCCACCAACGATTACCTTTACGGTGTCGTAGGCGCTTGCAATGACATTGTTATCGGCAAGCATCTGCGCGTCGACGGTCTTACCGCCGAACTGCTCTAGATCACCGGTGTAAACAACCGTAGCCTTTGGGCGATGGTTGTTGAAGCCGGGCAGCTTTGGCAAGCGCTGCATCAACGGGTTCTGGCCGCCTTCGAAGCCGGGCCGCAGGTTTGCACTTTTGCGTGCACCCTGACCCTTGGTGCCACGACCGGCCGTCTTGCCCTTACCGCTGGCAATGCCGCGGCCCAGGCGCTTGGTGGTCTTGTGGCTGTCGATTGAAAGTTCGTTGTACTTCATTATTTTGCTGCTCCTTCGGTCTTCTTGGCAGCCGTAGCAGGACGCTTAGCAGCAGCGGGCTTGACGACCCAGGCCTGTGCAGGCTTCAGGCGACGAAGCGCCTCGATAGTTGCGTAGGCGGTGTTCGCCTTGTTGCTCGAGCCGAGAGACTTGCTCAGCGCGTTATGGATGCCGGCAACTTCAAGTACTGTGCGGACAACACCGCCGGCGATAAGGCCAGTACCGGCACTAGCTGGTTTGATGAGGATGTTGGCGCCGCCAATTTTGGCGTCAGTCTCGTGCGGCAGCGTTCCCTTGTAAATAGGCACGGTGACGAAGCTTTTCTTGGCAACGTCTGTTGCTTTTGTAACAGCCGCAGTGACATCGGCACCTTTGGCGATACCAATACCGACGCGGCCTTTGCCGTCGCCGACGACCACGAGGGCGCGGAAGCGGAAGCGGCGGCCGCCCTTGACCACGCGTGCTACGCGGTCGATGTGCAGTGTGCGCTCGTCAAACTGCTTTTCTTCGGGAGCCACTTCTGGGCGGCGGCCACCCCTGCGATTGTGTTGCTGTGCTTGTGCGGTAGGCATTTAGAACTCCAATCCTGCGTTACGGGCAGCATCTGCCAACGCCTTCACGCGGCCGTGGTAGATCTTACCGCCGCGGTCAAAGACGACTTGTGTTATTTTTGCAGCCTTTGCCTTCTTGGCGATCTCGGCACCGATTGCGGTTGCCTTTTCGGTCATTGTGCCGGCGGCTTTGCTGCCGATGGTAGAAGCGTAGGCGATAGTGCGCTGCGCATCGTCATCAACGAGCTGTGCAGTAATGTGCAGATTGCTGACATGGACGCTGAGGCGCGGACGCTGTGCGCTGCCGCTGATGGTTGCGCGGATGCGGCCCTTGCGCTGCAGGCGGTTGTGTAGTTTTTTAGCTAGTTTATTCATACCGTTCCCTACTTATCCTTACCAGACTTACCGCTCTTGCGGATGATACGCTCTTCGGTGTACTTGATGCCCTTGCCCTTGTATGGCTCAGGCTTCTTCAGCGCACGGATTTCGGCGGCAACTTGGCCGACCTGCTGTTTGCTGATACCACTGATTGTGATGGTGTTTTGCTCGGTTACGGCAGTAACGCCCTGCGGCAACGGGAAGATAACGTCATGCGAGAAGCCCAGGTTGAGCTTCAGTGATGCGCCTTGCATAGCTACGCGGTAGCCGACGCCGTTGATCTCGAGCTTCTTACTGAAACCTGCGGTGACGCCAACAACCATGTTGTTGAGCAGCGTGCGCATCAGGCCGTGTTTGGCACGGTTTTTCGGCTCGTCGTTCTCACGGGTTACCACCAGCTTGCCGTCTTCTTGCGAAACAGTAACGCCCGGCATGGTAAATTGCTTTAGCGTGCCCTTCGGGCCCGTCACGGTAACTTCGTGCGGGTCGACAGTGATTGTCACGCCGTTCGGAATGGTGATCGGTAGTTTTCCTATTCGACTCATTATAGTAATCCTTGTTTAGTACACTTTACAGATCAGCTCGCCGCCAATGCGCTGTGCTTTGGCTTCGGCGCCGGTCATCAGCCCTTTGGAGGTTGATACTACGACGATGCCGCGACCGTTCTTGACGGTAGGGATCTCTTGGGAATTGACATAGTAGCGCCGGCCGGGCTTGCTGAGGCGGTCGATCTCGGTAATGCGGGCGTTTTCCATGGCGCTGCTCAGTACGATAGTGAGCGTCTTGGTTGTACCTTCGCCGCTAGTGCGGACGTCACTCACGAAATTGTTAGCCTTTAGTACCTCAGCGATAGCTGCCTTTACCTTAGAGTAAGGTAAGCTTACTTCGTGCTTGCGTACGGCAATGGCGTTACGCACGCGCGACAGCATGTCGGCTATGGGGTCAGTAGTGATTGTGTTGTGCATATCTGTTACCAGCTCGCTTTCGTTACACCAGGTATTTCACCTTTGGCGGCATGCTCGCGGAAGCTCAGGCGCGACAGGCCGAACACGCGCATATAGCCGTGGGGCCGTCCTGACTCGACACAGCGGTTCTTGAGCCGGGTCGGCGACGAGTTGCGCGGCAGCTTTGCCAGGCCCTCTTGGTCGCCCAAGGCTTTTAGCTCGGCGCGCTTAGCGGCGTACTTCTGGACCATCTTCTGGCGCTTTAGATCACGCGCGATGTTTGATTTTCGTGCCATTACTTATTCTCCTTTTCGAATGGCATGCCAAAGTGCGTTAGCAGCGCCCGGGCATCTTTCGGGCCGTGACCTTTGATAGTAAATACTACCTGCAGACCGTGGCTGGTGGTGGTTTCATCGAATGTCAGTTCGGGGAATACCGATTGGTCGACCATACCGAGGCTGTAGTTGCCCTGGCGGTCGAACGCCTTGGCGCTGACACCGTGGAAGTCGCGCAAACGCGGAATCACGATGTTGATCAGGCGGTCGGCAAATTCGTACATGCGGTCGCCGCGAAGAGTGACTTTCAGGCCAATCTTGTTGCCTTCACGGAGTTTGAACGTAGCGATAGACTTTTTGGCGATAGTGACCATCGGTTCCTGGCCGGTGATTTTGCGTACCGTGTTGGTTGCGGCTTCGATCACCTTCTTGTCGTCCTTGGCGCGGCCAAGGCCAACGTTTACGACGATCTTTTCCAGGCGAGGCACATCATGAATGTTCGCGAGGCCAAGCTCCTTCTGGAGCTCGCTGCGGATGCGCTGATTGTAGTCGACGCGGAGGCGAGCAGTGGTTGCTGGTTGTTTGGTAGCGGTAGCCATTACTTGATCTCCTTGCCGGTGCTCTTGAAGACGCGTGTCTTAGCGCCCTTCTCGTCCAGCTTGTAGCCTATGCGGGTTGGCTTTTTACTGGTTGTCTCTACGATGGCAACCTTGCTGACCCAAATTGGCTTGGTCATTTCTACGATGCCGCCCTGTGGGTGGGTGCGATTTGGCTTGACGTGCTTCTTAACGATATTCACGCCTTCAACCGTTACTTTGTTCTCGGCTGGATGAGTTGCGACAATCTTGCCGGTTTTGCCCTTATCTTTGCCGATGCGAACCATAACGGTGTCGCCCTTCTGCAACTTAATCTTGTAGCGTTTCTGTTCCATTAGAGCACCTCCGGTGCAAGGCTGATGATCTTGCTGTAGCCAAGGTCACGCAGTTCACGGGGAACCGGCCCAAAGATACGGGTAGCTTTTGGCTGCTTCTCATCATCTATAATTACTGCGGCATTGTCGTCAAATTTGATGGTCGAACCGTCCTTGCGGCGAATTTGCTCGCGAGTGCGGACAACCACAGCTTTTACGACTGCTTTTTTCTTGACGTTACCATTGGGGTTAGCGTTCTTCACGCTGGCCACAATGACATCCCCTACGCGGGCGTAGCGGCGGCGCGTGCCACCGAGTACACGGATGCAAAGGATTTCCTTCGCACCGCTGTTGTCGGCGACAACGAGGCGGGATTCTTGTTGAATCATTACATGACCTCCTTGTCGGCCTCGCGCAGTGCCGGCTTCTCGATCACATTCTCAAGCGCGAAACGCTTGCGGGCGCTGAGCGGCCGGGTCTCGACGATAGAAACCTTGTCGCCTACTTCGGCGTTGTTCTTTTCGTCGTGTGCCATAAACTTCTTGCTTACGGTGTATTGCTTCCGGTAAATCGGATGCGTCTTACGGGTGCGGACAGTAACCACGATAGTCTTATCACCAGACTTCGAGGATACGGTACCGATAAGTGTACGTGCCATTACATGTCCTCCTTCGCGAGCTGCTCACCGAGCACGGTTAGGACGCGGGCCAGATCCTTACGCTTGTTGCGGATCGTGCGGACGTTATCTAACTCACCCATGTGTACGCGACGCTTTAACTCTGCAATCTCGACGCGTAGTTTCGTACTCTCTACGGCGAGGTCAGAGGTGGATAATTTGCGGATGTCAGCAACTTTCATACTCATGCCTCCTCTCGAGATAGAAACTTTGTCTTGACGGGTAGCTTGTGGCTGGCGAGACGCATAGCCTCTTGGGCTACGCTCACGTCAACACCTTGCATTTCAAACAATATGGTGCCAGGGCGGACCTTGGCGACGAAGAACTCGGGGCTTCCCTTGCCGCTCCCCATCTTTACGTCCTGCGGCTTGCGCGTTACGGGCGTATGTGGGAAGATACGGATCCAGATTTTGCCGCCGCGCTTGATGTGACGGGTCATTGCCTGGCGGGCTGCCTCGATCTGGCGTGAAGTGATGCGCTCGTGGCCTTGGGCCTGGAGTGCGAAATCACCAAAGGCGATGTAATTACCGCTGGTAGCTACGCCACGGATTTTACCCTTGCGTACCTTACGGAACTTTGTTCTATTTGGCATTAACATGTTAGAGTACCTCGCCCTTGTATATCCATACCTTTACGCCGATCAGGCCGGCTGCCGTATGGGCAGGCACCAGTGCGTAGTCGATGTCGGCACGCAGGGTGTGCAGTGGTACTGAACCAGCTACTTCCTTTTCGCGGCGAGACATTTCTGCACCGTTGAGCCGCCCTGCGACTTCGATGCGAACACCCTTGGCACCAGCACGCATCGTGTTTGCAGCCGTAGACTTGATAGCCCGGCGGAAGGAAATGCGGCGCTCAAGCTGATGCGCGATATTCTCGGCAACCAGCTTGGCATACAGTTCTGGCTTCTTGATCTCTTCAATGTTTACGCGGATCGGTGTCTGGTAGATCTTTTCGATTGATTCTTTGAGCTCCTGGACACCCGAGCCACCGCGGCCGATGACCACACCGGCCTTGGCCGTGCTGATGGTAACGGTTACCAGGTTTGGCGTACGGGCGATGTCAACACGGTTGACGGCACCACGTGAGCCTACTTTGTCTTGAATAAGCTTGCGGACTGCCAGGTCCTGACTCAGGAACTTGGCGTACTCGCGCTTGTCGGTAAACCATTTGCTGCTCCAGTCTTTGCTGACCTGGAGACGCATTGATACGGGATTGACTTTCTGACCCATTATTTCGTCTCCTCTTTCTCTGCCTTGACTGGCTTCTTGGCAGCGCGTTGTTCGCCGTCTACGACCACGCGGATGTGCGAGGCGCGACGCTGGAACGGCAATGCACGGCCGTGGGCGGCAGGGCGATAGCGTTTCAGGCGCGGGCCTGGCGTAACGCTGATTTCTACGATCCGCAAACTGTCAGCCTTGTAGTTGTGGTTGTGGCTGGCATTTGCGCTGGCGCTGGCGATAGCCTTCTTAACGGCCATGGCGCTGCGGCGTGGAGTATGCTCCAGGATGACCAGAGCATCGGCAACCGAGCGGCCGCGCACCAGGCTGGCCACCACGCCAACCTTGCGCGGGCTCATCCGGACGCCCTTTGCAATTGCTACAACTGCCATAGTCTATGCCTTTCCTTTCGCGAGCTTACCGCCGTGGCTCCGAAACTTCCGGGTCGGGGAGAACTCACCAAGCTTGTGGCCGACCATGTTTTCGGTAACGAATACCGGTACATGGACTTTGCCGTTATGAACGGCAACAGTGCGGCCGACGAATTCTGGGGTGATCGTGCTGGCACGGGCCCAGGTCTTCACGATGGTGCGATCGTTTGCGCCAAGCGCAGCGATCTTCTTCGCCAACTTAAAGTCGACGTATGGTCCTTTTTTCAGTGATCGACTCATCTTAACCTACCTTACTTCCTCTTGGCCTCATGGCGGCTTTTAACAATAAACTTGGTAGTAGACTTACGGCGACGGGTCTTGTAGCCCAACGTCGGTTTGCCCCATGGTGTGCGAGGATGATCGCCACCTTTACCAACACCTTCACCACCACCGTGTGGGTGGTCGACCGGGTTCATGACCATACCGCGGACACTTGGGCGCTTGCCCAGGTGACGGCTGCGGCCGGCCTTACCAATCTTGACGTTTTGGTGCTGTTCGTTGCCGATGGTGCCGATGCTGGCAGTACAGTCTAGGCGGAAGAGCCGGACTTCACCGCTAGGCAAACGTACCTGGGCGTAGCCGCCCTCCTTGGCCATCAGCTGAGCGCCGTTGCCTGCAGAGCGAACGATCTGAGCACCTTTGCCAGGATACAGCTCGATAGCGTGGATGGCGCTACCGACGGGAATGCTGCTGAGTGGCAGGCGGTTGCCGGTTTCGATAGCAGCTTCTTCACCGCTGTGGATCTTCTGGCCCACGCGCATACCGTTAGCGGCCAGGATATAGTGGTAGGTGCCGTTCTGCTCCTTGATGCGGGCAATGCGGGCGCTACGGTTTGGATCGTACTCGATGTGTTCAATAATAGCCTCGGTACCAGGTGCAAGACGGAAGTTTACCAGGCGGTAGAACTTGTGCGCACCGCCACCCTGATGGCGGGTCGTGATGCGGCCCTGGTTGTTGCGGCCACTGCCACGGCGCTTGGCAGCCAGCAGTGAGCGTACTGGACGCTTCGTGGTGATGCCCTCAAAGTTCTGAGTAGTCATGCCGCGGCGGCCAGGCGTCGTGGGGTTGTATTCTTTAATAGCCATTACTTATCACCTTGCTTCTTAAACATGCGCAGGCCACGACCCGTCGACTTTGCAGCCTTGGCTGCTGGAGCGGTGGTCTTAGCGGCTTTTGCCTGTAATTTGGCAATCAGCTTGTCGGCCTGTTCCTGAGCTGCATCTTCCTGCTTTTGCGCTTCCTCTACGGCTGCGAAAATAGGCAGGCTAGCACCCTTCACAAGCTTGACATAGGCTTTCTTTACATCGCTGCGGCTGCCGGCGATACCACGGCGGCGGCCTGTGATGGAAACGGTGGCCTTCTGCTTGCCTTTGACATTTACAATATTGACGCTTTCTACTTTGACGCTGAACTGAGCAGCAACTGCACGAGCAATATCGTGCTTGTTGGCATCAGAGGCAACTTCAAATACGTAGGTGCGGTTTTCCTGAGACTGAGCGTAGGTCTGTTCGCTCAGGCGAGGCTTCAGTACTACTACCTTGCTCATTACTGTTCACCTCCCTTAGCGGTGTCGCCAAGCCAGGCAACAACCTGCTCAAGCGCTGCCTTGGTGACGACAATAGTGTCGGCGTTCAGCAGATCATAGACGTTCAGGTAGCGGCCATTCACCAACTTTACGTTCTGCAGGTTGCGGCTGGCGCGCAACAGCTCGTCGGTTTTGGCTTCAACGACCAAAAGTGTGGAGCGGGTTGCGCCGACTTTGGCAAGCAGGCCTGCAAGTGCCGACGTCTTAGCATCTTTTACTTTCAGGTCTTCCAGAACTACAATGCGCTTTTCGTCTGCGGCCAGGCTCAGAGCTTGGCGAAGGGCCAGGCGTTTTGCCTTAACGTTGACATGCTTGGTGTAGTTTTCGTTGCCGGTTGGTCCAAATACGATACCACCGCCACGCCAAATAGGGTTACGGCTGGAGCCGAACCGCGCGCGGCCAGTACCTTTCTGGCGCCAGGGCTTTTTACCACCGCCACTTACTTCGCCACGGGTTTTGGTTGTGGCAAGGCTGAGGCGGCCATTCCCGAGGTAAGCCACATAGGCTTCCTTCAGGAGCGTATGGTTGCTTGGCATCACTTCAAACACCTGCTTGTCCAGCTTGGTGGTTGCAGCGGCCTTGGCACCCGTACTCGTATAGGTAAGAGCAGTTGCCATTACTTAGCCCCCTTAATCAAGATAATGCCTTGGCGAGGACCGGGCACCGCGCCGGCCACACCGATAATATTGCGTTCGGCATCAACTAATACTACTTTCAGGTTCTTTACGGTAACCTGTTCGTTGCCCATCTGGCCGGCCATGCGCTTACCCTTGAAGATTTTCTGAGGGTACATGGAGCCGATGGAGCCTACGCGGCGGTAGCTGCGGCCACCGTGCGTCTTGCGGCCACGCTGGAAGTTGTGGCGCTTGATCGTACCAGCCCAGCCTTTACCTTTGCTGGTACCAGTGACATCTACGACGTCACCAATTGAAAAGACCTCGAGGTTGATATCTGATCCAACCTTAAGGTCTTCAGGGGTTTCGGCTGTGCGGAACTCGCGAATAATCTTCGGGAGCTTGCCGGCAGCCTTAAAATGACCAAGCTGAGCCTTGCTGACGCGGGCTTCCTTGGTTTCTTCAAACCCAACTTGCACGGCGCTGTAGCCATCAGTTTCCTGAGACTTCACCTGCGTGACGACGTTGGGACTAGCGGAAAGCAGGGTGACAGCAGTAACAGTACCGTCATCGCTGATGGCGCTGGTCATGCCGACCTTCCTGGTAATAAGTGCTTTCATAGTTACCTCTAATTAGTATTGTTGATGATTGTCCCGTCCACCGAGGGACGAGCGGTGCATAAAAATGCTTGGTGATAAGTGGTTTCTACCTCTGTTAGGAAGACCTATCTCACACACCAAGAACTATCGTTTATGACTGCCATAAGCATAGCACGACAGGCTAACCCCTGTCAATGTGTTGCAAATAATACGGCATTTACCACGTTATATACACGCCGGCTTGTGTCCAGAAGCCGACCAGCATTGCCACAAGAAGTACCGCGTACTCGACCTTGCGGTCAATCTTGAAATGGTCATGCATCGCAAAGAGCACGCCTATAGCGGCTCCAATAGGTAGCGGGATCTGTGTGGAACCGGACGGGCTCTGCACATGCAGCCACAACGTGCCGATGATGAGATATAGCACAATCTTGAGGAGGTAGACGCTATCCAGCTGTACGGTCTTTGTTGTGCGGGTTTTGCCCGCTTTTTGTTTTATCGCCATAGGTACTATTAAACAGCACGGCTGGCAGCAGAACAAATGCAGTTTATAGCATTTTATGCTTTTTGCAGACTGCGTCCGGCAATTCGCTGTATGGCATGCGGCACATCGGCAAAACGCATCACAAAATGATCGGCGCCCCACGGCTCAAAATCAGCAGGCATGCGTAGTCCGCTCTCGAGGGAAGCCACAAAGTACAATCCGGCCTGCTTGGATGCTGCTGCATCACTCGGCGAGTCGCCAACGTACACACATTCTTCTGGGATAAGGCCGTGCGTCGTGAGCACTTTATCGAACACGCGCGGATCGGGCTTATGATAGTCGAGTGTCTCGTGGTAATAGATGGCGGCCAGGCGCTGCATCAACTCATGCTCGGGCGATAAGATGTGGCGCAGCTCATCCTCTATACGCGAAGTTACGATATATAGATCTATGCCGGCCTCGCGAAGAGTGTCTAGGGCCGCCATGTTACTGCGCGGGATGGCATCGATCTTGCCCTCTGCGGCCCACTTCGGAAACAGATCATGGACAATGGCATGAAATGCCGCTACGTCTACGCCCGGCGACCGCGTGGGTATGGCATGCAGCATAGGTTGGCCCCACGTGGCTTTGTGTATCTCACGCGTCTGGGGCGGTCGTCCTAAGCGGCGCAATACCTCATTTTCAAACGCAAAGCCCGCCTCTTCCGTGGGGCAAAGCGTATCATCAAAATCTACTAAAACAGCCTTTACCATGGTGATTCTCCAAGAAAAATGAAAAAACAAAAAACCGCCCCTCGCGGAGCGGTCTTCCGTGGCTCAAAACCAATTGTTACATCTTTATTTCAACGTCGCAGCCAGCGGGCAGGCTCAGATTCATGAGGCTATCGATGGTCTTTGGCGTCGGTTCGAACACGTCAATCAGGCGCTTGTGCGTGCGCATTTCAAACTGCTCACGACCCTTTTTGTAGACGTGCGGGCTTTTTACGACTGTAAAGGTACTGCGGTGGGTTGGCAGTGGAATCGGCCCTGCCAGGCTGGCGCCGGTGCGTAGTGCGGTGTCGACAATCTGCTTGGCGGCTTGGTCGATAACGCGGTGGTCATAGGCCTTGAGGCGAATGCGAATGCGCTGCTTCGTCTCGGTCTTTGGCTCGGTCATGTGAACTCCTTATGTGCAATGCCGTAATCTTGGTCGAGAGTGGCTACCGCCAAGTTCTCGGCATAATTAATTTGGTATGCAAATAATACTACACCATTCCCCCTAAAAAGTGAAGCACTTCCGACATATAACCGAGGCGCATCATTTAAACTTTACTTGTGGTGCGGCTTTGTCTAAAATCTTGTTTTTAAGGCTTAGCAGCAAAGCAGTTATGGCAAGAATACTTACCCCTGAAGAAATCTCCCAGGGGCATATCCCAGACAGCAGTGCGCCATACCATGCGGCACGCTATATTGTCGAACATGCCATTATTGAGGGCGAATCATACGGAGTTGCCTCTGGAATGGTGTTTGGTTCTGTGGCTATGGGCACAGCAGATAGGCTGAGTGATGTTGATGTACTGTTTACGTACGGCAGCACACAAGCCCGTACTGCCCTACCACTTATTGGCCGCGTCATTCGTAAGGCGTCTGTACAATACGACGTACCAATCGAAGAGCTTGCATATGCCGAAGGCACATTAACGCCACGGCATCGCGGCATCGATCCTTTCTTAGCCGGGCATTGGGCTGAGATAGAGCGGCGCTATCCTGAACAATGGTGCTTCCGGAGCCCACTCAAGGATTGGGTATATGATGTATCTGCCTCAGGCGAACAAGCTGACGGTGTACGCACTATCATCCTCAGATATCTAACAACCAAAATGGACATATATGGCTATGGCATGATGAAGCAAGACAGGCCCGACTACCGAAAGATGCAGAAAGCGTTGGAGCTGCCACGTTCGCTTGGTAGAAAAATGTTAGCCCTGATTAACGCTGATGACGACTTTCATATGCGAGCCTCCTTCGAGAAAGATTGGACCCAGAGCGAAACTAGGCGTTGGCTAGCTTCGCTCGGTGCGCCTGCGCGCCCTGCTTTGGTACAATTTGACCACCTGATTCATAGCAGGGCTTACTATGACGAGTGCCTTACGGACGTATTGGAAGGCGCGATTTCCGTAGAACAATACGGCGGCTGGCTCCGGGATAATTATTTTTCGTGCTGCAGCGCCGCATATGGTGTTTGCTCATTTTGCAGAGCGTTGCTTGAGGCACCCGAAGAAGACGCCTAAAGCGCTCCGGTTATATGGAATACCCTACAGAATTCCCTACATTTGAGATCGTTGAGCCGCTACAGACGATTCCGACGTTAGGATCGACTGTCGCGCAGAAGTCGGTCATTATGCTGGGAGGCCGTATCGTCAACGCCTTCGTGAAGTCCGGCGTAACTCCTGTCGCCGTTGAGAAAATACGCAACCAGTCCACTAGCCAGGAGGCACTAAATCTCATCGGCACGAAGGGGAAGCCGAGCTTTAGGGCCCCCGACGTATACGGGCTCAACCCAAATGGCGACCTTGCTACGGAATGGATCGACACAGAGCCGCTAAGCGAGGTGAAAGACGTGCAGTATACCGGCAGAGTTTTAGGCCGCATACTCGCCACATTCGACAAGTACGCGGAACGTTCCATCTCCCCTCCTCAATTTGGCTTACGGGAAACGCACGATGCTTACGTCACCTCCTTGCGCGAACGTATATGGAATCGGCTCGACCTAGGGCACATAAATAAAGGTGAGGCTGCGCTGTACTGCCGCTCGATCGAACGCTTAAACGCTGCGTACGAATCACTGGCAAGTGTTGTGCAGCATGGTGACCTCAGGCCCGACCATATTTACCCGGATCCTACCGATAAGTGCGGATATGTAATTATCGACTCGGAACTTATGAGAGGAATATGGCCACGATTCTACGACCTAGGCAAGTCCCTGGCGCGATATGCCATTACACACCCAAATCCAACACTTGGAACCGCTGTACTACAGGAGTTTTTGGCCGCATCAGGAGCTGATCCTGAGGTCGTATTACTATCGCTCAAAGGTATACTTGCGGCAAGAGCGCTGGCATTCGGCCTATTTCCCATACATGATCTCCGTCCAGTATCACGTCGCATGGCTGCTAATTTTCGCAAACGATCCAACGTCTTGCTGGAGAGTTTATCAACCGTTAACGATATGCAGCATCTTGTATGGCTGATAAATGCTACAGCTAACCGAACGGACTTGGAGAGCGAAATCGCTGACACTGCATATCATTTTTCCGAAAGACTAACATTAAGAATGTTAGATAGCGTACGCCCAGGCTATCAAAGATTTCGTGAGTCAGAACCCTGCAACGTCCTGTAGAGGTCGTTAAACAGTCGTGCTGACTTCTCAATCGAAAAATTCGACGCGATGTGTTCGCGACAATCTTTTGGCTTCAACGCATCGAGCTTTCTAATCGCCTTAACGGCTTGTGCAATGTCCTCCACGATATATCCGGTTTTAGCGTCAACGACCAGCTCAGGTACTGCGCCACGGTTAAAAGCTACTACAGGCGTGCCTACGGCCATAGCTTCCGCCATGACACCCCCAAATGGTTCCTCCCACTTGATAGGAAAAAGCATTGCTCGAGCTTTCTTTAGTAAGTCGTTTCGCCCTCTATCGTCTACCTCACCCAGAAAAGTAACGTGTGCAGATTTGTCCATGAGCGGCTTAGCAACCTCGATATAGAACTGTTGGTCGCGGTATTTAACGTGCGCTGCGACCAACAGCCGCATGCCACATCTTCTGCTAATCTCTATCGCTTCTACAATACCCTTCTTGTCTGTAATTGTCCCTACGAACGCAAGGTAGTCTTCCTTCTTCTCGGTGTATGGGAACTGCTTAAGATCAAGGCCCTGATGGATCACTGAGGCTTTTTTTATCCATGGATACTGGCGGCGATGCTGATGGCTAACGAATGTAAATGTTACATATGGCTCCGCCAGCTGCGTTAGACGCTGCACTGCCATGTCAGGGTGTGTGTAGAAGGTGAAGACGCTCTTCTGGCGTAAGAAGGGCGCTATGGCAAGATACGCATTTACTGAGTGCGCATGCACAATATCTACGGACTCATTTTGAGCCGTCAACGCACAATGTAGTGCCTGTGCAGTCTCGACGTCCATACTCACAGGACCTTTGACACGCTCAAAACTCTCACTAAATAAGCAGCGCAACTGTACCGGCAAAGGCGCGCGCGACCCACCTGGCGCAAACAGTTTTATCTCATGTACATGCTTTTGAGCTTCAATAAGGCTGTAAAGAAAGCGCTCAATGCCGCCGTACCCTACTGGCGGTGTTGGTATCCATGGCTTCGCGAGATGCGCAATGTGTGGCATAGTCAATCGTCTCCATTAGTTATTTGCTATACCCTGGTGCTGAAGTAGGAATTAATGTAATAACAGAAAAGAGCGCTCTTTTTAGAGTAGAGCGCTCTTTTTTTGCTTTGCGGTTTCCTGGTGGTTACTTTTCAATGCGGGTAACAACACCAGCGCCGACTGTGCGGCCGCCTTCGCGGATAGCGAAGCGCAGACCCTGGCTCATGGCAATTGGAGCAAGCAGCTTCACCTTGAAGGTGATGGTGTCGCCTGGCATGACCATTTCTTTGTCGGCTGGCAGCTCAACTTCACCGGTTACGTCCGTGGTGCGGAAGTAGAACTGTGGCTTGTAGCCCTTGAAGAATGGCGTATGGCGGCCACCTTCATCCTTGGTGAGGATATAGACTTCAGCGTCGAACTCGGTGTGTGGCGTGATGGAACCTGGCTTAGCAAGCACCTGGCCGCGCTCGATGTCGTCGCGCTCGATACCGCGGAGCAGGATACCAGCGTTGTCACCGGCCATGCCCTGGTCGAGAGTCTTCTTGAAGGCTTCGATGCCGGTAACGACCGACTTCTTGGTTGGGTGGATACCAACGATTTCAACTTCGTCGTTGATCTTTACGATACCGGTCTCGATGCGGCCGGTAGCAACCGTACCACGACCCTTGATGGAGAAAACGTCCTCAATTGGCATCAGGAACGGCTTGTCCAGGTCGCGCTGTGGCTCTGGGATGTAGTCGTCCATAGCCTTAATGAGATCCATGATGGCATCTTCCGAAACAGCATCACCGTCAAGTGCCTTGGTGGCAGAGCCACGGATGATTGGGCAGTCGCGGTCAAATTCGTACTTGGCAAGCAGGTCGCGGATTTCTTCCTCGACAAGCTCTACCAACTCTGGGTCGGCAAGATCCATCTTGTTCATGAACACGAGAATCTTTGGTACGCCTACCTGACGAGCCAATAGTACGTGCTCGCGGGTTTGTGGCATAGGACCGTCAGCAGCAGATACGACGAGGATAGCGCCGTCGATCTGGGCGGCACCGGTAATCATGTTCTTGACGTAGTCAGCGTGACCAGGCATGTCAACGTGCGCGTAGTGGCGCTTTTCGCTTTCGTATTCCTGGTGGCTGGTCGCGATGGTAATACCGCGGGCGCGCTCTTCTGGAGCTTTGTCGATGTCTGCGTAAGCAACCGGCTTGTTAACTTTGCCTGGAAGCTTCTTTGCAAGTACGGCGGTAATTGCAGCGGTGAGGCTGGTCTTGCCGTGGTCGACGTGGCCCATGGTGCCGACGTTCACGTGCGGCTTGCTGCGATCAAATGTATCTGCCATTTGTTGGTGTCTCCTTACCTAAGGTGATTTGTTAGTTGTGTAAATGGTCGTGTAGGAGCAAAGCTCACACACATGTGACAGGGGTTAGTGTACCGGAAAACGCTGTTCCTGTAAAGGCTTGGTGGGCAGAACTCTACTGCCTGTTTGGGCCGTAGTACGGCAGCAATCCGTTCTCGTCCTCTTCAACACCGAATCCCAGGGCATTTACTTCCGGAGAAGTCGGCATATCTAAAAGATCTGAGTAGTCGGGTATTTCAGTAGGGTGTACGTACTGCCCTGTGGAACGTCTTCATCTCTTTGAGGTATTGTTTCTGTCATGCTCCGTTGGTCCTACTTGCCGTTTTTGGCAATGATGGCCTGCGCGACATGGTTCGGTACGTCGGCGTAGTGGTCGAGCTCCATGCTGGAGCTGGCGCGGCCTTGCGTCATGCTGCGCAGGTTGGTGGTGTAGCCGAACATTTCGCCAAGCGGCACAAATGCGGTAATTTCCTTTACGCCCAACTGTAGGTCCTCCATGCTTTCGATGCGGCCACGCTTGGAGTTGAGGTCGCCAATGACGTCGCCCATGAAGTTGTCGGGTGTGACCACCACGACTTTCATGACCGGCTCCAGCAATACCGGACTGCCCTTCTTTACACCTTCTTGCAGTGCCATAGAACCGGCAATCTTGAAGGCCATTTCGCTTGAGTCAACTTCGTGGTACGAACCATCGTACAGCTCAACGCGGATATCTACGACGGGGAAGCCGGCGAGTACGCCATTGGCCATAGCCTCTTTGACGCCTTCCTCAACTGGCTTGATGTACTCACCTGGAACAACACCGCCCTTGATAGCGTTGATGAACTCGAAGCCCTTGCCGGCCTCGTTCTGGCTGAGGCGCAGCCATACGTCACCGTACTGGCCGCGGCCACCGCTCTGGCGGATGAACTTACCCTGAACTTCAACAGCATCTTTGCGGATGGTTTCACGGTATGCAACTTGTGGTTGACCAACGTTGGCCTCCACGTTGAATTCGCGCTTCATGCGATCTACCAGGATTTCCAGGTGCAGCTCGCCCATGCCCGAAATGATAGTCTGGCCGGTATCGTGGTCGACATGAATGCGGAAGGTTGGGTCTTCTTCGGCCAGGCGTTGGAGCGCAATGCTCATCTTTTCCTGGTCGCTCTTGGTCTTTGGCTCGATGGCGATAGACACTGGCGGTTCTGGGAAAGTGATGCTTTCGAGTACGATTGGATTTGATGGATCGCACAGCGTATGCCCAGTGGTAGTGCCCTTGATGCCTACGGCCGCGACGATGTCACCGGCTGTTGCATCGGTAATGTCTTCGCGCTTATCAGCCTGCATGCGGACGATGCGGCCAACACGCTCTTTCTCACCCGTAGAGCTGTTTAGAATGTAGCTACCTGCCTGGAGTTTACCGGAGTAGACGCGCACGTAAGCAAGCTTACCTACAAAAGGATCGGTAGCAATCTTGAAGGCCAGGCCAGCAAAAGGTTCGCTTTCAGCGGGCTTGCGCTCAATTTCATCGCCGGTCTTTGGATGTGTGCCCCAGGTCGAACCACGGTCTTCTGGGCTTGGCAGCAGATCTACCACCATGTCCAGGACTTTCTCGACGATAACACCGCGGCCATCGCCACCAGTTACCGCAAAGAAATTGCCGGTGAGTACGGCAGCACGAATTGCATGCTTGATATCTTCGGTCGTCAGGCCTTCTTCGCCCACTTCCAGATATTTCTCAAGCAGCGTTTCGTCTTCGGCGACAGCGTTTTCAATGAGCAGCGAACGATAGCGCTTTGCTTCGTCCAGCATATCTGCAGGGATTTCGCCCTCGATCAGCTCGTGGTCGGCAAACTCCTTGTAGGCGTATGCCTTCATCCCCACGAGGTCGATGACGCCGTTGATGCTCTGTTCAAAACCAATTGGCAGATGCACCGGGAAGGCGCGGCGGCTGAGGCGATTGTGAATGCTCTCGAGCGACTTGTAGAAATCGCCGCCGGTCTGGTTGATTTTGTTGATGAAACAAATGCGCGGTACACCGTACTTGGTCGCCTGGCGCCACACGGTTTCGGACTGGCTTTCTACGCCCATCTTGCCGTCGAATACTACGACAGCTCCGTCGAGTACGCGCAAAGAGCGCTCTACTTCTACGGTAAAGTCGATGTGGCCTGGGGTGTCGATGATGTTGATCTGGTGACCCTTCCAGTAGCAGGTAACGGCAGCAGACACGATAGTAATACCGCGTTCGCGTTCCTGAGCCATCCAGTCGGTGGTTGTCTCACCTTCATGAACAGCGCCGATTTTGTGCTTTAGACCGGTACGGTACAAAATACCTTCGGTCGTCGTGGTTTTACCGGCATCGATGTGCGCGATAATACCGATGTTCCTTAGTTTTGCTAACGGATACTTTTTCTCTGCCATTGCAGCCTTTCTCGTTGATATTACATGTTCACAAAATGCCGATAGTTTACGCCACATGCGCGAAACAGTTTCGTTATGGCATAACCTACGCGCCTCATACGGACAATGTTGTCCTCAAGGAAGCACCTCATGTCGCACGATTCGGCATTGTTATAGCTTAGCGCCAAGCCTTCGTTTTCACTTTTCTCGGTAGGTCCCTGAGACAGCGCATACGGTATTCCGGCGGCATTCAGCTGCTCAAGCAATGGCCCTTGCGAGACGGTGCGCAGTTGCCGCCCCTCGGCGACTACTGCGCACCAACCTGCAGCAGGACAGCCCTCACAGCCAATTCGGACTACTGTTTGTATAGGTACCGTATGCGACGAAGGTGCGCCCTCGGGCATGTTAGCCCCGGGCGAAGTGTGCGAAGGCGCGGTTGGCTTCTGCCATGCGATGGGTATCTTCGCGTTTCTTTACAGCGGCACCTTGGCCGTTGTAGGCATCAACGAGCTCAGCGGCAATGCGGTCGGTCATAGGAATGCCCTTGCGGGAGCGGGCTGCAGCGACGAACCACATGGTAGTCAGGTGGTTTTGGCGCTGGCCTTTTACCTCAAATGGGATCTGGTAGTTCGCACCACCGACGCGACGAGAGCGGGTTTCCAGGTGTGGCTGGATGTTCTTGAAAGCTTTCTCAAACACTTCCAGTGGGTTCTGTACTTTCAGTTTGTCGGCAGCCTTCTGCATACCGTCATATACGAGGCGCTCTGCAAGCTGCTTTTTGCCATTCAGCATGATGCGATTGATCAGGCGCTGGACTTGGACTGAGTTGTAAGTGCGGTCGGCCGGAATATCGCGGACGAGCGCTTTGGTCTTATGACGAGGCATTATTTGCTCTCCTTCTTGGTACCGTACTTGCTACGGCTCTTCTTGCGGTTCTGTACGCCCTGAAGGTCGAGTGATCCACGGACGATGTGATAACGCACACCTGGAAGGTCTGGTACGCGGCCACCGCGTACGAGTACTACGGCGTGCTCCTGTAGGTTGTGGCCTTCACCACCGATGTAGGCCCAGACTTCGTGGCCGTTTGAAAGGCGCACGCGGGCAACCTTACGCAAGGCTGAGTTTGGCTTCTTTGGTGTCTTGGTAGTGACCTTAACACAGACGCCGCGCTTCAGCGGAGCGGCTTTTTCATAATTTTTGGTCTTAAGGTTGTTGGTAATCCGCAGCAGCGCTGGTGACTTGCTCTTGGCTGTCACCTTGGAACGCGGCTTACGAATAAGCTGGTTGATCGTTGGCACGTTGTCTCCTTATGTTCGTGTTCTGCTGCAGCGGGAGAGGCAGGCGGATGCCAACCTTGCCTGCCCCTGTATCCCGGCTCGGAACACTTACGTTTGTAATTTGCTTATAGTATCAGTTTTCTTGTCTGTTGGCAACAACTGATACGGATACGGCGCTACGCCGCTACTGCCTCTTCGGCTTCGTCCTCGGCCTTGAAGCCGGTACCTACCGGAATCTTACGGCCGATGATGACGTTTTCCTTCAGGCCATACAGTTTGTCTGTACGACCGCTGGTGGCCGCCGAGATCAGTACACGGGTTGTGTCCTGGAACGATGCAGCACTCAGGAACGAGTCGGTGCTGAGGCTGGCCTTGGTCAGACCAAGCAGCAGCTGATTTACGACGGCGGGCTGTTTGCCTTCGCGGGCAAGTGTTTCGTTGGCCTCAAAGACAGCCTGTTTGCTGACGACGTCGCCAGTTACAAACTCGGTGTCGCCGGCGTCTTCGATCTGCACGCGGCCGAACATCTGGCGCACGATGATCTCAAGGTGTTTGTCGGCAATGTTTTGGCCCTGGCCTGCAAAAATGCGCAGGATTTCGTTCATGATGTAGCGCTGGGTAGATTCCACGCCCTGCAGACGCATCAGATCCTGCAAGTTGATAGAACCGCCAGTCAGGCGCTGGCCTGCAACGACAGTGTCGCCGTCGGTTACTAACAGCTGCTTGTAGCCCGGGATTTCGTAGCGGACAGTGCTTTGGCGGGAAGGTGTAATGATGACTTTCTTGCCCGCGACTTCTATCTTGCCGGCAATCGGTGCCACGATGGGCTCCGAGCCGTCTTCCAGCGCGGCAACGACGTCGCCGATGGAAACATCCGACCCACTGGCAACTTGTGCTTTGCGTTCGCCCAAGCTAAAGGTAACATTGGCACCTTCGCTGGCAGCAATTTGCACTACATAGTACTCGCCTTCTTCCCAGACAGTTGCCGTACCGGCAATTTCCGACAAGTATGCCTGACCCTTTGGTGTGCGGGCTTCGAAAAGCTCCTCGATACGGGTAAGACCCTGGGCGGTTTCGTCAGCGACGAGGGCACCCGAGCGGTGCTTACTGTCCAGGCTCAGCTGGGTACCTGGCTCACCGATACTCTGTGCGGCGATAACGCCCACAGGATGGCGGTCGGCTACCAACAGGCCGGTAGCAGGATCAACACCGTACGACTTGGCGGGGATACCGCGGGCAGTCGTGGCACTGAGCACGCTCATGATCTTTACACCGTCTATTTTGCTATCGGCTTCGATAGCTTCGGCAGTTTCCAGGGTGATGAGCTGCCCCTTCTTGACGTACGAAGCGATATCCTCGGCTGCATAGCGGCCGGTTAGGCGCGATGCGTACGGAACGCCGATGGTGGCGGCGTCGGCACGGAGCATTGCAAAACCGGGGTCTTGCTCTTCGCTCTCTTCACTGAGCGTGAAGACATCTTGTGCCACGTCGACCAAACGGCGGGTTAGGTAACCGGCGTCGGCGGTCTTCAGGGCAATGTCGATGAGCGCCTTGCGGGTACCGCGGGTACCGGTAAAGTATTCCAGCGGGTCAAGGCCGGCAATGTAGCCAGACTTCACAGGCAGCTCGATGGTGCGGCCAGCAGCATCCTGGAACACGCCCAGCATACCGACACACATGTTCATCTGCGACAGGTTGCCGCGGGCGCCGGAGGCGATAGCGATAGCCGTGGTGGTGTCCATGGTGGTTAGCTGATCGGACAGCATGCCCTGAACGCGGTTGACGATCTTCGTCCAGTTTTCGATGGTCAGGCGATAGCGCTCGTCATCGGTAATGAAGCCCTGGTTGTATTGTTCGGCAATAGTTGCGGCGCGGGTGTCACCCTCGCTGAGCACACCGTCAAGGCCTGCGACCGGCACAAAGTCGGTCATGCCGATGCTCAGGCCGGACTGCGTCGCGTAGCGGAAGCCCAGGTCTTTCAGGCTGTCGGCAATTTCGGCAGTCTTGTCCTGGCCGTACTGGCCATACACGGCAGCCATTACCTTCTGCAGGCGCTTCTTGGTCATTGGCTCATCCTGGAATGGGAAATCTTCGGGGAATGTTTCGTTGAACAACAGGCGGCCAAGGGTGCTGGTTTGCTGCTTACCGCGGAATGGTATGGTTACCAGGGTCTGCAGTTTGATGTTCCCGGCATCGAGTGCCAGGATAGCTTCATCGAGGCTGGAGAATACTCTGGCGTCTTTGCTCATACCCGGGCGGTCGTAAGTGAGGTAGTAACAACCGAGCACGATGTCCTGCTCGATGTGCAGGATGGGCGAACCATCGGCCGGCTTCAGCAGGTTGCGGTTGGCGGCCATGATGGTACGGGCTTCTTCCTGGGCCTCTTTGCTTAGGGGTACATGCACGGCCATCTGGTCGCCATCGAAGTCGGCGTTGAAGCCCTTACAGACGAGCGGATGCAGCTGAATAGCACGACCTTCGATGAGTATTGGACGGAACGCCTGGATACTCAAGCGGTGCAGCGATGGCGCGCGGTTGAGCAGCACGAACTTGTCGCGGATAACTTCGTCCAGAGCGTCCCAAACGACGGTGTCACCGGTTTCGATCAGGCGGGAAGCCGAACGGATGTTGTGCGCTTGGTCTCGGGCGATCAGTTCGCCGATAACAAATGGCTTGAATAGCTCTAGCGCCATCATCTTCGGCAGACCGCACTGATCGATACGCAGCTCAGGGCCGGCTACGATTACTGAACGGCCGGAGTAGTCCACGCGCTTACCGAGCAGGTTCTGACGGAAACGGCCCTGCTTGCCCTTCAGCATATCGCTGAGGCTCTTCAGCCGGCGACGCTGGCCGGTAGCCGAAACGGCGCGGCCGCTGCGGGCGCTGTTGTTGTCTATCAAGGCATCGACGGCCTCTTGCAGCATGCGCTGCTCGTTGCGGCGGATTACTTCTGGTGCATTCAGCTCAATCAGCTTCTTTAGGCGGTTGTTGCGGTTGATGACACGGCGATACAAATCGTTGAGGTCGCTGGTTGCAAAACGGCCACCGGTTAGCTGCACCATCGGGCGCAGATCTGGGGGAATCACACCCAGCACGCTGATGCACATGCTGGATGGCCGGATACCGGCGCGGTCCATGCTCTCCAGTAGACGCAGGCGCTTCATCAGTTTCTTCTTACGTTGGCCTTTGGCGTCTTCGGTTTCTGCCGTCAGATCGGCAATCAGTTGTTTCAGGTCAATCTGGCTCAAAAGCTCTTCAAGCGCAGCACCACCCATGCCGACCTTGATGATGGCACGAAGTTCGTCGGGCAGGTTGCGGTAATCGCCCTCGTTGATGAGTGCCAATTTCTCCAGCATGCCCACTTGGGTCTTGAGGCGTTCGAAATCCTGGTCGACTTCGTTCATTTCCTTGGTACGCATTTCGGCAAGTGCCTTGACGTTGGCATCGTCTTTTTGCGCCTCTTGTTCGTAGCGGATCTTGATGGCTTCCTTGGCAGCGTTATACTCAGCCTCGCGGTCAGCTAGCAGCTGGTCGCGCTTTTCGGTGTTGACGTCTTTGATGACGTAGGCAGCAAAGTATGCCACGCGCTCAAGGTTTTTGACGGTCATGCCGAGCAGTAGGCCCATCGCAGACGGGGTACCGCGCAGGAACCAGATATGTGCGACAGGGGCAGCCAGGGTGATATGGCCCATGCGCTCGCGGCGGACGATAGAACGCGTAACCAGCTCACCGTTCTTATCGACGGCGGCTTCGCGGGAGCGGACGCCCTTATATTTTGCGTCGTGCGGATTGATGTCTTTGACTGGTCCGAATATACGCTCGCAGAACAAACCATCACGCTCCGGCTTTTGTGTCCGGTAGTTGATAGTCTCTGGCTTCGTAACCTCGCCATAGCTCCACTCCAAGATGTCACCCGGGCTAGCCACGGCAAGACGCACTGCGTCGAACTCGGCAATATCCGTACCTGGATCGTACCTACGCATTACGCTACCTCCTCTTCGTCTTCGTTATCGTTTGCAATTGCTTCAACTTCCATTTCATCGGGGCTTTCAGGTGCTACTTCGCCCCAACCGTCCGGGTCGTTCTCTATGGTGAAATCTTCGGGCGCCAAATCTTCTTCGGTGACGTCTACGTCAGAGGCAGAAAGCTGTGGCACTTCTATGGTCGGTTCGTCTTTTGCTTCTTTACTGACGTTCTGTGCCAGGATAGCCTCGGCGTCAATAGCGCGGTCGGAATGCAGCAGGTCTACCTTCAGGCCCAGACCCTGCAGTTCCTTCACCAGCACGTTGAAGCTTTCGGGGATCTTTGGCCCAACAATGTCGCTCTTCTTGATGATGGATTCGTACGCCTTACTGCGGCCGTATACGTCGTCGGACTTGATAGTGAGCATTTCCTGCAGCATGTTGGCAGCGCCGTATGCTTCCAGGGCCCACACTTCCATCTCTCCAAAGCGCTGGCCACCGTTTTGCGCCTTACCACCAAGCGGCTGCTGGGTAACCATGGTGTATGGACCAGTGGAGCGCGCATGGATCTTGTCGGCGACCATGTGGTTCAGCTTGTTCATGTGCATCACACCGACGGTGGTACGCTCGCGGAACGGATCGCCGGTGCGGCCGTCGAACAGCTGGCGCTTGCCGTCTTCTGGCAGACCGGCTTCTTTCAACAGCTTCTGGATCGTTTCAGTAGGTACGCCATCAAACGATGGGCTAGCAACCTTTATGCCTAGGGCGCTAGCAGCCATGCCCAGGTGGGATTCAAACAGCTGGCCAAGGTTCATACGGGATGGCACACCAAGTGGATTCAATACGATGTCTATTGGCGTACCATCATCGGTGAATGGCATGTCCTCGATAGGCAGGATACGGGCAATAACGCCCTTGTTACCGTGACGTCCACCCAGCTTATCGCCTACGCTGATCTTGCGCATTTGGGCTACGAAAATCTGGATCTGCTTGATGACGCCGCTCTTTAGTTCGTGCCCCGTCTCGCGGCTGAATACCTTCACGCCAACTACCTTACCGTGCTTGCCGTTGCTCATGCGCTGTGAGGTGTCGCGTACTTCCTTGGCTTTTTCGCCGAAGATGGCGCGCAGCAGCAGTTCTTCGCTGCTCAGTTCCTGTTCACCCTTAGGAGTAATCTTACCAACTAGGATATCGCCAGGATGTACCTCGGCGCCGATGCGCACGATACCGTCCTCGGCCAGGTGGCGCAATGCATCTTCGGATACGTTTGGAATGTCGCGGGTGACAATTTCTGGGCCCAGCTTGGTCTCGCGGACTTCAATCATGAAGTCTACGATATGTACGCTGGTCAGGGTGTCGTCTTCCACCAGACGGCGGGAGATAACGATGGCGTCTTCAAAGTTGTAGCCAGCCCATGGCATAAATGCCACTAACAGGTCTTTGCCAAGGGCAAGCTCACCGCCCTCTACGGACATGCCTTCAATCAGCACATCGCCCTGTTTTACTTTGTCGCCGGAGTTCACTACCACTTTTTGGTTGATAGAGGTGCCTTCGTTGCTGCGGATGAAGTGCAGTGGCTTGTAGCTCTTCTTGCCTTCTTTGTACTGGACAACCAGCTCGGCACCGGTAGCCTTCACTACTTCGCCGTCGGCCTCAGCCAGTACGACCTGGCCGGTATTGCGGGCGGCAGCGGCCTCCAGGCCGGTGCCTACAATAGGCGCAATAGGGGTAATCAGTGGAACCGCCTGGCGCTGTTGGTTGGCGCCCATGAGTGAACGATACACATAGTTCTTTTCAATGAACGGAATGAGGCCAGCCGGTGCACCAATGATCTGATTGCGGGTGGCATCCATGTGGGTGACGTCGTTGGCGTCGACTTCGGTAGTATGCAGGTGGCGGCGGGCGCTGACGCGCTCGGCCGTAAAGTAGCCGTCGTCCGTAAGGTCGTTGCCACCGCCGGCGATGGTTGCCGATTCTTCTTCGTAGGCGTCCAGGTACACGATTTCGTCGGTTACCTTGGCTTTAACGGGCCAGGTAGCCTGCTTGGTGACCTTGGCAAGCTTCTCGGCATCAGCAGCACTGATAGTAGCGCCAGCTTTCACGATGACCTTGCCGGATTCATCCTCCAGGTCAACGCGGGCAGTATAGCCGGCAGCCTGCTTGGCGGGCACGGCGTTGACTACCTTGCGGTATGGGGTTTCAACAAAGCCGTATTCATTGACACGGGCATAGTTGGCCATGTTCAACACCAGGCCGATGTTGGCGCCTTCCGGCGTCTCCACGGCGCAGATACGGCCGTAGTGGGTGGCGTGGGCGTCGCGGACGTCGAAGCCGGCGCGTTCGCGGCTAAGGCCGCCAGGACCCATGGAACTCAGGCGGCGCTTGTGCGCCAGCTCTGAAAGCGGGTTTACCTGGTCCATGAACTGAGACAACTGTGAGGAAGCGAAGAATTCGCGCACCGCAGCAACCACTGGGCGAGCGTTGATCAGCTGGCCCGGTTGAACGGTCTCGATGTCGCTCATCGACATACGGTCTTGGGTGTTGCGTGCCATACGCAGCAGACCAATGCGGAATTGGCGCTGCACCAGCTCGCCCACCATCTTCACGCGGCGGGAAGCCAGGCTATCGATGTCATCGGCAGGTTCGTTCGTATTATTTAAACGGATAATTTCAGCAATGATAGCCTCAAGGTCTTCGATGCGCATCACGCGGTTCTCGACAGTATTTGGCACGTCAAGGTTCAGGCGCTTGTTGAGCTTGTAGCGGCCAACGCGCGAGAAGTCGAAGCGCTTGAAGTTGTAGAACATATTTTCTACCAGGCTGCGGGCGTTGTCTACTGTAGCCAAATCGCCAGGGCGCAGGCGGCGGTATACCTCGATCAGGGCATTATTCTGGCCACGCGCGGTGTCCTTCTCCAGCGTTGCTTCCAGGTAATTTACCTTGCCGGTATCAACGTGCTTGAACGCATCGCGCATGCGGGCCTCGGTAACGCCCAGCGCGCGAAGCAGCGTAGTCACGGCAATTTTGCGCTTACGGTCGATCTTTACATAAATAGCACCGTTCGATGCTGTCTCAAACTCAAGCCAGGCGCCACGCCCTGGGATGAGTTTTGCTCCGTACAGCATACCTACAGTGTGTTGCTCGGCAGTGAAGAATACACCAGCCGAACGGATCAGTTGGTTTACCACCACGCGTTCGGCGCCGTTGATCACGAAAGTGCCGCGGTCGGTCATCCATGGGTAGTCGCCCAGGTAGATTTCCTGTTCTTTAATCTCGCCGGTCACTTTGTTAACCAGCTCTACTGTCGCCATCAATGGGGCTTCATATGACACGTTGTTGTCGCGAGCGTCGTTTTCGCTAAGTTTTGGCTCGCCAAACTTGTAGTGTTTGAAGCTTAGCGTCAGCTTCGCGCCTGTATAGTCATCGATCGGGCTGATCTCAGCCAATAATTCGCCTAAGCCCTCGGTAATAAACCACTGGAACGATTTATTCTGGTGGTTCACCAGGTCCGGCAGCTCAACACCTGTAACGCCGTGCGTAAAGTAGGCGCGCCGCCCCTTTACTGCCGTGACAAGACTACTGGTCTTTGCCATATATTCTTTTGCCCCTTTCACCGGCCAATCATACAAAAGCCGCAACTGCACAAATGCCTTGCGTAAGGGTGCGAAAACCTTGCTGCAGATGTGTGATGCGGCTTATTGTCTGATGTCCTGTACTTAAAATTAATACCGTTAATTTTGTGGCGAAGGACACTACGCGTGGCTTTTTGTGAGCGCTCGTTTCATTGCATAATAAAACTTGCCACCGCGTACACTACTTCTTAGTACCCTAGTGTGCACGTAGCCACTCCATATGTCAAGAGTCTTTAGGATGTAATAGTTCTGAAATCATTCGGTTCATATCGCAGCTCATCAAGGCCATCAGCCCCGGGAGAACGTGTTGTAGCATACAATGTCGATTCCTGCGCCAGCAAACGTGTATCAATTTTCCCGTCTACTGTGCGCACGGCGAAGTGCCCGACCATTATCTGCTGCATTTCCCGAGTACTCTCGTGCAATGCCCTATGCAGCCGATCAGTAGGCAGCGGCGGCGATGATGGCTGCGGCGGCCTGCCAGGTACGATAGTTGCAGCAAATCCACGCCGGTAGTTGAGGGCCAGGATGCCGAGGGCCTGCCGAAGAGCGGAGGCTAGGTATTCCGCACCGGGGTCGTTATTAGGCCTCGCGTCGGTCATGGCGGCAATGGAAGTCTGGATGTGCGCCAGCGGCACATACGCAAATGGGATACTGCGCGCTAGTTGCGGGTTCAGATGATTCCACCGCAAATAGTGCACATCAGGCCGCAAATTCGCCTTTATGAGTCCCATCAAAGCGCCCGCCTCGTCGTGCACAGTGGCCTGAAAGGCAGATGCAGGCTGTGCGTCTTCCCGCACCATTGCCGCATGGGTGGCAGCCGCACTCGTACTATATTTACCTACAAGAGCCTCTGCCGACAGGCCCACGGCTTGGGGCTGGAACCCTTGTCCCACAAGCTCCGCCATCTGTCGCGCTTGCTGGTTCAGGGTATACGCCGAATACAAACGCAACTGGGCCTCTGCCATGCTTATGGTTCTCTTTTAGGTTATGGAATAACCATAAGCATACTGTGAGATTTGTCACATTTCAAGTAAGATATCTTACTTTGTGTTCGATCTAGAGCTATTTAGCGTGGGTCTTAGGTGGGCTACTAATGATGGCGTCTACCAGGCCGTATTTCTTGGCATCTTCAGACGTAAGCCAATAATCACGCTCCATGTCAGCCTTGATCTTCTCTATCGTCTGTCCAGTATTTCCCGCCATGATCTCGTTCAGGCGGTGTTTGATGCGCAAAGATTCCTTCAGGTCGATTTCCATGTCAGTCACCTTGCCGCGCGTACCGCTGGACGGCTGGTGGATCATCACGGTAGCATTCGGCAGGATGAAGCGCTTGCCTTTGGCGCCGCTGCTCAGCAGGAACGCTGCTGCCGACGCTTGCACGCCGATACCCACAGTCTGCACGTCGTTCGTAACGAACTGCATAGTATCGTAGATGGCCAGGGCGTCGTATACGCTGCCGCCAGGGCTGTTGATGTAAAAGAAGATGTCTTTCTTCGAGTCCTGGGCCTGTAGGAACAGCAACTGCGCCACAATAATGTTTGCGCTGGCTTCGTTCACGTCACTGCCTAAAAAGATAATGCGGTCCTTCAGCAGGCGCGAATAGATGTCGTATGCCCGCTCGTAGCGCCCCTCTTGTTCTATGACGGTTGGTACTAGTACTTGGCTGCGAATAGTGTTGTCATGCATAGCTCCATGATAGCGTTTTTAGCACTCTAACGTCAAGAGTGCTAAAAACTTCCATCTACTCGGAGTAGCTACTTCTTGGTTTTCGCCGTAGGTTTGGCTTCACCCCCGGCATAATCAGCGAGCTTGGCAACTGTTTTTTCGGTAAGCATGGCAGACAGGATTGAACGGGCGTTGGCTGGCTTTTCCAGTTCTTTTTGCATGGCGGCATCAGTGTATTGACCCTTCAATAGCTGCATACGGATCTTGAACTCTTCGGGAGTTACGGTGATACCTTCTTGTTCCGCTACTTCGGTCAAGGCTAGGCCGGCGCGTACACGCTTTTCGGCGGGCTCGCGGAGCGTCTTGCGGTAGGCGGCTTCATCCTGCCCCTGTTCGTCCAGGTATTCTTGCCACGTCTGGCCACGGTACGAAAGATTACGGCGAATATCGTCTTCGGCGCGCTGCACTTCTTCGTCGATCAGCACAGAAGGTATAGCCACCTTAGTGCCGTCGGCAAGCTTATCGACGATATCGTTCTGGTACTGGCGATCTGCCTCACCTTGCTTTTCGGCCTCTAGATGCTTTTGGATGTCGGCACGCAGCGCGTCCATAGACTTGAAGGGACCAGCCTTGGTCGCGAATGCATCGTCGGCCTTAGGTTTGGTAACTTCCTGTACCTTTTTGATAGTTACAGCGAAGGTCACTTTACGGCTTTGCAGTGCCTTGACGCCATAGTCTTTCGGGAACTCCAGCACGAAAGTCTTTTCCTCGCCAGCCTTCAGCCCGACCAGGTTTGTTTCAAAGCCAGGAATAAAGGTGTTGCTGCCTAGTTGCAACGGATAATCTTTGCCGTCGGCACCCAGTACGGGCTCTTTGGTCTTTGCGTCGGTACCCTTGAAGTCGATGGTTACCTCGTCGCCATCCTTGGCGGCACGCGCTACATCCTTCTTTTCAGCGGCACGGGTGCGCAGGTTTTCGATTACTTCTTCAACCTCTTTTTTGGTCACGTTTACCGTTGGCTTCACCAGGCGGAACTTCGTGTAGTCTGGCAAGGTTACGTCGCCGACTACCGGTACTTCAGCCACGAACTCCATGGTGGTGTATGGCACGAATTTATTCAGCGTCACTTGCGGCTGCTCTACAGGGCGCAGCTTTTCTTGCTCCAACGCCTGGCCGTAAGCCGTGTTCATGGCATCCTGCATCACTTCTGACTGCAGCATATTTGCATCAGCATGGCGTTCAACGATACCGATGGGCGCTTTACCGGGGCGGAAGCCGGACAATTTCATGTCGCGGCCTAGGCGACGCAACACCTGCTGCTTGGTGTCGGCCAGGAGGCTGGCGTCAACCGTGATAGTTAGTTTGACGGTTGTGGGGTTCAGTTGTTCTCTTGATATCTGCATAGACGGTAAGTGTACCAGGAAACAGGGTCGCTGCCTAGGGCGCCACCGATGTTCGGCCTCTACAATTCGTTGTCGAGCGCTTCTGATGGGTGCCGGTAGTCCTGGATGATACTGACGATGCGTGGGATACTGCGTTTTTCTTCAGTGCCCGTCTGTAGGTTTTTCAGGGTGTATACGTCCTCTGACAATTCCTGTTCGCCGATTACCAGCGCGTAGTGAATGCCCTTTTTGTGCGCCGTCGTGAACTGCTTGTCCAGTTTGCGGCCGGTAATATCCACGGCCACGCGCACGCCGTGCTCACGAAGTGTCGCCACAGGCTTCAGCGCCTGCTGCATCACCCCAGCATCTCCGGCCACGATGACGTACAAATCGGTGTCCGATGGCAATTTTGGTAGTAACCCGTGCGATTCCAAAAAGTTCGCCAGCGTTACGTCACCAAAACCAAAACCCACGGTCGGCACCGGCTCCACGCCAAACAGCCCTACCAGGCCATCGTAGCGACCTCCGCCCATCATAGAACGATTGTTTTCAGGGTTGGTGTCAAAAATCTCAAATACCAGGTCGGTGTAATAGTCAAAGCCGCGCATCAGGGTCACGTCAAACTCAGCATTAGTGATACCCGATGCCTTCAAAAGCTCCAGCATCTGGTGTAGTTCCGTCAAGGCCGGGTGGCTTTGCAGCTGCTGCGGTAGTGCCGACATGCGCTTGGCGTCCAGTACGTCCAGTAGGCGCTGCACCACTCCCTGTTCACGCTGCGATGGCAGCAATACCGCCTCTGCCTGGGTAATAAAATTAGCCCGGTCTATCTTGTGCATACGATCTATCAGCCGGCCTATACTCGACGCTTGCGTGGCGTCCAGCCCCAAATAGTCACGTAGCATATAGTCGATAAACTTACGACTGTTCAGCTTGATGGTATACATACTGCGTTTGGCGCCGAAGCCGCGGAAAATGGCATCAGCCACCATAACGATCTCTTGCTCGGCCGCAATACCAGCGACACCAAATATATCTACGTTCAGCTGCCAGTGCTCGCGCAAACGCCCACGCTGCGGACGCTCGTAGCGCCAGAGGTTGGGAATACTGTACCAGCGCAGCGGGTAGGCCAGCTCCTGGCGCTTAGCCGCCACCATACGGCTGACCGTAGGCGTCATTTCGGGCCGAATGGCCACGCGGCGGCCGCCGCGGTCCTCAAATACATAGGTTTGTTCATTTACGATCTCTTCGCCGGTTTTAGCCAGGTACAGTTCGAGTGGCTCCAGCACTGGCGCGTCGTACTCTTCGTAGCCGAAGCGTTCAACTACTTCGCGCAGCTTAGCGAAAATATATCTCTGCAGGCGCTTGTCTTCGGGGTAGAAATCACGTGCGCCCTTGTAGGGTTGTGTAGATAATGCCATGTCAGTTCCATTCTATAAGATGTAGGGTTACTTGCATAGGTATGGCGGGCCGGCAGCGGAAGAAAGGCCGCGTACCGGCTATATATGGATTTGATGCGCACTACAATAAAACATCTCCTGACAGAATAGCATATTGTAGCGTGTCAGCTATCTAAACCGCACCAGCACGCCACCCACGATCAACAAGTCCAGCACCAACCACGACGCCTGCAAACAGACGATTGGCTTGTCTTTATGGTACAAACCATACCACAGCCATATCACCGCCACCACAGCGTATGCGAACCAAGTAGGCAGCGATACGCCGCGATCGTGCGTCATCCACACATTCCACACTTGCGGCAGCGTCATCAGCGGCCCCAATGCCACAGCGACATACACCAAGCGGTCAATGGTACGCTTGCTTTTCCGGTGTTTCTTTATTTTCGCATGGTAGATGTTTACACCCATTATGGTAATGATACCATGGCACTGAATGGGTGCGGATGAGAGGACTAGCGGGCTTCGCCCTTTATCCGCAGCACTGTGCTCGGTGCGAGCACCTGTGCGCAGTACTGCTCCACGACCTCCCGTTCGCTTCGCTCACTCACGAGGTTCTAAAGTCCTCTTATCCGTAAGCCATATAAAAAGCCCCGACATTGCCGGGGCTTTTTTGTTTGGTGCGGATGAGAGGAATATCGCTACGCTCTTCCGCTGCGGCGTGCTCTCCGCCAGCCGGCGGATGCGCGCGTCCTCGCTCCACGACCTCCACGGGTTCGCCCGCCACGCGGGCACCCATGGAAGCTCAGGCCCCCTTCAGGGCCAAACAAAAAGCCCCGGGCGATGCCGGAGCTTTTTGTTTGGTGCGGATGAGAGGACTTGGCCACCTTCGGCGGCCCCGCAACTTCACGGCGGCAAGCACAGCTTGCCCCGGAAGACTGCCTTGCGAAGCGCCACTGGCGCTTCTCACCTCCACGGGTGGAGGTTCAAGCCTAACCCATGTCAATATAAAAAGGCTCCCAAAGGAGCCTTTTTATATTGGTGCGGATGAGAGGACTTGAACCTCCACGGGTCTCCCCACTAGCTCCTAAGGCTAGCGTGTCTACCATTCCACCACATCCGCGCGGACGGTTAGCACCAGTATTGTATCTGAAAGTGCAAAAAACTGCTACCCCTATGTAGCTAGGATCATTGACAAGTATGGTTGCGTTGCTGATGATTATAGTAACTATGGAACAAAACGTGTCAAATCAGCCCTATACCAGCAGCTGGAGTCACTTCCAGACTAGCATACAACTGGTACGTGACAACCTTGAGCCTATCATCATACTGTCTCTGTTGCCTGCATTGCTTACGCAACTAGGTTCAGTATTGGTAACAAAGCACAACGACACGGGCTATTTGCTTAGCTTGGTGGGTGGCATCTGGACATTTATCAACATGCCGGCCATCGTGGTACTGCAGCTGCGCGGCGCTCGCAACAAAGCTACTACCGTCAATGAGGCATACACGCAGGGGTTTCGCCATATCTGGCAAGTACTGGGTACGTTGCTCCTATCTGGAGTACTGATACTGCTCGGATTTATCTGTCTGATCGTGCCAGGGCTGATGCTGCTGCGCCGCTATGCCTTGGCGCCGTACTATGTGGTAGACAAAAAGATGGACGTAGGCCAGGCGATGAAGCGCAGCTGGGAGGATAGCAACCATGCGGCCGGCTATATATGGGGGACTATTGGCGTGGTGCTGGTCATTAGTATTTGCTCGAGTATCCTGGGTGCGATACTCGGTTTTGTACCGGGCGCATCTGCAATAATCGCCAGTATTCTGAGCTTGGCTGCGTTCTTTCTGCTGCCGCTAAGGTACATCGAGGTAAGCCGGCACGCCAAAGCTGCTGCCACTAGTTCAAATTAGTAACGGCGCGAAGCCGGCGCACACGGTCACTAAGCACTGCATAGCGTGTAAGATCTTCATGGCGTTCTATGCAACGTTCGGCTGCGGCGCGGGCCTGCATGATCAGCTTGGTATCGGTAAGCTGCGCAATGCGTAAGTCCAGCTGGCCATGCTGCATAGTGCCATATATTGCGCCGGGGCCGCGCAGCTTTAGGTCTAGCTCGGCCAGGCGGAACCCATCGCTGGTGCGCTCCAGCGCGCGCATGCGTGCCGACGGCGCCTTGGCGTCGCTCATCATCAAGAAACAATACGCTTTGTGCTGCCCGCGGCCGACCCGTCCGCGCAGCTGATGGATTTGCGCCAGGCCAAAGCGGTCGGCAGCCTCTATTAGCATCACACTGGCGTTGGGTACATCCACGCCCACCTCGATAACCGTGGTCGACACCAAGACATCAAGCTCATGGACCACAAACGCCTGCATAATGTCGTTTTTTTCGGCCGCCTTCATCTTGCCGTGCAGCAGACCGACACGGAATTGCTTGAAGTCGCGCCTGGACATACGCTCATATACTTCTTCGGCAGAGCTTAGTTCCAGCGCGGCCGATTCAGTGATAAGTGGACATACCACGAATGCCTGGCGGCCGGCGGTCAACTCCGCTGCAATACGTTCATTCAGCTGGGCGCGTGAGTTAGGCGAACATATTTCTGTCGCAACCGGCTGGCGTCCGGCGGGTTTGGCGTCCAAAATAGATACGTCCAATTCACCATAAAGAGTCAGCGCCAGGCTGCGCGGGATGGGCGTAGCCGTCAGGTGCAGTACGTGCGGCATATGCCCAGCTTTGGCCTGCAACACCTTGCGCTGCTCCACACCAAAGCGATGCTGCTCGTCTATAATAATCAGCTCTAGGCTATGCATATCTACCGCATCTTGGATAAGCGCATGCGTACCCACAATAAAACGCATGTGCCCGGCGGCGATTGCGTCGTGGGCGCTGCGCTTCTGCGCCGCGCTCATGCCACCGACAAGTAAGCCTACTAGGTTATCCATGCCCATGGGCGCCAGCAAACGCGCCAACGTTTCGGCATGCTGGCGGGCCAATAGCTCTGTGGGGGCCATCAGAGCCACCTGGTGCCCCTGGTGCAAAACCATCAGTGCGGCCATGGCCGCCACCACCGTCTTACCTGAGCCCACATCGCCCTCTACCAGGCGGTTCATGGGGTGTTCACGCTGCATGTCCTTGTATATCTGCCAGATTGCCTTGCGCTGCGCATCAGTAAGGGTAAACGGCAAATGGCCGACGAAATCTTTTGCCATCTTTTCATGGAACGGCACCTGCGGCGCATATTCACCGGCAATTTCGTACTTGTTGAGCAAACTGGCGAGGATGAGGCTAAATACCTCTTCAAACCCAAGCCGTGCGCGCGCGGCCTGCAGGCTGGCTGTCGTGGACGGAAAATGTATTTGCTCCATAGCAGCGGCGTAACTCACCAGTTTTTCCTGCCGTACCAACCAGTCGGGTAACGTTTCGGGGAGCTGGCGGATCAACGGCAGTGTCTGCTTGAGGGCAGCACGGACCTGGCGCGACGTCAGGCCCTTGGTTTCTCGGTACACCGGTACGATGCGCGCCGTATTTACTGGAAAATCGCTAGCCGCTTCCATAGTAGGATTCATGATGGCGAAACGCTGATGCGACAGCTCAAAATTACCAGATATGAAATACTCCTGGCCGCGCTTCAAGGAATCTGCCCGGTACGGTTGGTTGAACCACACCAGACGTACGCTGCCGGTATCATCAGAGGCGACGGCTTCAGTAATATGCATACCGCGGCGAACATATCGGCCGCTTACCTGCTTTATAAACCCGCACACCGTTACATGGCCGGGCTTCATATCGCGCATGGGCGACAGCACCGAATAATCGTCGTATGTACGGGGATAATAGTCTATCAATTGCGCCAGCGTACGCACACCTAACCGCACGTACAGCCTTGCCGCCGCCTCACCCACCCCCTTCAGGGTCTGTATAGAATCTTCCAACACCATCGTATTCAGTATAGCCTTTACGGTATGGTACAGGCTAGCACCGGCTGCAGCCCTAGCAGCACGAGCACTAGTCTACTTTGCGGACGAGGAAGAAGATGCTTGGCCCAAAGAACATAGGCGCCAATGGCACCTGCAATGCCTTTTCGATGTTTATCATAGTGTTCACTGACAACATCTGTTTCAACCGCGGACTGCGCAGGTTAGACACCGACAGAATGCGTTCCACGCGAAGACCCGCGTGGGATAACTGGCGCATCATGGTGTGCGGATTGTGGTTTACGAATGGTACCTCGTCCTTCTTCTTGTTCTGTGCTGAACGGATGTCTACGGGGCGTACCGGCAGCTTGGAGCCGCGTATCAGGTGTCTTAAGCGATTACGTGCATGGGCATAGTTGGCCATTTCGATGATGGCATAGCCATCGTCGCTAAGTACGCGAGCAATTTCCGCCAGCTCCGGCGTGGGATCCGGCAAGTGGTGCATGACGCGCACCATGGTTATAAGGTCTACTGAACCATCGGGCATCTCCAGGTCGCTGGCCTGCACCAGCTTGCGCTCAATTTCATCGTGCCCCTTTAAGAAATCTTTTGCGATGTCCAGCTGCTGTTGGCTGGGCTCGGCCAACACCACTTTGTCGGCATACTTTTCGAGTAGTAGACATAGTCGTCCGTAGCCACCGCCAATGTCCACTGCCTTACCAAAATGTTTGCCTTTTAGGAGGCGCTGGATGGCGACCTCCTCTGCGGCGTGCTCATAGTCACGGCCGTCCCAGTAATGCAGATAATTGTAGCTAGGATCGTTGTACTGGTCGGCTTTTTTGTGCTGCTTGGAAGTGTCTTGTGCTTGTTGTGCCATAGTTGCCTGTATTATTTCTTACTGTCATTGTACCAAATTATCGTGTCACGACTGCAAAGCTATTTTTACCACGCCTGATAAGATTGTCGCCAGGCTGCAATGGTTCTATATCGACGCCCGTAAGCTTTTTGCCATTGACGACGATTGCACCGGCGTTGATCAATCGACCTGCCTCTGAACGGGATCCTGCTAGGCCGGCGCGTACCAGCAGTGCCGGCAATGTCTCATCGGCCGATGATTGGATACTGGGCAGCTCAGCCTTCAACATTGTGAGGTCTGCAGCCACGAGATCCATAAAAGGCCGATCACCAAATAGCACTTCCGTCACCTTACGCGCAGCGTCAGCCTTATCCGCGCCATGTACGACCTTCGTCACCTCATATGCAAGCGCCTTCTGAGCGGCGCGGCCGCCTGGACTCTGTTTGAACTCCGTCATCAACCCCGCTACTTGGTCACGCGTTAGAAGCGTATAAATGCCCAGGTAGCTCTCCACGCTCTCGTCATCAGCGTTCAACCAGAACTGGTAGAAACGATATACGCTGGTTTGCTGTTCATCCAGCCATACAGCGCCGCCTTCACTTTTGCCAAACTTTACGCCGGTAGCCTTGTTCACCACTAAAGGCGCAGACCAAATATCCGCCTCACCGCCCTCTATACGGCGGATAAGTTCCACGCCGGCGATAGAGTTGCCCCATTGGTCAGCACCGCATACTTGCAGATGAACGCCTTTTGTACGGAACAAGTGCAGGAAATCATAGCCCTGGATGAGTGAATAGCTGAACTCAGCGTAGCTGATGCCCGCACCGTCTTCACTCAGCCGTTTCTGCACGAACTCGCGGCCCAGCATCTGGCGCATGGGCACATGTTTGCCGACAGTCCGCAAAAACTCCAGGTAGCCCAGGCCCTTGAACCAGTCGTAGTTGTTCACTACTTCAAAGGTCTGGCCGGCAAATAACTGCTGATACTGGCCAATAATCGCCTGTGCGTTGCGGTCCACTTCATCTACAGGCTTGAGGTCGCGCTCCTGCGCCTTGCCGTCCGGATCCCCAATAAGCCCGGTCGCACCGCCCACGAGTAGAACGGCTTTGTGCCCATGAGCTATAAAATGACGTACCATCATGGCAATCGCCAGGTTCCCTACAGTCATAGAGTTGGCACTTGGATCAACGCCCCAATAGAATGCAATCGGCGCTCCGTCTAAGACCTGTATGTCTTTATAAGTGGTTTGGTTTACAAAGCCGCGCCACTGCAGTTCTTCGGAAAGCGTCATGGTAATCGTCCTTTAATTACTCCTTCTGGTAAGCAAGTATACCCTACGACAACGCCTGTGCATAATACATATAAAGCGCTGAAAATGCTGGCATTTTCTCAGCCGGTGTTTGCTATAATCGAAATGACATATACGTAGGGAGCGGACAATAAAAGCATGAACGGACCAAGCAGGGACAGCACCGGTAGACGCCGCCCGGGTAGGCGCAGCTATACCACGACATCAGGCAAAACTATACGCATCAACCAAAGCCTCAACGACCGCATGCATGCGCGCAAGCAGGCGCGTGATGCACGTAAAGCCGCCTATTTGAGCACACTGCCCAAAAATCCCTTCCTGCGTATCCTGTACCGCATGCACCCAAAGCGTGTTCTCCGCTACTGGTTCAGCCGCGAGGGCCTTATTATGGGGCTCAAGATTACCGGCATCGGCATTGTCGTGGTGTTTATTGCCACCATTGGCGTGTTCGCCTATTTCCGCAAAGACCTGCCGAAGATCAAAGATATATCCGGCGACAACCTCGGCGGCAGCATCACCTATTACGATAGCACCGGCAAAACGGTGCTATGGCAGGATTACGACGCCGTAAAACGCATTCCCGTGCCCGGCGACCAGATTTCCGGGTATATGAAGCAAGCTACTGTGGCAGTCGAGGACAAGAACTTCTATCACGAAGGCGCTTTCAACTTTACCGGCATCGCCCGCGCGGCCACGCACGACGTGTTCGGTGGCGGCGGCAGCCTGCAGGGCGGCTCTACCATCACCCAGCAGCTAGTAAAGCTGAATGAACAGTGGACCGACAACCGTACTATCACCCGCAAGGTCAAGGAGCTGATCCTGGCAGTAGAACTTAGCCGCGAGTATTCCAAAGACGACATCCTCACCGGATACCTGAACGTCGCCCCCTACGGCGGCGTAGAATACGGCGTAGAGGCGGCCGCACGCGACTATTTCGGTACCGACGCCAAAGACCTCACGCTCGCTCAGGCAGCCATGCTGGCCGCCATTCCGCAGTCTCCCTACTACTATTCGCCATATAGCAGCCCGGTCTACAACAAAGACGCAACCACTGACGCCTTTGCGAAAGATGAGTTGCTTGGCCGTCAGCAGTATATCCTGGATCAAATGGTGGCACAGCACATGATTACCGCCCAGCAGGCCAAAGACGCCAAAGCGGTAGACATCTTGGCGCAAGTCAAACCGCTGCAATCCAAATACAACGGTATCAAGGCGCCATACTTTGTTCTGGCAGCCAAATCGGAGCTGGAGCAAAAATATGGCTCACAGACGGTACAGCGCGGCGGCTGGCAAGTAACCACAACTCTAGATATGAACTTACAGACCGAAGCCGAAAAATTGGTCGCCAGCAACTATTCCAATATCCAATATCTTACCGGCGGAGCAGCCGACGAAGAGGCAGTAGTAGCTGAAGACGTACAAAAGGGTCAGATAGTGGCGCTGGTAGGCGGCGTAGACTTCACAAAGAACCAAAACAATTACGCCGCCGGCATCCTGATCCCGCCAGGGTCAAGTTTTAAACCGTACGACTACACGACATTCATCAACAACAATACGAATGTAGGCGCTGGCTCAGTACTATATGACTCACAAGGCCCGCTGCCCGGTTACCCTTGTACCGACAAAAACATTCCAAAGCACGACCCAGGCGCAAACTGCCTATGGGACTACGACTTCCTCTATCCTGGACCCATCACCTTACGGTACGCGCTCGGCGGCTCGCGTAACGTACCTGCGGTGAAGGCTATGCTTTCCGCCATCCCCAATGACACCAGCTCCGGCAACGTGGCATCCATCAACAAAACCATCGCCACGGCGTCCGCAATGATGGACAACCCCTACAATCCCACGACATACAACTGTTATTCAGATGAAGCGCTCACCAAGACGACACAATGTTATGGAGCGTCGGCCATCGGCGACGGCGCCTTCCTGTACCTGGACGACCACGTGAACGGCCTGTCTACCCTTGCCCGCCTCGGCGTCGCCATTCCGCGCACGTTCATCCTAAAAATTACCGATTCATCCAACAAAAACATCTACCAGTGGCAGCAGCCGCAAGGCAAGCAAGTGGTCAACAAAGATTCCGCATACATCCTAGACAACATGGCCTCCGACCCGAATGCCAGTTACCTGCCCGGTTCATGCAGCGCCACCAACTGTAGTGGATACAAGTTCCACCGCTACCAGGGATGGCACTTTGCCATCAAAACCGGTACCACCAACAATGGCTTTGACGGCCTTATGACCAGCTGGTCAACGAAGTACGCCGTGGTGGCATGGGTAGGCAACCACAACCGCAACAAGGACCTCACTGCAGCCCGCGGTACATCTATGGAGTACCTGACCGAGCCGCTGGTAAAAGGCTTCATGCAATACGCGCATAACGGCGTCGCACCAGTGAACTGGCAGCAGCCATCGGACATCAAGGTATTACCCGCCTTTGTCATCACCAACCACATCCACTACGGCGATGTAGAACCCAGCACCAGCACCGACATTTATCCGTCGTGGTACCAGGCGCCATCAACCAGCAACGCCTCACAAACCATCGATAAAGTCTCCGGCAAGGCAGCCACCAGCTGCACGCCAGACCTTGCCAAGAACACCCAGACCAACGGCAATGCCAATACGTTCTCGGTCGACAAGTTTGTATCCGGCGCGTTGAACCCCAGCACGCTCAGCGGCACCGACGACATACACATCTGCGGCGACCAGCCGCCCACCACATCAGTCACCGTCGCCAGTACGGCAAACCCCGGCACCAAGGATACGTGCGACCCAACCTGCACCATCACCGTAACCGTATCGCAGGGCACGCATCCGCTCTCTGGCGGCTCGTACACCACCGCACCTGCCGGCAGCATCGTGGTAACGCTTGATGGCCAAGCCATCAACACCCAGCCCATACCAGCCGACCAAAGCGATGTGTATTCGTACTCGTTCCAGTACACCGCGTCTAACAATACCGGTGGTAGTCTATCTGTTGCAGGCACCGACAGCGTGCTGTACCAAGGCACGGCTACGGATAAATTGACACTCGTACCGACCGGCACCACCACAAATAATCAGGGCGGTCCAGGCGGCCACTGAAGGCGGCTGTTACCCTAAACAAAAGAGCGCGTGCGGTACGCGCTCTTTTTAGTAGGCCCTAAAGTGCCGGTGTTCGCAGCTACTCTTTCTCCAGGAACTGGTTCAGTGAGGCCCGCACATTGGGTACGCTCTTTAGAAACGCTGGCGTCTTTACATCGCGCAGCACCGGGCCGATAGCGGCCTCAAAACCCAGCTTTTTAGCCTCGGCGATCCGCTTTTCTATCAGCGGCACACGGCGCACTTCGCCGCTCAAGCCCACCTCGCCAAATACTACCGCGTTACTTTTTAGCTGCATGCCCTTTGCTGCTGAGGCAATAGCCATGCACACCGCCAGGTCGGCAGCAGGTTCAGTAATGCGCATGCCGCCCACGATATTCACGTATATATCTTTGTCCGACAAATCCAGCTTAGTACGGCGCTCCAGCATCGCCACCAAAAGATTCAGACGGTTCAGGTCAATGCCGCTAGCAGCACGCTTAGGATAGCCATAGTTCGAACGATTTACCAGTGCCTGCACCTCAACCAACAGCGGGCGCGTGCCCTCCACGGTCGCCAGCACCACCGAGCCATCGCTTACCTGTCGCTCCGCAAGCAAGCTGGCAGACGGATTCTCTACCGGCCGCAGCCCCTGTCCGTGCATTTCAAAGATGCCCGCTTCGTCCGTAGAGCCAAACCGGTTCTTTACCGCCCGCAACACCTTGAAGCCGCCATAGCGGTCGCCTTCCAGCTGCAGTACCACATCCACCACATGTTCCAGAACTTTCGGCCCGGCAATCGTCCCTTCTTTGGTTACGTGGCCGACCAAAATCACCGCCGTGCCTGTCTGCTTGGCTGCCTGCATAATCAGCTGCGTACTATTGGTAATTTGCGATATCGTACCTGGCGCCGTAGGTACAGCCGCCGTACCTACCGTTTGGATGGAGTCAACCACCACCAGCTGGTACGCACCTTGCATAATAGTTGCCGCAATATCATCGGCCGAGGTACTGGTGGCAATCTTCAGCACATCCTGGCTTACATTCAGGCGCGACGCCCGCAGACCTACCTGATGCGCCGACTCTTCGCCGCTCACATACAGCACCGATGCATGTTTGGCGATGGCGTGTGTCAGCTGCAACAGCAGTGTACTTTTGCCAATGCCCGGTTGCCCCGCCAGCAACACCACGCTGCCCGGCACAATGCCGCCGCCCAGCACGGTATCTGCCTCTGCTATGCCCGAAACCAACCGTTTTTGGTCGCGCGCGGCCGACACATCCACCGACTGCACCTGCAGCACCGTTCCTTTGCTGGAGCTAACCGCGCTGCCGCCGCCCACTACGGCTACTGCTTCTTCTTGCAGCGTGTTCCACTCGCCGCACTCGCTGCACCGCCCAGCCCACGCCGCTTGCGCAGCTCCGCAATTGCTACATACAAACCGAACCGCCTGCCGCTTCGCCACGCATCACCCCTTTCTGTCTCTTATAGTGTAGCAGCCGGGTCGACGCATTGATACTGCGAAGAACGGAGCTAGCTGCTTGCCACTAATACCCACAGTATATTTACGAAATGGGCAGCACTACTTGTCTTCTTTATTAGTAGCGACCGTACCAGCAAATCTAGCCGCAGCCGTTGCACGACTAGCAGGCAACAAAGTCTTAACAAATATACCATATAGACCAATAGCACTAAGTATTGTCCCAGTTATTAAGCTGCCTGCATAAGCTCTCATAGTATCAAGACTAAAGATAAGGGCCAGATCTTGCCGCCAGAATACATGATAGCTAAGCAACCGGGATAGATTTGTGTGTGGCGCTTGGGCAAGAACAGCACGGATCAAGTCGCTTGTAAGGCCCGCGCAAAAGGCCAGCGCCAAACCACAAACAGTATAGCTTGCCACTATGACTACCACTTCATTGTCGATCAGCGTCGAGCGCGATCCTTTTTGCCACAGCCACACCGTTGTACGTGCCATCACGTATGCCGAGAACGACGCGGCTATGCCCATTTGCCACAAAAGCAGCCACACGACGATACCAATAACTGGGCCACCAAGCGCAAAGATTGCTCCACGGGTATATTCCGGCCGCTTATTGGTACGAAGTTCTTCTGCCGTTACTACCCGTCGCTTATCGGCACGCGCCTCAAGTATAGCTTTTCGGTATTCTTTATACGGAAGATCCGCGCTAACATTATGCCGCCTAGCGGTACGCCGCTTGGTAAGCCGGTACGATGCCATAAGTATAGGCCAGTAGATAAACAGAGGAACCACGAAGATATACAGCACCTGCACTACCGCTGTCGATGGCTGAGGGGTGGGAATGCCCGACGGGTCGTTTGCGTTCGCCAGGGCTGCACAGACTATACCGACGACTTCCGCAAACATCGAATATAGCAAAAACCGAGGCTTGCGGACTGTCGAAAAATATATAGCCGCAGCAAATGTCAGCGGTACAACCCACAGCCATGGACGAGCCATAGCAACACCGTATATCGTAGTGCCCTGCAATGTATGTGGCACTATATACGCGGGCAACAGTGTAGATAAAAGACAAAGTATGGTAGCTACCCGCCAAGATTCCCGAAAGTAAGGAGGGACCTTAAAAAGTTCACCGTATTTGGTTTTCATCAACCGCTCCTATACAAATTGCCACGATAGTACAATACAAGTTGCTGAATAACAACTACAAACGCAAAATCATGGGCGCAACAGGTCGATTCTAAAGGCCTATGGTGTCTAGCTCTTATTTGGGCCACGCAGAACTTCACCTGTCTTTGGGTCCAGAAGCCATATACCCTTTTTACGGGTGCGCAGCGTGGAATAACCAGCAGCGAGCTCACGGCGTGTTGCTCGTTTAAGGCGAATTGCATTGCGGATGAACGGGACAAGCATGGCGTAACCCGCTACCACAGTGAATCCAAACAAAATTATATATACAGCACGCTGCATATTGGATAGCTCAACAAAGACAAAAGCTGCAATAAAATCCATAATCAAGAAAATGGTAAACTGGTTCATCTTCTTGTAGTATGAGGCGGCTGTGGGGCCTGGGAGGAGAGTGGGCCGGCCTTCCCGCCTCTCATTACTCACCTCCTTGCCTCCGCAGGCTTCGCGAGTACAAACTCAATAAAGTCAGCCTTTTTCCAACCGGGCTCTGCAGTTATAACCCTACGATGAAGCTCAACGCTTCGAGATGGGTCGCCATAGGAATAATCTATGATGCACTCCGTCAGAGGAATCCTCTTGCCAGATTCATATTTGAAACCCTCGGCGCCTAGAAGCGCACGGCGTGGTTCAATCCAGTCCAAAAAGCCATCGACATCGTTCCTAGGAATTAACACTGCATTCCCCTTGAAGAATATGCCACACACCCTTTGCTTCAGTGCTTCTATCCAAACATCATCTATTACCATGGCGCCTTCCAATCTTTATCAAATACATCGCTCACTTGAACGATTTTACCGTTAAGGTCATTCCTGACCACATACCCTCCGCCCTGATGATAGTAGGCCGTAGCCGGGTCATTAAGGCGTGTTCCGTCTGTATTATATCGCGTGTCCATCGTTTTAACGGTATTCATCGGATCATTTACTGCATCCTGGATGCGCGATAATGTCCATCCGCGCTTCGACATTTGGTCAGCTATTTTAGACTCAACGATAATATTCCCACCCAATCTCGGCAGCTCATTCTGCTGCTGCATGGCTACGCTGGTGGTTCTACTTGAGGTGGCCTTACTGCCGCTACCGCTACCGGCCGCAGCAGATACTACTTCAAGACCAGTCGACACAAACATGGCCGTGTTTGTAACCGAGTTATCCGGTTTGCCGGTAACTGCAATTGCACCCATGGCCACTGTCATAGCTGCTAGGCTGCCAATTGCTGCGGCAGCAGCCACACCGCACACCACGGTCACGACACATGTAGCAACTGCAAGCCCAACTGCCACCGCTCCCGCCACAGCAACTGCACCAACTGCAATACGGTAGACCGTATTCACGTTTATGTGGATGTGTATGCCTAAAAACGCTCCTGAATAATCACTAAAATTCACCGGATCCAACACATACGTATACCCATTGGGTGTTCCACCGGGGATTGGATCTGGTTCTAGGAATCTACCTAGGGTTGGAAGATATATTCTAGCTCCCATTTGGAGAATGGGGAGGGTGAATAGGGTTTCTTGTTTGCGTGATGGACTGGTAGCCCAACCCATACCGGTATCAGTGGCGTTGGCTGGGGTGGTGCTGGTACTGAAGGTATTTGATGCTACTACCTGGCCGAACGGATCGTACAGGTACACACTGCTAGTAGCAATGCCGGTAGAGTCGGCGGTGATGGCGGTATCGCCATGGGAATTCTGGATGGAGTACACCGGGGTAATGGTGTTGTTTGCTTCAGCTTTGAGGGTCAGGGCCACACCGCCGGGCAAGGCAACATATTTGTCGGTTACCGAGCACTGGGTTTCATCTGTGGTACTGCACGTCAGCAATACATCGCCTGCGTAACGGTTGACGGTGGTGAGGGTGTTGTTTTGGTAGGTTTCTTTGACGAGGATGGTGCCGCTGGCGTCTTTGGTGTATTTTACCTGGTTGCCGCCCTGCTGGATTGCAGTGTTCTGGCCGCTGGCATTGTAGGCAAAGACAATGGGCGTGGTACCGCCGGCCAGCTGGGTTACGCTGCCGTAGGTGTCGTACACCGGCGTGCCAATTTGTGCATCGCTGGACGACGCCAGCTGGTCGCCCATGTTGTAGCAGTAGGTAGTTGCCGTGCTGCTGCTGGTTTGGGTGTTGGTAACGGTATATGACGTGCGGTTGCCGTCGGCCGCAGCATTGGCGTTGTAGTTAGCCGTAGTTGCAGCGCAGCCGGCAGCTTGCGCGCCGAAGCCGTACTGGTATTGCCAGTTGTCTATGGTCGCACCGGTCAGCCGGCCTACGCCATCGTACTGGTAGCTGCTGGTAACGGTTTTGCCGCCTTGGGCAATGGTGTCGCCTGTTACCAGGCCGCTTTGCAGGCTGCGGGCTACGGATTCGTCGTACATGGAGCCATCGCTAAAGGTGTAGGTGGCACCGGCAGATTGCTGCAATGCGTCGTATTTTACCTGGGAGAGCTTAAGGTTGTTGGTGCCGTTCATAGCTTGCGGATAGTTTACGCTGGCTACCCGGCCATATTGATCGTAGGTCAGCGTGGCATAGGTAATACCGTCCAGCGCGTAGGCGGTGACGCGGCTGTAGGTGTCGTACGTCACGGTTTCGGTACCCTTCAGCGACTGCTTTTGGTAGGCGCGGCCCAAGGAATCGTAGGTGTAGGTGGTTTGGTAGCCGAAGGTGTCGGTGTTGGTAACGGTGCGGCCAAGCAGGTCTATCTGCGTGGTGCTGGTACCGGTAGTGGAGTCGGTGGTGCTGGCGACCAACGGGTTGCCGCCAACCGCGTAGCTGTAGCTGACGGTGCGCCCTGCCCGGCTGATGATGGTGGGCGTTACTACCTGCTGCACCCTGCCCCGGGTGTCGTAGGTGGTGCACGTCCATGGGTCGGTGCCATTACGGGCGGCCACTACGTTGCCGGCATCGTCGTACACATCTTCGGTGACCACGCCGGTAGCTGCAGTAGTGGTATGCATGAAGCCGGCCTGGTAGGCAGCGGTACTGCCTGCGACGCACGGGTTGGTAGCCGTAGCAGTAGCACTGTAATAACTGTATGTAGTAAGGGCACCGCCCGGCAGCGTGCTGCTGGTTTTGCGCAAGTAGCCGTTGCCCGGCGTTTCGTAGGTGCTGCCGCTGGTAAGGCTGATACTGCCCGACGACACCGTGCTGCTGGCGGGCAGGCCCAGTTCGGGCGTGCTGCCGTAGTTGATGGTGTTGGTTACGTTGCCCAAACTACTGTCGTAGGTGGTAGTACTGGTGGCCAGGTTGTACCCTGGCGTGAAGTACTGCGCCACCTGGGATGTCTGGGCGCCACCGGGAGGCGTCATGTTCAGGGACAGTGTAGCGCCAATGCCACCGATGTTCTGGTGGTAATAGTCCAGCCGGAAACGGTGCACCGCGTTTGCTGTGGGGTTCGTAAACGAACCGCTTTGCGTAACGGTTGGATAGGCGCGCCAGTTGGCACCCCAGCCGTTGATGACCAGGCTGTCGTCGATCCATAGGTTTACGCCTTCGTCGGACGTAACGGCAAAGTTCCAGACTCCGGTAGTTGGCAAACGCATTTGCCCGGTAAGGCTCAGGCCCCAGTTGCCGCTGGCGGTGCTTACCGGTGCGGACGCGCCCCAGGTATGTGATACGGTGCCGTCGTTTGCGATATTAGTGCCATGCAGCAACGGATTACCCGCGATATTCGGCATGTTTGTGAGCCCGTTGCCCCAACCGTAGGTGTTGGTGGCCCAGTAGCCGGTATTGTAGTAGATTACTGCATTGCCATCGTTCTGGATGACGAAGTGCGCACTGGAACCGGCACCGTAGGTACCGCTTGCCCACACTGCGCTCCAGTTACTGTCGCGCGCAACCAGGTTACCATCGGTCTGCATTACCAGGTAAATCGTGCCTCTGCCGGCTGTATTAGTTGCCCACATTGCACCATTTGGCCCATATAGTACGATGTTGCCGTCCGCCTGCAGCGTCAGCTGGAAACGGCGGTCCTGCGACCATACACTCTGGCCTATGCCTATATATTGATTGTTCCACAGTACATTGCCCGGCGTAGGGCTGGTAACGTCCATGTAGCTGGCGGCCAGCCCCTGCATGCCACCGTCGTACGTGGTGTCGGTGTGCGGCACCTGATTAACATACGCCGGCAATGGCGCATCATATGCTGGACTCCTACGATCGTTGAACTGAATGACGGCGGTATTTGACACCCATGTATGGCCGGTGCTCGTATATATAACCAAGTTGCCGTCATTCTGCATGGTCAGATACGACGATGGGCCACCTTGCGTATTGCTCGACCACAGTGCAGCGGAGCCATTGTAGAGCACCAGGTTACCGTCACTTTGCATAGTAAGTGCTGTTGCCGGACCACCGGTATGCGTTGCCCATACCGCGCCGCTGGGTCCATAGATTACGACGTTGCCATCTGTCTGAAAAGCAAGCTGATACGTGTGATCAGGGGACCACAGTGATTGGCCGGGGGACAGCCCTTGCCCGTTGGCCAATGTCCAGTTCCACTGGTTGAACCATGCTGCGGGCGCCGGGCCATATTGGCTGACTGGCCGGTCGCTGTCGTCGTAAATGGTCGTAGACATCAGCCCCTGGGCGTTGGTTGTGCTGTATGCAAGGTCTTTCACTGGGTCCCACGTAGTTGTAGTGCTCAGGTTCTGGGCATCTGTTACCTTAGTGGTGCGGAATAGATTGTCGTACTCTATACGTTTGGTAAAGCCGTTCGGCTCCGGCGCCCCAACTATATGTTCGGTAGACGCATTAAGCGCATAGCTGATGGTATGCTGCACCTGGGTTGATGCGGCGGTACCGGCCGGCTCTGTAATGCTCGCTGCCCTACCAAGAGTGTCGTAGGCTATTTGCGTGTAGGTGGTTGCGTCGGTGGCGGAGCGCTGGCCGGCAGCAATGGCATCGTTGGCAAGGCTGGTACGGATACCCGTCAGCTGGTAGCCAACTGGTATGCCGGCATTGTTTGTAACCGACTGGTACTGGTAGACCGTCAGATCGCCTCCTGGGCGCGCAACTTCTATCAGGTTACCGAAGCTATCGTAGTAGAAATATGAGGTGCGGCCATCGTTGGTCTGCACCGCGCACACCATATTGGCAGGCGTGGCGGCAAATCCGCTGGGTGGCGTGCCACACTGGCTGGCGCCGCTGTAGTAAAACGCTGCGTAACGGTTGGCGTTGACACCATCGGTAATTTTCTGGATCCGTACCGGGCCGCCGCTATAGGCACTGCCATAGCTGTACTGCAATGCTGCCGGCTGACGGTCGTCTATGGGGTTGGTAAGTGAGATAAGTGCCCCAGAATTGTCAAATACATATGTTTTGCCATCGGTATCCTGCAGCGTAAACGAACCGTCGGTGTTGCGCACCAGGTTGCCGTACTCGTTGGTCGGCGGCGTGTAGCCGCTGCCGTTCCAGGTGTAATCGTGCGTACTGCCGGTAGAATCGGTAAGTACGGCGTTGTTCTGGTTGGCGGTAAGCTGGGTGTAGGCTGCGGCGCCATCTGGGTCGATGCCCAGCGACCAGCCGTTCGGCAACACTTGCGCCTGGGGCGAGAGCCACTGAGTGGGTACCACTTGCGACCCGGTCGCGCCGGGGGCAACCACCAGCAGCGAAAAGGCATCGCCGCCGCTGTGCTGGTAGTAGTCCACCACTACTGGCACGCTTTGGCCGGCAGTAAGGGTAACGGCCGAACCGAAGCCGGTAGTGCCCGGGCTATCCTGCCACTTGTTGTATACTTGCTGGCCGTTGATCGTTACGATACTGCCGTCGTCGCTCGTGGTACCAAAGGTGTAGCTGCCCGTTACAGGGGCGGTCAGGTAGCCTGTCCAGCGCGCCAGGAAGTTGCTGGCAGGGCCGTTGGGTATAGGCGACCCGGCGTTCCAGTTGAAGCTGAGGTATGGATCAGTACGGGTCAGGAACTGCGTGTTGCTGGTGCTGCCGATGGTCGGCGGGACGCCGGCGTCGGTATAGCGATAGTAGCGGCCGATAAGACCACTGGTTTGCTGCACTGGCCGCACGCCCGTTTGGAACCACTGTTGCGGCACAATTTGTTCAGATACGGCACCCTTTACATACAGGTGGATATAGTCCGAGCCTGCGTACTGGTTGTAGCTGACCTGGAACGGCACCACTTGCCCGGCAGTAAGTGTGACGCCGCTGCCGTAGCACGGACCGCTAAAGCATCCACCGCCACTGTATACCTGTTGATTATTGATGGAGATAGCTAAGGTGTCGTCGTTGACACCGCCAAAATAGTACGTGCCGGCGCTAGGCGCGACGAAGTAGCCGTTCCACTGCGCGGCAAAATAGCTGGTGTTGATGGGGCTGCCCGGCGAACCGGAGCTCCAGTCGAAATCCACGTTTTGGTCAACCCGCTGCAAGTCGGGTGCTGTGGCGGGAATGCCGGAGCCGCCGCTAGGCAGATTCCAATATGAGCCCACCAGGCCGGTGCGCGATTTGAGCGGCGAGTTGTACGTGAGCGTTGCGCCCAAGCTGCCCGCAAGCGCTTTGGTGGTGTGTGTCGCAGCCGTGGTTGATACATTACCCGTGGCCAGGTCTACGGTAGCTGGCCCAAATGCATCATCCGTTTGCGTCTTGGTGTTGCCGGTACGTGTGTCGATCTTAAAGGGCACGGGAGCCGACCAGCCGCTATATAGGTTCATCGTGGGGTCGTAGCTGCGGGCTTGGATATAGTAGGTGGAGCCATCGCGCAGCGTACCATCGGGCACCGTCCACAGCGTACTGTTTTGCATACCCGAATCTATCACCGTACCATTGCCGCTGGAACCGTCGGTCACCATCAGCTCGTATTGCAGCGCGCTGCTGCCATTGGGATTGGCTACAGGATTAACCCGAAACGATGCCTGCGGGTCGACGAACGCCTGGTTTGCTGCTGGCGTTACGAACGAAGGCGCCGGCAGTGTGTAATGGTAGGTAAACTGGACGTAGCTGTAATCTGGGTTGAAGGATTTGAACGATGAGGTAGTGCCATCGTAGCCCATGATCATAAGCCACGCGCCCCAGTCGCCATTGCTAATGACCGTACGGTATAGATTGGTTACGTCGATGTCGCCTGACGTAGCGATATTGGCGCTGCCCCACACGCCGTCCACACAGGTATAGCTATTCAGGCACGTGGCATGGCCTATCTGAAAATTGTGCGTAGCCGTGCTGCCCGTCCACCAGCTGACACCGGTCAATTGAGTGAGGTGCACGGTGGCACTATCTAGTACGGTGTTACTCTGCTGCAAAAAATCGTACGGCGAACGGAAAGCCGAGCGCCAGTATTGCAAGGTATTGTTGCTGTCGTACAGCGAACCGGCATAGGGGTTGCAAGTGTTTGACGGACAGATGTAGCCGTTCGTTTCAAATGAAACGTAGTTACCGCCGGCGCGTGTACCGAATGCGCTGTTGTTTACGGTGCTGGGGTCGATTACCGCGGGGAAAGCAGCCGCCGGTAACGACTGGAGGTATGTGCTGCTTATGCCGACGGTATACGTGCTACCGGAAACTTTCTGAGTCAGCCCGGCTTTGTCGGGGGCGATAAAGCCATAGTTGTTCAGGATAATGTTGGCGGGAGCAATGCCGAACTGGTCGCCCAGTGCCCCCTTGATAGCAAAGCCCTGGCCCGCCCCTGCCGACTGCAATGAGCCGCCGAGCAGCTTGAACTGCACCTGGGATACTGCGCTCTTATTTTTCAGGACGATGGCCTCTTTGATTTGATCGGATTGTACCCGGTACGTTACATCAACGCCGTCCCAAAGATTGTTGTAATGCACGGTCTGTACACCATCTTTGTCGGTGGTGATTACTGGGTTCACCTGGTGCGCATGCACGGGGCTAAAGCCAATCTGCCCATTACCCTGTTTGACCCGCACCATGCCGCCGTTGTAGTCGCTGGGCGCGAACCGGGCATTCCAGCTATTGTTATTCACGATATACGCATTTGAGGGCGACAGCCAAGACTCAACGACACCCCATGCCTTCCCGAAGATAGTGCCGGCATCGCCAGCATTGTTGTCTGCCGCCAGGGTCGTGTCTATCGGCTGCCACTGCCCGCCCGTCTGGTAAAAGTGCGGCGTAACGTAGTTGGTCTGGGTAATGGAACCATCTTTGTTGAGGTATTGGGCTGAGTTGGCCGTGCGCTTATTGGTTAGCTCGTGCGGCGTAAAGGTGGGTTTCTGTGCCGGGATGCCCAACACAGCATTGTTCACTTTTGTATGTAAGGCACCGTACAGGCCGGCAGCGCTGCCAACCGGCGTAAAGCTGTCGGCAGCAGGCTTGATGGCAGATTGCCGTGTTTGTGGAACGGGCACTGTTTGACGGCTCGGTGCGGCAGGCGTAGCATGGCTGGCCACGTCGCTGCTGAGCGCAAACGCCGTGCCTGAGCCAGCACCAAAGACTGTCAGAAAAACAAAAAACAGCGCAACCAGGCGCTGTCGTGCACGTGAGACATATGAAAGGGTCGCAAAAAACCACCGGGCCACCAGAATATACATCAGATCTCTCCCTTAATCTCTTTGCGCATATCATACGCCGATATTTGCATGGAATGCAAATACTTTCTGAGAGATAGCTGATGATCTGAGCCACATAAAAATACCAGCCCGGCTGAGCAGGCTGGTATTACCCCGAGTGGCCGGAGAATCATTCCGTCGAGGAAGCGTAGGCGAGTTCGCCGTTTTTGGCGGCCACTTGCACGATTTCGCCGCGGGCGTAGGTGTCGTCCAGCAGGCGCAGTGCCAGATGGTCTTCAATAGTGTCCTGGATCAGGCGCCGCAGCGGCCGCACGCCATTCAGCGGGTCATAACCCTTTTCCAGCAAGTATTGCTTGGCGGCCGCGGTAAGCTGTACGCTCAGGCCTTTCTTGCGCAGGCGCTCTTTGAGCTCACCTATCTGCAAGTCGACAATCTTAAAGATGTCTTTCTTCGTGAGTGCGCGAAATACTACCACTTTGTCGATGCGGTTCAGGAACTCGGGGCGCATGGTTTTCTTCAGCTCGTCGCGCACTTTATCCTGGTTGGCTTCGTGCAGGGCATCCAGGTCTTTCAGAGCGTCACCGCTAGAGGCGTGAAAGCCAAAGTTCGCTTCCTTCTGCAGCTTCTCGGCGCCGATGTTGCTGGTCATGATGACGATGGTGTTAGTAAAGTCGATCTGCCGGCCTTTGGCATCGGTAATATGCCCGTCTTCCAGTATTTGCAGCAGCATGTTGAACACATCCGGGTGCGCTTTCTCGATTTCGTCGAACAGCACCAGGCTGTACGGCTGGCGGCGGATTTTGTCGGTCAGCTGGCCACCATCGTCGTAGCCCACATAGCCGGCAGGCGCGCCTACCAGGCGTGATACGTTGTGGTGCTCGCCGAACTCGCTCATATCTATCTTTACCAGGGCGGATTCGCTGCCGAAAAATTCGCGGGCCAGCACGCGGGCCAGCTCGGTTTTGCCGACACCCGTAGGGCCAAGGAAGATGAACGAGCCGATGGGCCGCTTTTCGCTGGATACACCGCTACGGTTGCGGCGGATGGCTTTGGATACTACCTCTACGGCCTCGTTTTGGCCGATCACATACTTACTGAGCGACTTTTCTAGGTTCAGCAGGTATTTCGCCTCGGAGCGGATCACCTTCTTTACCGGCACGCCGGTTATGCGCGACACCACGTCGGCCAGGCCCTCGCTGGTAACGACCAGCGGCTCGTTGCCGCGGTGGTTACTTTGCAGCTTGCTCAGCTCTTCACTGATCTGACTGGCGCGGGTTTTTTCGCGGGCGGCCGTTTCGTAGTCTTCATTGTCGGCGGCTTCTTCTATGCGCGTCTGGGCCAGCTTCAATTCCTTCTGCAGGGCGCGTACTTCGGGCGAGGTGCGGCCTTTGTCTACGCGCAGGTGCGCGGCTGCTTCGTCCAGCAGGTCGATGGCCTTGTCGGGCATAAAGCGGTCGTTGATATAGCGCTTGGCCAGAGCGGCAGCATCTTCGATAACTTCATCGCTGATGGTAACGCCGTGGAACTGTTCGTAGCGCTTGCGCAGACCCTTGAGGATAGCCACGGTTTCTGGTACGGATGTCTCGGGCACCTGTACTGGCTGGAAGCGGCGCTCCAGGGCAGCATCTTTTTCGATGTGCTTGGTGTATTCGGCAGTGGTGGTTGCGCCTATTACCTGGATCTTGCCGCGCGCCAAGGCAGGTTTGAGGATATTGCCCGCATCCATGGCGCCCTCTGCGGCACCCGCGCCAACGATGACGTGCAGCTCATCGATAAAAATAATGGTGTTCGTATCTTTCTCGAGCTCGGCCAATACCTTCTTCAGGCGCTCTTCGAACTCGCCGCGGTATTTGGTGCCTGCAATCATACCAGCCAGGTCAAGCATGACGATACGCTTGTCTATCAGGCTGTCGGGCACGTCCTCGGCAATGATCCGCTGCGCCAAACCCTCTACAATGGCCGTCTTACCAACGCCCGGCTCGCCAATAAGCACCGGGTTGTTCTTGGTACGGCGGTTAAGGATAGTAATAACACGCTGGATCTGGTTTTCGCGGCCGACCACGGGGTCCAACTTGTTGGCGCGCGCCTGCGCAGTCATGTCGGTACCAAAAATGTCCAGGGCAGTCTTCTTGCCCTTCTTGTTGGTGCGCGGCACGGTAGTATCGGCGTCGCCCTGTTCTTCGTACTGCTGGCGATTTAAAAACTGTTCTAGCTCGTTGGTCAGGGCGTCGATGTCTGTGTCTAGCTGGCGCAGCAGCTTGGCGGCACGGGCGTTCTTTTGAGTGAGGATGCTGTACAGGATGTGCTCGGTGCCGCAGAATTCCTGGCCGTAATCTTGGGCGACGTCGTATGCCATCTTCAGTGTCAACTTAGCTGTTTCCGACAGGCCCTTGGCGCCCATATTAATAACAAGCGTCTTTGGCGTCAGGTTCAGTGCCACGCGGGCACGCTCCAGCGTCACACCGGCGTTTTCCAAAATCTTGGCACCCATGCTGGACTCCTGCGCCAGCACACCCAGTAACAGGTGCTCGGTGCCGATATATGCGCTGCCGAAGCTGCGCGCAATAGCGTCTGCATGCTTCAGGCTCTGCAGCGCATTGGTTGTAAGATGATTCAGAAACTCTTGAAAATCTTCTGGACTTGGCATATTCGCCCTCCTCGTTGTGCGTTTTCGCTCTTTTACCCTGTCCGCCATAAAGTACGATGCAACCGGTAATGGCAAAACTATGTGCGTGGCACGTTATGCTATGCACCACTTACATTCTATAATAATGATTTAGCACTCCCGGGTCAAGAGTGCTAAAAATATCCTTGACAGGCTAATGGTCTATTCCGAACGAACGCGTACCATGGCGTGGCGGATAACATCATCGCCGATGCGGTAGCCGGATTGCAGTTCCTCGCTCACCACTTCGCGGGCGCCATCGCCCTCTTCCATACTAACGGCTTCGTGATAGCGCGGGTCAAAATCGGCACCAACTGCGGCAATGCGCTCCACGCCCATGTCGGCCAGTACTTTCTCGAACTGCTTTACGACGCCCTGGACGCCCTTGATGTAGTCGTTGTCGGCCAGGTCGGCAGGCACGTGCTTCAGCGCGCGCTCGAAGTTATCAATAACGGGCAGTAGTTGTTTTACGACACTGGCTTTTACGCTGGTACGCAGTCCAGCAACCTGCTCCTCGTGGCGGCGGCGCAGGTTCATGGCGTCGGCTCGTTCACGTTGGAGTGCGTCGGTTAGCGCAATTACTTGCTCATATAAAGCCACATCTTCGGATGGCATATCACTTGATGGGGTTACGGGTTTCTTTTTAGTCATATAATACCTCTTCTAATTCTTCACCTGCGCGGCGCACTAAAGCCATAACATCGCGATAACTCTGGCGCGTAGGCCCCAGCACACCAATATAGCTGCGGTCGCTGAACGGCCCGCGGAACCGGCTGACAATAAGGCTGCATCCGGCGCTGCGGCCTATAGGGTTCTCCTGGCCGATATATACGCTTAGTGGTTCGTTTGGCGCTGCCTCGCGCAGCCACGGCTCCAGGTTGTCTAGCAATTGCGCCACCTGGCGCACCTGCATACTGTTGATAAACTCGGGCTGGCCGAACAAATTGGAAAGGCCGCTCATATACAGCTGATTGCCGATGGTAGCCAGGCCCAGGTTATGCGTCAGCTCCACCAGTGTGTCTACAGCGCTACGGATAACGCGCTCGGGTACGATGCCCGGCGCAACGCGCGCGGCCAGCATCCGCTCGCCTCGCCGCTCGGTAAGCGTACTAGCGCCGTCCAGGCCGCCCGCATCAGTAAGATTATTGACGTACAGGCGGTAGCCCTTGTCCGTAGGAATACGTCCGGCGCTAGTATGCGGCTGCGAGATATATCCCAAACGTTCCAGCTCGGCCATCTCGGCCCGAATAGTGGCAGACGATACATGAAATGCCTTCGCCAGCAGATTACTGCCAACGGGGCTGGCAACTTCTGCGTATTGTTCGACGATAGCATTCAAGATTTGGCGCTGGCGGTCTGTCATGTCGGCTTCCCGGTTTCGTTTAGCTCACAAGCATTTTCAAGTGTTATTGTATAACCTTTAGCACTCCCCCGTCAAGACTGCCAAAATATCGGCCTTACAGAAATTAAGACAGCCCCTCCATGAAGGGGCTGTCTCGGGAAGAGCAGCGACCGGTTCGCCTTGGCGAACTCGGCTTAGCCGAGAGGAGCGACGAGAAACCCCTTTGGGGTGTCTCGTGGCCGCTACTCCCCGTGCTCTTCGATGGTCTTCAGCAAGCTATCTTCCAGCTCGCTCTTTTTCTTGAGCTTTGGTGCGTGGGCCGCAGGCGCCGGGGTGGCGACAACTGCTTCCGGCTTAGCGGGCGTTTTGTCAGCTTCAATATCCAGCTCGTAGCCAGTCAGCTTGCTGGCCAGACGCACGTTCTGCCCGTTGCGGCCGATAGCGATGCTGAGCTGGTCTTCCGGTACGATAACGCGGGCCTTCTGCTGTGAGCCGTCGATAACGACATCGCTCACCTTGGTTGGGCTCAATGCGTTCTTGATGTAGGTGACAGGGTCGGCGTTCCAGATAACGATGTCAATCTTTTCCTGTTCGCCGACTTCGCTCATTACCGCATTGACGCGCGTACCATGGCCACCAACGAACGTGCCGACGGCATCAACGCCCTGCACGTTGCTAAACACCGCAATCTTGCTGCGTACGCCGGCTTCACGGGCGATGCCCTTGATCTCTACGGCGCCGCTTTCCATTTCGGGCACTTCAGCGCGGAACAGCCATTCGATGAACTGGATGTTGCCGCGGGAAACGACCAGTTGCGGACCGCGCGGGCCACGTTCTACATCTTTCAAATACACCTTGATGCGCTGGCCAGGATAGTAGTGCTCGCCCTGGATCTGCTCGCTGCGCGGCATGATGCCCTGCGCGCGGCCCAGGTCGATGCGTACGATGTTGCCCTCTACGCGGGATACCAGCGCGTTGATAACAGTGCCGATCTTATCCTGGAACTCTTCCATCACAATCTCGCGCTCGGCTTCACGCAGGCGCTGCAGCACCACCTGCTTGGCGGTCTGGGCGGCAACACGGCCAAAATTCTGTACATCTTCGTGGATTTCCACGGTTTCGCCGATAGCTGCGTTCTTGCGCATTACTTGGGCGTCTTTCAGCGAGATCTCGAAAGCAGGATTTTCTACCTCTTCTACGATCTCTTTGGTAACGAAGGCATCGACATCGCCGGTGTTCAGGTTCATGCTAACACGCACTTCCTGCTCACGGTCGCCATAGTCGCGGCGATACGCGGCAGCCAGGGCTTGCTCTACAATTTCCTGCACAGTTGCTTCGGGCAAATTTTTCTCGGTGGCCAAGGCTTTGATAGCCACGGCCAATTGCTTAAAGTCTAATTCCATTTGTTTGTCTCCATTCTCTTTTATTGTACCGTACGTGCCGGATGCGGGATATGAAAAAGTCCGACTCATGCGGCCGGACAACAGTGCAAGTATACCTGGCGCGTCCGTATCTGTCAACCGAGGGGAAGCTCATGATACACTATATACAAGATTAGAGGGTACAAGCCGCGGTGATGCGGCAGCCCATATGGTAAAGGAGCCGCTTGCTATGCCCGCATCTGTCCGCCGCCTATACACTGAGCTAAAACCATCGTCGTACGAGCTAACGATTGCACCCAACGCCGAAACGCTAACATTTCAGGGCGAGATTGTAGTGCGCCTAAAAAAGACCGGCCGGCCCAGCCAGCGCATCACCTTTCATCAGCATGGACTAAAAGTAGAATCAGCGCGAATCGTCTACCACGAGAAGAAGGGCGAACGGGAATTGCCGGTAACACGCATCAACAACCAAAATTCGCTGGATGAAGTACGCCTGCACACCGACGCAATGGTATACAGTGGCGAATATGAGGTACACATGCACTTCAGCAGCATCATTGAACGCAATCTGACCGGCCTATACCCCAGCTACTTCACCGCGGATGACAAAGAGCACATCCTGCTGACCACCCAGTTCGAGAGCCATTACGCACGGCAGATGTTCCCTTGCATCGACGAGCCCGAAGCCAAAGCCACTTTTACCCTTACGGTAATCGCGCCAAAAGACGATGTCGTACTATCTAACACCCCTGTTGCCGGGGAAACGCCATATACTGGCGATCTATGGCCAACATCTGCCGGGGAATTACGCAGCGTAACATTCCAGCAGACGCCGCGCATGTCTACTTACTTGCTGGCCATGGCAATCGGCAAGATGCATAGCCGCAGCACCAAAACGGCGCGCGGCACGGACGTGTCGGTGTGGGGCACCATCGCCCAACCCGCCGAAGCATTCGACTTTGCACTGGATGCGGCCAAGCGCTCCATTGAATTCTTTGAGAACTACTTTGGCGTGCCATATCCCCTGCCAAAATCCGACCACCTGGCCCTACCGGACTTCAGCAGCGGCGCTATGGAAAACTGGGGGCTCATCGTATACCGCGAGCGCGTACTGCTGGCCTATCCCAACGAAGCTGCGCAATCCACTAAGGAAACCATCGCATCAGTCGTGGCCCACGAGGTGTCGCACCAATGGTTCGGTAACCTGGTTACCATGCGCTGGTGGAACGACCTATGGTTGAACGAAAGCTTTGCCAACGTGATGGAATACGAGGCGCCGGCCAAGCTGTTCCCCGAATGGAACATGTGGGATGAGTTCGTAGCCAATGAGGGCATTGCCGCGCTACGCCGTGACGCCCAAAAGGGTATCCAGGCTATCAAGACCGAGGTGCACCATCCGGATGAGATAAACACCCTATTTGACCCGTCTATCGTATACGCCAAGGGCGGACGCCTGATAAACATGTTGAAAGTGCACATCGGCGAACCGGCCTTCCAAAAGGGCTTGGCCGCGTACTTCAAGAAACATGCCTATGGCAATACTGCCGGCAGTGACTTATGGGATGCTATGCAGCATGCCAGCAACACCGACGTAGGTGCGTTCATGAATCCGTGGATTGAGCAATCCAACTTCCCGGTGGTTACTGTTGCCCAAGCCGGCCGCGACATCGTAATCACCCAGAAGCATTTTACGGAAAGCGACGAAGGCACCGACAAACGGCTGTGGCCGGTGCCGCTATTCGCCGGCCGCAGTGACCTTCCTGACCGCCTGGACGGCGGCGTACTTCACCGCAAGCTGACATCGGAAGACTTCGTAATACTGAACCAAGGCTCAGCCGGCCACTACCTGGTACGCTACGAAAGCCCCGAACACCGCGCCCATTTAGCCGACCTCGTACGGAACGGAAAACTCAGCGTCAGCGACCGCCTGATGCTGTTAAACGGCGCAGCCATGCTGGCCAAAGCCGGTTACCAGCCCTTCGGCGACGTGTTGGAACTAGTAGGGGCGTATGCGGACGAGGACAACGAATCCGTATGGGGTATCATCTCGTTGGTCGTCAGCGAGGCCCGGCGCTTCATTGACCTGGACGAGTCGCTAGAGGCTACCATCAAACAATTCATAGGCCGGATGATCCAAAAGCAATACACACGCCTGGGCTGGGAAGAGCGCGAAAACGAATCCGCCTCAGACCAAAAGCTGCGCGCAACTATCATCGCCCTAGGGGTATACGCCGAAGACAAGGCTATCTTGGCCGAGGCGCTGCGCCGCTTTGCAGCCTACCAGCAAGACGCCAGCAACCTGAATCCCGAGCTGCGCAGCATTGTCATGGGCGCTGCCGTACGGCATGGCGCCCCAGAGGTCACAGCCGAACTGTTACAGCTGCACGACAGCACCAGCAATGCTGACCTACGATCAGACATCTGCGCCGCCCTAACCGTTACTGAACGCACCGACGACGCAACACTGCTGCTCAACCGCCTCACCGACCCCAAGCTGGTAAAGCCGCAAGATGCCGACTACTGGTTGTTTTACCTTATCCGCAACCGACACACCCGCGCAAACGCCTGGGACTGGATGGTAGCGCATTGGAATTGGGTAATAGAGACCTACAGCGGCGACAAATCGTACGACGATTTTCCCCGCTACACCGCATCTGCCTGCAATACCGAAGCGTGGGCCGACAAATACGAAGCATTCTTCGCCCCTAAGCAGTCCGACATCACCCTAAAACGCAACATAGCCGTTGCGTTGTCTGAGATACAGACCCGCGTCCGCTGGCTACGGCGCGACCTGCCAAGCGTACAGGCATTCTTCACGCATCAATAGCCTCCACGAAAGCCGCCACCGCAAAGTCCGCGCCGCTTACTTCAAGCCCCGCCAACACTGTTTCGCCCGGCCAATCATGAGCCGCCAGCCACGTATTGGCCGCATAGTGCATCTGGCGTTGTTTTGCGGCGGTGATGTACTCCAGACCGCCGCCCTGGCGGGTGCTGGCGCGGTACTTTACCTCAACAAAATATAAGCATGGCCCTTTTTTGGCGATAATATCTATCTCGCACTGTGGCATGCGGAAATTGCGCTCAACTATTGCAAAGCCGTGCCGTGCCAAATAATCTGCGGCCGCGTCCTCCGCGCGACGTCCGGTATCAGTCGCCGACACTAGCCGTATCCGTTAGCAACCGCAAAGGCTGGAAACTGCGCCTATGCAGCAGGCAGGGCCCGTGTTCGGAAAGGGCCAGACGGTGCGCCAGCGTGCCGTATCCCACGTGGCTTTCAAAACCGTACGCTGGAAACTGCGCCGCCTGTTCGCGCATATAGGCATCGCGCGCCACTTTGGCGATGATGCTGGCGGCACTCACCGCCGGTACCATGGCATCGGCCTTTACGATAGCCCGCGCATTCGGCAGATCTGCCAAAAAATTATAATTACCGTCTATGATAATCTGATCGTACGCAGTTGTAATCTCGGCAAGTGCGCGCCGGTAAGCCAGCCGTACCGCCGCAGTCAGACCCACTTCGTCCAGCTCGTCCGGCGCAACCCAGCCTAAACCATAGACGACCGCCCGGCGGCGGATCACCGCGTCCAACGCCTCGCGGGTTTTGCGCGTCAACTGTTTAGAATCGCGTACACCCGGTATAGCCCGCTTCAAAATTACAGCGCCAGCCACCAGTGGCCCCGCCCAGCAACCCCTTCCTACTTCGTCTATACCTAAAACGACCATAGGCTTATTGTAACCTATGGTCGTTAGTGTTCAAGTAGGTAGAAAACTACTTGGTAGCTTCTTGGTGGCGGGCCTGCACAGCGGCGGCCTTGGCATCCAGCTCGGCTTCTTCGGCGGCTTTCTTAGCCAGCTCGGCTTCTGCTTCCTTAGCAGATTCAGCCTTCAGCTTCTCTTCCTCGGCTTCGGCAGCTTCGTCGTGAACAGCATTTACTGCATTGCGGTCAAAGTCTACGCCAGTCATGCGGGCTGCCTTACCGGTACGGTTGCGCATGAAGCTGAGGTAGTTGCGGCGCACTTTGCTGCGCTTAGTAACTTCCACCTTCAGCACAAGTGGGCTGTGGAGCAAAAAGCTCTTTTCTACACCTACGCCACTGGCAATGCGCCGGACGGTGATAGTGCTAGTATGGCTGCCTTTGCGGCCGGCGTGGATCACCAGACCCTGGAAGATCTGAACGCGCTCTTTGTTGCCTTCACGGACGCGCTGATGTACGCGGACGGTGTCGCCAGATTGCACATCTGCAACGGCAGGCTTCTTGAACGTATTTGCGATTGATTGAGTAACACTTTGCATATCTGATATACATTACATCATTTGGCCTCGAGAAGCAAGCATTTTTCCTCTTGGATGCTCCTGTCGGCCAAGAACCAGCCCGCTGTATTCACTCCATCCTTAACGGTCAGCCCCAGTGTGCCGCAGGCACACCCTGTTCTTCTGCCGCGTCGTATTGTCAGCTTCGCCATCCTTCGTGCTTATTCCGTTCAAGTCTGCCACTACCCATGGCGGGCCCTTGCTACTTTTTGCATGATCAAAAAGTATCCAAAAAGATCAAGGCTAGCTCCACCCTCTCGGGTGCAGGTTGATGCTCGCTACAACCGGCCCAACAACTCGTCGCGTTGGCTCCTCAAACAGAGTTGGGCCGCCGTAGGAAGTTGTAGCGAGCACGAACATGCACGCCGGGAA
>DASTXH010000057.1:0-1426 GCA_035758575.1 Saccharimonadales bacterium (SeqCode)
CTTAAAGTGGATATGTGCCGCGTAATTGCATATACTAATTGCATGGAAACAATCGCAGTTATTTTTGGTGGGCGCTCCGCTGAGCACGACGTATCAATAGTAACCGCTATCGCCAGCGTTATAAAACCGCTGGAATTGACACGAAAATACCGGATAGAAGCCGTATATATCAGCAAAGACGGCGCCTGGTATTGGGACGAAAAACTCAAAGACATCAATTTGTTTACTTCAGGCAAAATCAACGATTTTCTGCACAAGGCGCAGCCGGCCAGTGTGCAGTTCGATGGCGGCATGACGCTTATTAAGGCGAGCGGCCTAGCCGGACGCAAGACAGTGCGTAAGATAGACGCCGTGTTTCCGGCGATGCACGGTACGTATGGCGAAGATGGCGCGTTGATGGGCTTACTAGATATGGCGGGCGTGCCCTATGTAGGCTGCGGCGTCAGCGCTGCAGCGGTGGCCATGGACAAAGTGCTGGCCAAGCAAGTAGCGGATTCCGCCGGTATACCAGTTACGAAGTTTGTGGTATTTACCCGCGGTGATCTGCAGCGCGACCCAGCAAAGGCGATGAAGCACATTGCCAGTACGTTACGGTACCCGGTGTTTATTAAGCCGGCACATCTTGGTTCAAGTATTGGCATTACCCGGGCTGACAGCGAAACGACGCTGCGTAACGGCCTGGAGGTTGCGGCGCATTACGACGATAAGATCATCGTAGAAGAAGGCGTGCAGAACCTTATTGAGGTCACTTTGCCTATAATGGGCAACGACCGGCCGGTGCCGGCACTGCTGGAGAGGCCGATGACCAAGCCGGATGACTTCTTTGATTTTGAATCCAAGTATTTGCATGGGGGCAAGAAGGGCAAGGGTGGTGCCAAAGCGGGTAAAGGCACCAAGGGCGCGCAGGGCTACAGTCAGCTGCCAGCTGAACTGCCCACGGGTTTATATGCGCGCGCCGAGGCTGTGGGGCTGGACGTATATCGGGCGCTTGGTTGTAGCGGTACAGCCCGCGTGGACATGCTGATAGACAGCAGTGCCGAAACTATTTACTTCAATGAGGTAAACCCGCTGCCGGGTAGCCTGTACTCCCACAACTGGAACGCGGCCGGCATCAGCAATGTGGAGCTAGTGGAGCGGTTGCTGCAGCTGGCGCGCGAGCGATTCCGTGAGCGCAATTCGTTGACCACATCGTTTACTACCAACTACCTGCAGCAGTTTTAATCATGCGCAGCATGAGCCTCCGCGGGCGGCTGCAGCAGGCGCTGACCAACTGGCGGCGCAAACAGGGCCGATACCGTTCGCTCAATATGATCACACTGAATAAAGCGCACGCTTTGCACAATGTGCGCCTGTTACGCGGGCAGCATCCAGGCTTTCATATAATTCCGGTACTCAAGGCCAACGCCTACGGCCATGGCCTGCGTGA
>DASTXH010000003.1:0-40950 GCA_035758575.1 Saccharimonadales bacterium (SeqCode)
TGGCTGGGGATGAGGGATTCGAACCCCCGATCACGGGACCAGAACCCGTTGCCTTACCACTTGGCCAATCCCCAATAATTTTCGCTTTTAGTGTGCCTGAAAAGTATCAGGCTCAGTTCAGCTACGGGTAGGATTATACTAGAAGACGCGAAAACTTTCCATAGGTGGCGGCATTTTTTATACTAGGTAGTACATATGACAAAAAAGCGGTTATTTTGGGCGGCGGTAATCTTGGCGGTGTTGGCGGGCGTAGTGTACAACTCGTGGCCGCTGGGTTATGCACTCAACCCGTTGGTAACTCATAGCGGCGGGCTGGCCAGCGAGCTGGAGGCGCTGCATCAACCGTATAACTGGCTGTTCGTGCTGTTGGACACACTATGCGGTGTAGGAGTTATAGCGGCTGCAGCTATGCTGTGGCATCGGGCGATAGACCTCATGCACAAGGTGGTGTTGGTGAATTTTGCGTTGTTTGGCTTGCTCACTATTGCCGATGCGCTGCTACCGATGACGTGCGAACCATCGCTGACGGTGTGCCCTAGCCTGGGCCAGCAGCCGCTTCTGATACTGCATGGTGTGGCAAGCATCGGTTCGGCCATCTTCCTTTTTGTGAGCGCGTTCATCATGTGGTGGCATATGCACCATAGGGTAGGCAGGGCTATCATGACTGCGCTGATGGTAGGCTGGGGTGTGTCGGGCCTGCTGACGCTGTATTTCTTTTTCCGGCCGGGGCCGGGCTATTTGGCACAAGATTACTACCTGATCCTCTGTGGTATATGGGTGGCACTACTGCCGCATATGTTATGGCGCTTAACACATAGCCGGGTACTGGCAAGTGAGCTAGAGGCAAATTATTGAACTACATACCGTGCTCGTGCTAAGCTGAGTAAGCTTAACAATTAAAGAATATACAGAGTGCGGGGAGAGAACTAGCTTGTTGATCCGCCAGCAACCTGTCCGCCAGCTGACGGATAAGGTGCTCCATCTAGCCCGCTGTATACGCGGGGAAGATGTTTTTCACAAAGAAAAAACCTTTCTCGCTGTCAGCAGAAAGGTTTTTTAGTGCCAAAAACAGGTAAGAAGGCGGACTTGCGCCAGCGGCTTGCCAAGGGGCCGGTACTTTGCGCCGAGGGATATATTTTTGAGCTTGAACGGCGGGGTTATGTAAAGGCCGGAGCCTACGTGCCCGAGGTGGTGGTCGATTACCCGGAGGCCGTGTTGCAATTGCACCGCGAATTCTTGCGTGCGGGGACAGACGTATTGGTAGCGCTGACGTATTATGGACACCGTGAAAAGTTGAAGCTGATAGGGCGCGAAGGCGATTTAGAAACGCTAAATCGTCAAGCTGTCCGATTGGCTCGGCAAGCAGCGCGCGGCCATGACGTGCTTGTGGCTGCAAATATTTGTAACACTTGGGCGTACGAGCCTGATAATCCAGAGGCTGCGGCTGAAGTGCGTCGGCAATATGCCGAACAGCTCACCTGGGCAGTCGAGGAAGGGGTCGATTTTGTACTTGCCGAAACGTTGGAATATGTTGGTGAGGCGTTGATCGCGTTGGACGTGATTAAGTCGTTCGGCCTTGCTGCGGTCGTCAATTTTACCCCGATATATGATAAGAGCAAGGACGACTACGATTGGATAGAGGCTTGCCGTATCCTGAAAGAGCACGGCGCTGATGTAGTGGGGTTCAATTGTGGCCGCGGTCCAGCGACGTTATTACCGCTTGCCGAACAACTCGCTAAGAAGGTGGAGGGGCCGCTGGCACTCGTGCCTGTGCCATATCACACCACTGCCGAATATCCGTCTTTCCAGTTCCTGCGCGCCCGAGACGGTAGCCGGGCGTATACGCTTGCGCTCGACCAGCACTATCTAGATAGACAAGAGGTGCCGACTTTGCAAAAGCGGCCGATACCCTTGGTATACGTTTTATAGGATTGTGCTGCGGCGCGGGTCCGCATCATATCCGAGCGGTAGCCGAGGCACTGGGGCGGCATCCTGAAAGCAGCCGATACTCGGCAGACATGAGCCAGCACGGATTACTCGGCGATGCTGAAGTGGTGAAAAGCCACGAAAAACAATTTCTAAAGAAATGGTAGAAGGAGCGGTATGACTAATACTTTATTTACAAGTGAATCAGTATGCGCGGGGCACCCGGACAAGATGTGCGATGCTATTAGCGACGCAATTGTAGACGCAGCCCTGGCGGCAGACCCTCATTCCCGTACGGGAATTGAAACCGTTGCAGGGGCCAACCGTATCTGCTTGTTCGGCGAGATCAAGACAAAGGCAAAGCTGAATTACGAACAGATTGCGCGCGACACCGTAGAGCGCTTGGGCTACACAAACCCAGCGTGGAGTTTTAGCGCCAGGGAGTCGGAGTTTAGTAATGATATTCACGAGCAGTCGCCCGAGATCGCCATGGGTGTAGAGGATGATGACGGCGCAGGCGACCAGGGCATGATGTTCGGCTACGCGTGCAACGAAACGCCCGAGTTGATGCCGCTGCCTATCGCACTGGCACATGCCCTGACGCGACGGATCGACGAAGTACGCGAAACGGGCGTACTGAAGTGGCTGCGCCCTGATGGCAAAGCCCAAGTGACAGTGCGCTACGAGCATGGCAAGCCGGTAAGTATTGAGAAGCTGGTGGCGGCCGTGGCGCACGCCGAAGATGAAACGGCCGAAGCGGTACGCGCGGGAGTGATCAAGCATATTTTTGCGCCTATTCTGGAAAAATATGGCTTTGCGATGCCGAAGGACGGTGACATTGTAGTGAACGGCACTGGGCTATGGCATATCCCGGGACCCGAGAGTGACGCCGGCCTGACCGGCCGCAAGATCGTGGTAGACACCTACGGCGGCTATGCCCGCGTAGGCGGCGGTGCTTTCAGTGGCAAAGATCCTAGCAAGGTAGACCGCAGCGGTGCGTATGCTGCGCGCTACATCGCCAAAAATATTGTCGCAGCCGGGTTGGCCACGAAGTGCGAGGTAGGCCTAGCATATGTTATCGGCCAGTCGCGTCCACTCATGCAGACCATCGAAACCTTCGGTACGGCCACGGTGTCGGAGAAAGAATTGTTCGCCTTCAAAGATAAGCTGCTCGATACCAGCGTCAAAGGTATCGTAAGTACGTTGGACCTGCGCCGGCCAATCTACAGCCAAACGTCCGCCTATGGGCACTTTGGCAAAAAAGATCTGCCGTGGGAGCAAATCGTCGCTTAAAACGTTCAGGGTAAAGAAACATACAAGCCGCTCCATCCCGGAGCGGCTTGTAAAATAGCTGCGGCTTTGGGAAGATAAGAAAAGCATAAATATATTTGGGGTACCATGGACGTCGTATTACGCACTACCGACCTAAGCAAATACTATGGTTCATTTGCAGCACTCGACAAGTTGAACTTAGAGCTACGAAAGGGCGAAGTACTAGGCTACTTGGGCCCCAATGGCGCAGGTAAAACCACTACGATCCGTTTATTGCTTGGGCTTATCCGGCCCACAGATGGCGGTGCAGAAATCTTCGGCCTTGATGCCCAGAAGCAGAAGGTGCAGGTGCATGCCCGCACGGCGTATGTACCGGGCGAGGCGACCCTATGGCCATCGCTGACCGGTATGGAAACACTGCACCTGCTGGCGCGCGTACACGGGCAAGTAGACGAACAGTACCGCCAGAAGCTCATCCAGCGTTTCCAGTTTGAGCCGAACAAAAAAGTCCGCGCATACTCCAAGGGTAACAAGCAGAAGATCAACCTCATTGCCGCGTTTTCGTCACGCGCCGACCTATTGATAATGGACGAACCCACCAGCGGCCTTGACCCGCTGATGGAACGGGCTTTCCGTGAGTCAGTCGATGAGGTTAAGGCAAATGGCCAGACGATATTCTTAAGTTCGCATATATTAAGTGAAGTTGAAGCGCTCTGCGACCGTGTGGCTATTTTGCGCGCTGGCAAGCTGGCCGAAATAGGCACGCTGGAAGAAATGCGTCACTTGTCGGCACTGACGGTGGAGGCGACATTTAGCGGTGCCGTGCCGGAAGTATCTCGCCTAAAGAATGTGAGTAATGTGCGGGTGGCGGGGCACCAATTGACCTGTCAGGTAACGGGCTCCGTGGCCGAGCTGTTGGCGGTGCTGGCTGCAGCCAAGCCGCATACGCTCCTCAGCCGTGAGCCGTCGTTGGAGGAACTATTCCTTTCGGTCTATGGCGGTGAGGAAGGGCAGAGGGCGTAGCGGTGGCTCGCCGGTTCCGGCTTAGCCGGCTATCATTGGCACGATTTGTGGCAGGGCATACGCTGAAAAGCGCCAGTATTTGGGGCGCGGTGTTTGGTTTATATATGTATGCCGCGGCGGAGGGGTATTTAAATATAGCGCCTACAGCGGCCGCGCGTGCGAAGATCGTGGGTTCGCTGGCCAATAACGTCGGCCTGAAGGCGCTCTTTGGCGAGCCGCACAATGTGTATACCGTAGCCGGGTTTGTAGATTGGCGCAATTTGGGCATCGTAGCCTTAGTGGGTGCCATATGGGGTTTACTGACCGCTACCAAAATATTCCGCGGCGAAGAAGATAATGGCCGCTGGGAACTATTCTTGGCGGGCAAAACGACTGCAGCGCGGGCGGCTGTGAACGCCCTGTCCGGGCTGTTTATTGGCCTGTTTGGTATGTTCGTGCTGACCTTTGTGATCACGCTGCTGGTAGGACGGCGCAGCGAGATAGGCTTTTCGGCATTGCACAGCCTGCTTTTTGCTGTAACGTGCGTGGCGAATGCCGGGGTGTTTTTGGCATTCGGTGCTTTTGCCAGCCAGCTGATGCCAATCCGGGCGCGCGCTGCCAGCCTGTGCGTGCTGGCGCTGGGCGGTTCGTTTTTGCTGCGCGCCGCGGCAGATGTTGCCGGCAGTGTGCACTGGTTGTTATATGTATCGCCTTTAGGATGGACAGAGTTGGTACACCCGCTTAGCAGCGATGCGCAGGCGGTGTGGTTGCTGCCCGGTGCGCTGTCTATACTGGCGCTGTCGGTAGCGGCAGTGCTGTTGGCCCGCCGCCGCGACTTGGGCGCCAGCATATTTGCCGACCATGACCAGGCGCGACCGCATTTGCTGTTTCTGAACAACGCATTTTTGGCAGATGTGCGTTTTTCGCGCGATACGGCGCTGGCATGGCTGGTGGCCATCGGCGCGTTTGGCGTGTTCTTCGGCGGGTTGGCCAAAACGGCCGGGCAGGCATTCTCGTCATCGAATGTGGTGCAGCGGTTGGGCTCAGAGATTGAGCATCAGGCGCAGGTGACGGGCTCTCGGCTGTTCATCGGCTTTATATTTTTCATGATCATGACGCTGGTGCTTTTGTACGTGGCTAGTGCATTCAGCGGAATTCGCGAGACTGAAGCCGAGGGCTACGGGGATAACTTTTTTGTGCGCAGCGTAGGCCGATTGACCTGGCTGGGCGGGCGGATGGTCATCGTGGCTGGCGTTGCTGCTGGCGCCTGCCTCGTGGCGGCGGCCGGTATATGGCTGGCGTCGAATGTGCAGCATACGGGGCTTGGCGGCGGCGAACTGGCACGGGCCGCGGTAAATGCTATGGCGCCTGCGGCACTGCTCATTGGCATAGGCGTCTGCACGTTTGGTTTTATGCCGCGCATCACCAGCTTTGTGTTGTACGGCTACGTGGCGTGGTCATTTCTGCTGCAGCTGGTGGGTACTATCCTGAATGTCAACCATTGGTTGCTGGATACGTCCGTACTGTTCCATATCACCCTCGCACCTTCGGTGAACCCTAATTGGACGGTGGTCGGCGTATGCGTCGGCCTTGGCGCCGCGTTGGCGCTTGCCGGCATGTGGCGGTTCCGTTACCGTGACCTGGCAGCCAACTAACGGGCGCTGACAGTTCCTGTCAGTGATGCATGCACAATGCGGTGCTGGCCGACGGCATTCATTACGTCTGCGCGGGCAGCCCCCTCGGCTAGGTCAAGCGGTGCGTCCAGCGCGTATAAGTCAAAGATATAGCGGTGCGTGCCCGATGGCGGCAGCGGGCCGATGTAGGCGGCGGTTCCGTTGGAGTTTGTGCCTTGCAGAGCGCCGCTCGGCACCTGATCTTCGCCAACGTCGGTTACGTCCGGGCTGATGCCCCACAACGCCCAGTGCAGGTAGTCGCTATTTGGTGCGTCCGGGTCGTGCATAATGAGCGCCAGATTGTCTGTGCCTTCAGGAGTGCCCTGGATGTGCAGCGGCGGGCTGATGTTTTCGCCCCGCCCGGTATACCTCTCAGGAATAGCGCCGCCGTCGGTAAATGCCGGGCTAGTCAATTGAAATGGCTCATCCATACTTCTATGTAACCATGACTCAGGCAGATTCGTCTGTGAGAAAGTCGGCGTTTTGCAGTTCGGGCGGCAAAAAGCCTTTGTCATGCTGGAAGTCGGCTTGCCACTCGTAACCGCTACCGTAACCGAGGTTCTTCATAAGCTTAGTGGGTGCATTGCGCAAGTGCAACGGTACGGGCAAATCGGGGTATTCCCGCGCAGCAGCAAGCGCGGCCGACATAGCATTTGCAACGGTGCGGGATTTTGGCGCTTTGGCTAACACCGTGGCGCAGTGGAATAGATTGTACTGGCATTCCGGCATGCCAATGCGCTCTACAGCCAAGAAAGTTGATACGGCCAGGTTCAACGCCGCGGGAGCAGCTAGTCCGATATCTTCGCTGGCGAAGATTACCATCCGGCGGGCTATAAATTTGGGGTCTTCGCCGGCCTGCACCATGCGCGCCAGATAGTATAGCGCTGCAGTCGCTTGGCTGCCCCGCATGCTTTTGATGAACGCACTGATGACGTTGTAATGCGTCTCGCCTTTCTTATCATACCCAGGCAGGCGCTTTTGGGCAGCGGTTTTTACAATCTCTTCGCTGATAGGCCGGCCGCTGGCCAGCTGTTCGGCCAGTTCTAGATTGCCGAGAGCAATGCGGGCATCGCCGCCGCTCAGTTCGGCCAGCAGCTGGACGCTGGCTTTGGGTAGGCGCTTAGCATTCAACTTTTCCGCTTTGGCGGCACGCGTTAGGATGCGGACGATATCTTCTTTGCCTAGCGGTTCCAGCACCAGCACGCGCGAACGGCTGAGCAGCGGGTTGATCACCTCGAAGCTGGGATTCTCGGTAGTGGCGCCAATCAGCACGATGGTACCGTTTTCTACGTGCGGCAAAAACGCGTCCTGCTGGGCTTTGTTGAAGCGGTGGATCTCATCAACGAATAGAATAGTACGCATACCCAGGCGTTTATTAGCTTCGGCATGGTGAATTACCTGCACCACATCAGCCTTGCCGGCAGTAACCGCACTGAGCTCTACAAAGTCGGCATTCGTTTCGCGGGCGATGATACGCGCCAGCGTGGTTTTGCCGCTGCCCGGCGGGCCCCAGAGTATCAGCGAGGTGGGCTGCTTGGCGGCAATGATCTCGCGGATAATCTTGCCGGCACCCACCAGGTGCTCCTGGCCTATAACATCTGCCAGGCTCTCAGGGCGCATTCGTTCTGCCAGAGGCCGTTGTTCCATAGTCCCAAGTATACCGCGTGCTACAAGATAACGCTGCGATGTCTATTGTTTGCGCTTGCGGGCGTGGTCGGTCTCATCTTCGATCTCGTGCTGCAAGATTTCTTCAAGAAGGTCTTCAATGGTCACGATGCCGACGATTTTGTGATTCCGCTCCACGGGCAACAAATGGGTTTTGCTATGGATAAACTTACGGAACAATGTATCCAGCGCGGTTTTACTGCCTACAACCTGCGTAGGATACAGCGGCAGCTCATCGACGCGGAAATGCTGGTCGTCGAAGTCAATGTCTACCAGATCTTTCATAAGTAGTATGCCTGCGGCCTCTGACCGAGTTTTATTGAATACAGGGATACGGCTGCGCCCTTGTAGCTTGATCTCGTCAATCTTCACAGCGTCAATCAGCGTATCCGGTCGAAGCCAGTACACTCTGCTCAGAGGCGTCATAATTTCGCTGACATGCTTTTCGCTTAGTGATAGCGCGCCCCGCATGATATCCAGCTCTTCATCATCCAGCTCGCTGTCTTCTCGTTCGGCGTGCTCGCCAATAATAAGCCCTAACTCACGGCGGCTTTGTAGCGGTGACCGCTCGGGCCCTAGTAGTTTGTCTAGCAGTAGCTGCAATGGCTTAGAGAGGGGGTAGGTGATGATAATCATAAGGTGTAATAGCGGTGCAAGGCGCGAGCAGAAGTCCAATGCGCGGCTGACGAACAGCGCCTGTGGAATGACTTCACCAAAGACGACGATGAGTAGTGTACTGATAATGCCGGCTATAAAGCCGTTCAGGTAATCACCCAGCACGAGCGAGGTTGCCGAAATGACCGCCACGTTTGATATCAGGATGCTGGATAAGCTCAGATGAGCTTTTTCGCGCAAAGGCAACACGGCTTTGGCGCGTGCATCGCCCAGCTTGGCTTTTCGGCGCAAGTCAGCCGGCTTCAGCGACATTAGGGCAATGTTGAGCCCCGAGCAAACTGCCGAGAGCGCGATCAACACAATAACCACGAGTGTGTTAAAAAGCCCGTGCAGCATTAGTTATTTTGTAGTTTACGCATTAATTATTAAAAACAATTGTGCTTTAGTATATAGTACCCGATACATCTTGTAAAGCGCTGTTTTTTCTGCAATACCCTTAAACGATGCGGCAAGTGTATCACGCATTACGAGTAGGTGGCTGTAATAAAACCGTGTGTTATGTGACTGGAATCAACGGGATGCTGGCGACAAGTTGTTATCCTATATATGTATAGGAGGGTAAAAATGGCAGACGATGATCAACCTAAGCAATGTAGGCGCAGCCGCACTGGAGGCGCCTCGGCTGGGCCGGTGTATTTTTTGGGCGGCATTGGGGCGGCAGTATACTTTTTCCATCAGGTCACCACATTTTGGGGCGGAGTACTGGCAATTCTAAAAGCTTTCGTATGGCCGGCGCTGCTGGTCTACCAGGCCATGCACGCCTTGCATATGTGATCTGTCTGGCGATATTGTTATCGGTGTAATACACTGAGGGCATGACAAACGCAGAATTGATGATTGTGCCGCCTAATGGCGAAACACCGGTGGGTTTAGCTATGACCCCGGCGGCGTTTACGCGGGCGCAAGTAGAGGCGGACGCTACGAAGATAGAAGCTGACGTGGATGCTATGGCATTTATTGCTCGGCAAGTAGGAGTGCTAGAGCCTGGGCAAAAGCTTCGGCCTCAGGTTATCGTTGCTTTTGATACTGGTGCGGGCCGGTCAACCAGAGGCAACTGGGACAATAGATTGCCGCAGTATATTGGTGATGCCACTACTGGCCTATACCTGCCCGCGGCTCAGCTGGAAAATAAGCAACCTCTGACTGCCAATTGGATGCGTTTGGTTAACGTGGCGCACACTATTGGTGCGGCAGCATTAACTGAAATAGCAATCGCCGATTGGACTACAGAGGGCGCGCGATTTCATGCAGCGGCATATGCGGGCGGTCTTTTGGCTGGCCAGCGGCCACTGTCTCTTCCGCCCAGACCGGGCATTGGCCTGGGGTTAGTGCGGGCGGTAACTGGAGCTCCAGCCGCCGGGAGGCATGACCGTATCGTGGAGGCGTATTACCGCAATCCAGGTACACTGCCCCAGCCGTTTATCATAACCTATGGAGATAATACATCCTCCCGGGAGCGTCAGGATTAGCGTGCAGTTATCCGATTATACGTACGAATTGCCGAATGGGTTGATCGCTGACGTACCGCCAAAGGTGCGCGGTACGTCGCGGCTGATGGTGGTGCACAAGCAGTCGGGACAATTAGACGATAGGAAGTATAGGGACGCTACGGACTATCTGTCTTCGGGTGACGTATTGGTCCTGAACGATACGCGGGTCATCAAAGCGCGGCTGGAAGCGGTAAAGGCCAATGGCGCTGCGCGCGAGCTGATCGTGCTGGAGAAACATGGACACGATGCCGACTGGCACTTGCACCGGGTGATGCACCGTGGTCGCTTGAGCGACGGCGACAAACTGCGCGTGGGCGAGGCCGATATTACTGTCGTAAAGGTGTTGGGTGATGGTATTGCCGAGGTGAAAAGCAGCCGTGACCTATTAGAGCTGACCGAACAATACGGCGCCGTGCCGTTGCCGCCGTATATGCACCGCAACGCTACACCGCTGGACGTGGAGCGGTACCAGACCGTTTGGGCAAAAGAGAAGGGTTCGGTGGCTGCGCCGACCGCCAGCCTGAACATGACCGACGAAATCCTAGAGGCCTTGCGCGCCAAAGGCGTGCAGATTGTATATCTGACGCTGCACGTTGGCCTGGGCACCTTTATGCCGATCCGTACAGATAAAATAGAAGAGCATCATATGCATCAGGAATACTTCGAGATTCCCGCCAGTACCATCGCTGCCATACAGGCGGCCAAAGCGGCCGGTAAGCGGGTAGTTGCCCTTGGTACTACCGTTACGCGCACGCTGGAATACGCCCACCAGGCGGTCTTGCACGAGGCGCCGCGCGATCTATCTGGCGAAGCGGATATTTTTATCTATCCCGGCTATACCTTTCAGGCTATCGATGGCCTGCTTACCAACTATCATGCCCCAAAAAGCACCGTGCTGATGCTAACCGCCGCGTTTGCCGGCTGGGACACACTGAAAAAGGCGTACGAACATGCGGTGGCCGAGCAGTATCACTTCTTGAGCTACGGTGATTCCATGCTTATACTTGCCTGAGAGAAATATGACAAAACTACATTTTACTATTTCGCACAAATTACCTGGGACATTGGCACGCGCTGGCGTTATACAAACGCCGCACGGCGCTATCCAGACGCCGGCGTTTATCGTGGGCGGCACCAAGGCTACCGTAAAGGCCCTGACGCCGCAGCACGTGTATGACCTTGGCGGCCAGGCGGTGCTGGCAAATACGTACCATCTGATGCTGCAGCCTGGCGCAGAGATCGTTCAGAGGGCGGGTGGCCTGGGTGTATTTATGCACTGGGACAGGCCGACGTTTACCGATAGTGGTGGCTTCCAGGTGTTCTCATTGGGCATGGCGTACAAGAAGGGAATTGATGCCACCAGCCATAGCCAAAAGGGTGAAAGCGCACAGGCCGTGCATAGCCACGGGCAACTGGCTAAGGTAACTGACGAGGGTGCGACGTTCCGTTCGCATTTGGACGGCAGCACGCACACCATGACGCCAGAAAGTTCCATGGAACTCCAGCATGCTATAGGTGCAGATATCCATATGGCTTTCGATGAGCTTACCAGCCCACTGGCCGGGCGCGAATACATCAAGAAAGCCATGGATCGTACTCATGTATGGGCCGAGCGCTGCCTTGCCCGTCACGCTGCCCTGAATGCCGAGCACCAGGAGCACGGCGAACCGTTGCAGGCGCTGTACGGCGTAGTGCAGGGCGCACGCGAGGAAGACTATCGCCGCGAAAGTGCTGCTTTTTTGGGTGAGCGCGGTTTTGACGGCTATGGCATCGGCGGTGTGTTCGAGCCGGAAGAAATACCAGAAGTAGTGCGCTGGGTAACGGAAACGCTACCCGAAGATAGGCCCCGGCACCTGCTGGGTATGGGCGCGCAGCCTGCTGATTTATTCTTGGGCGTAGAATACGGCATAGATACATTCGACTGTGTGGCACCAACGCGCCAGGCCCGCAACGGTGCATTGTATACGTACGACGGCCGCATCAACATCCGAAATCAGAAGTTTTCACAAGATTTCACGCCTATCAGCAGTGAATGTGGCTGCTATGTCTGCCAAAACTTTACCAAGGCCTATCTGAATCACTTGTTCAAGGCCGATGAAATGTTGGGTGCCACGCTGGCAAGCATCCATAACGAATGGTTTGTAGTACATATAGTAGACACTATTCGGGAGTCACTGAGGAACGGTACTTTTTTTGCATACAAGGAGCAGTTCTTAGCACGCTACTATGGTGCTGATCGTGCGGCTGCGTTTCTGAAACTGCGTGTTTAGTTGTTTTATTGCAGTTGGCGGTTAGACTTCGAGCGGAATGCCCGTCTTTTCTGACACTTTGCGCGCCCATGCTAGTAGCCGTTCAAGCTGGCTATCGCGTGCGGCCAGCTCGGTCTCGTATCTGTCGATACGAGCGACAAAACCGTCTATGGTGTTTATGAGCCGGTTATGCGACGTCTTGAGGTCGGCAATGTCGCGCTCTACACGCGAAAAACGGTCATCAACCTGCTGTATGAAGGTATGCAGGATGCCGATTACTTCATCGATGTCTTTTCTAGTTGCAGCCGTTTCTGTCATGTCTCCATTGTATCATTTCAGGGTGACGACGGCAGCGACCATAGTGTGCTACGATAAAGGCTGCTATGAAACATCTCTTACGTAGTTTTGGGTTTTCTTTGACTCTTACTGTGGTGGCATTTGCGTTCGTACTGTTTCGCATGGGTGCGGCAGCGTTACTCGTCATGGCTATTTTGGCGGCGATTGAATTAGCCTTTAGTTTCGATAACGCTGTTATCAATGCCCAAGTGCTGAGCAGGCTCAGCCCGTTTTGGCAGAAACTATTCTTAAGCCTTGGTATTATCATTGCTATTTTTGGCGTGCGTATTGTCTTGCCGTTGGCTATCGTCAGCCTGACGGCACATTTGGGCATCGGCACGGTGGCCGATTTGGCGCTGCATCATCCGCATGCCTATGCTGATAAATTGGAGTTGGCACATCCCAGTATTACTGCCTTTGGCGGCGCATTTTTGTTGATGCTGGTGCTGCATTTTTTGATGGCCGAACGCGAGGTTTATTGGCTGCGGTTCATCGAACGGCCGTTTCGTCGGCTCGCTCAGTGGTGGGTGCCGCTTGTCTGCACGCTTGCCGTGGTACTGGGACTAACGCTGCTCCCCGAAAATATGCACAAAGGCGCTACCTTCAGCGCCGGGCTGGTGGGCATGGTGGTGTATGCGGCGCTGAACGGTCTGATGGAGCTGATGGGTAAACGGTTCGGGGGAGATACAAAAAGCGTTAAGCAAGTAGGCTGGGCAGCCTTTGCCACCTTCGCATACCTGGAACTACTCGATGCCAGCCTGTCGTTCGATGGTGTCATCGGCGCATTTGCCATCACTAGTGACGTAATGCTGATAGCCCTAGGACTGGGCGTAGGTGCGCTGTGGGTCCGGTCGCTAACGGTATATATGGTACGGCGCCGTACGCTTGATGCCTACAAGTATCTGGAGCACGGCGCTCACTATGCCATCGGTATACTTGCGGTGACTATGCTGTTTGCGCCTATCGTGGCTACGCCCGATTTCGTGAGCGGTGTGCTATGCCTTGGCATCATTGCGGCAGCACTGGTGACATCCCGTCAGGCTGCCGAACACGAGAAAATCTAGCCCAATATATTCACGGCACGGGCCGCAACCAAGGCAATGGCAACCAAAGAAACGGTGGCCTGCAGCAGCATCAGAATTTTTGCGCGGCGGCTCAGTGGCATGGTGTCGGTAGGGCTAAATGCCATGGCATTCGTAGCGGATACGTACAGATAATCTACGAAAGTTGGCTTCCATTCAGGGTGTTTATATGTTTCGTTCTGATGCTGCGGAAACAGGAAATCTTGCTCATACTTGGCAATACGCGCCCGTTCGCCAGGCCCGCCGCCGTCCATCTCCCAATACCATAGGCCGAAGATGATGATATTGGTCAGATAAATGTTCAGTGCCACAATGATAAGCTCTTTGCCGCTGGTGCCGGCATGCGTGCCTTTCAGCAGCTGTGAGGCGACCATTATCAGTGAGTAGGCATTGGTAGCGCTGGTTATAGCGATAAGCAGGATGGCGTTGACGCGGCGTGTGAGTGAGCGAAAGATACGTTCCTTTGGTGTTGTCAGACCAAGCGCCAGTACCAATAAGATTTCAATAGTAGGAATAATAAAGCGCGAGCCCGGCGAGAAATGATCGGGCAGGGCTACCTGTAGTGCGATGGCTGCTATCATGGCTACTTGCGCATGCCAAACGGGGTCGACAGCGTGATGTTTGTTGGCAAATAGTTTCGGCATTGCTACCTCGCATTATAGCAAGCTGGCCGCGCCTTGCAATTGCCCGGTCAGGGGAATAAGCTGAAAGCAGGAAGCTTGCGCTTCCTAATTGGTCCGGGTTCGTCCCGGGCCACTATATTTTGTGAAATCAACGAAGAACAGGTAGTATAAGCAGTATGAAGCAGTACCAGTACATCGCTGCGCGCCAGGCCGCCCGGCCTATGAAGCGACGAATGTTTATCCGTACATTGCCGCTGATTGTAATTGCAGCGGTATGTGCTGGTATCGCACTTGGATTCTACTTCCATACGCGAGGTACAGCCTCTACTAATGCTGCTTCAACGACGACGACAAGCAAATCAAGCAGGCCGCAGGTTTCCTCTGTTGCGCCACAGACGAAGGCGAAACCTAGTGTATGCGCGGGCGCTACCGAGCCACAGACTATATATGTGAGTGTGGGTGAGCGCCATATGTGGGCATGCAACGGGACATCCCAAGTCTATGATTCGCCGGTAGTGACGGGCATGGAAAACCTAGCAGCCGACCTGACGCCGCGCGGCACCTACCATATTTACGGCAAGCAAACCGGTTTATACCTGGATGGTTCGGATAGTACCGGCAGCTGGCACGACTACGTGTATTATTGGATGCCATTTTTGTCGAACCAATATGGTGTATATGGCTTTCATGACGCCACCTGGCGTAAGCCGACTGACTTCGGCAACATCAGCCCGTACTCCAATGACGCATCGCATGGCTGCGTAGAGCTGCCCCTGGCAACCGCCAAGTGGGTTTATAACTGGGCGCCCATCGGTACTACGGTGGTTGTCACGAATTAGCCTTACGGGTGTGGCGATGCTAGCTGTGAAATTTTCTTAAGAAAGTCGCCGAATTTCTTCGCGGCTGTCTTTACTACCGAGTTTTTGGCATCAGTCTGGTCGTTCAGGCCATCGCCAGTAATTGGCGTTTGTTCAAGTGCTGTCATGTTCTCAGCAAGGCCGGCGGCATCGGTCAGCCACTCATAAGAGCGCTCAAGCGAAGAGCCGCTGCCTGTATTAGGGAGCTGATTTGGCTGCTCGGCTTGGTCGAAGAGCTCCATTGCTTGGGCTGTGTACGCCACAAAGCCTTCAGTGCTCGATATCGCACGATAATTTTGTATGGTGGCAAGGTTTTGCGGCATATCCTCAGAAGCACGCATCCAGCCCAGCACCTCATTATTGAACTTGGAAGGATCCTTTGCCTGCAGGCCTGGTTCTGCTTGGTTCAACTGCTGCGCCTCATATGTCCACAATTCAGTGCCTTGAACATATGCGACGAGGTTTATATGAGGGGAGTTCGGCTGCTCGCTGCCACCGCCTACTGGCTGGTTGCCGCCGACCTTACCGCGATTATCGTGAATCGGTGGGTGGTTCGCTTGTCCCTGTGGTTCATGGTGCTGAAGCAATTCCATTGCACTACCAAGAAGAAGCGTGCCGGCTGCAACCAGACCGAGCCATTTCCACTTGTCTCGCTCCGCCTGCCGTTCGTCCTCAAGGTCCTGGCGAAGTGCTTGGCTTTCGGCTGCAGTCGGCGGGTTGGCGGCTATTATATTATTTACAGCTTCTCGGTCTGCTAGGATTACGGTCTGATCAACACGCTCGCGGTCGATACGATACCTCTGCTCGCCCTGGGCGCCATTTTCTAATGCTACACGGTGGTAGATGCGACCTTTCCGATGCAGAATGGCGGTGCCTGCTGGAACCTGTTCTATACGGTAGCCCTCTTGAGCGGTCTCGTCGGGAACGACGATGTCTTCTTGGTGGCCGGTAATCCTTAGCTTCACGCGCAGATGACGCGTATCAATATTTTGATCGTCGACGGGGATATCAAGCGTAAGGCGATTGTGTGTTGCGGCCGCTCGCCGGCTGCCTCGTGTACTAACTTGCTCAATCTGTTCCGTCGTCGCAGGACGAAGCCGGTATGTTTTGTCGCCGTTAGAGCGCACGGTTTCGGTGACGAGGGCTTCACGGTTGCGATCTCTTTTGCGCTGTTCGTTTGCCTCGCGCTCCTTTCGGCGCTGCTCGGCACGCACGCGCTGAGCTTCTTTGAACTCGTCTGTCTCGTGGCTTTGCACGGCTTCTACGTAGGAAGTCGCCGCTTGTGTGGCTATTTTGCTTGCTTCAGTCAGAATTTTGTTTGGAGGTGAGATTTCACGAGTTCGTCCCTCGGCTAGGTCTTGCTGGCTATATACCGCGACGTTTTCCGTCGCTTCCCGCGTATCAAAATTTATAGCGGCGACGACGCCTGCTTCCTGTGGGATCACTGCGTAACCTGCTGGCTGATGAAGTTGTTCTTGCATATGTAACTATTTTAATAACACATTATTGAAAATAGTACAATTTGTATTCATACAATTGTTGTAGTTATATCTTAGCGAGTACTTTGTGATTTGATACAATGAGCACATGACGTTATTGCTTATGGGGCTCGGAGTTGTGAACGCGGCGCTATTACTCTTTATGGTATTGCGTTCTGAAAAAGGGAATCTGGACGCGCCACTGCGTGAAGAATTTGCGCTGAATCGCAAAGAGATGGGCGAAGCGTTGAAGGACGTACGCCAAGAGCTTGCCGCCAACCTGAATACGACGCGCGAAACAATAGACCGCCGCGTAGAGCAACTACGTGACAAAAACGACGAAAAGCTGGAACTTATTCGTAAAACCATTGAAGAACGCTTACAGCACCTGCAGCGCGACAACGCCGAAAAACTAGAGAGTATGCGCCAGACCGTGGACGAAAAGTTGCAGAGTACGTTGGAAAAGCGCATCAGCCAAAGCTTCAAGTTGGTATCTGACCGGTTGGAGCAAGTGCAACGGGGTTTAGGCGAAATGCAGGGGCTTGCCAGTGATGTCAGCGACTTCAAACGGGTATTGACCAACGTAAAGACGCGCGGTACCTGGGGTGAGGTGCAGTTGGAAAGCCTGCTGGAACAGGTATTTATAAAAGACCACTATGACAAGCAGGTAATGTTGACCCCGGGTAGTCGCGACGTCGTGGATTTTGCTATCAAGCTGCCCGACAAAAGTTCGCGCAAAGGCTTTATTTATCTGCCAATCGATGCCAAGTTTCCGCTGGAAGATTATCAGCGCTTGGTAGCTGCCCAGGAAAAGGGTGATGCAGAACAGGTAGAGCAGGCCAGCAAAGCACTAGTGCAGCGTATCAAGCTGGAAGCAAAAGCCATTAAGGAAAAGTATATCGTGCCGCCCGCCACTACTGATTTTGCCGTACTGTATGTGCCGACCGAAGGGCTATATGCTGAGGTGCTGCGTACACCCGGTTTGTTTGAACAAATGCAGGCTACCTACCGCGTTACCGTAGCTGGGCCAACCACCATAGCCGCCATTTTGTCTAGCTACCAGCTGGGCTTCCGCACGTTGGCCATTGCCGAGCAGACCAGCCAGGTATGGGAGCTTCTGACTGTTATAAAGGGCGAATTTGGCAAGTTTGGCGACCTTTTGGACAAGACGCGCGAAAAGCTGTTGCAGGCCACTAATACGATAGATTCTGCGTCACGCAAGTCGCGTACTATCGAAAGCAAGCTGGGCAAAGTGCAACGTCTGGCCGACAAAGCAAGTAGTACTGCCGAAGAGGACGCGCCGCAGTTACTCGACGGCCTGGATAGCTAGTTGTGTCGCATGTTTTCTTTTGGGTATTGAGCGTTATTTCGGTATGCGCATTTTTGCTTGCTGCGCCACCGTACATTGTTGACACGCTAAAGGGAAAGACAAAGCCCGAGCGTGCCACATGGTTCATTTGGAGCGTGCTAGGCGTGATTGCGTTTATTGCCCAAATGCAGCTGGGCGCCACATGGTCGTTGCTATTTACCGGGTTGGACACTGCAGGCTGCGTGCTGGCATTTATGCTGTCGCTGCGCTACGGCGTGGGCGGCTGGACGATGCTGGATAAAATAGCACTCGGTATAGCCGCCGCTGGGGTGGCGGTATCGATGTTGGTGCATGCACCGATTGTGGCGCTACTAGGCGTGATTGCGGCGGACGCTTCAGGAAGTTTCCTGACCATCCGCAAGGCGTTTCTTATGCCGGATAGTGAGACCACTATCAGCTGGCTGTTAGTAAGCGTAGGTGCCCTATGCAGCATCTTGTTGGTGCGTTCGCAGGACGTCTCGCTTATGCTCTATCCTGCGTACCTCCTTGTGGCTAACGCGGGCGTAGTGGTAGCGCAAGCGTTTGGCAAGCGATATGGTATGAAAAGGCTGCGGCAAACGATCTAGGCTGCGTCTGCTTGATGTGAAATGGGCCGCATTTGCGTAGCGTTGTGATGGTAGCTTATGAGCTCCCGGCATACTGTTGTAAAATGTTGCCTATCGTGCAGGAGTGTTCAAGTTGCGGCGTGTACGGAACGGATGCTCCATCGTTTCTCGCCGGCTGAGGTACCAAATAATCTTTCGTGGTGTGTGGCCGCTAGGGCGTTGACCACTAGCTGCTCGCCACTTTTGCCCTGCAACAGCTCGTCGTGTGCCCATTCGTATTGATCGGCAGCGTCAACTCCTATGGGACATTCCATGGACAGCGCAGTGGTCGCAACGCATCCCAGATAGCGGTGAAAGGTCCCGCTTGCCGTGTGTAGTGCACGCAGCTCCTGATCGGTCATGTGTATGCTACCCAGGTTGTATTCGCCCTGAAACCTACCAACTATAGCGGCGGCGTCGGTAATATAGTCTCTCGCATCGCAGAGCAGCCGGGCGGTGTCATTGCCTTGGACCGCGTAGGCCAGTAAGGCTTTAGTACGGCCATGTTCGCCCAGGATTTGCGCCCGCAACATTTGTTCATCAAGACTATGCGGCTGCGGGCCCAGAAGCTCACCGGCTAGGCTATATAGACTGTCGGCATACACATAGGAGCCATCTTCGGTTGCTCCGCGGGCCTGCTCTTGTATCGCGGTTATTTGATCGTACATAATAGGCTTCGACTTTAGTTACTAAGCAAAACATTTTAGCAAAGATGCTAGAAAAAATCAGTGAAGTAGATCAATCGCGAGAGCAGCGGTCCAGGAGAACTCGCGAGCACCCAACGGATCGCCGGTAAGCGGGTTGAAGTATTCCGCGCAGCCGCCCTTCGCCACCATTTCCAGTGTACTTTCGCGTAGTGCAGCTGCGTGGTCGTGGAAGCCGTAGCGCTTCAGGCCATCAATAATCAGCCAGTTCATGTTGACCCAGGCCGGACCCTGCCAATAGCAGATGGGATTGAACCATAATGAGCTGGCGGGAGTGCTGGGCGCGGGATAGGCCGTGCCGAACTGGTGTTCGTTTTCCAGCAGACGCACCAGCTGATGAGCACGCTCTTTGGTTATGGCGCCAGAATATAGAGGTAACAGCGTAGCAATAGACGGTTCTTTGAGCAGCTGGTGGGTAACAAAGTTGCGGGAATAATACTGCTCGCTGTAGGGGTCCCATAGCTGTTCTAGTGCCGTTTCGGTCAGCTGCATACGAGCCTCTAAATCTTCGGGGATCGGCTCGCGCAGCGCGGTGGCGATGGCGCGCACATGGACGTTAGCTCGGATGAGGATGCTATTGAAGGCTACATCTTCTATGGCAAAAAGTGTATGGTTAAGGATTTTGTTGATAGTGTACGTTTTCCGACGCAAGCGGACCTGTGTGTCGAAAAGTGCCAGGGCTTCTACATTGCTGAGCCGTTCTGCTGGCGGTACGTAGCGGGAGTCTGTGCGAAACCAGCTCACTACGCCGTCTATGTGTGCTCGCTGCATCAGGCGAATCCACCATGGCAACAGATGTTGGCCAAGCTCATCCATCCATGGTGGCGTGTTGTCCATGCCGGACTCCCAAGGGTGGATTAGTAGTGCCAGTCCTTCCCCGTGCGGGTCGCGTTCGGCATATATCCATTGGTGGTAGGCAAGCAGATGCGGCCAAACCAGCCGGTACCAGCTATGACGTTCGGTAACCGACATCCGTTCACCGATGCGCACAACCGCTTCGGCTACCATAGGTGGCTGCGTAATGCCGCTGGTCGACACGCCGTCGGGCGATAGCGGGCTCAGCCAGCTTTGCCATACGCCGTGATGCATGGCCTGCTTTTTGCCGGGTGTGAAGATGATGTGCGGCAGCATGCCGTTTTTCCATTGGCCGCGCAGCAGGCTGAGCAGCTCTATTTTCGCGCGCTCAATATCAACGTGTCGTAAGCCGATAGAGATAAAGCAGCTGTCCCACAACCATTGGTGAGGGTAGAGGCCGTGCGCGGGAATAGTAAAATTACCCTGGTCATTCTTTTTCAGTACGGACTCGGCCAGTTCGCGCAGCTCGCTTGTATCGCTCATGGTTTAAGTATACCGCACGGTGCGGTTGTGAAGTGCTGTTGTTTTATGAGCAACTCTTGATTGAGATCACTTACTGTACTACGCAACCGTAGTACTGTTGCCGCCATGGCAAAAGAATCAACACCGCAGCAACCAGAAAAGCAATCACCTGTACCGCCCGAGCTCCAGGCGCTCCGCGAGGGAACACAGCAAGTAGCGCAGGTTATCGGCGAAGGCACTACGATGATAAATGAAGCACAGACGTCAGCCGAAAGGCAGGCCGCTTTATCGGCTATGCGACAGATGGCAAAGCTGACCGGGGAGATTGCCCTAAAGGATGCCGACCAGGCACGTAAGACACAGCAATGATATGGTAAAAGGAATAGATGGTGGAAAAACAGGGAAACGTGGGGTTGCGCGCAGCAGAACGGGCTACGGATCTGATTGATATGGCCGCATGTGTCGGTTCATTCCTCGTAAAAGACGCCAGCCCCGAAGGCTTGCAAAGTGCTTTAGCTATAGGGGAGGCGTTGATGCAAAGTGCCGTCGAAGAAGGCGGGCAAATCATGGATGCTGCCGTAAAGAAGGCACCCGGCTCGTATTAGCGGTAGTTGGTAAAACTGATCGGGAAGTCGAAGTCGTGGGTACGCACCAGCTGCATCACGCTTTGTAGATCGTCTTTGCTGGTGCTGGCAACACGCACGGCATCGCCCTGAATAGTTGGTTTTACTTTCGGGAACTGCTCGCGGATAAGGCCGGTAATTTTTTTGGCCTTGTCTTGATCCAGGCCGTGCTGGAACGGCACGTCTTTTGTCGTGCGCATGTTGTTGGTGGAGGATTCTTTGGATATATCCAACACCTTCTGACTTTGGCCGCGGGTGGCTAGTTTCTTGCGTACGATGTCTAGAATGGCATCGATTTGCCAATCGCCGTTACCAGTAATCTTGAACCCGGTCTTGTCGCCGTTCAGCCAATCCAGCGCGGCGGGTGTGTTCTTGAAGTCATAGCGGTTGTCTATTTCGCGTTTGGACTGGTCGAAGACGTTATTCATCTCCGCTTTGTCGTATTCACTAACAATATCGAATGAAAATTGTGCCATACCTGTATTATACTGTTTGCAATGGACTATCAAAATCAACGGATTCGTGAAGTACGTGGCGTGCTATTAGCGCCCGAACGTTTACATGCTTTGGCGGCACCGGCGGACGCACTGAAGGCAATTGAGCTAAAGGCACTGTTTGACGAGCTAAAGACCCTGCCGCCAGCCGAGCGGCCGGTATTTGGCAAGGAGCTGAACCAACTGAAACAGGAATTGGAGCGGGCTGCAGCCGAAACTCTTGGCGCCCAGCAAGATACGCGTCCGGCCATAGACGTAACTGCGCCGTTCGATGTCAATACGGCGGCCGACAAGCGACCGCAACTCTTAAACGCCGCGCAAGGCAGCAAGCATCCCCTGATGCGCGAGCTCGAGACAGTACTAGACATCTTTTACCGTATGGGCTTTACAGCCGTTGAAAGCCGCGAGCTGGACGACGATTACCATATGTTCACCAGCCTCAACTTTCCTGAAGGCCATCCTGCCCGCGACGACTACGATACCTTTATGACCGTCGAAAAAGACGCAAACGGCAAGCAATATATCGCTCCGGCCCATACCAGCACCATGCAGAACCGCGTGTTGCAGCAATACAAAGCCGACCTAGAAGCCGGCAAGCCGATTGCTGTGGTCATTCCCGGCCGCGTATTCCGCAACGAGGACTTGGACGCCCGCCATGAACATACCTTCTACCAGCTGGAGGGCGTGTATGTGGGCAAGGGCGTGCATGCCGGCAACCTCATTGCAACCCTCAAAACATTCTTGCAGGAATATTATGGCAAGGAGCTGGAGGTAAAGACGCAGCCGTTCTACTTCCCGTTTACCGAGCCGTCATTCGAGTTTGCGCTGAGCTGTCCGTTCTGCGACAAGAAGGGCTGTAATGTCTGTTCGTACAGCGGCTGGATCGAGCTGCTCGGCTGCGGCATGATCAACCCAAATGTTCTCAAAATGGCCGGCATCGACCCAAATATATACACCGGCTTTGCGTGGGGTGGTGGTATTGAGCGCCTGGTAATGATGAAGTACGGCATCGAAGATATACGTCACTTTGAATCTGGCAAGCTAGATTTCTTGAGGCAATTTGCATGATTCGGCAGGAGATAAGCCATGAAAGTTAGCACAAACCATATCCAATTTTATCGGGATAGATACCAGTGGTCCGACGACCCTATGCCGAACGGTATAGACGCGCTAGCCGCCAAAATTGGCGCCCAGCTGGGAGCTATTGAAGAAATTGTTGATGCAGGCGCCAAATATGCCGGCGATATTGTTATTGTGCGTGTGGTTTCTTGCGAGCAGCATCCGAATGCCGACCGCTTGCACGTGTGCAAAGTTGACGATGGCGGTAAGGTTGTTAGCGTTGCACGCGACGAGCAGGGTTATGTGCAGGTGGTATGCGGCGCGCCAAACGTGCGCGCAGGCATGCTGGCCGTGTGGTTGGCACCGGGCGCCACAGTGCCGAGCACCGTAGATAAGGATCCTTTTGTACTGGAGGCACGCGAGCTGCGCGGGCAAATGAGCAATGGCATGATGGCCAGCCCGAAAGAATTAGGCCTGGGCGAGAGCCATGACGGCATTTTAGAGGTAGACGATGAAGTAGCCCCAGGCACACGCTTCGCCGACCACTATGGATACGCGGGTGATTACATCATCGATATCGAAAACAAGATGTTCACGCATCGCCCCGATTGCTTTGGCATGATGGGTGTGGCGCGGGAGATTGCAGGCATACAGGGCCAGGCGTTCAAAAGTCCGGACTGGTATGTTATGCATCCGGCCTTCGCATCGCCTGAATCATCATTGCCCCTTGATGTGCGGAACGAGTTGCCAGAATTAGTTCCTCGGTTTACGGCCATTACGATGAGCAATATCGCAGTGAGGCCTAGCCCTGTTTGGCTGCAAACGCGTTTGAACCGGCTGGGTATCCGGCCTATCAATAATGTAGTCGACCTAACCAACTATTTCATGGTTCTTACCGGTCAGCCGCTGCATGCCTACGACTACGACAAAGTGCGTGCGCTGGACCCTGGATCCGACCATGCAACGTTGGTCGTGCGATATCCTGCGACAGGTGAAAAGATTACGCTCTTGAACGGCAAAGAAGTTACACCCAGAGGCGAAGCCATTATGATCGCCACGCGCGACAAGGTAATCGGCATCGGCGGTGTCATGGGCGGCGGCGAAACCGAAGTAGATGAGACGACTAAAAACATTATTATCGAATGCGCTACATTCGATATGTATTCCATACGCCGTACATCCATGGCGCACGGGTTATTCACCGATGCCGTGACCCGGTTCAACAAAGGCCAGAGTCCGCTGCAGAACTTGGCGGTATTAGCAAAAACCGCTGCGGATGTTGCTGATCTGGCTGGTGGCAGAGCCGCAAGCGTGGTGATTGATGACAATCATCTATCACAAGAAGTTATGGACCGCGGTTCGCTGCATGCGCCGGTGAACGTTACGAGCCAGTTCATTAACGAGCGTTTGGGCTTGAGGCTTTCTAGCGAAGAAATGGCGACACTACTGCGTAATGTTGAGTTTACGGTAGATACACAGGGTGAAGATTTGACCGTTACCGCGCCATTCTGGCGGACGGATATTGAATTGCCCGAAGATGTGGTAGAAGAAGTAGGCCGCTTGTACGGCTTTGACCATCTACCGTTGGAATTGCCGCTGCGTTCACTACAGCCTGCGCGCAAAGATTGGCCATTAGAAGTAAGGGCGCGTATCCGACAAACGTTGGCGCAGGCAGGCGCGAACGAGGTGCTGACCTATAGTTTCGTGCATGGCAATCTGCTCGATAAAGCAGGCCAGGACAAATCGCAGGCGTTCCGCCTGGCGAATGCCCTCAGCCCGGATCTGCAGTACTATCGCCTCAGCCTTGCGCCCAGTCTGCTGGAGCGGGTGCATCCCAACCTGAAGGCGGGGTACGACGAATTTGCCTTGTTTGAAATGGGCAAGATCCACGAAACTACCACCCGTGAAAATGACGGTCTGCCTATGGAGTTCGACAATCTGGCGCTGGTATATGCCGCCAAGGATAGCGCTAAACCCGGTGCTGCGTTCTATGAGGCACGGGCGTATTTGGAACATTTGGCAAAAGCGTTTGGCGTACGGCTGGAATACGGCAGTGTGCCGAACCATGCCTGGTCTGCTGATGCACCGTTTGAGCTGAGCCGTAGCGCGCTGGTCAAGATCCAGGGCGAAGACACGGTATTTGGCATCATCGGTGAATTGAAAGCGGATGTGCTGACGAAGCTAAAGCTTCCCGCTAGGACTGCCGCATTTGAGATTGGCATTATGCCCATGGCAAATGCCCCGCGGTCGCGGGCCGCCTATACCGCGTTACCGAAGTTTCCGAAAGTATCACAAGACGTCTGCCTGAAAGTGTCCGCGGACAAGACATACCAGCAAGTGTTTGCGCATGTCGAAGAAACGCTGGCAAAAAATGCACCCGAGCAAACGCTCACCAGCCTGAGCCCCGTAGATATTTATCAGCGCGCCGACGACACGGCACACAAACAAATTACCCTGCGCGTTAGTATCGCCAGCTACGAGCGCACGCTCACCGATGGCGAAGTCGCCCGCATATTGGATGATATAGCTGCCAGTGCCAAAGAGGCACTGCAAGCCGAAAGGATATAACCTATGAAACGCTTCGCTGCCATTACTGCAATCCTCATGATTGTGGCAGGCGTAGCGTTGCCCGGGGCAGCAAGCGCCGACGTAAATGATTTTGTGGTCACAAATTTTACGGCCGATTACTATCTGACGCGCGCGGATGCCCAGGGCCAAATGCGCATAGTGGAACAGATTGCTGTTGATTTCCACGATTACAACCACGGCATCCTGCGTGCCATACCTACTTCGTACAGGGGCCATTCGCTTCATCTTAAGCTCGATAAAGTCAGTTCTACCAGCGGCGCGCCGGCGCAGTACTCTACAAGTGGCTCAAACGGCAATCTGGTACTCAAGATAGGCGACCCTAACCGCACAGTAACCGGCAACCAGGAATACACCATCGACTACACCGTAGACAACGTAATCACGTTTTATGGTGATCACGACGAACTGTATTGGGATATCAACGGCGATCAGTGGAGTCAGCCGTTCACTGCCGTGCAGGCCACCGTTCATTTGCCATCAGGCCTACAGCTTAGTGGCCAACGGCCGGTTTGTTACGCAGGCGGCTATGGCTCTACATCGCAGCGGTGCTCCATAAGCGCAACTATTCCCGGCGTCACTTCTGCTCAGGCATCCAACTTGGGCATTGGTGAAACGCTTACCGTGGTGCTGGGCTTCCAAAAAGGCTATTTCAAGCCGATGGGTTTTGCAGACTACGTGCGCGATTATTGGGTGCAGGCGGCCGAGCTGCTGGTTCCTATAGTTGTACTTGGCGGTGCTGGGTTTATCTGGTGGTTCAAGCGGGGCCGTGATGCGAAAGGCAGGGGCGTGATCATTCCCGAATACGATGCTCCAGACAATATGTCACCTTTGGAAGTTGACGGCATCATGCGCTTTACGGTGCAGACCAAGGCGCTGACCGCCGTAATCATTAGCCTGGCAATCCGCAAGTACATCCGTATCATCGAGCAAGACAACAAGAAAGTGCTTAGCCTGAAAAAGAAAACGTACAGTCTGCAACTACTTAAAAAAGACTGGACACAGCTATCGGGTTGGGAACAAGAGATCATGTTTGCTTTGTTTAACAGGGTCGAAGAAGGCAGCAAAGTGGACCTGGCGGCGCTCGCCACCAAGTTGTCTAGTACTGCTAACAATGTAAAGAAGTCCGTGATGGCTGGGCTTACTTCACGAGGCTACTTCGTATCGAACCCTACAAAATATGCCAGCCTTGGCTTGCTGCCGGCAGTAGCGCTAGTTTGGATATTCGTGCCCGGCGCTTTGTGGCTGCGTATCGGCTGTATCGCAGGTGCCGTTATCGCAGCGGCGTTCTATCATATGTCATCGGCCCGTACGGTGCTGGGAGTCCAGGCGAAGGAACATATATTGGGGCTAAAGCTTTACCTGGAAGTCGCCGAAAAAGAGCGCATCAAGAAATTACAAAGCCCTGATGCGCCGTACATGCAGTCGCAGCCTGCGCCTGCCAAGACCGTAGAGCTTTTTGAAAAACTACTACCGTATGCCATGGTGCTGGGCGTAGAGGAAGCTTGGGCGAAGCAGTTCGCAAGTATTTATACCACGCCGCCCGATTGGTACGCCGGGCATTACCAGGCATTCACCGTAGGATATCTGATGGGGTCGCTAAACACCGGCTTTGCGCAATCGGTACAGACGAGTTTCGCCAGCCCCAGCAGCAGTAGCGGCAGCGGCTTTGGCGGTGGCGGCTTCGCCGGAGGTGGTGGCGGAGGTGGCGGAGGCGGCGGCTGGTAGGACCGCGCGCCCGATACGGTTTTTTTCTAGAGCCGCCCGCGCATTGCTGTTATAGTAATAAGTCGATATGCGTGGGATGCTGAGGATTTTTAAGTTCACCCGGGAGCTATGGCCGTACTATGCGGCTATTTCGGCGTTCACTATTTTGCTGTCGGTCATGACGCAGCTGCAGCCGCTATTCACCAAAGCGGCAGTAGACCAGATCACCAAAATTATCGGCGGCGGACACGCCAACGTGAAGCTGGTAGCACTGTTTGCAGTGCTGATCTTTCTGACCGATGTCGGCCAGACGCTGCTTAGCAATATTGGTGGCTATATTGGAGATATGATGTCGGCACGGTTGCAGAAAGTGATGAGTGAGCGCTACTACGAGCATATCTTGAGCCTGTCGCAGCACTATTTTGACACTGAACTAAGCGGTAAGATCATCAACCGTATGAACCGCGGCATCTCGCAGATCAGCACCTTCATGCAAATGCTCAGCAATAACTTTCTGCAATTTGTTTTTAGTACCATATTTTCGCTGATTATCGTGGCATATTACAGCTGGCAGGTAGGCGTGATGCTGCTTCTGCTGTACCCGGTGTTTATCTTCCTTACTACGCGCACCAGCGGCAAATGGCAGAAATGGCAGCAGGAAATAAATACCGAGCAAGACATTGCCAGCGGCCGCTTCGCTGAGGCTGTAGGGCAGGTGCGCGTAGTGCGCAGCTTTCTGCAGGAACAACGCGAGCTATCTTTCTGGCGTACGGCTTACGAAAGGGTAGTAAATATTACCCGGCCACAAAGCAAGTATTGGCACCGGCAAGACGTGGTGCGCCGCTTGGTGCTGAATCTCATATTTCTGGCGGTCATGGTATATATATTCGTGGAGACGGCAAGGGGCGTGTACTCGCTGGGCACGATGGTGCTACTCATCCAGTATGCCGCACTTATCCGTATCCCGATCTTCAGCATCAGCTTCCTTGTAGATAATACGCAGCGTGCGATAGCTAACACGAAAGACTATTTTGAAGTGATGGACACAAAGCCGGAAATTGCTGATGATCCTTCAGCAAAACGGCTTAAAGTGACCAAGGGTGAAATCACGTTTGATGACGTAACCTTCGGCTACGACCATGACAGCACGGTCCTGCATGGTGTGAGTTTCAAAATCGCGCCTGACACCAAAGCAGCCCTGGTGGGCGAGAGCGGCGAAGGCAAGACTACGCTTACCAACTTGCTGCTTCGGCTGTACGATGTCCGCAGCGGGCAGATTGTATTAGACGGCCAGGATGTGCGCCATGTATCGCAGGCGTCGCTGCGTGCAAATATCGGCGTGGTATTCCAGGACCCCGCATTGTTTAGCGGCACTATCAGAGAAAACATCTCGTATGCCAACCCCAAGGCAGGCATTGAAGCCGTCATGGCGGCAGCGAAAGCGGCAAATGCTCACGAATTCATTGAAAAATTTGAAAAAGGCTACGACACCGAAATCGGCGAACGTGGGCTGAAGCTGTCGGGCGGGCAAAAGCAGCGTATTGCTATTGCCCGCGCACTACTAAAAGACGCGCCGATACTTATCTTGGACGAAGCAACCTCCAGTCTGGATAGCAAGAGTGAGCATATGGTGCAAGAGGCGCTGGAGCGCCTGATGAAAGGCCGTACCACGCTGATTATCGCGCACCGCCTTAGCACTATCCAAAGCGTGGACCAAATCATTACGCTGAGGAACGGCCGTGTCGACGAGACCGGCACGCCGCACGAGTTGGCGCGTTCCGGCGGCATTTATGCGCAGCTCCTGAAGTTGCAGCAGGGCGGCACAGAAGCCAGCAAGAAGAAGTTGAAGGAGTACGAGATAGCTGGCTAGATGGCCCGCAACCTCGTATACTAGAAACATGAAAAAAGCTGTCCGTGCCATCATCTTCAAAGACAATAATCTGCTTGTTATCAAGCGCAACAAGTTTGGCAAAGAGTATTACACGCTGCCCGGCGGCGGTGTAGACCTGGGCGAAACAACCGACCAGGCGCTGGCGCGCGAGATGCACGAGGAGACGGGCCTGGCATTGGGCATGGCGCGCCCGGTGTTTATAGAACAGGCCCGCGAACCGTACGGCGTGCAGTATATCTATCTTGTAGATTATGTAAGCGGCGAGCCAAAGCTTGACCCGTCGTCCGACGAGGCTGTCATCGGCGCTGCCGGTAAAAATACTTATGAGCCGATGTGGTTGCCTACGGCCAAGCTGGCAGAGGTGCCGTTTGTGTCCGCGCGGCTGCAAAAGACGCTGCTGCACTGTATAGTGCATGGCTTTCCTACGGCAATAACAGAGGTGGTATAAGGAGCGATATGACCGCAACACGAGAACGAGTATTTGCTTGGGTAGGCGTAATTGTAGCGGCGGTTTCGGCTGTGGCGCTTAGCGGTGCCGTGATTATCCAACAGGTTATTGATAATAAAAACGCCTCCCAGCAGGCAGCTGCAAATGCGGCGGCCACCGCAGCCCAGGCGGCCTGCACCGATAAACAAACCGAGCAGACCATTCCGGCGCCCACGCCGTATATCCCAACCGGCACCGTATCTGGCTTGCAGACAACTGACCTCACGCCCGGCACCGGTGCTGCGGCCAAGGCGGGTGATTGCTTGGTGGTGAAATATTATGGCACACTGGCGGCAAACGGCCAGCGGTTCGACGACAACTTCAGTAATACCAGCGGTCTCGCGTTTTTGGTCGGCCAGGGTCAGGTGATCCAGGGATGGGACCAAGGGCTTATCGGCACCAAAGTTGGCGGTACACGCCGTCTGGTCATTCCTGCGGCGCTCGCCTACGGTAGTCAATCGCCAAGCCCCTCAATTCCTGCAAATTCCGACCTCGTGTTCGTGGTGAAGCTCCTTCGTATCCAGAAGTAACAGATCTGGTTATTTGCGGTAAAAAGCACAATATGTAGCGTGCTTGATTATTCCGCTTACGCTATCTATACTAAATATACAAACGTGCGAGGGTAAACAAACACGGTACAAAACCGCTGGAGGAGGGGTTTATGGTCAAAAATATTACCATTTTTACGCGCAATACCTGTGCCTATTGTGGTATGGTCAAGAAATACCTGGGCGTCAAAGGCCATGCCTACGAAGAAGTGAATATCGACCAGCACCCCGAGCGCCAGGCTGAGGCGTTCAAGCTTTCGGGTGCCATGACGGTGCCTGTTACCGTAATTACCAAGCATGACGACAGCATGGAAGTGGTCATCGGCTATAACCTGGCGAAGCTCGCTCCGGCCGTAGCGTAACTGGTACAATGCCTATTATGGACACACAAGAATCTATTACGCTGTATGGTGCCGATTGGTGCGCCGACTGCCATCGCGCGCGCGATATCCTGGACGCTCACAAGATAGCCTATACCTACGAAGATACCGATAACCCCGATGTACATCAGCGCATGATGGCGGCCAGCGGCGGCAAGGACGAGATACCCGTACTGGTACGCGGCAGCGAGATGATTCAGAATCCATCCAGCGTAGCGCTGATGGAGTGGCTGGGCGTGCAACATGCAGCCGAGAAGGCAAGGCATGACGTTGTTGTGGTGGGCGGCGGCCCCGCCGGGCTCACTGCAGCCATGTATATGACCCGCGAAGACATCGATACTCTGATTTTTGAGCGGGGCGTGGTAGGTGGCCTGATAGCCACCACCGACATGGTAGACAACTATCCCGGTTTTCCTGACGGCATCCCCGGCCTCACCCTTGCAGAGAACATGCGTAAGCAGGCTGAACGTTTCGGTGCACAGATAGAGCTGGGCGAGGTAATGAAAATTACGGACGAAGGTGAATACCGCCGGCTCGAAACCACCAGCGGCGACATCCTGGCGCGTGCCGTATTGGTAGCCACTGGGAGCGGCTATAAGAAAATCGGTGCGCCGGGCGAAGAAGAGTATTACGCCCGCGGCGTGCACTATTGCGCTACCTGCGACGGTGCTTTTTACAAGGGCAAGCGCTTGGTAGTGGTGGGTGGTGGTAACTCCGGTGTGCAGGAAGCACTGTTCCTGACCCGTTTTGCATCCCATATAGACTTGCTTGTCCGCAGTGACCTCAAGGCGTCAGAAGTATTACAGCACAAACTGGATCAGGCCGTGCAGGCCGGTAAGATTACCGTGCACCTGCATACCACTACCGACGAGATTGTGGGTGAGAACAACGCCGTGGTGAAGGTTGTCGGTACTGACAAAACGGCCAACAAGAAAGTAGAATTCCCGACAGATGGCGTATTTGTGTTTGTGGGGTTGCAACCTAATAATGATTTTCTGAAGGCTTCAAATATCTCACTCGACACCGTAGGCTTCGTCACTACAGACGACCATCTCCAGACTTCTATGAAGGGTGTATTTGCAGCCGGCGATATCCGCTCCGGCGCAACCATGCAGGTGGCTACGGCCACCGGCGAAGGCGCTACGGCGGCGCTGACCATCCGCGAGTTCCTGGAGGGCAAGTTGGAGTCGGCCAACGACATCCACGCCCCAAAGCAAAGTTAGGCTTTTCACGATTTTTCACGAAAGAAAAGAGCGGTCACTCCGCTCTTTTCTTATATGGTCGTATAGCCAGGGAAGAAATCGGTAACTAGCCGGCGTTTGGGTATACCGGCTACATGCAACCCGTGTGCCAGCGCCTCGATCATTGGCTCAGGACCCGATACGTATATCAGGCTCTCGCTGGAGGGTTCGGTAAGACCTAGAATTATCTCTGGTGTAATCCGTCCACGTTCGCCGCCCCATGCGTCTGACGGGTTTTCGACGATGATGGTAGCATGTACGTCGGCTGCTTCGAATGCCTCTTGGAAGATAATGTCTTCTTCGCTGTGCACGCTGTACAGGAATTGAATATTGCGCTGTTCATGCATTTCGGCAAGGTGCAAGAACATGCTATGGAATGGCGTCAGCCCAATACCGCCAGCCACAAAGATAAGCGGCGTGGAAGTATCCTTTGGCAATACAAAATCGCCCATCGGCTCGCTGATGGCCAGTTCGGCGCCGGGCTTCAGGCCGAATAGCGCTTTTTTGAATGAGCTGCTACGGTCGTCACCAGCGTAGCGGGTCGTGATACTTACGAGTTCATGCCCTGCTGCCGAGCTGAGCGTAAACCACCGTTTTTCGCCCCGGTCATCGGGGTTTTCGTGCTTCAGTGTGATTTCGACGAACTGCCCAGCAGTGTACCGCAGCGATTTCTCCGGCCGAAACCAGAAGGTAGCAGTGGTGGGCGACTCTTGGTGTATGCGATCGAGTATAGCTTGCATAATGAACTTATTGTAGCAGCGTAGAAAGTTAGTTCGCTAGTAAGAATCTACTTGGTATTATATTGATACATAAAAGGATGAAATATCATATGGCATATGAAGGTTGGATCAGTAACTTTCCATCTGAAGAGCTCGACGGGTTGCCCGAAATGCTCGTGGAAGCGCTAGGCGAAGATGAAATGCAAGGATCACACGCAGCCGAGGACGAAAATCTCAGGCTCGACTATTGCTTACGCAACAATCTAGATCCCGATACGGGACAACCCTTATAAGATGATGTGATATTTTTTATCACGTTGCTTGTCTATCCATACAAAAAGCACTTAAACTAGGGATAGATAGAGAGCAATTTTGTCCCTATCGTCGGCCGACATGTTTTCGCTTAACAATACGGAGGGCGTATGTCGGAAACCATCAATTTGGCGGGTAGTGATGCAGAATGGGCCTGGCGCCAAGAGGAGCAAGAGCAGCTAAATCAAACACCGGAAGGACTATATCCTGATGATGGGGGTGTCTATCTGAGCCCTATAGAGGAGCAGAGCGCAGATGCTGTGGCTAAGCTAAATTCATAAATCTACATAGATGCACTTAGTGCTCGAGAGTCCGGCAAGGATATAGACTTTGCCGGCTCTTTTTATTATTGTGTATACATATAGTTTGCAAAGACAAGGGAGATAATACGTATGGCTGATTTTAATATAGTGCTTGATCCGGGTGATTGGCTGCAGGGTATTGTAAACACGGTTGTAGAGATTTCTGAAGGTTCACACCTGAAGATTGAGTGGGACCGTAAGCGCGCGGCTTTTATGATCGACCGCGTAGAGCCAGCAATCTTTGCCAAGCCATGCAACTACGGCTTTATCCCCCAGACATTGGACGAAGATGGTGACGAGCTGGATACTCTGGTGGTTTGCAACGAGCCAATCCCAACCGGCGTGTGGCTGAAGGCGCGCATCGTGGGTATCATGAACTTCGAAGACGACGGCGAAATGGATTACAAGATCGTAGTCGTACCTGAAGACGATCGCAATACCGGCGACAGCATCAAAACACTTGATGACCTGGGCGAACGCTGGAAGCAAAAGGTAGAGTTCCACTTCAACCACTACAAGGACCTCAAGAAGCCGGGCACTACGAAAGTATTAGGCTGGGGCGACTCCGAAGAGGCTAAGAAGATCACCGGCGAGTGCATCGAGCGCTTCAAAAAACAGGCCTAAGCATCCCATGAAAAAGCTCGTCCCGGACGATGCTATTCTTATCCCCGATTCCGCCGAGTGTGTCTTTCGGGGCGAAATATTCGACGTGTACCAGTGGCCGCAGCCGTTATTCGACGGCTCGGTTGCCGCGTTCGAGATGCTGAAGCGGCCTGATACCGTAATAATCATCGGCATAGTCGATGACAAGATGGTTGTTTTAGAAGACGACCAGCCGCACCGCGGCCTATACCGTTCGTTTCCCGGCGGCCGTGTTGATGATGGGGAAGACATATTGGCTGCCGCGCAACGCGAGATGCGTGAGGAATCGGGCTATAGTTTTGCGCAGTGGAAGCTGCTGGACGTGCAACAGCCTCAAGTGAAGATTGAATGGTTTGTACATGTGTATCTTGCCTGGAGAGTCGTAGGGCGCGGCCAGCCACATATGGATGCTGGCGAAAGAATTTCGGTATCACTTGAGTCCTACGATACGGCGCGCACCATGGCGCAAACCAGGGGAAGCTATGTAGGCGAGTCGCGCCATCTGTTTGACGCAGCGCCCACCTTGGATTCCCTGATGCGCCTGCCTGAATATACGGGCAAAACAGTTGATCGGTGATAGCTTCACGCGGTATTCCTGCGGACAACTGTTGAAAGCGTAAGCATGTCGCTCTACAATGGGTGGCATAGACTGCTAACAATCCATGGGGGTGCACACGACATGAAAACACGCATAGCCATTAACGGGTTCGGCCGTATCGGCCGCAATGCCTTTAAGATAGCCTTTGACCGCACCGATTGCGAAATCGTTGCCATCAACGACATCACCGATACCAAGACGCTGGCGCATCTGCTAAAGCACGACAGTAACTACGGCACATACGGTCACGACGTAGGTCACGACGACCAGAATATCATCGTCGATAACAAAAAGATTATGGTGCTGGCTCAAAAAGATCCGGCCGCTTTGCCCTGGAAAGACCTGAATATCGATGTGGTCATAGAGTCCACGGGCTTCTTTGTAGACCCAGATGCTGCCCGCGCGCACATCACGGCCGGCGCTCGCCGGGTGGTTATCAGCGCACCAGTAAAGGGCAAGAGTGCCGATAGCGCCGACACCATCGTGCTCGGCGTAAATGACGCTAAGCTAGAGAAATCGACGGATATTATCAGCAACGCTTCCTGCACCACTAACTGCATCACGCCGGTAGCCGCGGTGATTGAGAGCAATTTCGGCATCGAGAAGGCTATGATGACCACGGTACACAGCTATACTGCCAGTCAAAAGTTGCAGGATGCGCCGGCTAAAGACCTGCGCGAAGCCCGCAACGCAGCCGAGAATATCGTACCCACCACTACGGGCGCGTCAGTCGCTGCGGCTAAGGCGCTGCCAGCGCTGGCTGGTATCTTTGGCGGCCTGAGCGTGCGCGTGCCTACCCCGGTAGTGAGCCTGAGTGACTTCGTTATCATCACCAAGCGCGCGGTTAGCGTAGAAGAGGTCAACGAGGCCTTCAAGAAGGCGGCAAAGGAGCCGTACTACCAGGGCATTCTAGATATCACTGAAGAGGAACTGGTAAGCAGCGACTTTATTGGCAACGCACATTCAGCCATCGTGGATCTGAACCTTACGGCAGTCGTGGGCGGTAACATGCTGAAGGTAGTCGCCTGGTACGACAACGAGTGGGGTTACTCAAATCGCCTTGTAGAGGTGACGGCAGACGCCGGACGGTACCTTCACCAGCAAGAGACACACGGCCACGAGTAGGATAGGGGGCGAAATCGTGACTATCTATATAGGTGCAGACCACAACGGATTCGATTTCAAGCGCCAGCTCATGCAGTATCTGCGTGACGGCGGCTACACCGTAGTAGACGGCGGCAATACGCAGCTGGATCCAGGTGATGACTTTCCTGAGTTTGCCGGCCGCGTGGTGTCGCTACTGAAAGGCGATGCCGACCCGACTTCGCGCGGCATTCTTATATGCGGCAGCGGGCAGGGTATGTGTATGGCGGCGAATCGTTTCCCTGGCATGCGTGCTAGTTTGTGCTGGAGCGTAGAAGAGGCGCACGCCGCCCGGAATGATGATGACAGCAATATATTGTGCCTGCCGTCACGCTATCTAACGCTGGCGCAGATTGAGCCGATTGTTACGGCGTGGTTGCATACTTCGTTCGCGGGGGCCGCCAGATTCAAGCGCCGGATACAAAAACTAGACGAGTTAGTATGAACACCGATATCTGTCCTACTATATTAGCCGAAGAGCCAGATAGTTTCCGTATGCAGATGAAGCGGGTGTTGCCCTTTGCAAAGCGCCTGCATATCGATGTAATGGACGGTGTGTTCGCTGCCCCGCGCAGCCTGGCGCTCGATCAGATTTATTGGCCGGCAAACATACCGGTTGATCTGCACGTGATGTACCAGAAACCAATGGTACACGCGGGCGCGTTTGTCAGCCTAGCGCCGCGCATGGTTATCTTGCACGCCGAAGCAGATGGCAACTTTGCGCCGTTTGCCGAATATATGCACCGCCATGGTATAGAAGTAGGTGTGGCATTGTTGCCGCAGACTCCGGTGGCTACTATTGCACCGGTCATTGATATGATCGACCATGTGCTGATCTTTTCGGGTCATCTCGGGCATTTTGGAGGAAGCGCTGATACGCGATTACTGGTGAAGGTGCGACAACTCCGCGAACTGAGGCCCAGCCTTGAAATCGGCTGGGACGGCGGCGTTACCGCCACGAATGCAGCCGAGCTTGCGGCAGGTGGGGTAGATGTGTTGAATGTGGGCGGATTCATCCAGCACGCAGTTGATCCAGCGCAAGCGTACGCCGCCCTAGGAACATTGGTACGATGAGTAGCGGAGGGATTATGCAGCAAAAATTATCCATAGCAGCCCTGGAGGAAAAAGCCAATACCATCCGCCAGGATATTATCCGTATGCTGGAACATGCCGGCAGTGGGCACAGTGCCGGACCGTTGGGCCTGGCTGATATTTTTACGGCGCTGTATTTTGAGATTCTGAAAAACGACCCCAAAAATCCCGATTGGGACGAACGCGACATCCTTATCCTCAGCAACGGCCACTGCGTGCCGGTACGCTATGCTACCATGGCCGAAGCGGGTTACTTTGACAAGAAGGAATTGCTGACGCTGCGCAAGCTCGGCACGCGTCTGCAGGGCCACCCGGAACGTACACGCCTGCCCGGCATGGAGACCACGAGCGGCCCGCTCGGTTCCGGCCTGAGCCAGGCAAGCGGTATGGCATTGGCACTGAAAATGGACAAGGTAAAGCATCGTTGGGTATACGTGGTGATGGGCGACGGTGAGCAGGACGAGGGCAACGTGTGGGAAGCGGCTATGCTGGCCAGCAAGTACAAGCTGAGTAATCTTATTGCCATCACCGACCGCAATAATATCCAGATAGACGGCCCGACAGAAACGGTGATGCCCTTGGAAGACCTGAAGGCCAAGTGGGAAGCCTTCGGCTGGTTCGTTATAGAAGTAGACGGCAATAACATCGAGGCATTCATTGATGCCTGCGCTATGGCGCGCGCCATCACCGAAAAGCCAGTTATGATTATAGCGGTTACGGTGCCTGGCAAAGGTGTGGACTTTATGGAGTACGACTTCCACTGGCACGGCATGCCGCCAAACCATGACCAGGCAAAGCAGGCACTGCATGAACTGCGCACACTCGGCGGCAAAATCAGGAGCGAACATGAATAACCCAATGCATTTAGTTGATCTGAAGGGCGAGGTGCAGCGCGAGCCTATCCGCGCGGGCTTTGGCCGCGGGCTCAAAAAAGCTGGAGAAGTAGACGCGCGTGTAGTGGCTGCCTGTGCCGACCTCACTGACTCCACGAAGATGAACGCCTTTGCCGAAGCTTTCCCCGACAGGTTTATCGAGATGGGCATAGGCGAGCAAGACCTGGTAACGGTAGGCGCAGGCCTGGCGGCTATGGGTAAGATACCATTCGTGAGCTCGTACGCGGCGTTCAGCCCCGGGCGCAACTGGGAGCAGATCCGTACTACTATTTGTTTGAACGACCGCCCGGTAAAAATCGTGGGTTCACATGCTGGTGTTAGCGTAGGGCCGGACGGTGCAACCCACCAGATGCTGGAAGACATTGCGCTGATGCGCGTACTGCCAAACATGGTAGTGATCGCCCCATGCGACAGCGTGGAAGCCGAAAAGGCTACGCTGGCCATGGCTCGCGATCCGCGGCCGAACTATATACGGCTGGCGCGCGAGGGTACGCCAATTATCACGACGGCCGATACGCCGTTTGAGATAGGCAAGGCGTATGTGCTGGTTCCGGGCGAGGATGTAACACTTATTGCCACCGGCACCATGACATACCAGGCGTTAGTGGCGGCAGAAAAGCTGTACAAAGAAGGCATTGACGCCGAGGTCGTGCATGTGCCCACCATCAAGCCGCTCGATGCTGAAACCATCCTCAAAAGTGTGCGCAAAACCAAGCATGTCGTGACTGCCGAAGAAGCGCAGATGCACGGCGGTCTGGGCGGCGCCATCGCTGAGCTGTTAGCGGAGCACTATCCGGCGCCCATGCGATTCATCGGCATGCAGGATCGCTTTGGTGAATCCGGTGAACCAGACGAGCTGATAGAATTTTTCGGCCTCGATGCTGCCCATATCCAGGCCGCCGCCCGCCAGTTGCTTGGCGTGCACTAGCAGCCTAGCGTAATACGACCGTTTTCGCTAATCCCGGTAGCCACTGTGTATGCTGTTTTGTGGCATCAAAGAAGACAACGTTAGGGGCAACTGCTTCAATCCATTCGTCGGTGATGCCGTATTTACTCATGGGGTCGCTCGAATAGCCAAAGATAGCAAAGCGGCCAAGGCTATCGCCTAGCGTGCCAACGTGTTCGATGAATCGCTTGGCGCAGCCGCCGTTCGGGAGATCTCTTGGATCGGTAAGCGACAGCGGAAAGTGGGCGTCCAGCACGATTCGTTTAAACTGGGGCTGGTCGGGCGTACTGGACACGGCTGCAACCGCCTCATCAAGCGTAGCGGCGTAGGCTAGGTTTGTAAGACCGCTTTCGCGGAGTTTCTGCGCCGCCAGTGTACGCGCGAACGGTATGTCTTCGACGATCAAGATGCCACTTGTCTGCTCCATAGCCTCCAGTAAAACGCTTCTGGAAATCTAGGCTGTAAGCTTTTATACTTAAGCATGAAGAAAGGGGTAATTCTATGCCATTAAGTCTGCTGCAAATCCGCGCCAACTGCCAGCGAGCCCGGGAGCGTATGAATCAAGCCAGGGCAGAGCATTGGGCTTTTGGCGCCTTCAATCTGGACGATCAACCTACTTTGCGGGCGGTAGCACGGGCGGCGGCTGCCAAGCACGCGCCAGTACTCGTGGAAGTAAGCCAGGGAGAGGTGGACGACATCGGCCTATTGAACGTGCGTGACATGGTAGACAATTTTCGTGCTGAGTATGGCGTGGAAATGTATATCAACCTGGATCACTCGCCATCAGTCGAAGCGGCCAAAAAAGGTATAGATGCAGGCTTTGAATTTATTCATATCGACGTTTCCCAGGCCAACCACGATGCGACCGACGAGGAAATCATAGCCGCCACCAAAGAGGTGGTCGCGTACGCTCAATTCACCGGGGCGCTCGTCGAGAGCGAGCCGCATTATTTCGGCGGTTCCAGCAACCTGCACAAAGAAGCTATCGACTATGACACCATCAAAAAGACGTTTAGTACGCCTGAAGGCGCCAAAACATTTGTGGATGCCACGGGCATAGACACCTTCGCCGCTGCTATCGGCAACCTGCACGGCAAGTATCCAGTGCCCAAGGTGCTGGATTTGGAGCTGCTGCAACGCATCCGCGACGCGCTTGCCTGTAACATCAGCCTGCATGGTGGCAGCGGCACGCCGGGTCACTACTTTAAAAGCGCCGTACAAATTGGCGTAACCAAAGTAAACATCAACTCCGACATGCGTATTGCTTACCGTGAAACGCTTGAAAAAGTACTGCGCGAAAACCCCGATGAATATTCGGTGTCCAAGCTCATCACCAAAGAAGTTGTCGCGGCGGTGCAGACAGTGGTAGAGAGCAAGATAGACGACTTCAACTCCGCCGGTAAAATGGCCGTCTAAAGGTTGCAATATGCGGCTTATTTATGCCAAGATAATGGTAATGATTAAGGTGGGCAGCTAGCATGACACATTTCGATATTCTCAGCGTGGGCGACATCGTCACTGACGCATTCATCAAACTGTTCGACGATCAGGCGTTCACCTATACCGATGAGCATGGCAAGAAGATTTTGGCCATGGAGTTCGGCACAAAACTGCCCTTCGACCATGCAGAGGTAATCGAGGGCGTGGGCAATGCTGCCAATGGCGCAGTTGCCTGCGCACGCCTGGGCCTAAAAACGTCGTTTGTTACCAACGTCGGCGGCGACCAAGAGGGCCGCGATATGATTGCTTCGCTCGTAAAGAACGGCGTCGACCATCGCTTTGTGCGCGTAAATCCGGGTAAGCTGAGCAACTACCATTATGTGTTGTGGTACAAGGAAGAGCGCACCATTCTCATTAAGCATGAAGATTATGCCTATCACTGGCCGCATATTACCGAACATGAAAAGCCCCGCTGGGTGTACTTCAGCTCCGCAAGCAAGAAGTCTATCCCGTTCCACGATGCAGTCGCCGACTGGCTGGAGGCTAACCCCGACGTGAAGCTTGCGTTCCAACCCGGTACTTTCCAGATGGAAGCGGGTGCTGAGCGGCTGAAGCGTATTTACCAACGAACAGAGGTGCTGGTGCTGAACCGTGAAGAAGCGGTGACCGTGGGTGGCGGCAATCACGCGGATGTGCATGATCTTATCAACCATTTGCATGCATTGGGCCCCAAGATTGTAGTAGTGACCGATGGTCCGGCAGGCGCCTACGCCTCCGATGGTCCAAACCGTTTTAAGATGCCACTATATCCCGACCCTAAGCCTCCGGTAGACCGTACAGGCGCGGGCGATGCCTTTGCCTCTACCTTCGTGGCGGCGTTGGCAGTGGGTAACCCGATAGAGGCCGCACTACAGTGGGCGCCTATCAACTCTATGAGTGTCTGCCAGGCGGTCGGCGCACAGGCAGGGCTACTTACCGAGCGTCAGTTGGAGGAATGGCTCAAGAAGGCGCCTGAGTGGTATAAGCCCGAACGGTTTTAGCGCTCCCATCCCCCTGATCACCTTCAATCTTGCCCCTACCTGCGGCGGCCTTGTTCCTGCTGCCAGGAACCGACCACCTCCTTTTGCTACTAGTAGGTACCAACCGCATGTTCCGCTGTGCCGCCAGGCACAGCGTGTTACTTTTGGCATAGCCCAAAAGATCGGGGTCCCCAAGCTGCCTGTCAGCTTGGGGTGTGAGATAACCAAAAGGCCTAGGCCGAGCTCCCCCGTCCTTGGGCACCAGTTGTGAAGCCTGACAACCGCCTCGACAACTCGGCGGCTTGGCGCCTCAAACAAGTCGAGGCGCCGAAGGAAGTTGTCAGTTCCACCAACAGGTGCGCCGGGAACATTCCACATGCCCGTATAACCACCAGTGCACTGGTGGTTTATTGCTGGATGTCCAATTATCACTGCATTTGCAGCTGAGCTGGCCATGCGGAGCATCCCTGGCGCAATTGTTAGTGTTTTGTACAACTTCCTTCGGCAGCTCGGGATGTTTGAGGCG